>JAJDCO010000078.1 GCA_029260795.1 Planctomycetota bacterium | reverse complement strand
CATCTTGGCGAGTGTCTCGCAGTCCCGCGGCGCGAGGCTTCCCTCCGACTCGCAGAGCGCCGAGTATGCAGCGACATCCGCGCGCTTTTCGTAGATCGTCTTGAGGATCTCGATCTTCCGCCGGTGGGTGGTGTCCTTTCGAGCGCCGTCCTCAGGACTCTCCCGGACCGCGCGCTCGAAGGCCGTGAGCCCCGCCCGGTCGAACACCCGAACAGCCGGCTTCTCCAGACCAAAGCAGTAACCGGAGTGGTCGTCTTCCATCCAGGAGAGGAGCACACGCGCGGTCTCGGTCGGATCCTCGTTCGCCGCTTGGCGAGCGCGGATCCAGTCGCAGAACAGATCCTCGACGAATAGCCCGAGGCTGCCACCGGAGTCGTCGAGCTCCTGGGTCTTTTCGATGCAGCCGGCGATGAACGTCTCGAACAGCGCGATCGCGCGCTTCGCTCCGGCCGTCGTTTCGATCAACCGTGCGATCTCCGTACGGACGGACTCGAGGTCTGAGACGAAGCCGGTGCTCGCGCGGTAGCCGATGAAGACACCGGGTGCCAGCGCAGCTTCGATCGCCTGCTCCCAATCGTCCATTCGCTTCTTGCCCATGGCGACTCCAAGAGGACGTTCCAGCTTGGCACCCACTCCACGACCGTCGTGTCCTCGTCGAACGGCGAGGATCTGGAGCTCCCGCAAAGCCTTGATCCAGCCGATGCTCCGGAACGGCTTCCCGATCGGCAGATCTCCTGCTCCAAAACGAACTGGTCGTACCTCGGAAAGGGCCCTGGATCAATCACCTCGAAGAGCGGGCGATGGCAAGCTTGCTTGCGCTCGAGTGCGCGAGTGTGGATCGCAGGCGGCCTCCCCGAACAGCCGCGGTGTGCCGGCGATCCGGATCGCCGAGAGCTCGTCCAGCACCGGGGTGCGGCTCGGCGCCATCAGTGAGCTGACGTCGAGCTTGGAATGGGGGTAGGGAGCTTGGAGATCGGGTCAACGCACTCGGAAGCCGATGCGCTCTCGGTAGTGATCGAAGACGACCTCGAATCGGTCCTGGAATCTCCAACCGATCGTTCCGCCGGCGTTCAGGATGCTCGCCGCGGGGCCTGTCGGTGCAGGGTTGACTCGACGCGAGGGCGTGCCTCCCGAGAGTGTCGGACATCGCAAGGATCGCGAAAGTTCGGGGCCCGCGGACACGTCTTCGGAGACGGAGCCTGCACGCGTTCCGTCGTGATGCTCTAGCTGCGGCGAGTGCTTTTCGTGACCATCCGGCTCCCGGGAATCCGCGATCTGGAGCGGTGAGCGTCATTCCGCCGTCACTCGAAGCTGATCGGGGCGACCGAGTGGATGGGCTCGAAGCACTGGTCCGGAGAAGGAGCGAGAGTATGATTCCGAGATGCCTGATGGTGAGTCTTCTGATTGGCCTGGCCCTGATCGTCGAGGTGAGACCGGCGAGCCTTCGGGCGCAGGAATCCCCGACGGCACCTGCGGTGGGCGATGAGACGCCGCAACGCGAGACGCTCGAGACGCCCGCGCCCGTGCCGACTTACGAGTGGCGAGACGTCGACGGCGACGGACGGCGCGACGCGATCGCGGTCCTTCCGGACGGCTCACGGCGAGTGTATCGAAGTCGGGGCGACGGGGGCTTCGACGAAGAGTCGGTCGTCGGTCTCGAGCTCCTGTCGGAAGCGCGATTGGCGCTGTGGGAGCAGCGCCGTTGTGCGGTGAAGCCGGCCGCGAAGAACGTTTTTCTGGATTCGACGAGGTCCGCGGACACTCGGGATTGCGGGATCAAGCACTCGCTGGTCAGGTCGAACGCCCCCGAGTGGTTCGGAAGGACGAGAAAACGACATCTTGGGTGAGGTCTCGTGCGGCTCGTTGACGCGTTACCGGGAGGAGATCGGCCTCGCTTCAATCAAACACTGAGAGAGTGTGGGTCGCTCGCGGCTGTAGGGCGGTAGGGATGGCCTCCGAGGAGATGGACATGGTCCGATCAGGGCGAGAACGACCCACGGCGCCCTTCTGGGGCATGGCGTCCTTCCTGTGGACTTCGTGGTTGCTGGTCAGCCTCGTCGCTCCCGATCTCGCGATTGCCCAAGACCTCAGGGAATCACCGCCTGTCGGTGACAAGACGCTCCGGCTCGGATCGATCCTCATCGACGCCACGAGTGTGCTCGCCCGGCCCGGCCTCACTCCCGAGGAGCGGCGGAGCTCGCTGTCCTTGGCGGGCGTCGTCGTTGACGACGTCGGCAGGGCCCATGTCGAGATCGTCGCACCACACGGATCCGCCCCGATCGGACGTGACTTCGTCCAACGATTCGAAGGGCGCTTCGACCGGGCCTTCGCGAATCTGACGGACGCGTGGATACCCGTCGAGCGCTTGCGGGAGATGGCCGCGGCGCTCCCCGACGGCTTCTTCATGAATCGCGCCCAGCGTCCGGCCCTGAATGATGTCACGGGACAGGGACCGGCGGTGATGAATTCCGCCAGCTACCGAGACAGCGGGGCGGCCGGAGCCAACATCACCATCGCCATCATCGACGGAGGCTACAACGACCTCAGCGGCGCCCGCAATAACGGAGACGCTCCGTCGCTGAGCCAGACGACTCTGATCAACTACACCCCGGATCCTTTCGAGTGGGGCACGACTCATGGGACTGCGTGCGTCGAGACGGCTTACGATCACGCGCCCCAGGCGACGTGGCGACTGTATCGGATCGACAGCGCGGCGGACGTGGGTGCTGTGGTCAGTGATGCGATCGCGAGTGGGGTCGACATCATCTCGCACTCGTTGGGTTGGTTCAACTACGGCTGGGTGGACGACTCCGGACCGATCTGTCAGGCGGCCGCCAGTGCCGCCGACGCCGGGATTCTCTTCGTCTCAGCCGCAGGCAACTCCGCCGATGCCCACTGGCAAGGCAACTTCGACCCGGGCTCCGACGGCGACCAATGGCATCAATGGTCAGCACGAGACGAGACGATCGACATCTGGGTCGGTCCCGGGGATTGGCTGGACGCCTTTCTCAGCTGGGACACGGCCGGGGGCACCTACGATCTGGACCTCTACCTGTACGACGATCAGGGGAACGTCCTCAAGAGCAGCACCGCGGGTGGAAACACGTACGAAGAGATCAAGTGGCAAAACACCACGGGCTCTCTCCAGACCGTTGAGCTGGCCGTCTACCGGTTTGCTGGCGGCACGACCGAGATGGAGGTGTTCATCTATCCGCAGAGATTCCTCGAACACGCGGTCGCGGCCGGGTCGACGTCCACTCCCGCCAACTGTACTCACCCGGGAGTGATCTCGGTCGGTGCCGTCCACTGGTCACTCTATCCCACTCCCGCCATCGAGGATTTCAGCAGCCGAGGCCCGAGCAACTCGGGCATGACCCTTCCGGATCTCTGCGGCCCCGATGGGATACTGACCTACAGCATGAACTCGTTCTGGGGAACCAGCGCCGCCACACCCAATGTCGTCGGCGCCGCGGCGGCTCTGTGGTCTGCGGATCCCGCGCTCGATTCCCTCGCCGTCGCATGGCTCCTGCTTCGCCAGAGTCAGCACCTCCAAGACTGGGGCCCGGCCGGACAAGACAACACGTTCGGATGGGGCGGAGGCTACCTGACCGACTACGCTCCGAACACGTTGTGGATCGGCCGCGACTTCGGCAACGCGGGCGACCTGAGGCAATGGCCCTACTATCACGTTCAAGCGGCGCATGATGCCGCCACCTCCGGCGGCCGGCTCCTCGTCGTCCCCGGAGCCAGCTATCCCGAGCCGGTCACGCTGACCAAGAACCTGACGCTCGAGGTCCTCCCGGGCGGGACCGTGATCGGAAACTGACCCAGCTCCGTCGGTCGAACCACGTTCGCGGAAGGACCGCGGGACGACGGGTCGAGTTCTACCGGCCTCCTATCCAAACGCGGAGAGATCCCAGACGCGGAGGCGCTGGTCGTCCGCCACCGTGGCGAGGCGCATGGAGATCGGGTCGAAGCAGACGCTAAGAAGGCGACGTTCGTGCGCTCGCCACTGCTCGGTCCGCGTCAAATCATCGATTCGGTAACAAGCTGGACGATGCCGCCTGAGTCGCCGGAGGCGAGCCACTGCTCGAGGCGGCGATCTGATCGAATCGGTTGCTCCCCGACGTCGAAGCCCACGCGGGCCCCGTGACCGGGATCGCCTTCAGCCTCGACGGGACTCTTCTCTACACCCGCTCTCATTGTCGATCAGCCGTGTCAGCTCGCCCGAGTCTGTCGCGGGACGAAACCCTGGCTCGCCCAGCGTCAGCGCGAGAGAACGCGCAGATCCTTGAACAGCACCGGTCCGCCCTCGGCCGTGATCATGACGCGGCGCTCGTGCAAGGGACGGTCGTGAAGGCGTGGGAACTCCTTCGACACCCACCGGCCGCCGGACTGCATCTCGATGATGAGCCGCTCCGGTGAAACGGAGAATCGAAAGGGCAACGGCATCGCCCACGGCCCGGGGTGGCCGGGGAGATTGGGCAGCGGGAGGGACCGGTCGGTCTCTCCGTCCAGCGGATTGCGCTGTTGGAAGAACATCGAATGGTCAGGACCGTGCCAACTGAATGCCACCGCCGCCCCGCTTCCCCACCCCGCCTGGACGTTGCAGGATGCGGTGGGCGCCAGGATCTCCACGGAGGCATCGATCCGGGTGTGCTCACCGCGCAACGGAGAGCGCAAGACGGCGGCGGCCAGGTTCGAGCCGAGTGGGCCCAGGATGATCGCATCATCGAGGTAGTCGAGGAGGGCGTTGCCCTCGAGGAGGAGCCAGGGAGCGCGAAGCCTGGAGCGTCGCTCTTCCATGGCCCGCCCGAGCTCGGTCTCGGTCATGCCAGCGAAGTCGAGGAGCTCGGCGACGTAGGCTTCCAGCGGTGCATCGGGCGGCAAAGCCAGCATGGACTCGCAGAGCGGCACCAGGGATCGCGGCGGCTCCGATGGCGCCGAGGCGCGATGGGCGCCGGGTTCACTCTCCAACACGACGCGCATCATGATCCCTGCCGCAAGAGTCGATGCGACGGTCTGGTATTCGAGGGTCTCCCGCACGCTCGGCATCGGGATCTCCGCTCGCCCGTCCGAAAGGACGCCCAGTCCCCGCGCGCAGAGATGGCATCGTGTCTCACCGGTCGTGCGGTGCAGCGCGCGGTCGGCCATCGCCCACGCGACGCCTTCGTGCAACCAGACGGGGAGGTCTCGGCACTGAGGATGGAAGGTGATGAAGGCCAGGTGAAATGCTTCGTGCACGAGCGTCTCGCGTACGACCCAGGGGAGCTCGACCAAGTCGAGGTAGCGCGGCGAGTGGAAGGGAACGCAGACCAAGCTTTGGCCGCCCGCCCATTCGGTGAGACCCAGGACTGGATCGTCGAGAGCGATGTGAGGGGCCGAGGCGCGCAGTCGAGCCTCGGCGGCGAGCCAGCGCTGGCCCCGGGAAAGCAGTACGATCTCGAGCTCCGAGCTCGTGGATCGAGGGCCGAGACCCAGCAAGTGCTCGAGATCGCTGCGGCATTCGGCGAGGGCGTCCGCGGCCGCCTTTTCGAGCCGCTCGCCACCGACCTCGCTCACGAGCCGAAAGCGGATCGGCCCACTCGGCGCGACCGCAGGTCCTGTTGACTCGAGGGCGGCCTCATCGTTGCAAGAGCCGAGGCTCAGCACGATCGCCGCCATGCCAGCGAGGGCGGATGCACTTACTTTCATGTGCGAGCCCTCCATGTGCTTTTGGGATCCCTCCTCGCGCCGCAACTGGACCGTTGCGAAGTCCGGTGAAAGAGCGGGCAAACGGCGCGGACCCATCTTCGTCGATGAGGTATTGAAGCGGAAGCCGAGGCAGTAGAGCAGGGTCACGATGTCGCCGATGAAGGCGAGCTTCTCGAGGTGGAGCTTCTTCAGCATGTTCGTCACTCTTTCTCGCGCCGGACCTTCGCCTGGAACCCGCTCTCCTTGATGGCCGCGACCACGGGATCCACCGATCCGCCGGGGGCGATGCGGACCGTGGCGCGTCCAGAGTCGTAGTCGACGCGGGCGTCCTCGACTCCCGCGATGCCCTGCAACCGGGCCTGCAGACCGCTGGCGCACCCCGCGCACGTCATGCCGGTGACTGCGATGTGGACCGTGCGGCTGTTCGCGACGGGTGTACCGGAGTAGCCGGCTTCCTGGATGGCCGCGAGGAGGGCCTCTTCGGAGGGAGGCTCCTGCCCCTCGGCGAAGAACACGCGCGCAGTCTTCGTCTCGAACGACACCTCGGCCCGGGCGACCCCCGGCACCTTGCCCAGTTGCTCGCGGAGGGTGACGGCGCACGCCTCGCAGGTCATCCCCTCGATCTGGAACAAACGGCTGTTGCCCGAGGTCGGTTCCGCGACCGATGTCGGCGGCGTGCCGCCGCCGAGGAGGTACCCCACGTAGCTCGGGAAGAGCGTGAAGGCGAGGACGACGGCCGTCGCCACCCAGAGCATGATCGCGTTGAAGCGCTGGAGGCGCGGGTTGGGCGCGGCACAAGCTTCGTCCGGACCGCACGTCTCCTTGCGGAAGTAGACCAGGTAGAAGCCGCTGGTGAGGAGGAGGCCGGTGGCGCCGAGCAGATACGGACGGTACGCCTCGAAAAAGCCGGCGACCCCGGCGGCGGAGGCGCCGAACGCGATCAGGAGCAGCGGCAGCCAGCAGCAGGCGGATGAGAGGATCGCCGAGACGACGGCCCCAGTCGTGGCCCAGAGCCCGGTATTGCGCGATCGATCCGGCGGGGGGGCGGGGCGCTCGGCGGAGCCGTCCACGCAACAGCTCTCCGATTCACCGGCGGTGGCAGGGACCGTGGGGCGCATCCCGCCGGCCTCCTGCGCTTCCTTCATCACACGGCGAACGTTGCCGAGGCAGCAAGACCCCTGTGGGTTGGTCTCCTCGCAGTGGTCGAGACCCAGCCGGCACTTCTGGGTGATGTCGTCCGCGACCTTGGAGATCCCGGTCGCCAGGACCTCGGCTTCGATCTCCTCGACGGTGTGCTCGAAGCAGTAGCAGACGGGCCGCGGGGCTTCGGTCGCCTTCTGCCCGATCCGGACGCGCACCTCGCTCTTCGCGATCCGTGCGCCCGTCGCCGGATGGAAGTAGGCGAGCTCGCAGGATGGCTCGGCGCAGAAGCGGAAGCCGTCCGTTCGCCTCACGCGCGCCCGTGCCGCGTGGACGACGAGAGACTCGATCGTGACAGGCTTGACGGCCTTGCCCAGGCCGCCGCACGAGGGGCAGGCGTGTCGTTCCGAGGTCACCATGTGATTCTTCTCCGGGCGGGCCGGGAGCACCCCGGCGTCGGTTCGCGTCGCCGGGGTGCTGAAGCCGATCCAGCGACGTCCTGCTTCCCCTTCGCGGGGCAGCAGTCGGGACAGGGCAGCTCCTCGCCGGTGAGGGGGCAAATGTATCCGCTCGGCTCCGGCTGGGCCGCATTGAGGCCCACTACCGCCAAGGGGAGCGCCAGGAGCGCTCCAAGCCACCACATCTTCTTCATGATCAGCTCCTTTCAGAAACAGAACCGCGTCGTGGCAGGGACTATCCCCGCACGCGCGGCGGATCGGGTCAGCGTTCGTCGTCTTCCAGCGCCTCCAGGATCGGGCACTTCGAGATCCCCCCGCGCCCCGAGCACTCGGACATGAGCTGGCTGAGCGCGCGGCGCATGGCCTTCAGCGTCCGGATCTTCTCGTCGATGCTTTGGATCTTGGCCTCGGCTCGCTCCAGCACCTCCGCGCACCCGGCGCCGGGCCGGGCCCGCAGCGAGAGCAGCTCCTTGATCTCCTCGAGCGTGAATCCCAGCTCCTGGGCACGCTTGACGAAGCGGACACGCTGGATGCTGTCGTCGTCGTAGAGTCGGTAGTTCGCGGCGCTCCGCCGAGGCTTGGGGATGAGCCCTCGCTCCTCGTAGTAGCGAATGGTCTCGGCGTGGACACGGCATCGCTTGGCAACTTCTCCGCGCGTGAGCGCCTTCGTCTGGGACTCCCTTCGAGCGGTCATGAGGGACAGTCTACACCCTGTAGCCGACTCCAGGGTCAAGCGGAGAATTGGCGGCTTGCGACTGGCGAGTGTCGTCTCCGCCGGAAAACAAGTCGATCGACCTCGAGTACGTCGAGTCTGCTGCCGGGCGAGCGAGTCGAGGTCTTCGAGCCGCGTCAACTTCGTTGAGTTCGCCCCCTTGCCGGCCCGGGTCTGGCCCCCCGCGATGTCGATGTCACGGGCGTCTTCGGAGCTCGATTCTTCCCGCGCTCCGAGACAGACGGTTTCGTATCCTGCGAGGACGCTGTTGGTGCCGTGCCCGTCAAGAGATGAGAAGGAATGATCCGCGCACACCGTTTGGAGAAATCGTACGGCCGGGGGGACTCTCGGGTCGTGGCGCTCGGGGGGGTCGACCTCGAGGTGGACGGTGGCGAGGTCATCGCCATCGTGGGGAAGTCGGGGTCGGGGAAGAGCACGCTCGTCAACTTGCTGGGCGGACTCGATCAGCCCGATGGCGGCACGCTCGAGGTCGACGGGCAGACGATCTCCTCGCTCGATCGCGACGGGCTCGCCTTGTACCGCCGCCGCACGGTGGGACTGGTCTTCCAGTCCTTCAACCTCGTGCCCACTCTGGATGCGCTCTCGAACGTGGCCCTGCCGCTCGTCTTCGAAGGGCTCCCCAAGGCGGAGCGCCGCCGGCGAGCGCGCTCGCTCCTCGATCGCGTCGACCTGGGGCAGCGGGCCGATCACCTCCCGAGCGAGCTATCGGGTGGCGAGCAGCAGCGAGTCGCGTTGGCGAGGGCGTTGGCTTGCGATCCGCGCATTCTCCTCGCCGACGAGCCGACCGGCAACTTGGACAGCGTGACGGCCGACGCCGTGATCGAGCTCCTGCTCGGGACTCAGGAGGATGGTGGCGCACGGACTCTGATCCTGGTCACCCACGACGAGGACCTCGCCGCCTCGGCGTCGGATCGCATCGTTCGGCTCGTCGACGGGAGGGTCGCGTCGTGAGTCTGTCCGACCTGTTGGCCTTCTCCTTCGCGGGCTTTGCTCGCCGCAAGGGGCGTACGGTGCTGACCATCCTGGGGGTGATGGTGGGCACCCTCGCCTTGATGTTGATCGTCTCCCTCGGCCAAGGTCTGCGCGGTCAGGCGACCGCCGTCTTCAGTCAAGGAGAGAGCCTTCGCCAGATCTTCGTTCGCCCCGGAAACTCGCGGCCCGACAAGAAGCAGCGCGAGAGCGAGATCGCCGACATCGAGAAGAACGTCGCGGGCGAGCTCCAAACGCGTCTCGTGCGCGCGGTCCAACGGCGGCGTGGAGGACCACGTGCATACGGAATGGTGCGCATCCAGCCCGACCGCGTGGCCGACCTGGAGAAGATCGAGCACGTCGAGCGCGTCGACCCGCTGGTGATCGATCGCTTTCAGCTAGATGTCGACGGGCTCGGCGAGAGCGAAGGCACGCTGATGGCGCTGGCGAGTGCCCAAGAGCGTTTGGCGGATCGGCTCGTGGCCGGACGAGCTCCTGAGCCCGATGCTCTCGACGAGGTCGTCCTGCATGAGCTCTGGCTCTATCGAATGGGCATTACCGATGCCGATGAGCTGCGACAAGTCGTCGGCCGAACGCTGCGAACACGCGTCGTGCGTCAGGAAGGCGGTGGTCTCGCCTCGATGATCGGCTTGCCCGATCCGTCCGACATCCCCGGATTGACGGAGTCGGAGCGGCAAGCTCTCGAAGGCTTGCGTCAGCGCTTCGAGAAGCAACCCGAGCCACCGAGCGACGATGCCGGAGTGCGTTCGGAAGGGGAGAGCTTCCGCATCGTGGGAATCGTCGGCGAGCCGGAGGAAGAGGATCTCACGGTGTTCGAGCGCAGCGCGCTGTCGCAGGCGGACATCTTCGCTGCGCCGCCGGTCGCTTCGGGCCTCTACTTCCAGGCCGAGCTCAATCGAGCGCTGGGCTTCCCGGGTGTGATCCTGGTCGTCGACGAAGCCGAGAACGCGAAGTCCGTGGTCGAGAGCATCGAGGAGATCGGTCTTCAAGCGAACTATGCCGGCGAGGTCTTGGAAGAGATCCAATCGTTCCTGACCCTGGTCACGCTTCTCGTCGCCCTGTTCTCACTCACGGCGCTGCTGGTGGCAGCGCTCGGCATCGTCAACACGCTCGCGATGAGCGTGCTGGAGCGCACCAAGGAGATCGGCATCCTTAAAGCGCTCGGCGCTCGGGATCGCGACCTGAGGCGCCTCTTCCTGCTCGAAGGCTCCATGATCGGCTTGGGCGGATGGCTCGTGGGCTGGCTGGTCGGCGTCGGGCTGTCGTATCCGATCGAGGCGATCGGGCGCAACATCATCGAGAAGGAGACCGGCCGCTCCTTGCTCGCCGACCTCTTTCCGTTTCCGTGGTGGCTGCCCGTCGGTGCTTTGGGAGTCGCGGTCCTACTCGGGACGCTGGCGGCCACCTGGCCCGCGCGACGTGCGGTGCGGGTCGATCCCGTGCGCGCGCTCCGGCATGAGTAGTCCACGCCGTGTCGCCTTCGAAGGCACCTTCCATGGGTTCTCAGACGGGGAGACGAGCGGCATACTGAAGGGCCGAACGCTGTCTCGCCCGTGAATCCGTCCCAGGAGGTTGTCCATGCTGCGCCCGCTCGCCGCCTTGCTGCTGCTCGTTTCCGCCGCCTCGGCTCAAGAGGCTCTTCAGGTCCGCGTGAGCGATGCCGGCGCGCCGGTCGCCGGTCGTCTCGAGGTGAGCCCGATTCGGCTGAGCCGTCCCTCGGCGTCGAGTGGAACCACGCTCGGTCAGCTTCCTGGCTGGCCCGTGCAGATCGGCGGCAACCTGACCTTCGCTCCGACGCGGGGTGTCGTCTTCTGCGACCTGGACGGTGACGGCGATCAGGAGCTGGTGACCTCGAGCACCGACGGCAAGCTCTATGCTTGGCATCATGATGCCACTGCGGTGGCCGGCTTTCCGGTGACGCTCAACAGTACGGCGCAGACCGCGCCCAGCGTGGCGGACATCGATCGCGACGGCGATCTCGAGATCGTGCAGTTCACGCGCGGCCTGACCTCGGGTGGGCGCTTCTACATTCTCGACCATCAGGGCGCGGTCTTGCCGGGCTTCCCGATCAGCGTCGGCAACAACAACCTCGGCGGCTCACCGACCTTGGCCGATCTCGATGATGATGGTCAGCTCGAGATCCTGGTTCCCGAGAGACAGTATCCGATCGGGCTCCTGCACGTGTTCGAGCTCGACGGAAGCGAGTGGGGCGGCAACTGGCCGGTAGCTCTCGATCACGTTCCGACCGGCTCGGCCGGAATCGCCGACGTCGATGCCGATGGCCAGGTCGAGATCTTCTACACCTCGTACGTCTCGATGTACTTGCTCGAGACCGATGGCTCACTGCTGCCCGGCTGGCCCAAGGGATTGACCGACGCGCGCTTCAGCTACCAATCCGCGTCCTTCGCCGATCTCGACGGCGACCAGGACCTCGAGATCGTCGTCGGCGCTCACTGGACCAACGCCGGGGTGTATGCGTTTCATCATGACGGGACCTCTGTGAGCGGTTGGCCCTTCTCGGTCGGCACCTGGACCTACTGCCCGCCGACGATCGCCGACCTCGAGGGTGACGGTCAGCTCGAGATCCTGTCCGGCCGCGAAGGCTTCGGCCCGGGCGTCACGAGCTCGATCTTTTGGGCTTGGTCAGCCAACGGCGCCGTGCGGTCGGGCTTTCCGTACCTGCAGTCGCATGGCGGGGGAGCCGCCGGACCGATCGCGGTGGCCGATTTGGAGGGCGACGGCAGCGCCGAGATCTTCCTCGATCACAACATCCTCGAGAACGGGCAAGGCTGGCTCTTCGGCGTCGATGCCCAAGGCAATGATCTGCCCGGTTTCCCGCTGCGACCGAATGGCTTCACCTATCAGAACGGCCCGACCGTGGGCGACTTCGATGGTGACGGAGACTTCGACCTCGCCTTTCTGTCCTTCCTCGACGCGACCGTGGATGTCAACGTCTACGACCTGGGCGGCTCCTATGCGCCGCGCCACGTCCAATGGGAGACGTACCATCAAAAGCGCGAGCGCGGCGGCCGCTTTGGCGGTGGCGACGCGTTCCACCTGCTCGGCACGACTGCGATCGGGAATACGATCTCGCTGGTCTTGACGGGGGAGGCGGGCGAGACCGGCTTCTTGTGGGCTTCCTTGGGAACGTCCTCGCTGCGGCATCCGGCCTTCGGATGGTTCCACCTGAGCCTCACGCCCGTCATGTTCACGATCGCGAGCAGTGTGACGCTTCCGACCAACGGCGAGATCGCCATTCCGATCACGATCCCGAGCAACCCGAACTTGATCGGACGAGACATTCGAGCCCAAGGCCTGCGGGTCCAGAATCTCGCGGCGCCGCTCGGCCAGTTCACGAACCTGATCGGCGTGACGATTCAGTAGGAGAATCGAAGCCCCGGGGAACCGGGCGACTCGGATTGAGACTCGTACCCATGGAGAATCTCGGATGCGGTGGTGGCCCAGGCGAAGTCGGCGTCGGTCGCCGCCGCGCGATCAGCTGTATGACAACGTCCGGATGGGCGAGTACAGCTATCGCCGCCCCCGCGGGCTGTGCTGGCTGCCAGACGAGTATTGCTCGGTCGGAAAGTTCTGCTCGATCGCGTCGGGGGTGACTCTCCTCGGGGGTGGCGCGCACACGACGCGGACCGCGACCTCGTTTCCCCTCGACATCAAGCTCCTCGGCGTTCCCCTGGCCGAGAGTCGATTCTACGAATCGAAGGGGCCGGCCGTGGTCCAGAACGACGTCTGGATCGGCAGCGACGCCTTGATCCTGTCCGGGGCCTTGGTCGGACATGGTGCGGTCATCGCCGCTCGCACCGTGGTCGCTCGGGACGTCCCCCCCTTCGCCATCGTCGCGGGCAATCCTGCTCAGGTGATCAAGTATCGATTCTCCGATCACCAGATCGAGGCGCTCTTGAAGATCGAATGGTGGGACTGGTCCGTTGAGCTCATTCGAAGCCACGTCGATCGCTTCGCTGGAGACATCGACTCCTTCATCGAATGGGCGCTCGACCCAGGCTGAGCTGGGCTCTCCAGCGGGTCGATCGCCTCACGCGTACTCGAAGCGGATATCCTGCTCGATGTCCGGATGCAGGCTCTTGTGTACGGGGCAGGTCAGGGCGGCCCGCTCGAGTGCCTGGCGAGCGCGCTCCTCGAGGGCGGCCGGCATCTGGAAGACGGCGACCAGCTTGCCGATGCGCCGCACCGGATCGGCGACCATGTGCTTCTCGATGTGTACGGAAGCCCCCTCGAGGGGCCACTCTTTTCGACGGGCCACGATGCCCATCACGGTCAACATGCAGGTGCCGAACGACGTGGCGAGGAGGTCGGTCGGCGAGAAGGCCTCACCGAATCCCTCGTTGTCCTTCGGGGCGTCGGTCGACAGGGTGGCGCCGGTAGGGCCATGGGTCGCGTCGGTGTGGAGCTGTCCGGTGTAGACGACGTCGATCTCGACCATGGGATGCAGTCCTCCTGAGCTGAGCTGTGCCGGGTAAGGGCTTACTTTCTAAGGGTTTGAAGGTTCCGTTGGAAGGGGGAGGCCCGGGAGATCTCGAAGGTTTTTCAGGGACGGCGGCCGGATGGACGATTGCAATGCCAGGGCGGCATCGGTTGCAATGTCCGACCTCGCCCCGATCGAGATTTGTTGACGACGTGAAAGGCGGTGCCTGATGCCCCGTCCGAGCTGGAAAGGCTTCCTGCGACTCAGCCTCGTGTCCGTGCCCGTCAAGGCGTACACGACGAACGTGACGAGCCGTGAGATCCGGCTTCGGCAGCTCCATGCCGAGTGCCATAGCCCGGTCAAGTATCAGAAGACGTGCCCGATCCATGGCGAGCTGTCGATGAGCGACATCGTCTCGGGCTACGAGTACTCGAAGGGCCAGTTCGTCGTCATCGATACCGACGAGCTCGCCAAGCTGCGAACCGAGAGCGACAAGGCGATATCGATCGACGGCTTCGTGAGCCCCGACGCGATCGACTCGATCTATCTGTCGGGAAAGTCTTACTTCCTGGTGCCCGATGGTGCGATCGGTCAACGGCCCTATGCGCTGCTGCATCGGAGCATGCTCGATGAAGGCGTCGTCGCCTTCTCGAAGCTGGTGCTTTCTGGGCGAGAGCAGATCGCGGTGGTGCGGCCGACCGACGGTCTTCTGACGATGGATGTCCTGTCGTACGATGCCTCGCTGAAGAAGCCGGAGAGCTTCGAGGACGAGATCACTCGTCCCGAGCTGTCCGAAGGTGAGATCCAGCTCGCCCAGACTCTGATTCAAGCGACGCGTGTCGAGGACCTCGACCTGGCTCAGTATCAGGATCACTACACCGAGCAGCTCACGACGCTGATCGAGGCGAAGGTGGCGGGCGAGGAGATCGTGTCGGCGCCCGAGCCCGACGAGCCGAAGGTCATCAACCTGATGGAGGCCCTCAAGCGCAGCGTGGCCGAGGCGGGCGTTCCGGCGCCGAGCGCGGCAGGCGGTGCCAAGAAGGCTTCCAAGAAGAAGCTTGCGCCGAGCGCTCGGGGTCGCAAGAAGGTCGCGAAGAAGAAGAAGAGCGGTTGAGAGCCGGCGCTGGCGAGTGCCGGCGCGAGGGGATCTGAATGACATCACCCACGTCCGAGCCGACACTGGCCGGCCGTCGAGTCAGCGTCACGGGCCGACTCGCGGCCATGTCACGCCTGGAAGCCCGCGAGTGGATCGAGCGGTGTCAGGGAACCTGGAACGAGCTGCCGACTCCGCAGACGGATTGGCTGGTGGTGGGGGACGAAGGCTGGCCACTGCGTGATGATGGGCATCTGACGCGCAAGCTCTCTCGAGCGATCGAGCTCCAAGAGCAGGGCTCGGACATTCGCATCCTGACCGAGCGCGAGTTTCTCGAGGAGTCCGGCGCGGTCGAAGCCTCCGGACTCCGGCTCTATACGGTCGCCCAGCTCGCGCGCATCCTGGGAGTGCCGCGCGACCGGCTGCGGCGCTGGGTGCGACAAGGCCTCATCGAGCCGGTCCGCGAGCAGCATCGCCTCGCCCTGTTCGACTTTCGACAAGTAGCGAGTGCCAAGGCGCTGGCGGAGCTCGTCTCGAGTGGCGTACCGGCGGAGCGCGTTCGCAAGAGTCTCGAGCAGCTTCGGCGCTGGCATGACGGCGCGGCGAGCTCGCTCGCCCAGCTCGCGCTCCTCGAGCAAGACGGTCGGTTGCTGGTGCGGCTGGCCGGAGGGCACCTGGCCGAGCCGAGCGGGCAGCTTCAGCTCGAGTTCGAGGCCTCGAATCGAACGGCGGCCAGCACGCCGATCGCGGCTGAGTCGGTCGATGATCCCGAGGCCTGGTTCGAACGAGCTCTCGATCACGAAGATGCGGGCCGTCTCACCGAGGCGCGCGACGCGTATCGACGAGTCCTCGAGATCGATCCCGACCAGGTCGAGGCCGAGTTCAATCTCGGCAACGTGCTCTACGCCGAGAGCGATCTGATGGGTGCCGTGCAGCAGTACCTGCGAGCCATCGACAAGGATCCGGACTACGTCGAAGCTTGGAACAACCTCGGCATCGCGTACGGAGATCAAGACCGATGGAGCGAGGCACTCACGGCATTCCAGCGCGCCCTGGCCGTCGAGCCCGCCTATACCGACGCCCACTACAACCTCGCCGAGTCCTACGAGCAGCTGGGCCGCCTCGCCGATGCGCGTCGGCACTGGCAGCAGTATCTTCGGTTCGATCCGACCAGCAGCTGGGCTCGCGAGGTGCGCGAGAAGCTCGTTTGAACGTTCAACGTTCAACGTCGAACGTCGAACGTCGAACGTCGAACGTTTCAAGTCGTGTTGATGTCTGGCGTCGAGCGTTCGGGCGTTCGAGCGTCAGCTCCGCTCGCGTGAACGCGTCTGGTCGGCCCCGCTGTCGATGGGGCTCGCTGCGCGGACGCACTCCGCGCCTCCTGGGGACGCACTCGGCCTCTTGCGCTGGTTGGCTTCGGTTCAGCTGCTCGACGAGATTCCGACCGCGTGTTCCATGGCTTTCGTGATGCGCTGGCGGACCGACTCGAGCTTTTCCCAAGGGTCGCTCTTCAAGGCGGCCAGGCGGCGCGGCATGTTCTTGACGTCGAACTGGTCGGGGCGGACGCCGCCTTCGAGCTCGGTCCAGTGGATCGGAGCGGCGACCGGGGCTCCGGGGCGAGCTCGTGTGGAGAAGGGCGCGATCGCGGTGGCCCCTTGAGTGTTGCGCAGGTAGTCGAGGTAGATCCGGCCGGTGCGGGCCTGCAGTGACGACGTCGCCACGAAGAGCTGGGGGTGTCGTCCCGCCAGCGTCTCGGCGATCGCCTGACAGAAGCGCTTGGCGCGATCCCATGGCTGGCGACGCTCGACGGGGACGACCACGTGGTAGCCCTTGCCGCCCGTCGTCTTCACGAAGCACTCGAGGCCGAGCTCGGCGAGCAGCTCGTGAACGATCAGCGTGCCGGCGACCAGGCTCTGCCAGGACACACCGGGGCCGGGATCGAGGTCGAGCACCAGTCGATCGGGGCGGTCGATGCGGTCCAGCGACGAGCCCCAGACGTGGATCTCGAGCACACCCATCTGGACGAGGCCGAGGAGTCCTCGAAGATCGCGAATGAAGAGCGTCTCCGCGGTCTTGCCCTCGCGCCTGTCCGGAATCACCTCGATGCCCTTGGGCATGCCCGCCGAGGCGTGCTTTTGGAAGAAGCATTCTCGAGTGTGTCCGTCGGGGCAGCGGAGCAAGCTCAGCGGCCGCCGAGTGATGTGAGGGAGGATCCAGGGCGCGATCGTGGCGTAGTAAGTCACGAGGTCGAGCTTGGTGACCCCGCACTCGGGGTAGAGCACCTTGCCCGGCTTGGTCAGCTCGAAGTCACGAACGTCGTCCAGCATCGCGAGAGACTCCGCTGTCTGTTTGGAAGTGCGCTCGGGGTCCACGATGGTGGATGACGTGTCGGAGCGTGGCAGCTCATCCTGACGCAGCTTCCTGGGATCCACATCGTCGCGCAGGCCTTGAAAGGACGGATGGCGGAGATGTCCGGCCTCTGTCCAGCTCGTGTACTCGACCTCGGCCACCAGCTCGGGGATCACCCACGTGATGCGATCGAGATCGCGCTGGGTGGAGGCGGGATCGATCGGGGGCGCCTCCGTTACGAGGGGTTGAAGCCGCGAGAGAATCTCGACTGCCGAGGCCTCGCTGAAGCCGGTTCCCACATTGCCGACGTACTCGAGGGCACCCGATTCTCGAGCCTGCGCCAAGGCCAACGCTCCGAGCCCGATCCGAGATCCACGAGGTCGAGTGAACCCGACCACGAGGAACTCGTCGCGCTCGGTGCATTTGATCTTGCGCCAGAGGTCCGAGCGACCCGAAACGTAGCGCGAGTCCCTTCGCTTGGAGACGATCCCTTCGAGCCCGAAGCGCTTCGCCTGCTGGTAGAACTCCGGGCCACCTCCCTCGTGATGATCGCTGTAGAGCAGTGGCCCTTCGGGGGGCTGCCCTTCGAGCAGTTTCTCGAGCGCCGCCTTGCGCTCGGCGAGAGGTGACGATCGAAGATCCCAACCGTTCAGATACAGCAGATCGAAGACATAGAACGAGAGCAGCGCGTCTCGCCCTCCGCTCAGAGAGTTCTGCAACCGTTGGAAGCTGGAGATCCCGCGCTCGTCGAGGGCGACCAGCTCGCCGTCGAGCCAAGCGGACATCACGGGCAAGCGCAAGGTCGCGCGACAGAGCGAGGGCACTCGAGCGCTCCAGTCGAGGCCGTTGCGAGTCCAGAAGGTGGCCTGGCCATCCGAGACTCGCAGGAGCCCGCGGTAGCCGTCGAACTTGATCTCGTGCCACCAGTCGTCTCCGACCGGGGCGTCCGGGTCCCGTCGAGGAATCAGGGGAGCGATCTTGCGGGGAAGATCCGCCTCTTGGGCTCGGGGCAACTTCTTGGGGTCGGGTGCCCGCAGCGTGATACCGGGAGGCGGCCATTGTCGCTCAGGCCGGGCCGCGATCTCGTCGAGGAGCTTGCCGGTCAGGACGCTCTCGGGTCGCAGCTCGGTGAGGCGAGCGGCGGCTCCGGTTCTCACCTCGTCGTCGCGCTCCTTGATCAGGAGCCAGTGCTTGTCCGGGTCACCGCCCTCGCGGTTCTGGATCCGGACGAGTGTCCAGCGACCTCGAAGCTTGTCTCCGTGCAGCTCGAACTTGAGGGCGCCCGCGTCATACTCCTCGAAGGGATCGGTCTCGGGCACCCAGGTGCCGCGGTCCCACAGCATGACGGTCCCGGCGCCGTACTCGCCTTTGGGGATGACACCTTCGAACAGGCCGTACTCGAGGGGATGATCCTCGACGCGCACCGCGAGACGCTTCTCGTGCGGGTCGAGGTCGGGGCCCTTGGGAACAGCCCAGCTCCACAGCACGCCATCAAACTCGAGGCGAAAATCATAGTGAAGGTGGGTGGCGCGGTGGAGCTGAACGCAGAAGAAGAGACCCTTCTCCCGCCGCCTGGCCTTCTTGCCGGCTGGCTCGGGAGTCTTCGAGAAGTCCCGCTTCTTTCGGTACTCCTCGAGACCCACGCTGCGTCGTCCTCAGTACTTTTCGGGGTCCTGGCCGCGCAGCACCGAGTTGCCATCCCAGGTCTCTCGGCGATCGATGTTGGCCGGCTTCTCGAGCTCGGCGCGATCCAGCCGACCGCCCTCCTGCTCGAAGAACGTGATCGGGTTGTCCCAGACGAGCTGCTCGATCGCCTCGTCGGGGAACCCCGCCTGCTCGAGCGCGATGCAGGTCTTGGGCACCAAGAGCGGATCGCTGATGCCCCAGTCGGCGGCGCTGTTGATGATCATGCGCTCCATGCCGTACTCTTTGAGGATCGACACCATTCGGCGGGGATCCATCTTGGTGTGGGGATAGATCGAGAAGCCGGAGTAGAGGCCAAGGTCCTTGGTGATCTTGATGGTCTCTTCATTTCCGTGATCGAGCAAGACACGCTCCATCGGGAAGCCGCTGTCCTTGATCAGGTCGATCATGCGCTCGAACCCCTTCTTCTTGTCGCGGTGGGGCGTGTGGATCAGAACCGGCAGCTCGTGCTGCTTGGCGAGCTCGATCTGACCGAGGAAGTACTTCTCCTCCTTCGGGGTCTGATCGTCGAGCCCGATCTCACCGACACCCAGCACGCTGTCCTTCTCGAGATAACGAGGCAAGATCGCCATGACGTCATCGTTGACTCGATCGTCGTTCGCCTCGCGGGGATTGAGCCCCATCGTGCAGAAGTGGTGAATGCCGAACTGCTGCGCCCGGAAGCGCTCCCAGCCGATGATCGTGTCGAAGTAGTCAATGAAGGTGCCCACGCTGGTGCGGTTCTGGCCGAGCCAGAACGCCGGCTCGAGAATGGCTCGAATGCCGGCCAGCGCCATGCGCTCGTAGTCGTCGGTGACGCGGCTGAACATGTGGGCGTGGGGCTCGAAGATGCGCATGTGTCTTTTCGTTTCCTCGTCGGCGGGCGCGTGGGGGTGGTCAGGGAGCCGTGATCTTCTCGAGGGCCGTTCGAATCTGGGGGCGAGGCTCGCGCTCCCATCGCTCGCGCGCGAGCTCGGCCAGCTCGGACCGTTTCGGAAGGGCAGCCATGCCTTCGGCGGCGGCGAGGCGCTGGCGATCATCGCCGTGCTCGAGCCCTCCGATGAGGCGGGCCAACGTGCCGGCCGTGGGAGCGCGCGCGATCATGCGGTTGGTGTCGGCCCAGACTGCACGGCCAGCCGCTTCCCGCTCCGTCGCCAAGTCCTGGAGCATCCGTGACAGATCCTCATTCGCGTGCTCGGTGGCTTGCAGCACGCGCGAGAGGGGGAGATCGATGAAGGCCAGCTTGAGGACCATGCGGTTGAAGTCCTCGATTCCGAACGCCGAATGCTCGAGCGCACGCACCAGCAGATTCGAGTCGCAAATGGCTGCCTCGAAGTGCGGGACCGTGTTCGTCCTCTGCGCCTCGCCGAGCAGCTCGATCGTTGCATCGGTCACGGGTGCCGGGACGAGGGTCCGCATGGCCATCAGACGCTCTTCCATGTCGCCGTGCAGGAAGAGGTCGACGCGCATCGATCCGGGGATCTCGGCTTCCTCGACCAGCTCCAGCGCGGCGAGGTCGCAGGCGCGCCAGGCGCCCCAGTCCCAGACGCGGCCTTGAACCACGGCCAGACCGGATCCGGGGATCTCTCGTCCGAGGCGGCGAGGAAGCTGCGGGAACAGCACCGGAAGAACCTCGGCGCCATTCTCCGCCACGCGTTCGCGCGCCGTCTCCAAGAAGGTGCGGGCCTTCTCGTCGAGGGTCGCCTGCCAGTCGGGATAAGGAATCGTATGCGTCATTTCTCCATCCTGTCGTGTTTCCGCAGATTCTCTCACGCAGGCTGAACCGGAGCAAGTCGGCCTCGGTTGGGAGAGATGCAGAAGGCGTTCGCGAGGCCCTCGGTGTGGCTCGGGAGTCGTGGTCGGTGAGGTCTCCCATCCGTGATTCTGCCGCGGCAGAATGTCGTTCGTGGCTGGTGAAGGCGGGTGGCGCCCCTTCAGGGCGCGCATGACGAATCGGGGGGCGGCGCGGGGTGGGGGGGACGTCGAGGACCCCAGGTTGCGGCGCCGCGCTTCGCGCGTCGCCTGACCTGGGGCTGGATGATGGCCGGCCCTTCAGGCCTGGCAACCGTCATCCGTGCGTCGTCGTGTTGTGGTCTTGCCTCTCGCCGAGTCGATCGATCGTGACGGAGTTGCCCATGGGCGTTGGACCTGCCCCCTGGGACCGCGGGCGGCTCGCCAGGCGGCCCGCCCGCATTGTTTCGGCCCGGAAGCCGATGGCTCTTCAAGGCAGGGTCACCGATCTCAGCGGATGGAGCGGCGGAGCACCGGAGCCAGGACCGGTCGTTCGATCGTGCCGCTGCCCTCGCTCTCTTCGCCGTCGCGTGCGGTCAGGATCTCGTCGATGAGAAGATCGAACACTTGCCGAAACTCGGGAGTGTCGACGGTTCCGAATCGGTCGAGTAGCCGTTGCTTGAGTTGGCGGATCGGCTCCGTGAGGTTGGCCGAGGCGTTCGAAGGCGCCACCAGTCCAGAAGGCACCATCCAGAGACGGAGCCAGAAAGTCGAGCTGAGGGAGTCAAACTCAAAGTCCATGATCCCGGGCGTGAAGCCGATGACGTAGCGCTCGCCTGCCAGGGGGCCGGCGCCGTCAGGTAGAGTCGTGTACACAGGGATGTAGACGAACTCGAGTGGGCCGACGCCCGGGATGAACTCATTGCCCAAAGGACCGATGAAGCCCGTCTTGAGGTCGGCGACTGGCGCTCCCAGTGACACCGGGCTGATGATGTCGAGCCGCGAGCCGATGGCATGCGTCTTACGGCTGGCACGATCCGAGTCGGACTCACCGGGGAAGAAATCGCTCCAGACGTCACGTTCAACGATCTCGAGCACGCGCTCCTCGTCCGCGGAGAGCTGAACCATGAGCGCTTCTCGCCCGATGCGTACGATGAAAGGCAAGTCGGCTCGACGCACGCTGAGGGGCAAGTCGGCCCAGACCGAGATGTCCCCGATCTGGTCGGAGTTGAGGGCTTCGCGGATGGTGTTGGATTGCAGGAGGCGACCAAACTCCTCACCGCCCCAGAGGATGATTCCGTTGACCGCATCGTCGACTATGGTCGGGATCGGGTTGACCTGAAAGGTGAGGTCACGCAACCGATCGGCACTGATGGCGAAGGGAGCCGTACCCTGGATGCGCAGCCCGCGAGCAGCCACCTGATTGGCCAGTGCAATCCCGCCGATTCCCTGGACGAACGGCAACACGCCATTCGGCATGTGCACATCGGCAAAGCTCTGGACGTCGACCGGCGAGAAGCCACCGATCGTGGTGGCCGGCTCGAGGCTGGCGATCGATGTGGCGCGTACGGCGGTGCCGCGGAAGCGCCGATCCGCCAGGGCGCCTTTGTCGGTGGGGCGATCGAGGTCCTCCTCGACGCTCATCAAGCCGCCGCGACCGAACAGGAACGGAATGTGGGGACCCGAAGACAGAATGCCGTCGAGCAAGACCTGGCCGGTCCGACGCATGCGGACCAATAGCGCGGTGTCCGTCGAAGGAGGCAGCGGAAGGGTGGACGGCAGGAAGTCGTCGCGCTGGTAATTCGAGTGCTCGATGTGCTGTGTGCGCTCGCCGTCGATCTTGTCGAAGTACTGGCCGACGACGAGGTCGCCGGAGCGCAAGTTCGGCAGGTTGAGCTGCAGCGCCGTCGGCTGATAGGGGCCGAGGGTCTCGGCGTCGATCAGCTGGGACGCGCGAAAGTCCGTGTCCGGCAGATCGATGCCGTCCGTGAACTCGATGTTCGGTCCCGCTCCGAACTCGGCGCCATCTTGAATGCCGAAGTGACGCGAGACCGTCAGAGAGGCCTCAGCGCGTCCGATGTCGGTGTTGACGGGATCGGCGGCCCCCATCGCGAGACCGTCGAGGGCCGCCGACTCCGTCGCGGCGACCATCTGGCGCCTCGCCAAGAAGACGTGACCGATGTCGATCACGAGAGCGGCCATCGAGAGAAAGGCGAAGGAGAACATGACGAACAGCACGAGCACCGCACCCCGCTCGTCGCGGCGTGGGCTCGGGCTCTTCGGGAGCGTGATGGGGGGGAGCATCACTTGCATGGTTTCACCGAGAAGAGTAGGTCTCGCGGCGGCGGTCGCCCTGCTGGACCAGTAGCTTCGAGTACGGGCGGAGCTCGCGAGCCATGCCATATTGCTTTCCGAGGCCGTAGGCTCCCGCGTAGGGTCCGATGTCTCGGCCGCTGCTCCCGAGCAGCGTGTAGCCGCCGGGCTGCTCGATCACACGCACCGATCCGTCGTCGGCTTCAATCGGAATGTTGATGACATCCTCACCGACGGGGATGCCGTCGATCGGGTTGCCGTCCTTGTCGGTGTACGTGAAGGCACTCAGAGTCGCCGCTTGATACGGGAAGTTGATCCGCAGCTTGACGCGCCCGGGCGCGGGCACCGGCGCCGTCACGCTGAAGGACCCTTCGCCGTCGATCTTGACCTCTTCGACGACCTTTCGAAGCGCGATCGCCTCCGACCCAGTGCGAGAGATGACCTCCGGAATCAGCACCGTCGGGTAGCCGGGGCCGCCGCCCGGATCGAAGCGCCAGACCAAGGCACCGGGGAATCGCAGCAGGTTCAGGTCGCGATCGGAAATCATCAAAGGCATCAGCCGCCGATTGATGAGGGGCATCACGCGGTCGGCGTACTGAAACACCGTCTCGCCCGGCGGAACGTCGTCCAGATCGATCACCAGGTGGCGCTCGTCGTAGATCTGAGCCAGCACATCCGGATCGTTGAGCGCTTCTTCGAAGGTGTAGGTCGCCGGCAGCGTCATCTTCGAGAGCTCGGCCGCGCCTTCGGCCGCCACGTCCTGAATGACTTGAGCGCAGTACATCAGGCGACCGAAGTCCAGCATGACGCCGAGCAGCAGGTACATCACGAAGGCAACCAGCGCGAACTCGACCATCACCGAACCACGTCGCGGATCGCGCGCGTTGCGGGAACGGACGGCTTGCAGGTCGGCGTGTGCTTCTGTCGGCTTCATGGGCAAGCCTCTTCAGACAGGTCGCCTCATTGCCACGGGTGGCAGGCAGAGGGACGGAGTTCGTCGGGGATGATCGCCAGCGGCTTTCGATCTTGGCGGAGTCACACCCACGCGGTCGGTAACACCGTGTGCGCCGCGACTCCTTTTCATGCAGTAGATTACGAGAAGACGCGCCAGACTGGCCACCGGAAAATCGCCGTAGGATGGACTCGGACAAGAGAAACGCCTCGTCGGTCGGGAGCGACGAGGCGTTTCGCTTTGCTTCTTATCGTGGTCGGATGCGAAGCGTGCCTCCCAGCGTTAAGAGGCGCTGCTCCGCGCTGACGCTCGTCCGTCCTTCGTGTCCAGGTCGGGACGTCCGCTCGTCGACGGGGCCTATCACAAAGCCTGGGCCGTGGGATTCTTTTGGAGGGAAGATTCGGCGCTTTGGCAACAAGGTGTTCTGCAGTAGATGTTTATGGCATCTGTCGTGCCGCGGCACGAGCCGGCCTGCGGCTCCGACGACTGCCTCGATTCGAGACTCGATCTCGGTCGTCTCGAAACGAGTCGCTCAGCGCGAGACCAGGACGCCGCGATCCGGTCGGTCCTTGCCGTGCTCGAGTCCTCGAGGGAGCAGCCGCAGGACAAACGTCAACACGTCCTCGACGATCGTGTACCAGACCGGGAGCGCGACCAGGGTGAACAAGGTCGAGGTCGCCAGCCCTCCGATCACGACCACGGCCAACGAGTCGATGTAGGTCCCGGCGACGGTCGATCCTGAAAGAGCGAGCGGGACCAGACCGAAGAGTGTCGTGATCGCGGTCATGAGGACGGGCCGCAGCCGATGACCACAGCCGGTCAACAACGCTTCGACGCGATCGTGTCCCTCGCGTCGGAGCCGATTGACGTGATCGACCATCACGATGCCGTTGTTGACGACGATGCCGATCAGGATGATGACGCCGATGAAGCCGATGGCGTCCAGCTCGTAGTCGAACATCCAGAGCGCCCAGAAGCCTCCGAAGAACGCGAACGGCAACGTGACCAAGATCGCGAAGGGCTGTGTCAGGGACTCGAAGAGTGCGGCCATCAAGATCAAGATCACCAGGATCGAGAGCAGGACACCCTGCAGCATCGTGCCCAAGGTCTCGTCCCGCTCCTCGCCCCACTCTCCGAAGTCCCAGTGGTAGCCGTCGGGCAATGAGAATCCGGCCATCATCTCCCTGGCGCGAGCCATGGCCTGATCGATGTCGACGACCTTCGACTCATCGAAGTGCACGGTCACGTAGCTGGTCGTCTTTCGGTCGCGGCGCTCGATCTGGGGTGGGATGCGGGCCAGCTCGAGCTCGGCAACGGCTCCCAGCGGCACCGTCCCGGAACCGTCGGTCTTCGGAACCGGGAGCTCCGCCAGCGCCGGCAAGCCGCCCCGGAAACCGTCGGGGAGGCCCATCACCACCTCGACCTCGCCATGCTCACCGGCAAAGCGTCGGAGTCGGCGGCCGCGGAACGCGAAGGCCGTCGTGTCCGCGATACGCTGCGGCGTCAGTCCCAGACTGCGTGCTCGCGCGGGATCGACCTGGATTCGGACCTCCTTCTGCGCCCGGAGGCTCGGTCCCCAAACTTCGCGGACGTCGGCCTCGGCTTCGAGCTGGGCCTCGAGATTGCTCGCGATTCCCTCGAGGTACTCGGGGTCCTCCCCATGAAGTGCGATGACGGCGAGACGACGATCGTCGCTGCCTCCGCGCCACCACTGGCGGTCTCCCACCTCGAGCTTGACTCCGGGCACGACCGGCAGCTCGGCCTGGAGCCGCGCCTTCAACGCAGCGATCGACTTCTTCGTCGTCCGCTCCGGGGCGAGGTACACCTGGGTCATGGTGCTGCGGTTCTCGCTGTACCACGAGTAGAGGCTCTCGTAGCCAAGCTCGTCTTGGCGTGCTTCGAGCCAGTCCTCGACCTGGTTCACGTAGCCCTCGAGCACCTCCTTGGGCGCCGGATCCAGCACGTCGTACTGGATGCGCACGGCTTGCTCGCGCCTCGCGGGCTCGCCGGTCTTCTCGATCTTGAGGATCGGGTAGGCGGAGCTGGCGGCGAGAGCGACCAGTGCAGTGAGCGCCGTGACGCGGTGGCGAAAGGTCCAGGCGAGGACACCGCGGTAGGCGGGCACGAGGCGACGCAGCAAGAACCCGGGCTTGACCTCGCGTCCGGGCGCGAAGTAGGCGGCGGCGAGCGGGATGAACGTGAGTGAGACGAGCAGCGAGCACAGGACGGCCAGGCAGATGACGAGGGCCACCTCTCCGATGTAGATCGTGAGGGGGCTGCGCTCGGTCACGAGCAACCACGACCAGACGATGATGGTGGTGGCCGTCGAGGCAACGACGGCGAGGAAGATCTCTCGAGCGCCGCGTCGAGCGGCCTCGCGAGGGGGCAGGCCTTGCCCTTGGAGGCGGTGGATGTTCTCGATGACGACCACCGCGTTGTCGACGAGCATGCCGACGCCCAGCATCAAGCCCAGCATCGTGAGCACGTTGAACTCGGCGCCGAGCGCGTACATCGCCCCGCACGTCACGACCAACGAGAACGGGATCGCGACCGCGATCACGAGCGTCGTGCGCAGCCGCGGGAGAAAGAGGAACAGCACCACGACGGCCAGCAATCCACCGAAGAGTCCGGCATTCCGAAGACCGATCAAGGAGCCTCGGATCTCCTCGGCCGCGTTGTTCCAGACCAGGAGGCGGATGCCTTTGAGCTCGGGGTCCTTTTCGATCTCGGCGATTCGATCCAGTAGCCGATCGACCGTCGCGACCGTGTTCGCCGAGGGCTCGGTGTAGACCTCGATGCCGATCGCGAACTTTCGATCGAGATGGCGACCGTAGTCGAGACGGGGCTCCTCCAGGGCGACACGCGCGACATCACCGAGACGAACTTCGCGACCCAGAGTGAGGTTTCGAATGGTCTCGACATCGCGGAAGCGTGCCATCGTTCGCACGTCGTAGCGCAGCACGTCGCCTCGAACGCTGCCGGCATCGAGGTCGACGTTCGCCTCATTGAATCGTCGAACGATCTCCCCGGGCTCGATGCCATGGGACTTGAGAGCATTCAGATCCAGCTCGATTCGGACCTGCTGGGCCTCGACCCCTTGAAGATCGACTCGCGCCACACCGGCGACGCGCTCGAGCGGACGCTTGATGCGTCGATCGAGCAGCTCCCACGACTCCGAGAGATCTCGCTCCGCGGAGATGCGACCGCGCAGTGCCGCCCCGTTGCCGGGCGCGTTGATGTCGCCCTCGACTTGGATGTGGCCGATCGCCTCGGGGAGGCGGGGTCGCGCGCGCTCGACGGCCTCGCGGACCTCCATCCGCTTCAGATCGACATTGGAAGCCCAGGAGAAGCGTGTCTCGATGCTGATGCGCGACTGCCCGGCCGAGCTCTCGATCGCTTCGACACCCGGGATCGTCGCGATCTCCTCTTCGATCGGCTGCACGACCTCGCGCAAGGCCTCGAGCGGATGGCTGCCCGGGAATGGCACCGTGACGTCGATCTCCGGCTCCTTGACCAGGGGCAAGAAGTCCAACGGCAGGTCGGTGATGGCCACCGCGCCCAGCACCATCAAGCTCACCAGGAGCATCACGGTCGCGATCGGACGGTCGATGGGAAGATCGGAGAACCTCACGACTGCGCTCCGGTCGTGCTCTCTTGCGCCTCGAGGGGAATCGCCAAGCTCGTGGGTGACGCGGCCTCCTCGCCCAGATCTCGCGCAGGGAGGAAGGGCGTCCCGCTCCGGCTCAGCAGGCGATAGAGGCAGGGAATGACGAGCAGCGTCAGCAGCGTCGCGGCCGACAGCCCGCCGATCACCGTGATGGCCATCGGTCGTCGCAGCTCATCCCCGGCGCCCAGACCGAGCGCCATCGGTAGCAGGCCGAGAACCGTCGTGGCCGTCGTCATCAAGATCGGACGCAGCCGCTCTCGGCCGGCTCCGAGGATCGCCGCCTCGAGTGCCTCGCCGTCGCGGCGCCGACGATTGATGGCGTCGACCAGCACGATCGCATTGTTCACGACGATGCCGGCCAGCATCACGGTGCCGATGAGTGCGAGCACGCTGACCGGAGAGCCCGTGAGCTCCAACGCGGCGACCACACCGATCAGCCCGAGCGGCACCGAGAGCAGAATCACGAAGGGATGCACGATCGACTCGAACTGCATCGCCATCACGACGAACACCAAGAACACGGCCAATCCCAGCGCCAAGCGCAAGCTGGCGACCGAGACCTCGAGCTCCTCGTCCTGCCCGGCGAGCTCGGCCACCGCATCACCCGGTAGCGGGATCGCCTGCAGGTCACGCTCCAGAGACCTCAAGCGCTCACCGAGCTGACCGGCGCTGGTCCGCGCGGTCAGGCGAGCCACCCGAGCGCCGCCGACCCGGTGGACGGCAGCCGGTCCTCGATCGATCTCGATGTCCGCGACCGAGTCGACGGGAACGACTTCGCCATTCGCCAGACGAATCGGAAGTCGGGACACGCCGTCCGCTCGGTTGCGGCTCGAGGCCGCCGCCCGCAGTCGAATGTCGATTCGCTCCTCGGCCTCGCGAAACTCACCCACGACCTCACCGCGGATCTGATGGCGCAGCGAACGACCGAGCAGGTCGGCCGTCACGCCGAGCCGCGCCGCCCGCTCCCGGTCGAGATGCACCGTCACCTCCGGGCTGCCCGGCTCGATGGTCGTGCTGATGTCGGCCAGATCACTCTCGCCTCTCAATCGATCATGAATCTGGCTGGCCGCCGCTTCGAGCACGTCCAGGTCATCGCTGAAGACTTGGACCTCGATCGGGGGGCGCACGGAGAGCACCGACGGATGGACCAGCTCGGCGTCGAGACGGGGGAAGAGGGCCAGCACTTCGCGAAGCCGATCGACGGCGGCCTCTTCGTCACGGGCGGTGGCCTCATCACGCAAGACCACGTTGATCTGTGCCAGGTTCTCGCCCAGCGTCTGACGACCCGAAGCGGAGGAGGGCAGGCTTCCGACGACCGAGAACAGCCTCGCGTGCTCCGGCTCGTCGACGAGCAATGCCTCGATGCGCTCGACCACCTCGGCCGTCGACTCCAACGGTGTCCCTTCCGGTAGGCTGAGCTGGAACGCGAACTCACCTTGGGCGAGGTCGGGCACCAGGCTGGTGCCCAGCCGGGGTATCCACCAGACCGCCACCACGAACAGCGCGAAGGTCGCAGGCAGCACGAGCCCGCGCCAGCGCAAGGCCCGTCGCAGCGCACCCGGATACAGGGCACCGACCCCGTCGAGGGTCTTCGACAGCGGCAGCGACACGACATGAAAGATGCCGGCCACGCCGCGCCAGGCACCGAGAACGAGAAGGCACGCGAGCACCACGGTCAACCTCACGGGAAGCAGCAGCCAAGTCAGCGTGCGGCTGATCCAATGGCGACCGTTTCCGATGGGAGCCAGGGTGACACGCGCGATTCGGAGGGTTCCCGGGAGCGCCTCGGAAGATCGTGCGCCCTCGTCCCAGCGAAAGAGCATCTCCGGAAGATCGCCCAGGATGCTCTCGAACGAGAGTCCGGCCAGGCTGGGGATCAAGGTCAAGGACGCGACCAGCGAGGCGACCAAGGACAGGCAGACGGTCACGGCGAGATCGTAGAAGAGCTGACCGGCGATGCCTTGAACGAAGACGATCGGCAAGAACACCGAGATCGTGGTGAGGGTTGCGGCCGTCACGGCGCCCGCCACCTCGCTCGCACCGTGGGCGGCGGCCCGCCAGCGATCTTCGCCGCCATGGCGCCGTCGGTCGATCGCCTCGAGCACGACGATCGAGTTGTCGACCAGCATGCCGATGCCGAGCGCCAGCCCACCGAGCGACATGATGTTCAGGGACACCCCTGCCCGGTCCATCGGGAGGAAGGTTGCCACGATCGAGACCGGAATGGTGATGGCGATGATTGCGGTGGCGCGAACGTCGCGGAGGAAGAAGTAGAGAACGAGGACGGCCAGGAGGCCGCCCAACAGGGCTGCGTTCCACACCTGGTCGAGCGCCGAAGCGATGTACTTCGATTGATCGGTCAGCTGGACCAGCTCGAGATCCTCGGCGAGCTCGGGCCGCAACGCGGCCAGAGCGGCGTTGATCGCGGCCGCGACCTCGATCGTGTTGGCAGAGCCTTCCCGGTGCAGCGCGATCTCGATCGTCTCGCGTCCGAAGGCCCGAGTGATCTCGTCGCGATCGCGATGTCCCCGGCGGACGGTCGCGACATCTTCGACCCGAACCCGTCCGGTACCTGACTCGCGCACGATCGTTCGACGGAGCTGCTCGAGATCCTCGAACTCGTGTAGAGTCCGCACCAGGTAGACCGAGCCCCAGTCCTTGAGCGTGCCACCGGGTCGATTGACGTTCTCCTCGGTCAGGGCCGCTCCGAGGTCACCCAGCGTCAGCCCGAGTGCCGCCAGACGCTCCTCGTCGGCCTCGACCTCGATCTCCGGCACCAAGCCACCTCGAACCTTGGCCGCGGCGACGCCCGTGATCGCCTCGAGGCGCGGCTTCAGCCATCGCTCAGCCAGCTGACGCATCTCGTCCAACGGGCGCTCGCCGACAAATGCCAGGCGCACGATCGGGTCGAGAGAAGGGTCGTAGCGCAGGACTCGCGGTTGAGCGACCTCGCGCGGCAGCTCGACCAACCCGAGCTTCTCCCGGACGTCCAGGGCGACGAAGTCCATCTCCTCGCCCCAGTCGAACTCGAGCGTCACCTCGGAGAAGCCCGCCCGCGAGACGGAGCGCAGATCACGGATGCCGGGGATGACTCCGACCGATTCCTCGATGGGGCGAGTCACGAACTGCTCGACCGAGATCGGAGCCGCGTCCGGATACTGTGTCTGGACCGTGAGCGTCGGGTAGCCGAGGTCGGGGAGTAGCTCGAGCGGAAGGCGTCGGGCCGACATGGTTCCGAACACGACGATGGCCAACGTCCCCATCAGCACCGTGATCGGGCGTCGCACCGATAGCTGGGGGAGCGACACGGCTCAGCCCTCGTCGCGGGGGTCGGTCGCCGTGAGAGCACCCTCCTCTTCGGAATCCTCGCCGTGCTGTGATAGCTCGTCGGGACCGGTCGAAGCCTCGGCGTCGCGAACCAGAACCGGAGATCCGTCCTTGAGCGCCGAGGCACCGAGCGAGACGACCTGATCGCCGGGATTCAGCGTGGCCTCTCCGACGACGCGGAGGATCTGAACGCGCTCGCCTTCTTCATAGCCGCGCTCGACCTCGAGCCGCTCGACTCGGGAGCCACTCGCGACCAGGCGAAAGATCTGCCAACGTCTGCCTTCGGCCACGAGCGCGGAGCGCGGAACGATCGTGGCTTGGGGCACCGTGTCGGTCACGATGGCGACTCGAACGAATCCGCCCGGCCGCAACTCCGGCGGCGCGCCATCGATCGCCAGTGTCACCTTGACGGTCGAGGTCTTGGGATCCACGGCCGGGGAGATGCGCAGGATCCGAGCCGAGATGGGCTGGGCGAGATTCTGGCTGGTCACTCGCGCTCGCTGATCGGATGCGAGGCGCGCGACGTGCCGCTCGGGGATGCGAACGTCGACGTTCAGCGGGTCCAAGTCCGCCAGCTCATACACCGATGTGCCGTTGGACACGGTGGCGCCGACATCGAGGTGGCGCTCGACGATCGTCCCCGAGAACGGAGCGCGAACGATCGTGCGCGAGAGGGTCAGATCGGCGAGGTCTGCGGCGTGCTTGGCTTCGTCCGCCTGCCGCTGCGCGTCCGACAAGTCCGTCTCGGTGAGGATTCCGTCCTCGTGGAGCTTTCGAATCCTCTCGAGCTCACGCTGGCGGATCTCGAAGGACGTCTTGGCTTGCTCGGCGGCGATTCGATGCTCGTCGTCCTCGAGCTCGGCGAGCGGTTGACCTTCTTGGACTGAGTCGCCTTCCTCGACCAGGAGCTTCTCGATGATGCCCGCCGTGCGGGCGATGACGATGGCGTGCTTCTCGGCACGCAGAGTCTCACTGGTCGCATAGAGCGAAGAGATGGACTCGATGCGCACCGGAGACACCCGAACCGCAATGGCGTCTGGCGGCCGAGTGCCCGACTCGGTGCTCGCCTCGACGGGGGAGGGCTCCTCACATCCCGCGAGCGTCCAGAGGCAGAGCAATGCGAGCGCGACGAGGCGAGCTCGGGGCACTCGAATCGAGAGACGAGGTGCGGGTGTCGAACGCGACGACGTTCGATCGATCATGGGCACTCCCAGGCGGGCGGGGCGGTGAGAAGGGGCTCGAGGCCGTTGGACACTCAGGCAACGCGCTCGTGTTACGGATCGTTCCTCGATTCTGCGGCATTTTCTTCGCGCTGTCCGCCACGAGGTTTCACGCAATTCAACCGGCCAGACCCCGAGTCGACATTCTTGACAGTGCCTATGGCCAAGCCTAGACTGCGACCCATCATGAGCGCACTGTACCGAAGCGAATCGCATCATCACGATCATGCTCACTTCCACGGCCGCAGGCCGAGGTCGGTGATGGTCTGACCGGCGCTTCGCCGAAGAGAGACAAGACCGACGTCGAGCCTTGAGGGCTGCGTCGGTTTTCGCGTTTCGGGAACCGCGCGCCTCTCGAGGTCGACGCTGAGGAGACTAGCATGTCGTCCCGAGACGAGCCGATCGTACAGCTGGGCCTGCCCAAAGGCCGAATGCAGGCGGAGATCCTTCGACTGCTCGCCGAAGCCGGCATTCGCGTGAGCGGGATCGAGCGCGGCTATCGGCCCGCGATCTCCCTCCCCGGATTCGAGGCCAAGGTCCTCAAGCCGCAAAACATCGTCGAGATGCTCCATATGGGCTCCCGCGACATCGGCTTCGCCGGAGCCGATTGGGTCGAGGAGCTCGATGCCGAGCTCGTCGAGCTTCTCGATACGAAGCTCGACCCGGTGCGGATCGTGGCGGCGGCTCCCGAAGCATCGCTCGAGAAGGGATGGCTGCCGGACCGCCCGCTCGTCATCGCGTCCGAGTACGAGCGTCTCACCGAGCGATGGATTGCTGCCCGAGGTCTGAAGGCGGCTTTCGTGCGCTCCTATGGGGCGACCGAGGTCTTTCCGCCCGAGGACGCCGATTGCATCGTCGACAACACGGCGACCGGCTCCACCCTCAGCGCCAACCATCTCGCCATCGTCGACGAGCTGATGACCTCTTCGACTCGGCTCTATGCCTACCCGAAGTCCTTGGAGGACGGACCACGCCGGGATGCGATCGACCGTCTGGTTCTGGTGCTGCGGGCAGTGCTCGAGGCGCGGCTGCGCGTGATGGTCGAAGTCAACGTCTCGGCCGACCACCTCGAGGAGGTCATCGCCGTGCTACCGTGCATGCGCGAGCCGACGATCGCACAGCTGCATGGGAACAGCGGCTATGCGATCCGAGCCGCGGTGCCACGGTTGGACCTGCCGCGCATCGTTCCCGAGATCAAAGCGCGCGGTGGCACGGACGTCGTCGTCAGTGAGCTGTCGCAGATCGTGCCGTAGGGGCCCCCGACATGAGCTCGAGAATACGACCCAATGCGGCAGTGGAGGGAGCCACCTTCTACTCGGTTCCACGCCCGTCGGCGCCCATCGATCTCCGCCTCGATGGCAACGAGGGTGTCGCGCCCCCGTTCGAGCTGCTGGAGCGGCTTTGCGACTTCGGTCCGGAGGTGATGCGCTGCTATCCCGACTCCAAGCCGCTCGAGGCCGCCCTGGCCGAACGTTGGGAGCTCGCGCCCGATCAAGTCCTCGTCACGGCCGGAGCCGACGAGGCGCTCGATCGGATCGCGCGATCGGTTCTGGGACCGGGTCGTGAGCTGATCCTTCCTGTGCCGACCTTCGAGATGATCGAGCGCTACGCTCACCTCGCCGGAGCCGAGGTCGTGACGCTGCCGTGGGGCGATGCGGATTTTCCTGTCGAGGCCATCCTGGCGGCTCGGACCGATCGGACCGCGGCCGTCGCGGTCGTGACGCCTAACAACCCGACCGGAAGGAGCGTCTCGCGGGAGCAGCTCTGTCGGCTGGCCGAGGCGATGCCCGAGGTCCTGCTCATCGTCGATGCCGCGTACGGCGAGTTCGCTCGGGACGATGTCACCGATCTGGCGCTCCAGCTCGACAATGCGGTCGTGACGCGCACATTCTCGAAGGCCTGGGGGTTGGCCGGGCTCCGCGTCGGCTACGCCATGGGGCCGACCGAGATCCTGAGCTGGCTGCGCCGGGCGGGGGGACCCTACTCGGTCGCAGGGCCGGCTCTGATGCTGGCCGAGAGGCGTCTCGCGACGGGCGAAGGCGACCTGCGCGAGTTCGTGAGCACCGTGCGCGATGAGGCCTATCGACTGTCGGTGCGGCTGCGCGGCTGGGGCGTGGAGGCACCGTGCACGGAAGCGAACTTCCTCTTGGCGAAGCTGCCCGATGCGGCATGGGTGCACGCCGCCCTCGGGGGAATGGGCATTGCCGTCCGAGCCTTCCCGGGACGGCCGGGCCTCGAGGATCGGCTCCGAATCACTCTTCCGGGTGACGAGCGCAAGCTGGCGCGACTGGAGCGGGGATTGGCGACCGTGCTCGAGCCAGAGGCCTTGCTCTTCGACGTCGATGGTGTGCTCGCGGACGTGTCGAACTCGTACCGAATGGCCACCAAGCTGGTGGGCTCCGTCTACGATGTCGAGATCGAGGACGAAGAGATCTCGGCGGCGAAGCAGGCGGGGAACGCGAACGACGATTGGGAGCTCACCTGGCGCTTGCTCGGCGCTCGTGGGGTCGAGGTCGAGCTCGAGGACGTCATCCAGTGGTTCGAGTCGTTCTATCAAGGGGACGAGAATCGGGTCGGTCTCCATGCCACGGAGACCTTGATTCCGTCTCGGGACTGGTTGGAGCAGCTCGCGAGTCGTGTGCCTCTCGCAGTCGTCACGGGACGTCCGCGCCACGACCTCGATCAGTTTCTCGATCAGCAAGGGGTCCGCGATCTGTTTCGAGTTCAAGTGTGCCGAGATGACACGACCGAGCTGAAGCCGCATCCGGCCCCGGTGCGAAAGGCTCTGAGCGAGCTGGGCGTCGAGCGCGCCTGGTTGATCGGAGACACCCCCGACGACATGCGCTCGGCTCGGGCGGCGGGTGTGCTGCCCTTGGGATTCGTGGCGCCCGGAGAGTCGACCGGCTCCGAGGAAGCGTTGGTCCGTGCCGGCGCCGCGCGCGTGCTGGCGAGAGTCGAAGACGTGGAGGCCTTGTGGCGATGACGGCGCGAGTACGAGCGGTGGCGCGCAAGACGCGCGAGACGGAGATCGAGCTGAAGCTGTCGCTCGACGGCAGCGGCCGTTCGAAGATCGCGACCGGGCTCGGGTTTCTCGATCACATGCTGGCGACGCTCACGCGGCATGCGCGGTTCGATCTCGAGCTCTCGTGCACGGGCGACCTGCACGTCGACGACCATCACACGTCCGAGGACTGTGCGCTGGCGCTCGGCCAAGCGTTGGATGGCGCCCTGGGCGATCGGCGCGGCATCGTGCGATTCGGGAGCGCACACGCTCCGCTCGACGAGGCCCTGGCTCGCGCCGTGGTCGATCTCTCTGGGCGTCCGTTCCCCCGAATCGAGCTGGAGCTGAAGCGCGAGGCGATCGGGGCTTGGGCGAGCGAGAACATCACGCACTTCTTCCAATCGCTCGCGACCGCAGGACGAATGGCATTGCACGTCGACGTGCTCGAGGGCCTGAACGACCATCACAAGATCGAGGCGGCCTTCAAAGCGACGGCGTTGGCGCTGAGGCAGGCCGTCGCGCACGATGGTACCGACGAGGTCCCGAGCGAGAAGGGCGTCCTCGGATGAGCGAAGTGCTGATCGTGCGGACCGGCACCGCCAATCTCGCCTCGGTGCAGGCAGCCTTCGAGCGCCTGGGCGCGGCCGCTCGGATGGGGACCGAGGCCGCGGCCGTGCGAGATGCGGTCGCCGTCGTGCTACCAGGTGTGGGCGCTTTCGCGGCCGCCTTGCCGGCGCTCGAGGCGGATGGCTTGGGGGAGGCGCTGCGCGAGCGAATCGCAGCCGGTCGACCGACGCTGGCGGTGTGCTTGGGCCTGCAGCTGCTCGCCGAAGGCAGCGAGGAGAGCCCCGGCCAGAGCGGATTGGGAGTCCTGCGCGGCGTGGCGAGGCGCTTTCCCGAGACGGTGCGAGTGCCGCAGCTTGGATGGAATCAAGTGCGCTGCGAGGCCGGTGACGGAATGCTGGGCGACGGTGCGGCTTACTTCGCCAACTCCTATCGCCTGATCGAGTCGACTCCGGGCTGGCGGGCGGCGTGGTCGGATCATGGCGGCGAGTTCATCGCCGCGATCGAGCGGGGCGCGGTCCTCGCCTGCCAGTTCCATCCCGAGCTCTCCGGGCGCTGGGGAAAAGCCCTGCTCGAGCGCTGGTGGTCGCGGGCGCAGGAGAGAGTTCCATGCTGATGGTGCGCATCATCCCTTGCCTCGACGTGCGCGACGGGCGAGTCGTCAAGGGGGTGCAGTTTCAAGGGCTCCGGGACGCGGGCTCGCCGGTCGAGCTCGCAGCGGAGTACGAGGCGCAAGGTGCGGACGAGATCGTGATCTTGGACGTCTCGGCGACACCCGAAGGTCGAGGACATCAGGTCGAGACGGTTCAGGCCGTGCGACGGGTGCTGTCGATTCCGTTGACGGTCGGAGGCGGAGTCCGGGTGGCGGAGGACGCTGGGTCCCTGCTGGAGGCGGGTGCAGACAAGGTGGGCGTGAACACGGCCGCCGTAGCGCGTCCTCAGCTGGTCACCGAGCTCGCGGAACGCTATGGCGCGCAATGCACGGTCGTTGCGATCGACGCTCGCTGCACGGCTCCCGGTACCTGGGAGGTGGTGGTGCGGTCGGGTCAGGAGAGCGCCGGGAGGGATGTGGTGGCGTGGGCGCGCGAAGCGGTCGATCGCGGTGCGGGCGAGATTCTACTGACGAGCTGGGACCGGGATGGCACGCGCAGCGGATACGACACGGCCTTGCTGTCGGCCGTTTCGAAAGCGGTTCCGGTACCGGTGATCGCCTCGGGGGGGGCGGCGACCATCGAACACTTTCATCAGGCACTGAGCGCAGGAGCCGATGCGATTCTGGCCGCCTCGATCTTCCACGACGGCGACATGACGGTTGGCGCGGTCAAGGGAGCGCTCGCGGCTCGTGGGGTCGAGGTGAGGCAATGATCATACCGTCGATTGATCTGATGAACGGCAATGCGGTGCAGCTCGTGGGTGGTCGCGAGAAGGCGCTCGACGCTGGTGATCCTCGTCCGCTGGCGAAGAGGTTTCGAGTCTCGGGTGACATCGCGGTCATCGACCTCGATGCCGCGCTCGGACAGGGATCGAACGCCGACTCGATCGAAGCGCTGCTGAAGATCGCGCCCTGTCGAGTGGGGGGGGGCATTCGCGACGTCGACTCGGCGCTCCGATGGCTCGATGCGGGCGCGCAACGAGTGATCCTCGGCACGGCCGCCAAGCCGGAGATCGTGAAACAGCTCCCTCGAGAGCGCGTGATGGCAGCGCTCGATGCCGTCGACGGCGAGGTCGTGGTCGACGGCTGGCGCACCAAGACGGGCGTCAGCATCCTCGAGCGAATGCAGGAGCTTCGAGAGCACGTCGGCAGCTTCCTGATCACCTTCGTCGAGCGAGAAGGGCGACTCGGAGGGACCGCCATGGGGCGGGTTCCCGATCTGATCGAGGCGGCCGGGGACGCGCGCATCACCTTTGCCGGTGGCGTAACCACGACCGAAGAGATCTCCGAGCTGCATCGCCTCGGTGCGGACGCCCAAGTGGGGATGGCGCTGTACACGAATCAGTTGGACTTTGGCGAAGCGATCCTCGCGCCGCTGCGAGCCGAGGGCGATCTCTGGCCGACGGTCGTCACCGATGAGCTCGGCCAGGCGCTCGGGCTCGCCTGGTCGAATCGTGAGAGCGTGCGCGAGGCGGTTCGACGTCAGAAAGGCGTCTACCATTCGCGGCGACGCGGGCTCTGGGTCAAGGGTGAGTCGTCGGGCAACTCGCAGGAGCTCCTGAAGATCGACCTCGACTGTGACGAGGACGCGTTGCGCTTCACGGTGCGACAAGGGGGCGCGGGATTCTGTCACGAAGAGACATGGACCTGCTGGGGCGAGGACTCGGGCTTGGGTCGTCTCGTGCGTCGGCTCCAAGCGACGGCCATCGATCCGCCGGCCGGATCATTCACCGCCAAGCTCTTGGCCGACCCAGCGCTCCTCGAGGAGAAGCTGATCGAAGAAGCGCGGGAGCTGGCCGAGGCCGAGGCTCCTGATCACGTCGCGTGGGAGGCGGCGGACCTCTTTTACTTCCTCGCCGTCGCGCTGGTGCGTCGCGGTGTTCCGCTCGATGCCGTCTCCCGAGAGCTGGAGCGGCGAGCCTTGCGCGTGAGGAGACGATCATGACGACGAAGAGCATCACCCTGAAGCGGCGGTCCGCGGACAAGATCCCGGTTTTCGACCGGGAGCCGGTCGATCCCGAGACGCGAGTCGCGGCGCGCGAGATCGTGACCGAGGTTCGCGACGATCAGGCGGCGCTGCGGCGCTATGCCGAGAAACTCGACGGCCTACCGGAAGGCGCGCCACTCGTGCTCGAGCGCTCGCAGCTCGATCGAGCCTGTGACGAGATCGAGGAGAGTGATCGTGAGCTCCTCGAGCGAACGGCTGAGCGCATCGATGCGTTCGCCACGGCGCAGCGGGGAACTCTCGATACGGTGACTGTCGCGGTACCGGGAGGACGCGCCGGCCAAGAGGTCGCCGCCGTCTCGGTCGCCGGATGCTACGCACCAGGTGGTCGATACCCGCTCCCTTCCTCGGTCCTGATGACGGCCGTCACGGCTCGTGCCGCTGGCGTCGAGGAGATCTGGGTCGCTTCACCGAACCCGGGGCCGCTGATGCGCGCCGCCGCCGCCATCGCCGGTGCGGACGGCATGCTGTGCGCGGGCGGTGCACATGCCATCGCCGCCATGGCGTACGGTTGCGGAGGCGTCTCACCGTGCGCGGTCATCGTGGGGCCCGGCAATCGCTGGGTGACGGCCGCCAAGCAGGTTGTCAGCGGTCGCGTTGCCATCGACTTGCTGGCCGGGCCGTCGGAGCTGGTGGTGTTGGCGGATGGCTCGGCAGACCCGTGCCTGATCGCGGCCGACCTCCTGGCGCAAGCCGAGCACGATCCCGAAGCGCTGCCGGTGCTGGTCGCGCTCGAGGAGGGCTTGATCGAGTCTGTCGAGGAGGCGCTCGGGGAACAGCTCTCGAGCTTGCCGACGCGAGACATTGCCGTCGAGGCCTTGAAGAACGGATACGCCGTCTTGGCCGAGGAGCGCGAGGAGGCCGTGGCGTTGTGCAATCGACTGGCCCCTGAGCACCTTCAGGTCATGACGCGCGATCCCGGCGAGTGGGCGGAGCGCCTCGATCATTACGGCGCCCTCTTCATCGGCAGCCGATCGGCAGAGGTCTTCGGCGACTACGGCGTGGGACCGAATCACACGCTCCCGACCGGCGGCAGCGCGCGTGCCTTCGGCGGCCTGTCGGTGTTCAGCTTCCTGCGCATCCGGACCTGGCTGGAGCTCGACGAAGCCGACCCCGACCTCATCGAGGACACCGCTCGCCTCGCCCGCCTCGAAGGCCTCGAGGCCCATGCACGAGCGGCGGAGGCGCGGCGAGGGTAAGTCGCCATGAATTCGACGAAGCCGGTGCAGAAGGATGAAGGTATGTGCAAAGGAACAGCCTGACCTTCGAGGCCGCTTGACCTCGTGAGTCGTCTGGCCTCCGGGGAGGAGTGCGGTCGCGGGTGGGGTGTCGGTGCTCGCACGTGATTCAGAGACGTGAACGGAGTCCGACGCGTCGCGCACTTCAATCCTCGTCGCCCGTCGGCGGGGTGATTCGCTTTCGAATGACGTGGAAGAGAGAGCGGGCGCGAGAAGCCAAGGAAGCACCACGATGTTTCCCTTTGGACGAAGTGCTCACAGTCTTCGGGAAATGCTCGCCGGACTGGCTCGGGTTCGACTCGATCGAGCCGACACGATGCGCGGGCCCTCCCACCAGGCTGAAGCCTGGCTTTGCAAAACGAAATGCTCCAGACCGTTCCCTCGGAGGCCCGAATTCATTCGGGTGGGAGGTCGTCAGCCTCGCCTCCGCTCGATCAGGCGGATTGGACGTTGAACGTTCAACGTTGAACGTTCAACGTTCAGATCTTCAAGTCGGCGCGCTGTAGCTTTTTCAACGCTCGGGTTTCAGTTCGCTTCGCAGTCGGTCTCGCGTGACGATTGCCGTCGGTGGCTCTGCCTTCTCGCACGTGCATGGGGTACAGAGACCCGAACGGAGTTCGACAGGTCGCGCCAGTTAATCCTCGTGGCCTGTCGGCGGGGCGATCTGCCTTCGAAGAGCGTAGGTGAGAGAGCGGTGCGCGAGAAGCCCTCCCGCCCGACTGAACCCTGGTGTTGCAACACGAAATGCTCCAGACCGTTCCCTCGGAGGCCCGACTTCATTGAAGTCGGGCCTCCGGAGACGTCTCGCCTCAGCGGACGACCGAAGCCGCGTCGAAGCGCGTGGATTCATCGAACGCCCTCCCACCCGGCCCCCGAGTCGCTGCCGAAGAGCGCTTTGGGAGCGATCAGGAGCGTCGCGATAATCGGCAGGGCCACGGTCAGCACCATCAATACGCACAAGGCCGCGGCTCGCTCGTCGTGGGCGAAGTGGATCATGTTGTTCAGCCGCATCGAGAGTGACGCGTTGGCGGAGGGCAGCACCGCGGCGATGTCGATGTCCTTCATCGTGAAGACGAACCCCAGCAGCCACGAGGCCCAAAGGCCGCGAGCGGCCAGCGGGGTGAGGATCCCGAAGAAGCTGGCCGACCAGCGTCGCCCTCCGACGGCGGCCGCCTCCTCGAGCGCCGGTCCGATCCGGAACAGCACTGCGGTCAGGGCCAAGACGGCCAGCGGCAGGAATCGCGCCGTGTAGACGAGGATCGCCATGAAGATCGAGGTGTAGACCTCGTCGAAGACGGGCAGCGGGCGGTTCCACAATCGGATGAAGCCGCAAGTGAGCATGACGCCGGGAACCGCGAGGGGCAGGATCGAGACCAGCTCGATCGATCGACTCAGCCAAGGTCGAAAGCGCACGATCGCGTACGCGATGAAGAAGCCGAGCACGACCATGAACGTGGCTGCGCCCGAGGCGATCAGCAGCGAGTTGACGTACTCCTCCTTCACGTCCGCAAAGACCACGGGGAAGATACTCACCGAGCCAGCGGCGCGGATGAGGGCGAAGAGCGGGAGGCCGGCCGAGACGCCGAGCACGATCGTGCAGAAGAGCGTCCCGAGCCAACCCCGGGCGCCTGGCTGAAAGTCCGCTGGCTGCCGATAGCGCGCGTCGACGCTGGCGAAGCGCCGACCGCGTAGCAGCATGATGCCGCCCAGGAGGAGCATCGTGATCAGCACGGCCGGAGTCGCCACCGCGCAAGCGGCCTCGGGCTGGCCGAGTCGTTGCCACCAGCGGAAGATCTCGGTCGGGAAGAGATACACCGCCCGCTGGCTCGAGAAGTAGAGATAGTCGGGCACCGACCAGTCGGAGGCCGTGAAGATCACGACGAACAGCGCGCCCGCCAAGATGCCCGGGAGCGCGTTCCGCAACGTGATGCTCACGATCACCCGGAGCGGAGAGTGCGCCAGCAGGGCACTCTCCTCCATGCCCGCCGACACCTGCCGAAGACCGTGAACCGTCAGCAGCACCACGAAGGGAAAGTACGAGAGCGCAAAGACCAGCGAGTTGCCCCACCAATCGAAAAGCGGGATCTCGGCGTAGTTCCACCCAATGGCATGCACGATCGGTGGCATCAGGATCGGGAGCACGGTCAAGGCCGCGAAGAGCCGCCGACCGGGAAAGGCGACGCGCGCAATCAGCACCGCGTAGGGCACGCCCAGCAGCAGGGCCAGCAGGGCGGCCGAGCCCGCGACCCGGCCGGTATCGAAGAGCAGCGCCAGCGGCTTGGTGGTCGGGGACTCGATCACTTCGCGGTAGTGGGCGAGGGTCCAGCCCGCAGGTGACCAAAACGAGGTGCCCACCATCCAGAGGACGGGAAGGAGCACGAGGGCGACCAGAACGAAGAGAGCGGTACCGATCCAAAGGCGCATGCGGGAGCTTCCGTGATCTCCGGGAATGGGGAGAGCGTCGACGGAGCGCCGGTCGCAAAACGAGGTCCGAAAGCCGTCCGAAGCTCGAGCCCCGATCGATCGCCCGTCGCGAGAAGTTCTCAAAACCACCCCACGGGCCGCCAGCACTTCTCGTCTATGATGAAAGCGACCGAGGCAGTCGGCTCGTCCGACGCCTCCCGGAAACCTGCCCGCGCTCGCCCGTCGATCGACGGGACGGTGTGCGTCCTTTACCGATGCGTAACGTCTCTCGTGACCTCGACCGTCGCGGGGACATCACACCGAGCGCTGTCATCGCCGGTGGAAGGGAGGATCCCATGCGATCTGGCCAAACCTCTTTCCGGATGCTCTGGATCCCGGTCCTGGCCGCGCTCTTCGGCGCCGACGCTCGTGCGGATGCCGACGAAGCCGCCGCGCGCGCGCAGGTCTTTCTGCTCGCGCAGCAGCGCGAGAGTGGCCCCATCGGCGACGCCGAGACCTCGCCTCTCGCCGCCCTCGCCGCTCGCCACGCGGGCGCCGATCTCGATCGACCCGCCTGGCAACGCTCCGTGCGCTGGAGCATCGCCCGCGAGTCGGAGGCGACGAGACCGCTCGCCTGGGAGATCCTGCTCTTCACGAAGCTCCGCGCGCAGGTGCCCGGTGCCGCACTCCAGAAGCGCGTCGCGCGACTCGTCGAGCTCCAGCATCAACAGTGGATCGATCTCCCACCGACCCGCTATCGAAATGCGGCTCGACCCGGCGAGCATCCGGATCCTCGGTTCCGCTTTCGGGTGGAAGGCCGATACAGCGACTACGGCGGCTGGGGCAAGGCGTCGGGTCAGGTGGCCAACATCCTCGACACGGCGCTCGCGGTTTGGGCGCTCACGGAGGCTCAGAAGGCGGGACAGAACGTGGGCGGGGAGGTCTTCTCGCGGGCGTTGACGTTCTTGCTCAAGCACCAGGGCTCCGATGGAGCGTGGGGCATGCCGACCAGCGGAGCGCGCGGCGACGCGACCGCCGCGGCCGCGTTCGCGATGGGGCTCGCCTTGAAGGGCTACGGCGCCGCGGCTGACGCACCGTTGCCCAAGGGTGGAAACGTGCAGGCGCAGATCGATCTGGCCGTCAAGTGGCTGAAGAAGACGGCTTCGGCGACGATCAATCCGGGGACCGGCCGCGAGAATCTCGAGGCCTATCGGCTGTGGTACGGACTGCTCCTCGACGCGATCGGACAGAGCGGCAGCGACGCGCTGGTTCGCATTCGTAGCCAGCTTCTCGAGACCCAGCTCGAGGAGGGGGCGTGGAAGCCGGGCGTGGCCAAGTCTCGGGGCGATCTGGTCCGGACGACGGCCTGGGCGCTGCTCACGCTCCCGAAGTACGAGTCACCCGCGCGCGTCGAGCCCACGATCGAGAAGATCTGGGCGCGCTTCGGAGAGCGCGCTTCGGAGAGTGAAAAGAAGACGGCCATCGAGTCGGTTCTCCGACTCGGCGAGCGCATTCGACAGCCGCTGATCCTCGCCTTGCGCGACGAGCGTCGCAACGTGCGTGAGATCGCGGTGCGCGCTCTGCGAGAGCACACGGGCCAGGACTTCGGATTCCGATCCGAGCGTTCTCATGCTCAGAATGCCGAGGCCTTCCGACAGTGGTCGGGTTGGTGGCTCACGGTGCGAGGAAGCCGGGGACCCAGCCGAGGGCGCTGAGCCCGATCGCTGAAGAAGCAAAGTCGGGCCGCAGAGCGGAAGAAACAGAGTCCCGAACGGATCTCGTCACGAAGCGCCTGCTCTCCCGTTTCGCAAAGTCGGGCAGCAGAGCGAAAGAATCACATCGGTGAGAGAGCGGTTCCGATCAAGACGCAATCTCACTTCGGCTCGCCTTTATCATCCTTCTTCTCGGGCTTCTCCGGCTTGTCGTCGCCGACGTAGCCGAGCCTCTTGAGCTGCTCGAGCTTTTCCTCGTCCACGCCGTCGAAGCCGCGCTCTTGGCGAATGGCAAACCAGCGCTCGGGCTCGGTGTCGTAGGTGGGAAGGAACGCGGGGCGATGGTCCTGGAGGAAGTTACCCTGGAGCAACGAGTCCAGCACTCCGTTCTGGAACATGTCCTCGCCGATGGGGAGTCCCATCAAATGAAGGATGGTCGGGGTCACCTGGTACACGGTACCCATGACGCGCAGCTCGCGCGCCCGGAGGTTCTGCCGATAGCCCATCTTCTTGAAAGGGCCACCGGCGGCGATGATGACGCCCGATTCGGCGTTGGGATGATGCCCCGAGTTGATGGCGCCCAGCCCCTTGTCCAGTGCGTACTGCTTCTCGTGGTCGAGCTCGGTGTTGACCGGGATCATGCCGTGATCGGCCACGATGAGGATCGCGGTGTCGTCACCGCACTTCGCCATCAAGCGCCCGAGGACGGAGTCGATGTAGCAGTAGTAGTCGGGGATGATGCGCTGAAACGCCGCCAGCGCCTCGGGGCTCGGCGGGAAGCGGTAGTGCCGGGGCTCGTAGTACTTGAAGAAGCGGTGGCCGACGACATCGGTGCCACCGAAGTAGCAGAGCGTCAGGTCGGCGTCGTCCTGGGTCAGCGCTTGCTCGGTGATGCGGGCGTAGAGCTCGTCGGCCTTGAACGACCAGATCGAATCGTCCAGCAAGCGCTTCTCGAGCTCGGTCAGCTCGGACTTCAAGGGACCGAATAGCTCGTGGACGCGTCCGGCGAAGCTGCTCTCGTCGGGGGCTGCGAAGTCACGCTCGATGTCCAGGACCAGCGGGCGCACGGTCTCGAAGTAGCCGCGAGGATGAGTCTGTGCCGGGCCGTCCGCCTGAACGGTGCCCTTCCAGACCTTGGCCGCTTGATCGAGCCCCGAGAACTGAGAGACCATCTTGCCGCTCACGGGCTCGGCCGGCCAGGTGATCCACCAGCCGAAGACGTCGACCATCAGCTCCTTTTCGGACAGGATGTCCCAGACCGCTTTGGTCTTTCGGTGCAGGCTGGTGTAGAGACGCTGCTGCCCGGTCGCTTCGTCGATGTAGTCGAAGCCGAGGACGCCGTGCTGCTCTTGGGTCTTCCCGGTCGCGATCGTGGTCCAGATGATCGGAGAGAGCGTCGGGTTGAACGTACCGAGCCGGCCGTACGAGCCGCGATCCATGAGCTTCTGGATGTTCGGGAGCTTGCCTTCCCGCAGCAGCGGGAGCACGACGCTCCACTCCATGCCGTCGATGCCCACGACGAGCATCTTGGTGTGCGGCTCGGGCTTGGGGTCCGAGCAACCCGTCATGCACATCATCGCGAGCAGAGTCGCCACGTGGATCGAGGCAGTGACCCGAAGGGCGCGGCGAGGGCGGCGATCGACGGCGGCGGAGGCAAGTGGCATCATGGCGGTTCCGAAGGAGATCGTCAGGACGGGAGCCGGTCTCGCCTCGCCCGGGCGCTCGATTCGGTCGCGGAGCCCGAAAGCGACGGCGAGCCATAAGAGGTGGCTCCGTCGGAGTTTTCAGTGGTTTGACGTCTGCGGGTTTTCGGGCTCGTGGGATCTTCAAGATTCTATCACCCGATCTGAGGGAATGAAGACAGAAAGCGAATCCAGCCCGACCCGAGAGCCCGTCGCCGGTGCCCGGGAGCTCGCCACGGCCTCGCCTCTCGAGCGATGGATCGGTCGCCTGCTGTGGCTAGGCGCTGCGCTCGGGCTCGGTGCCTTCACCGGCGCCGCGATCGTGTATTCGTTCCGCCTTCTCGCCTACCCGATCGAGTGGGACGCCGCCGAAGGCTTGGCGCGCTTCCAGCTCGACCTGTTGAGCCGTGGCCTGAGTGCCTATGGGGATCCGAGCCGGCTGCCGGCCTTCATCGCCAACTACCCGCCGCTGTACCCTATGGCCGCGTGGCCCGTCCGAGTGCTGCTCGGAGACGGCTACCTCGCCCTGCGTCTCGTCTCGGTCGGAGCGACGGCAGGCACGGCCATGATGCTGGCGATCGCGGCGAGGCGTGCCGGAGTCGGATGGCGCTGGGCGGCGCTCGCACCGCTACTGTTCGTGGCCGCACCCTACGGCGGCTGGTGGCTTCCGCTGGCGCGCGTCGACAGCCTGGCCCTGTTCTTCCTGGTGCTGGCGTTCCTGATTGCGAGGCGTCCCTCGCTGGCGGCGGTGGCATTCGTGCTGGCGGCCTTCACTCGGCAAACGGCCGTGCTTGGTGCATTGGGGCTGGCGCTGTTCTACTGGCAGCAGCGCGATCGTCGAGGCCTGGTGATCTTCACCGGGGTCACGGCGGTCTTGGGCGGCGGCGCCCTCGCCGCGATGCAGTGGATGACAGACGGATGGTTCTGGTCGCACGCCGTCTCCTACAACGCGAATCTCGTGTACTGGAAGGACGTCCCGCGCTACCTCGGGGGCTATCTCGGCACGATGGCGGTGGCCGTGCTGGCCTCGGTCGCCGCGCCGACTTTGCCTCGGAGCGCTCGCACCCACGAGCCGCTCGCCTATCTCCTGGTCCCCGGTGTGTTGAATGCCCTGCTGGTCGGCAAGGTGGGAGCGGCCGTGAACTACTTCCTCCCTCTGCAAGCCGCGCTGGCTTTCACGGCGACCGTGGGCCTGGCGCGACTCGTCGGGGTGGCACGACGAGGTGCTCTCCCGACGTGGCTCTTGGCGGCGGGCGCTTTCCTTCAAATGATGCTCTGGGTGCCTCACGAGCAACGCTTCGACGGCCCACCGGCCGGGAACACGGCCGCCATCGAACGAATGGAGGTGCTCGTCGCGAGTGCCTCGGGTCCGGTCTTTCTGGAGCGTCACATCGGCTTCGCTCTCGAGGCCGGGCGAGAGGTCTCCTACCTGCCCATGCCGTTCAAGATGCTCGAGCTCTCGGGCGACTCGATCGACCTGTCGGCCTTTCACGATCGCATCGCGCAGGAGCAGTTCGAGATGATGGTGGTGCGGCGCGGCGAGTCGGGGGTGGGGGAGTTCCTCGATCCGGAATCGCAGCGGCTGATTCGAGAGCACTACCGTCCCGAGGAGATCTGGACGATCTTCGATGCGGACTTGACCGCGAAGCAATACAACGTGCTCGTTCGGCGGGCTCGGTAGGCGGTCCGAAACGGCGGTCGTCGGGCGACCAAAGGGTATTATCATTTGATACTCGTGAGAGCTCCCGCCAGGCTGAAGCCTGGCCTCCGAGTTGACCTGGCCTCCGAATCCGGAGGGCGGACTTCAGTCCGCTGGAGGGTCGTTCGATTCGGCGGAGGTCGTTGGATTTCAGGGACGGCGATCGACGAGACACCTCGACCGAGGATCGGCTGCGGGCGATCTCCCACCAGGCTGAAGCCTGGCCTCCGAGTTGACCTGGCCTCCGCGTTCGCCGGCACACCCTCTCCAGAATGCGCTTCAAATCTGGGCCTCGCTCTCCGAGGATGCGCGCCGTCGAATTCGCCGGGAATGTCGACGCTGCTTCTTTCTCTGTTCGAACCCCCCGATGCCCAACCGCAACCAGCGCTATCATGACCGCGTCTCGGGCCGCTACGACCAGATCTATCGGGGAGCCTTCTGGGACTTCCACGACGAGATCACCTGGCGGCACCTCAAGCGGTTCTTGCCCACCGATCTCACGGTTCCGATGCTCGATCTCGGCTGCGGAACGGGCAAGTGGGGGCTACGGCTGGCGAAGAGTGGCTTCCACGTGACCCTGCTCGATCTCTCGCTCAAGATGCTCGAGCGCGCGCGCAAGAAGGCCGAAGAAGCCGGGCTCGCCGAGCGGACCGCGATCGTTCAAGCTGACATCGTCGATCTCTCGGAGCTCCCGAGGGACCACTTCGGCTACGCGGTCGCGTTAGGGGACCCGCTCTCGCTTTGCTCGGAGCCTCGGCAAGCCGTCGACGCGCTTCGCCGCGTGATGTGCCCGGGCGGCATCGCGATTCTCTCGGCGGATCACCGCTGTGCGGGACTCGACTTCTACTTCGAGGAGGGCTCGCTCGAGAAGCTCGAGGCCTTCGTCAAGACGGGGCGCACCGTGTGGCTGGCCAAGGATCCCTCCGAGCGCTTTCCGGCGAAGATGTTCTTGGCGGCGGAGCTTCGTCAGCTGTTCGAGAAGCGCGGCTTTGAGGTCGTGGACTTGATCGGCAAGCTCGTGCTTCCTCTGCGCAAGCATCCGAGCTGGCTCGACGAGCGGCGCCAGGTCGCTCGCCTTATCAAGCTCGAGTCCAGTCTGCACCGCGATCCGACCTGGATGGGGCGGGCGAGCCATCTGCAGATCGTCGTGCGACGACTGGAGAGTGGAAGCGGCGCCGATGATCGCTAGCGCCGCTCGGAAACGTCACTGATCGAAGCTGCGCACCATGCGGGCCAGGTTCTCTTGGATGAACCCGTAGGTCGCTTCGAAGCCTTCGGCCAGCCGCTCGGGCTCGTTCGCGGGCAGCGGCGTCGGAAAGATCCCGGCGTTCTCGATGAACAGGGAGCGATGGTCCGTGTTGTACGACTCGACCCGCACGTTGAAGATGCTGTTCGAGGCGTCGTCTTGCGGGAAGACCAGTCGGATGCCGTACAGGTTCGGTTGGCGACCGAGGCTGTCGAGCATGTCTTGCGACAGATTGCACATCTGCTGGCCCACCAGCTCACGCGTATCGTGATGCTGCTGCGGATTGAGCAGCGTCCGCACCACGAACTGGATCGGCATGAAGACCTGATACGGGACGTGTCGTCCGGCGACCTCCACGACTTGCACCGCGCGTCGAGCGAACTCTTCCGGATCGACGGCCGTGCGTTGCTCGAGGATCTGAATCCGGTCGCCCGTGATCGTCATCGTCGACGCCGCTCCGGCAGCCGTCGTCGCGTTGCTCAGCTGGGCGCCACCAGCCGCGACGTTGAAGTTCTGATACAGCGAGAGCGGCGGGCTCGACAGCTCGCGGTAGAGCTCCTGCAGCTTCTGCACGTCGTGCTGCATGGGCGGATGAACGAGCTCGATGAGGTAAGAGATACTCCGCAAAGCGTACATGTTCGGGGGTCCGTGAGGGAACGGGCTCGGACGGGGGATAGGGGCTTTCGGGCCGCAAGGGCCGCGCGAGCTTAGCACAGAGCGGAGCGGAGCGGGTCGCACCGATGGGGAAGGAGGGAGAGGGTGGGCGAGAAAAAGACGATGGCCGAGAGCTCTCGCGAAACTCTCGGCCATCGTTTTCCCGAGACTCCCGAAGGAGAGTCGGGTGAGAATCGAGTGAACCGCTACGTCGAACGTCACCTCTCTCAAGCGTCCGTCGCGTTGGTTCAGGAACCTACCGCTCGTAGGACGGGCCCCTCTTTCGAAAGGTTCCCCGAGGCGACGAAAAGTTTGAAATATGTGCGGAACTCTCTCGCGGGTATTCGAGTCGGTCGGTTTAAGTCACTATTCGAATAGTGGATGTGTCGGATGGGCCTGAGGTGATTGAATGCCTTTTGGCCGAGCCTTCGGAGTCCCGGCGTCGTCCCTGGGACCGCCTGGCGGCCCGCCCGCTCTCGTCCCTGGGACCGCGGGCGGCCCGCCCGCCTCTTCGGCTCTTCAACATGCATGCGGGAAGCGTTTCGCCGGGTCTGCCAAAGACGGGCGTCGTCAGACGGCGCCCCGTCGCAAGATCACGACCTTGATCGTGCTGAACAGGATGAACAGGTCGAAGAAGAACGACATGTTCTTGATGTAGAACAGGTCGTATTGAAGCTTCTCCAGGGCGTCTTGCTTCGACGAGCCGTACGGGTAGTTGATCTGCGCCCAGCCCGTGATCCCAGGCTTCACCGTCAACCGCTCGGTGTAGTAAGGGATCTCGAACTTGAGCTCCTCGACGAAGAACGGTCGCTCGGGGCGCGGTCCCACGAAGCTCATGTCGCCCTTGAGCACGTTGATCATCTGGGGGATCTCGTCGATCCGCGAGCGTCGCAAGAACTTGCCGATGCGTGTGATTCGGGAGTCGCCCTGAGTCGCCCAGATCGGACCCGTCTTGCGCTCCGCATCCTCTCGCATCGAGCGGAACTTCAAGAGCGTGAAGATGTGACCGTCCTGCCCGACGCGCTTCTGCCGGAAGAAGACCGGTCCCGGTGAGTCGAGCTTGATGAGCGGGATGGTGGCGACGATGATCGGAAAGGACAGGATCAGCCCCGTCACCGAAAAGAACACATCGCCCGCACGCTTGGCGGCCAGGGCGAGGCGAGTCTTGCGGAAGCCGTCGGAGAAGATCAGGTAGGAAGGCCGAAGCCGCTCGACGGCGATCTTGCCGGTCAAGCGCTCGAAGAGCGATTCGCCTTCTTCGATCTTCACGCCCATCATCTTGCAGGCGAGGAGCTCATTGACGGGCAAGTTGCCGCGACGGTCGGTGAGTGCGACGACGACCCGGGAAATCCCCTGGCTGCGGACGATGTCCACGATGTCCTGGAAGCCGCCCACGACCTCGTCATCCTCCTCGGCATGCGGCCCGTCCTTGCGGATGAAGCCATGGATTCGGAGCCCGGTATCTCGCCGCTCGGCGATGACGTCGCGGATCTTGGCTGCCAGGCCGCCGTGACCGATCAACAGGATGCGCTCCTCGAAGCGCCCTTGCACGACGATCCATTTGTAGAAGGCGCGCCAGGCCGTGAGGATGATGAAGAGGAGGACGATCGTCGCGATGAAGCGCGTGACGCTCAGGTCGAGCTTCGCGAAGAGCTTCTCGAACAGGTACATGAGCCCGGCGAGGACGATGAACGAGTAGCCGAGCGCCTCGACCAGGCGGATGCGAAACTCGTCACGAGCCGAGTAGATCTTCCAGTCGTAGAGATCGTTGTAATACATGGTCAGCTGGCAGGTGGCGGTGATCACCAAGGCCGCCAGCGCCGCCCACCACATGCGGGCGGAGTTCAACCAGTCCGCCTCGGCCAGGCGGGGCAGATTGAGAAACACGAACAGCGCCGAAAAGATCAGCAGCCCCTCGATGCCGATCAGCACGAGCTTTCGGTACGGGAAATAGTGCCTGAAGATGCGGATCATCTAGGTCACGCCATCGGTCCGGCTCGCGATGCTTCGCTGTGCCGGCCCAGCCCTCCCGCTCCCGTCGTCCCGAGCTCTCCCCCTTCGAGGGGAAAGCCAACGGTTCTCTAACGAGCCGAATGCTCGCACGACCCGAGCACTCGTCGGGACCGCCCTCACTTCAGAAATCGACTCCCTGGGGAGCGGAACCTTAGGCGACACCGAAGACGAAGCCAACCGCTGCGAACGGGCGCCTCGAGATGCCGCACCTCGCCGGTTTCGACGTCGACTCCGCACAGCCATTCCTGGATCCGGGGCTTGCCGCTGGAATCGATCTCGACCCAGAGGACGTCGATCCGAATCGGAGTCTCGGCGCTGGCCCCGAAGGCCTGTGTCACCCGGGGGGCGTAGTGTGCGAGCCGCTGGAGCTGCGCAGGGGCCAGCTCGCGGCAGGCACCTGGCCGCCGCGTCTTGACCTCGACCAGCACGAGCTCGTGGCCTGCGGCCGCCACCAGGTCGACCTCGCCTCCACGAAACCGCCAGTTTCTCGCCAGAATGCGCAGCCCACGCCGCTTCAACAGACGAGCGACGCAGCGCTCGCCGCATCGGCCGCGGGCGTGAGGGCTCGCCGCCGTTCGGGCCCTCGTCGCCCGACCGGCGACCTTGCGTTTCCATGGAATCCTCATCCTCCCCCGAGCCTCCTTGTCGACCGCGACCTCTCTTCCCCCGAAGAGACGACGGTCTGGGCTCGGGGTTACGGAAGGTTCAGCTCTCGGCCGCCTCGGACTTGGCCGTCACCACCGCGACGACCGCATGTCGGGCGACGCGAATGCGGGTGTTGTTGCTGTCGTCGACCTTCAGCGTGACCTCGTCGTCGGTGAGGTTGGCGACGGTTCCGAAGATGCCGCCTTGCGTCAGGACGCGGTCGTTTTTGGCCAAAGCCTCGAGCATCGCGCGCTTCGCACGCTCCTGCTTCTTCTGCGGACGGATCAGCAGAAAGTAGAAGATCGCGAAGATGGCGACGAACCAGATGGCCATGTTCCAGAGTTGACTCTCCTGAGCCCCCTGTCCCGACGGGGGAGTGGTTCCCGGATCGGCCTCCTGGACCCATGCGACGGTCGGTATCACGAGTGAGCTCCTTGGCGTCTTGGCAGGGCGTTGCGGCAGCGATCGCCCGGTTGCGGCCGTCGAGAGGTTCTCGTATAAGACGGGCGCATCCCGAGACGGCCCTCTTGAAAAAGGTGCCGTGATGCCGCTTGTTTCCCGTGCTCGACGGACGAGGAAAGGCGGACATTCTAGGGGTGGGTCCGGAGTCGAGCAAGCGCCATTGTCAGGCGCGGCCAACGTCGCGCGCCCACGGGTTCGCGAAGCCCTCGTCGGAAGCGGTCGCGGACGTTCGGAGTCCCGATGAGCGAGAGAATCGTCGTCGCCATGAGCGGCGGAGTCGACAGCAGCGTGGCGGCAGCCCTGCTTCTCGAGCAGGGGCACGATGTCATTGGCCTCTTCATGCGCAATGGCGTCTCCGTGTCCTCCGAGGAATCGCGCCAGAAGTCGTGCTGCAGCGTCGACGATGCCCAGGATGCCCGCCGGGTGGCAGCGCATCTGGGCATACCGTTCTACTCGCTCGACTTCTCACGCGGCTTTGAGCGCATCATCGATCACTTCGTGGCCGAGTACGGCCGAGGGCGGACTCCCAACCCGTGCATCCAGTGCAACCGCCTCCTGAAGTTTGGGCGATTGCTCCAGTTCGCCCGCTCCGTCGGCGCGAGTACGGTCGCGACCGGGCACTATGCACGGTGGACGACCGACGAGAGCGGGGCGCACCTGCATCGGGGGAAAGATGCGGCCAAGGATCAGTCGTATCAGCTCTTCTCACTCACTCGACCTCAGCTCGAGGCGGCGAGGTTCCCGGTGGCCGACCTGAAGAAGGCCGAGGTGCGAGAGCGCGCGCGCGACCTGGGGTTGATCGTGGCCGAGAAAAACGACAGCCAAGAGATCTGCTTCGTGCCGTCCAATGATTACCGAGCCTTGATTCGGGAGCGTGCCCCCGAGCAGGTGCGGGCCGGGCGCTTCGTCGACCGGGAGGGGCGCGTGCTGGGTGAGCACGCAGGCACGGCGCTCTTCACGATTGGGCAGCGGCACGGGCTCGGTGTGGTACTGGGCCGGCCGGCCTACGTGGTCTCGCTGAATCCCGGTCGCAATGAGGTGGTGCTCGGGGACCGAGTCGATCTGCTCGCCGACGAGCTGGTCTGCGCCCAGACGAACTGGCTGGGCGATCGGCGACCGGATGCGCCCTTCACCGCGGTGGTGAAGGTCCGCTCGCGCCATGTAGGCACTCCGGCCCGCGTGACTCCGCTTTCGGACGGGCGAGCTCGCGTCGACTTCGAGCAGCCCGTCACCGCGATCACGCCCGGCCAAGCCGCCGTGTTCTACACGGGGGACGAGGTCGTCGGAGGGGGTTGGATCGAGGGGCGAGTCACGGGCTGAGAGCGGCCCGTGCTCGCCGAGCTAAAGGTGCTCTCGAAGATCCGGGCTCGCGCGGAAGCTGACCGTTCGCGCTCTTGGGATCGTGATCGGGCCGCCGGTCCGCGGATCCCGACCGATTCGCTCCTTGCGCTCCCGGGCTTGGAAAGTTCCAAAGCCCGAGATCCGCAGGCTGCCCTGCTCGGCGATGGCAAGTTGCATGCAAGCGAAGACCGATTCGATCTGCCGCTGCGTTGCCGCCTTGGAGAGCCCCTGTTTCTTTCCGACGTCGTCGTAGACGAACTCGACCAGATCTGCCTTGTTCATCTTCGCTCGCGACTCCTAGAATGCGGAGGAATTGGCCAGCGCATCGGTTGCCCGAACGACAAACCCACGACCGACCAAAGCTCGATTCATGCAGATCTGGGAGGCGCTTCCGCGACAGCGGGGGGCGGCTGGCGGGAGCGGATCGGTGACGGGTTCATGTCATCAAAGGCAACATACCTTCCTTCGTGCGAGTCTTGCAAGACCCTCCTTTTGTAGAATCTTCAGGATGAAGCCACCTTCAAAGCTGTGGACCGCACATCGGCCGTGGGCGACGCTCCGAATCGCGCTCACTATCGCCGCTTTCACCGCATGGGGAGTGGCCGCCTTCCTCGCTCGAGACCAGGATCCTCGACCGCGATGGTTGGTCCTGCGGGATCGCTCCGCCAGCGCACCTGCCGAGATCGACCTCCGACTCCCGTCCGGCGTGCAGGCGCTCGACTTCGCCGCGACTCCGAGTCGCGATGTCCGCGAACGCTCGGCGCTCCCCGATTGGACCTGGCACAGCGACCTCGAGCGAGCCCTGCGCGCCGGCCTCGAGAGCCTCGATTCCGTGGGCCGTCGACTGTGGCTGCTCTCAGACGGGCGCGCCACCCGAGGCGACCTCACCGACGTCCTCCGCGCCGCTCGAGAGGCGGGAGTTCCGGTCGATGTGACGCCGCTCACGCCTTCCGTGCCGTTCGACGTGCGGATCGAATCCCTCGAAGCGCCCGCCTTGGCAGCTCCCGGCGAGCCGTTCTCGATCCGCTGCGGAGTGGCTTGGGAAGGCGAGCTCCCCGAGCCGCCGCGCGTTCGACTCCTCGAGCGTCGAGGTGACGCGTGGCAATCCGTCGATGAGCGCGTCGTTCCTCAGGAAGGCTCGGGCGCCGAGATCGTCTTCACGCGCCACGCTCCCGACCAAGGAGATCTCGAGCTCGAGGTCCGTGTGATCGCGCCCCAGACCTCCGCGCCCTGGGATCGCAATGATCGTCGCGCGACGAACGTGTCGGTCGACCGCCGGCAGCGCGTGCTTTGGCTCCACTCCGGCCGACCCTCGGCCGCTTCGGCTCCGGCCGACACGGATGGCTTCCGATTCCTCGCCCGCCGATGGCCGGTGTCACCGGAGGATCTGAACACCGCCGACGTGATCGTGATCGTCGACCTCTCGGCAGACCAGCTCGAGTCGAGCCCGACTCCTTGGGCGCAGCTCATCGCCGAGCGAGGCAAGGGCCTGTTGGCACTCGGAAGCTCGCACTCGTTGGGTCCGGGAGGCTGGGTCGGGAGGCCGATCGAGGCGTGGCTGCCGGTGTGGTGCACGCCCACCGACGAGGCCGGGGCCGATCTGTGGATTCTGGTCGACCATTCCGGAAGCATGGCGGGGGAGCCGCTCGCTCGCGCCCGCCGCGCGGTTCGGAGTGTCCTCACCGGGGCGAGTCCGCGAGACACCGCCGCCCTCTCCGGATTCGCCGCCAGCCTCGAGACGCCGGTCACCGTCAAGGTGATCGACGGCCGGCTCGATCGCCATCGGGTGGATTCGGTGCTCAGCGCCTGGGTCGCCCGCGGTGGCACCCGGCTCGTCTCGGCACTCGAAGCCTTGCTCGCTCAGCTGCCGGAGCCTTCCGAGCGCCGAGCGCACGTGCTCGTGCTCTCCGACGGGCAGGTGAGCGATGAGAATCCAGCTGAGAGGCTCGTCGAGCTCGGGAAGCGATTCGGCGAGAAGCGCGTGGCGCTGTCGGTGCATGCGGCTCGCTCGGATGCTGATCGGCAGCTGCTGGAAGGCCTCGTCTCGGCGGGCTTCGGAGGGCGCTATTACGAGGCGGGCGAGATCGAAGCGCTGCCCGGATTGTTTCTCGCGGACGTTCGAAAGGAATGGATCCACACGGGGCCTGTTCGCGTCGACGCCCGCGAAGAAGGGCGACGGTTGCCGGACCTCGAGCGACTCGTCCGAACCGCCGACAAGCCGGGCGCCGAGGTCTTGGCGTTGACCGAGGACGCGGAGCCCGTGCTGGCTCGCTGGCGGCGGGGGGCAGGGCAAGCCGGAGTCTTCACCTCGGGAGGCGAGCGAGGCTGGGCTTCCGCGTGGCAGACAGCCGAGCGTTGGGAGGAGGTCCTCCGCGCGATCGCGCCACCGCGGCGCGGCGCTTGGACGCTGTCGGTGCGGCCCGATCGTCGACCCGGTTGGCTCGAGGTCGTGGCGTCGTCACGGGACGCGATCCCTCGGGAATCCCTCGCTCTGCGCGCCGGCGTCGGAACCGATATCACGCCGCTGGAGCCGCTCGGCTCGGCGACGTGGGTGGGCGAGCGATTCGGCGCTGGAACGGAGAGTGATGCCTGGGAGCTGGTCGGACCGGCCGGAGAGGTTTTGCATCGTGTTGCCAGCGCCGGACCGTGGACCCAGGAGCTGGCCCATTGGAAGCCGGATCACGAGAGGCTCGCGCGGATCGCTCAGGCGACTGGCGGTCGATTCCGTGATCTCGACGAGCCGGTTTCTTCTCCCGACTCCCCGTCGGTCGCCGGCCGCCTGCTTCCGGTGGCGCTGATCGGAATCGGGATCTTGCTTCTGATCGCGTCTCGGGGAGTGCGTCGCTGATCGGGATCGCTGCGGCCACTCCTTGCTGCGAGTCAAGATTGTGCGGTCGTTTGCCGATAGCTCCGTGTGGTGTCCCGTGGTCTCGGCACACATTGGAGATTGGGCAGGAGATTCAGGCGATGAAGATCGCACAGGTGTTGATTCTCGGTGGGCTGTTCCTGGCCGGCTGTGTCACGGAAAGTCCCTACCGCGAAGATCCCGCCGACGATCAGGGCTACCTCAAGGCAGGCCCCCTGCTCGAGAAGGAGATCGAAGAGCGCATCGCCAACATGCCGTACTCTCGCGGGCTCAAGCGGCTCGCGAATCTGATGCGGCTCGGTGATATCGGGGAGCCGGCCGTTCCCTATCTCTTGGAAGCGCTGGAGAACTCGGATCCCGACCAGCGCGCCTCGAGCATCTACGCCCTGGGGCTGATCAACGACAAGGGCACTTTGCCGGCGCTTCGAGAGCGGCTGAGCGATACCGATCGCAACGTGCAGCTCGAAGCCGCCGCTTCGCTCCTCGGCATGGGGGACTGGAAGGGCGTCTCGTTCTTGATCACGGCTCTCGACGATCAGGATCGCTTCATTCGCTACAAGAGCTTCGAGGCGTTGAACAAGTTCACGGGTCTCAGCTTCCAGTACGACTTCCGTGCCTCGCAGGAGGATCGCGTCGCGTCTGTCGGCAAGTGGCGAGGCTGGTGGAACGACAAGCAGGAAGATCGCCTTCTCGCCGGAACCCGCGACTAGGTCGCTCTCGCTACGGGCCCGGCCCACTCCGCCGAGCGCTCGCCCGCTCGAAGGAGTGCTCCCGCGCGCCGGCACTCGGCTCGCGGGATGCGCTCGCCTCGACGTCGCGAGTCGAGTGCTCGTGTGTCGTTGCACTCGCGCCGCGCGACCGTTACCCTCGAATAAGTGGACCGCCTGCCAGGAGTCCAACGGGGGCAGCGATCAGATGGACGAACGGGTCAAACCCTGTCTCTTCTGCGGCGAGATTATCGCATTTCGCGAGTTCTATTGCCCGCACTGCGGTACCTCGACGCACGAGGGCGCCGAGAACCGCTTTCCGGTCCGACCCTCGACCTGGCAGCCGCGGCGCGGCTGGGCCGTCTCGACGGCGCTGGTCGGAGGCGCTCTCGTGATTGCTGTGGTGATTGCGACGGGCTTCGTTCTGGTCCACGCCTACCTGCCTGCCTGACCGCCTCGCACCTCGGTCGCCCGACGACCGGTCCTCCCTGGAGACCTTGGCCGTGAAGATCTACTTCTGCGACATCTGCAACGAGAGCATCCCACTCAAGGATCTGAACGAGGGCGGCTGCCTGGCGATCAAGGGCAAGATGATCTGCCGAAGCTGCAATCCGTTCCCGCCCTCCTCGGGTCGGAGCGCGTTCGCGACCTGGACGGCGGTCGGTGGCGCAGCGGTCGCGATCGCGGCGTTGGGGCTCTCGCTGTGGTTGATCGTCGATCGCCAGACCGACGCACCGAAGAGCGCGAAGACCACGAGCAGCACGCGCGAGGAGCTTTCGTTACTCGAACAACGCCTGGCCGGGCTCGAGGAGCAGATTGCCCGACTCGAGACGCCCTCGGAGCCGTCGATGCCGGTCGATGCCTTCGCCGACCTCGAAGCGCGACAGAAGACCGGCGCTCGGCGCATCGCCGAGACCGATGAAAAGGTCGAAGCCGTGCGAGAGCTGCTCGACAGACAAGAGGACGTCAAGCGACGCGTCGAGACCCTGACGGTCGAGCTGCGCGACGTCGCAGGCCAGCTCATCGATCTGCGCAGCCGGCAGGCGAGCACCGGCTTGGCGGTCGAAGCCCTGGAGGCCCGCCTCGAGAACGTCGGAACGATCTCACGGCCGGTCGAGGGCTCGAACGACGGCGATGTCGCCCCGACGCCCGTGGCCGAGCCCGAGCTCGACGGCTCGATCTTCGAAGAGCGGACGCGGAGCCTCTTGGCACAGCTCGAGGCCGGCAATCCGAGCGTGCGCTTCAATGCGGTCGACGAGCTGCTGCGCCTCGGCGATGCCCGGCTCGTGCCCTGGTTCATCGATCGATTGCAGGACGACGACATGTTCGTCCGCTACCTGATCGCCGAGGGCCTCGCCGAGCTCGGTCGCAAGGACGCCGCGCCAGCCCTGATCGAGCGGCTCGCCGACGACGAGAGCATCGTGCGCGACTCGGCGCATCGCTCCTTGGAAGCCTTGCTCGGTGTCGACGTCGCCTACGACCCCAACGGCACGGCCGAGGAGCGCAAGGCCGGTATCGGTCGCTGGCGGAAGGCCTGGGATTCTGCCGGCGACTGAGCGCCTGGGCGCGAGCCCCGAGGAACGAGGGGCGGCAGATCAAAGCCCGGGGCGCCAGCCTCGGGGATCCCGAGGAACGAGGGGCGACAGACCAAGCCCCGGGGGATCCGCCACATACATCACATTCCGAGGTTGACGCTCCTCGGCACCGGTCGCTAACCTTGGCCGCTTCCGACGGCCCCGGCAGCCCCGTGGGCCCCGTTGCACCACGGATCGGTCGTCGGCGAGGCGAGGGTCTTCGTTCGGGCGAGCGTGCTCGATGGCCCGTCGTCACAGGTTCGCGAGCGATTCGGTCAACGTTGGCCGATCGGAGATCGGCGAAGAGTGAGGAGTAGGGACGTCATGGCGCGGAACAAGATCACGGTCGTCGGGGCAGGATTCGTCGGAGCGACCACGGCCCAGCGGCTCATCGAGAAGAGTCTCGGCGACGTGGTCCTGATCGACATCGTCGACGGCATGCCCCAGGGCAAGGCGCTCGACATGATGCAAGCGGGCCCGGTCGAGGGATACAACGGCACGATCGTCGGGACCAACGACTACGCCGACACCGCCGGCAGTGACGTCGTCGTCATCACGGCCGGCTTGCCGCGGAAGCCGGGCATGACGCGCTCGGATCTGCTCGCCAAGAATGCCGCGATCATCACGGGCATCACCGAGCAGGTGAAGAAGCATTCACCCAACGCCATCCTGGTCTGCGTCACCAACCCGCTCGACATCATGACGCATCTCGCGCAGCAGGTGTCGGGCTTCCCGCACGAGCGCGTGTTCGGGATGGCCGGCGTGCTGGACTCGGCCCGATTCCGCGCCTTCATCGCCATGGAGCTGAACGTGGCGCCGTCGGACGTGCACGCGATGGTGCTCGGTAGCCATGGCGACTCGATGGTACCGCTGGCACGCTTCTCGACCGTGTCGGGCATCTCGATCGAGAAGCTGATGACGCCGGAGCGCATCGAGGCGCTGGTCGATCGGACGCGCAAGGGCGGCGGTGAGATCGTACAGCTCCTCAAGACGGGCTCGGCCTACTACGCGCCTTCCGCCTCAGTCGTCGCGATGGTGAAGTCGATCCTGCTCGACGAGAAGAGCGTCCTGCCATGCTGCGCGTACACGACGGGCAAGTACGGGCTCGACGGCGTCTACATGGGCGTTCCGTGTCGCCTGGGCCGCAGCGGGCTCGAGGAGATTCTCGAGCTCGAGCTGACGGACGCCGAGCGCGAAGCGCTGCATGCTTCGGCGAAGAAGATCAACGAAGACATCGCCGATCTGGCCAAGATGGCTTGACGCCGGCTCGCGAGGCGACCCGACCCGGGTCGCCTCGAGCTCGGTGTTCCCCCGATGCGGCTCCCCAATCCCAAGCTGTTCGTCCCTGGCCGTGAGCTGCACGCCGTCACGCGCTGGATCCTGCTGAGCACACTGGTCGGCGTCGTCGCCGGTCTCGGTGCGATCGCCTTCGACCTGGTGCTCGACGAGGTCGCCGCCATCGGGCTGGGCGAGGTGATGAACTACCACCCGCCGGTGCCACGCGGCGAGCAGCGAGCCGGCGAGCCAGTGCCCGTGGACGTCATGATGTCCAACGGTCCGCGCGTCTGGGCGGTGCTCCTGCTGCCGACGCTCGGTGGGTTGCTGGCCGGGTTCCTGATCTTCCGCTTCGCCCCCGAGGCCGAGGGCCACGGGACCGACGCGATGGTGAAGGCCTTTCATCGGCTTCAAGGCGACATCCGGCGTCGCGTTCCGCCGCTGAAGGCGATCGCCTCGATCATCACGATCGGCTCGGGCGGGTCGGCGGGTCGGGAAGGTCCGATCGCGCAGATTGGCGCCGGCTTCGGATCGTTTCTCGGGGGGCTCCTGAAGCTGGGACCGCGCGAGCGACGGCTGCTGATGCTGGCCGGAGCCGCCGGGGGCATCGGTGCGATCTTCCGCGCTCCCTTGGGGGCGTCGCTGTTCGTGTGTGAGGTGCTCTATCGAGAGGCCGAGCTCGAAGCGGATGCGCTCATCCCGGCCATCATCTCGTCGATCGTCTCCTACTCGCTCTTCACCTCGATCTTCGAGACCGGCTTTCTGTTCGAGACACCCGATCTGGTGTTCCGGAGTGTCTCCGAGCTGCCGGTGTACATCGTGCTCGGCCTCCTGTGCGCCGGCTTCGGCTTGCTGTACGTCCGTGTCTTCTACGGCGTGCACACGCTGTTCGGTCGCCTGAAGATCCCCAAGCTCTTGAAGCCCGCGCTGGGTGGCTTGCTCCTGGGTTGCCTGGCCCTGATGTGGCCGCAGGTGCTCTCGGGCGGCTACGGATACATCCAGTCGGCGATCGATGGAAAGATCCTCGTCTCGATGATGCTCCTGATCGCGGTGCTCAAGATCCTCGCCACCTCGCTGACCATCTCGTCGGGCGGATCGGGCGGTGTCTTCGGTCCCTCGCTCTTCATCGGTGCCATGCTGGGCGGTGCAGTCGGCTTCGGCGCACAGGAGATGTTCCCGGGCCTGATCGACGACCCGGCGGCGTTCGTGCTGGTCGGGATGGGGGGCTTCTTCGCCGGCGTGGCCAAGGTCCCGATCGCGTCGTTGATCATGGTCTCGGAGATGACGGGCTCCTACGGGCTGCTCGTTCCGCTGATGCTGGTGTCGGTCATCTCGTTCATGTTCTCCCGGCGTTGGACGCTGTACATCGAGCAGGTGCCCGGTCGTCTCGACTCGCCGGCGCACCTCGGAGACTTCGTGATCGACATCCTCGAGCAGATGACGGTGGCCGACATCTTGGAGCCCGACCGTCGCATCGAGACCATCCCCGAGAACATGCCCCTCAAGCGCATCCTCCCGATCGTGGCTCAGGCCGAAGGACGCTACTTCCCGATCGTCAATGCCGACGGGGGCATGACGGGGATCTTCTCGCTCACCGACATCCGCCGCGTCTTTCATGAGGATGCCATCATTGATCTCTTGATCGCCAAGGAGATCGCCACCGAGGAGGTGCTGACGGTCACGCCCCAGGACGACCTCTCGATCGCGCTTCGAAAGTTCACCCTCAAGGACATCAACGATCTGCCGGTCGTCTCGCCCGACGACCCGCAGCACATCCTCGGAATGATCAACCGCAAGGATCTGTTCGACGCCTACGACCGACGCCTCCGCGAGGTGCGCCTCGATCGCTGAGAGTCACTCTCCGCGGAGCGCCCCGACGCTCCTTCGTCCGGCGTGCACCGCCTCGGTGATCCGCCCTGCTGCTGCCTGCGAGACGATGCTGCATTCGATCGGTTCATTCGGGCTCACGGTCCTGCTGACGATCTCGATGCTCTCCGCGACGACCGCCAACGCCCAAGAGCGGGGCCGGACGCCACGTGAGGCGCAGGTGCGACGCGTTCGGATACCACCCGTCGTCGACGGGAAGCTCGACGATCGTGTCTGGAGTGAAGCTCCGGTGATCGACGACCTCTATCAGGTCGAGCCGGTCGAGGGCGCCGTGCCGTCGCAGCGCACCGAGGTGCGCCTCGTCTACGACGACGACGCGCTGTACGTCGGCGTGCTCTGTTACGACACCGATCCCGGCGGCATTGTCGCGACTCAGCGCGTGCGCGATGCGGACCTCGAGCCCGACGACCGGATCGAGCTGATCCTCGACACGTTCCGGGATCGCCGCAATGCGTACTTCTTCCAGATCAGCCCAGGTGGCTCGATCGGGGACGCGCTCTTCTCCAATGCCGAAGGTTTTAACAAGCGTTGGGATGGCATCTGGTGGGGCGAGGCGGCAATCGGCCCCGAGGGCTGGTCGGCCGAGCTGTGGATTCCGTTCAAGACGCTCTCCTTCGATCCCGACGCCGAGAGCTGGGGCTTCAACTTCGCGCGCGTCGTCAAGCGCAACGAGGAGCGGATCCGTTGGTCCAACCCGTCCCAGGACTCGGGCTTCTTCCGTATCGCCGAGGCCGGCACGCTGCAAGGCTTCGCCAATCTCCAGCAAGGGCTCGGCCTCGACCTGGTGCCGTTCGCGCTCGGGAAGATCGTGCGCGATACGCGGGAAGGGCGGGAGATTTATCGCGGCGAGGTGGGAGGCGACGCCTTCTATCGCCTGACGCCGAGCCTGCAGGCCAGCCTGACGATCAACACCGACTTCGCCGAGACCGAGGTCGATGAGCGTCAGGTCAACCTCACCCGTTTTCCGCTCTTCTTTCCCGAGCGGCGCGACTTCTTCCTGCAGGACGCCAGCATCTTCAGCTTCGGCGGCCTTCGCCAAACGCCACTGCCCTTCTTCAGCCGTCGCATCGGGCTGGTCAACGGCGAGGAGGTTCCGATCCTGGCCGGCGCCAAGCTCACGGGGCGGGCCGGTGACTATAATATCGGCGTGATCGACGTGCAGACCGACGCCGACGGCGAGCTCGACTCGAAGAACCTCTTCGTCACGCGCGTCTCGAAGAACGTGCTCGAGGAGTCGCAGATCGGTGTCATCGCGACGCGCGGCCGGCCAGGGCAGAACGGTGAGAATGCGTTGGCCGGGGTGGACTTCACCTATCGCACCAGCGAGCTGTTCGGCGATCGCAACTTCCAAGTCGATGTCTGGGGCATGGGCACGCACACCAGCGGTCGGGGTGGCGACGGTGGCGCGACAGGCCTGGCCGTCGACTTTCCCAATGACGACCTCAATACCGGCTTCGAGGCGACCTGGATCGGTGAGGACTTCAATCCCGAGCTGGGCTTCGTGTCGCGGCGCGGCAACATCTACGACATCGATCTGGAGTATCGCCCGCGTCCGGGCACGTGGATTCGCCAATTGTCGTTCGGGTTCTTCCCCTATTGGGCGACCAAGCCGAACCACGAGCTCGAGAGCCGCCGGTTGTCGTTCGTACCCTTCGAGGCCGAGCTCGAATCCGGTGATCGATTGGAGCTGCGGGCGACCCAGTTCACCGAGTGGTTGGACGAAGGCTTCGAGATTCGAAAAGACATCGTGATCCCGCCCGGCTCGCACGATTACACGCGCTACTCGGCCGACCTGCGCTCGGGCACGAAACGCCCCGTCTCGGTGCAGCTTCGGGTCGAAGGCGGTACCTTCTGGACCGGGCGTCGCACCGACATCGAAGCCGGCATCGAGTGGCGCACCGGCCCTTTCCTCACCCTGGCCTTCGAGCAGGAGGAGAACCACGTCCATCTCGAAGAAGGCAACTTCATCACCCGCATCGTCCGCGGACGATGGGACCTCGCCTTCGATCCTCGGCTGACCTGGCGCAGCTTCTTACAGTTCGACAACGTCTCGAACGAGATCGGTCTCAATAGCCGCGTCCGCTGGATCATCGAGCCCGGCAGCGAGCTATTCGTGGTGCTCAATCAAGGCTGGGAGCGCGACGGCCACGAGATCGCCCCTTTCCGAACCGAGCTCACGACCAAGCTCGTCTGGACCCTGCGCTTTTAAAGCCTCTCCTAAATCGTGAGTGGGTGGTTTCGGGCCGATCCTGGGCTTGGTATCTCGTCCGCTTGACCCGACTTGACGAGAACGGAGTGAATCGCCGTGATTGCAGTCTGCGACGTCGCGACTCCACGTCCTCTCCGCAAGT
>JAJDCO010000077.1 GCA_029260795.1 Planctomycetota bacterium | reverse complement strand
CATCTTGGCGAGTGTCTCGCAGTCCCGCGGCGCGAGGCTTCCCTCCGACTCGCAGAGCGCCGAGTATGCAGCGACATCCGCGCGCTTTTCGTAGATCGTCTTGAGGATCTCGATCTTCCGCCGGTGGGTGGTGTCCTTTCGGGCGCCGTCCTCGGGACTCTCCCGGACGGCGCGCTCGAAGGCAGCGAGCCCCGCCCGGGCGAACACCCGGCTTCTCCAGACCGAAGCAGTAACCGGAGTGGTCGTTTTCCATCCAGGAGAGGAGCACACGCGCGGTCTCGGCCGGATCCTCGTTCGCCGCTTGGCGAGCGCGGATCCAGTCGCAAGAGAGATCCTCGACGAATGGCCCGAAGCTGCCGCTGGAGTCGTCGAGCTCCTCGGATTCTTCGATGCAGCCGGCGATGAATGCGCCCAAGAGTGCGACCGCACGCGCCGCTCCGACCTTCGTCTCGATCAACGGCGTGATCTCTGCGCGAACGGACTCGAGGTCCTCGACGAAGCCGGTGCACGCGCGGTAGCCGATGAAGACACCGGGCGCCAACGCAGCCTCGATCGCCTGCTCCAGCTCGTCCTTTCGGTTCCTGCTCATGGCTACTCCGAGAAGAGATCTTTTTGGCGCGCAAGCGCCCAGGAGAGCCCCGCCGATTGGCTCGCTCCGAGTTCCCGACCTTCAAACCCAGATCGAACTGGCTCACGTTACCGAGCGGACCACCGGGCGACAACCCATGCGGATCGGTCGCTTGGCAGAGGCTGGCAATCGGAGAGAGCAGCCTTTCCCACCTGACTCTCAAGCACCGGCTTGGAAGCCGGGGCGCCTGGGCCACTCAGGGGATTGTCAACGTCAACGCAGTCGGAAGCCAATGCGCTCTCGGGAGTGATCGAAGACGATTTCGAACCGGTCGAGGAATCTCCAGCCGATCGTTCCGGCGGCGGCGTTCAGGATGCTGGCGGGGGTCTGGGTCTGGAAGAGGACCGGCTGGTTCTCGAAGCGATGGCCGGCGAGCTCGAAGGATTGGATCCTGCCGACGAGGAGGCGAGCAACACCGCCCAGCGCGTCGGCCTCGATGGGCTGGACCCGGCGGTTCCTCAGCAGGTCGAATCGCTTCACCGCCCAGGCATGGAAAAGCGTGTCGCTCGCCCCGGTGTCGACGAAGAACAGCTCGGCAGGGTGGTCTTCGAATCGACAGCGGACGGCCGGCACGGTGACCCCCAAATGCATCTCCTCCCATTGGAGGCCATGGGCCGAGCGGTAGCTCTCGGGAGCCTGGATCTCGAGAGCCGCACCTCCGGGCAGACCGATGACGGCGCGGCTGAAGAAGGGATAACCGAGGTTGCCGGCGAGCTCGACGCCGAACCGCGCGGAGAGTGCACTGAGATCCATCTCACTGAAGAGTGGGCGCTCCAGGATCATCGGTCCCACGCGAAGCGTCTTCCCGCGGCGTATTGTGGACCGGTAGCGGCCCGAGACCGTGCCGGTGGTCGATTGGCCTACCGGCGGCAGCTCGAGCGATTCTGCGACAGTGCGCGTGATCCCCAGGTGGGCCGAGCCGCTGTCGAGGAGGAACCAACCCTCCACGCGGTCGTCCAGGCGAGCGCGCACGAGCACGAAACTCTCGCGGCGCAGGACCTCGACCTCGCGGCTCGCGTCGAATCGCGTATCCTCCGGTCGCGCGGTGACTCGATCGAAGATCTCGGTATCTTCGCCGAGCCTTCGCACCGATTGCACTTCATACAGTCGCTCGCCGAAGGTGCCGCGCTCGATCATCCGATGCGGCCAAAGGAAGCCGAGAACTTCACGGTAATCCTGAAGCAAGAAGTCCCGGCCGGGGCCTGCGAACAGTTTGGGTGTTCGTGTCGACGGGTCGATCAAGACGAACAGGCCGGCGTCCTCTCCCCGAAGCCAGAGGCTCAGGCCGACGGCATCGTGATTCGCAGACGCTTCGAGCTGTCGGACGTCGAAAGGCCCTCGAGGCTGGAGCCAACGACGGGCGAGCGCCCACTGCAGGATCTGGATCCCTTCGGCCTGCCGGAGGCGGCGAGGCATACCCGTCTGGTCGACCGCCCACGCGGTCTCTCCATCGAAGCCGAAGCGCTCGCCGATGTCGCAGTTAATCTCTTGCGCGAATCGTCCGTCCGGTGCGAGCGCCCAGCGGAAAATGCCCTCCCGGCCGTAGTACCCGGAGATCTTGCCCTCGATGAGGATCCCGGCCTCGTATGACTCGAGTGCGTCTTGTCCCACGGCGACACGGATATTCTGTAGGACCGATGGGAGGGCCGGTGCCTCGACGGTCATTGGCGTTGGAGACTCTTGATCATCGAGCGCGTCGTGTTCAGAGCCACAGGAAACTGCGACGACGAACGAGGCCAGGAGCCAGTGAAATCTCATGAAGCCTCCCTGCGGATGAGCGCGAACTCATTCTGGACCAGCTTGTAAACCTGAACAGGGAACGCGAGTTTCCTTGGGACAGGCTGGTTTTTATGGGTGTGGATCCGTGGCCAGTGGCCAGTGGCCAGTGGCCTGTGGCCGCAGATGAGAGTTGACGCGCCGAACCGACTCTCTACTCTGGACAGTCCGAGCAATGGGAAAAGCGCTGGATATTTGCGCGCCCGATTCACCACTTCCGAGGTCACTCCCGCGCCCAAACCCGGTCTTCACCGCGTACGGAGGCGTCGTCATGCGAGAAACTCGTGGCACGAAGACCCACGGGACCCGACCCGAGCGTCACGGGAGGCTCTCCGTCGTCGCTCAGGTGATCGTGGAGCTCGAAGCCGGCGGCTGGTTCGAGCGGCTCCTGGCGAGGAGCCGGCTTCGCCATCCGACGCACCTGGTCGATCTGGAGGAGGCTGTCTCTGGTGCCAGGGTTCGGGCGCTGGAGCGAGCCGCCGAGCTGCGGTCGCCGGAACCTGCCTCGGCACGGGCGTGGGTTCAGACGATCGCGCAAAATGAGATCCGGGCGGTGGTCCGCCGCTGGCGATCACGTCCCCGGCTCGTGTCGCTGGACGCCGTGATCGACGATCCGCCCGCAGCAGCGGATGCAACTCGAGAGCTCGAGGAGGGAGAGGCGCTGGCGCACCTGATCGAGGCGGTTCCGCCGCAAGGTCGACAAATCGTCGAGCTTCACGTCCTGGAGGGGCTCTCGTTCGCCGCCATTGGAGAAAGGTTGAGAACAACGGCCGACGCCGCCAAAAGAAGATACCATCGAGCCGTCACGGTGGCACGCCAGAACAGAGAGAGAGAGAGAGAGAGAGAGAGAGAGAGAGAGAGAGAGAGAGAGAGAGAGAGAAAAAAAAAAGGCAGCCATGAGGAATCTGGTCTTAGTCTGGATTTTCTGGTCCCGAACTGGCACCGGCGTGGGGCTCCCCGAAAGAAAGCTCGAGGTTTGTGTCCCGATCGTGGGGCTCAAAGCATCTCTAAGAGTGGTGTGCCCGAGGTTCACCGCGCTCTGAGAGGCAGCCCGCCGGGAATGCAGGTGTCCCGCAGCCCGCAGCTCCTGTCGCAAGTGGCCCTGAAGAGATCAATCGCTCAATTACTATGGCGAAAACTCCAGGACACACGGCTGGAAGCCAAGAGCCGCGGATGATTGCGGCAACCATCACAAGCTACTATCGCCAGGGGACTTACTGACTTGATGGCAAGAAGCGATGGGCAGGGGGAGCCAATAGCTGTTCCCGTCTAGGTAATACAAACGGCGAGCCGGTCAATGAGTAATGGATTCGTCCGGAGGCAACGGAAACCGAGCAATGAATCGTTGCTATCACAAAGCTGAAGGAGAGTCTGCATGAAAGCCATTCTTACTCTTGTTACGATCTCCATCTCCTCCGTCGCACTGTTCTCGGCACCAGCGCCAGAGATGACTCCAGCGCCGGCTCCGGAAATCGCTGACGACTGCGTGCTCGTCAAGGGGATCGCTACGACTGGCGAACCCAGCAACAACTACTCGGTGTCCTGCGAGGAAGGCGAGAACCAGTGGAACTGTCCGGACGAATGGACGGTCACTGAGGGTCATACTGAGTGCGGCACGATCCCCTACACTCATGAATGCACTCTGACAGGAAATCGCTACGACATCAAAGTATGCACCGGCATCTGCGCTCCGCATTGGGATCCCGATCCCGAGAAGCGCTGCGCGTGGGACAGCAACGACTGCGATGATCCCATTGCTTCCCCGCGAAGCGCTGAGCAAGGATCCACCTCGGGTTGCTGACTCTTTTTGGGCCGACGCGCACGGCGGGCGATCGCTGGCGCGTCGGCGGCGAACGAGTGAGCTTCCGCTCTCTCCTTGACATCGCCCATGGAGGATCCTCTCATGGATCGAGCCAACCGAACGCCATGGCGCCTCTCGATCGTCGCAGTTGTGGCCACTCTCGGTATTGGCATCCTCGTGGTGCTGGTGAAGCTTGGTGGTTCAGACGGCGAAGCTGGACCTGACAATCAGCGAGACCGGAGCGCCTCTAGCCAGGAGATCACCTCCGAGCAAGGAATCGTCGCCGCGACAAGAAAGCTGCCCGCGGATGCGAAAGAAAAGGAAGAGGCGCCAGAGCTCCCGGCACCGACCTCGACCAAGTCGATGCGCTCGCTCGACGAGCTGTTTGACGAGCTGGGGCGAACCGCAGCGAAAGGCGACCACCTGACCTGTCGATCGATCACGGATGAGATCATCGGGCACGGAGCCACGGCCGCCCCGCACGCCGTGCGGGGCTTCAAGAGCGAAGCGATCCTGGAGTACTGCGTCGACGTGCTCCGGAGCGTCGGCCTCGAGGAGCACGCCTCGCTGCTGTGGGACAGGATGTGCGACGGCGATTGGCCCGATGCCGCGCTCTCGGCAGCCATCGAGGTCGCCTGCGAGCTTGACTCGCCGCGTTTTTCCGATGCCTTCGAGGGAAGCTACCTCGCCTGCGCCGGCGGTCCACGACGTGAGCAGATGCTCGATTGGCTGAAGACCGGAACCTGCCAGCTCTCCGGGGACTCCCTGGCACGCCTGTTCGTGGCGACCGCTTCGAGCGACGACGACCAGGTCCTTCGGCGGCTCCTCGGGCTTCTGTGCGCCCAGGGTAGAGGCGATACCGATCTGCTGTACGACTTGTTCGAGTGCTACGTCGCCAGGCCGCGCCTCAGAACGATGTTGGCACAGGCCATTGCGGTGCTCCATTCTCGCGAAGAAGCCATGGAGACCATCCTGGCGCTGGCCCGCGATCCTCGCGTCGACCACTCCTCGTACGTGTCTCCGCTACGCGAGGGCTTCGCTGCCATCACAGAGGCCTGCCAAGATCCGGCGGCCATCGAGACCCTCATCGCAGCGGTGCAGGAGGACGGGAATGAGCGGATGGAGGTCGCGCTTGCCGTAGCACTCGGCGATACCGGCAACGCGCCGCTCGTGGCCGAACCGTTGCAGAGATGGTACACAGCCAGCGACGACAAGCCGAACTTTAACTCATGTGTTCATTCACTCGCCAGGCTCGATGATTCGATACACTTCTACGAGCTCGTCAATGAACGGCTCTCCTCGCCGGATTGGGATTCAGAAGAGCTTCCGATCTTCACTTCAGCTCTAAACGGGATCATTCGGAGGGACCCTGATCATGGCGGCGCGGCGGCTTATCTCATGAACGACGTGGTGCTCCAGTTCGTGAGGAGAGCATCGCCCGAGGAGCATCGGGACACCCCTTATCTGGTCAAGAACTACACGAGCGCGATCAAGGCGCTACTCTCCAGCGCTGAAAGCGAGAATCGCCGCAATGCGCTGTCGGGACTGACGACCTCCATCGACTCCTTGCTTCGAACCGAAAGTCTTCGCGATTCAGATCGCGAGCTACTGCGCAGCGCCCTGGCAGCCGCGAAGGCTTCCAAGTGATCGGGGAGAAGATCTCAGGCTCATCCGACTCTGGCAGCAGACCACACACTGCGCCACTCAATGCCTCTCTTCGCCGCCTCCAAGAAGCGGCCTCCCCGCTCAATCGCTCAATCGTCCCATTCGCGGTGGGCCGTTCCGTCCTCGTCGACCCAGTCTTCCTCCTGCCAGGACATGCCCTTCCTTCCGGGCACCTTTCGGGTCGGGCCGGGCGCATAGAGCCGGCAGCTCTTGGGACCATAGCAGAAGGTCTCGCGCCGGTAGCGCTTCGTCGACCGCTCCCAGTGGTCGATGATCATCTCGACGGCCATCTCGCAGGCCCAAATACAAGTGGAGCATTTGGTGGCGAAGGTCCTCGCCGACAGTCGCCGGTGGCCTCGGTCGCGATACACTTCGAGCGCCGGGGGGACGCCGAGGAAGGGCGGGGCGCTCGGGATGGCCTCGTCCTCTCGATTGATGACCACCAGGCCACTCACCTTGTAGAGGTCCGCGACCTCCGTTCGCGTGTCGCCGACGGGCTGACCCTTCCCCTCGACCTGGTCGCCCGCGCGGAGCCGGTGCTTCTCCTGCGCCGCCTTTCCGATCGCGACGACGAAGTCCCGCGCCTCGTCGGCAAGCGTTCCGCGGACGCGCAGGTTGTAGCCGAGGTCCGTGTGCCAGCGTTGGTCGAAGCTCCGCGTGAGCCGGATCCGCGCCTGAACGGCGAGCAATGCGCCCTGCCAATCGATCTTGGTGCCCATTCCAGTTACGACTTTCCCTCACTTCCGCCGGCTCCCTCGCTCCACCGCTTCTTGGCCCGGTCGAGGAACGACGGCCCGTGGGCCGATCGACCCTCGGCGATCCTCTCGAATCGGGAGATGAAGCTCCTCTTGCGCTGATGGGCCGCGCGGATCTCGGTTGCGAGTGCTTCCCATTCTTCGGCCCTTCCCTCCGCGAGGAGAAAAGCGCGTGCCTTCTCGAGGTTCCTGAGCGCGGCTTCGTAGTACTTGCTCTTCTTCGCTTCGACGATGCGGAGCCCCATCGCGACGTGGAGCTTCGCGGCGAGGAGCGGTTGCCGCTTCTCGAGGCGCTTGGCGGCGGGCTCGGTCGTGTAGTGGCTGAGCTTCGCGAGATCAGCCCGCGATGCCGTCTCGATAATTGCCGCCAGGCGCTCCCACTCCTTCGTCTCGACGAGTACGTCGATCCGCGACGAGAGGTCGGCGCATGCCAGGACCTCGAGTGCCTTTTGGTGCCACTCGGCTCGCTCGCCTTTGGACACGAACTTCATGAGCTCCTCGTAGGAGTAGACCGACGGTGCCCGCTGGTAGTCCTTCCACGCCGAGATCCTCGCATCGGCGCCCCGGCCGAGCTTCTTCAGGATCTGGCGCTCGAGGTCTTGGAGCTCCCAGGCCGACCGGTTCGAAAAGCGCCCCTGCTTCTCCAGCGCACGACCGCGCTCGACCCATTC
>JAJDCO010000076.1 GCA_029260795.1 Planctomycetota bacterium | reverse complement strand
TGATGAGGTAGTCGGCTCCAGGAAGCCAGCCCGGAACGGCGCAGGCCGCCGTATGTCCTCCGGCTACCGAGACACCGCCCACCAGTCACCGGAAGCGGTGCCCGCCGCCGCAGCTGAGCGACGGGCAGAGGCAGCCAGGTCCCGCTCATGATCTCCCTCGACAGGTCCTTCCCCGGACTCCCGACATGGTAGGCCCCGAGCGCTCGTGCATCTACCGTGAACGCGGATCAACGGCTACGTGGGCGAGGAGCTTGTCGTCAGGCGTGCTCGCGGACGCATCAAGTGGTCAACTTGACCACCAGCCTCAATCCGGATCCCCGCTGAGCACCCAGCCCGCCCAGTCGCGGATCGTGTAGATGGGCTGGCCATCCGCATCGAGCTGCTCGCGGAGCTTCTTCTTCGCGTTCCACAGCGCCTTGGCTTTGGGCTCCTTCAGCACCCACAGCCGGCGGTAGAACTCCGTCATGAGCTCGCGCGTGGCTTCGTCGGGGACCTTCCACAGCGAGGTGATCGCCGTGCGAACGCCGGCAGCGTGGAGGGCTGTCTGCAACGACGCGATGCCTTGCCCGCCGCGTCGGACACCGACGTTTGTCTCGCAAGCGGACAGCACACACAGCTCGACACCCGTGAGGTCCATCGCGCTGATCTCCTCGGCCGTCATGACGCCCCGCACCCTTCCGTACATGTCCGCTTCACCGTTGGCGCCGGCGAACGCGAGGCCGCAGAGCAGCGATGGCGCGAGACCGATGACTTGGTCGCGGAGGGAAGAGCCGGCGAGGCCCATCCGCTGGTCGATGACACGATCATCGGTCGTTGACGCCACCGACTCGGGCGCGAACCAGCCGTGGGTGGCGAGATGGACGTAGCGGGCCTTGGGAGCGAGCCTCTCGAAGGCTTCGCGGGACGCTTTGCTTCTCGTCAGGACTTCTGGTTCGGGCGCCCCCGTGTCTTCGAATGCATCCAGGAAGTACTCACCGACGGCCTCGGCCTCTCCGCGAGTGCCTGGTAACCGGCCGAAGGTCCATTCGTAGTTGCCGCCGGAGAACGCGCTGCGGCTCGCCCCGCGCGAGTCATTGGAGACCGAGGCGATGGAGCGCGCGACGGCCTGGCCGTCGTAGCGGATGCCGCCCATGGCCAGGACCGACGGCGGCGCGAGCGCCGGCCGCTCGCCGAGGGTCAGCTCCGAGACCGCTTGAAGATGTGCGAACTCGAGGTGATCGCCGAGGACGCCCGCGTGTTCCGGCATTGCATCGAGTGGTACCAGGTGGAGGGCTTCGGCGGCAGCGACCCAGACGCGTCTCGCAGCGCCGAGTTCGTCTCGCAGCGGATCGAAGATGAGGCTCCGCACGCGGCGGCCCTCATCCTGAATCGCGGTCGTTGTCGTTTCGGACCCTGTGACTCCGCGTGCAGGAGCCTGTAGCGCCGCACGCCACTCGCGGATGGCCGCGTCGATGTATTGAGCTGACCCCAGTTCGATGCGATCGCAGGATCCGTCGGGTGTCAGCACCCAGGCGAGGTAGCTGGGCGTGGTCGTGCGTTCTCGCGTCTGGGGGGCGATCTCCCAGCGCTCATAGCGCCAGTACGCGATGGCCGCCTCCTCCGGCCGGAGTCGCTCGGCGATCGACTGCGCCTCCACTTCCGGTTGGAACCGATCGGCACCGGCTTCTTCGAGGCGGCCGAGCAGCTCTCGGCGCAGGCGGTCGCGTTCCCGGACGAGTTCGGAAAAGCGGGAGCCGTCTTCGCCCGTCGCTCCCGCCAGCGTATTGAGCTCCCGGCTCGTCCGGGCCAAGGTTTGGAGCGCCTGCGAGTTCTGATCGGAGCCGAGGCTCCTCTGAAGTCGAGCCGAGCTCACCTCGGCCATTCTCAGCACTTCGCACATCGAGAAGCACAGCCGCTCTCCTTCAGGATCCGCCGAGAATTCACCGGCGCCGGCAGCGATGGAAAGGGGAGTGTCGATCTCCCAGAACGACTGCCTTTCGATCTCGCGGGCTCCCGAGGTTTGCCACGAAGCACTGCGCTGCGCGGTAGCCCCGGCGATCTTCCGTGCCAGAGTCTGGCCCTTCCTGCCCTCTCCGGTAGTCATGAGTAGGCGAGCTAGGCTGGCTCGCGCCAACTGGAGGTCGGGATGATCGGATGGAAGGGTCTGGGAAAAGACCTCCAGAACTTGCTCCTCTAGGGCACGGGCCTCTTTCCAATTCCCGAGCTTCTTCATCGTCTGCGCGAGATTGCCTCGTGCGCGTTGGAGGTCGGGGTGGTGATCTGGCAAACGATGAGAATGCAACTCCAAGACCTTCGTCTGAAGGACGCGGGCAGCCTCCACTTCGCCGAGCTCCAAGAGAGTCAAGGCCAGGTTGGCCCGGGCTAGCTGGAGCGCCGGATGATCGTCTGGGAGCTTTCGAGACGAAATCGATAGGACTTGCTCTTCGAGCAGGCGGGCCTGTTCGGGCTGCCCGAAGCACTTCAACGTCGCCGCCAAGTTTTGGCGAGCGGTCTGAAGCGTCGGGTGGTCCTCTGGCAAAGACCGTGAGAGGACGGAGAGGGCTTTCTCTTCGAGGACACGGGCCTGCACGAGGTCGCCGAGTGCGCGCAGGGTCGCCGCGTAGTTCAAGCGAATGGCCTGAAGGTCGGGATGCTCATTGGGCAGCGTTCGAATTCGGATTTTGAGGACTTGCTCCTCCAAGGCCCGGGCACTGCCCAGCTCGCCGAGCTTCGACAATGTAATCGCGAGATTCATGCGCGCGGTCTGAAGATCGGGATGATCCGCGGGATGCGTCCGGGAAAGGACCGCCTGCGCGCGCTCCTCGAGCTCTCGTGCTCCTTCGAGATCGCCGAGGTCCTGAATGCTGACGGCCAGGTTGAGCCGTGCAGCCTGGAGCAGGGCATGGTCCTCCGGGAGTGTGCGCGTGTGGATCTCGAGCACCTGTTTCTCGAGCGTGACAGCCGCTCGCAGCTCTCCGACGAGCTTCAAGGTGGAAGCCAAGTGCATGCGTGCACGCTGGAGATTCGGATGATCCGGTGGAAGACTCTTCTCGAAGCTTGCCAGCACCTTCTCTTCGAGATCGCGCGCACGGGCAAGCTCACCGAGATCCTTAAGCGTCATGGCAAGGTTGCCTCGGACCCCTTGCAGATCGGGATGATGCTCGGGCAAGGTCCGGCGACACACTTCGAGAGTCACTTCTTGAAGCTCGAGAGCCTGGGAGAGATCGCCGAGGCTCTGAAGGATCGCGGCGAGATTTGCGCGCGCAGCTTGGAGATCACGGTGGTGCTCGGGCAAAGCCCGAATCCGGAATCGATAGGCTCGATCCACCGCTGTCTGGGCGCCTTGGAGAGCACCGAGCCGAAAGGCGGTAAACCCGAGGCTCAAGGCGATCTCGGTGAGAGCAGGACTGTGAGGCTCCTTCTCCGGGGCGAGGACTTCGACGATGGCCGCGTCGATGCGCGAACGCTGTTGGTCAGCGCTTTCGGTTTCGGCCAGCCTCTGGTTGTCCGATAGCGCTCGCCGCCCTGCAGCGGCGGCCTCCCGAGTCGCGTCCGTCTCGTACGCCTCAAAGACGTGAATCGAAGCGGTCGTCGATGGGGAAAGGCTCTTGGTCGCGACGCGGACCGTCACGGTCTCGACACCACGAGTTTCCAGAGTCAGGAACGGCGTGGTGCCGCCTCCGGAATCGTCGTCTTCGAAACTCGCCTCCGGCTTCTTTCGACCGGCGAGGAGACCGGCGGCGCCGGAGGCCTTTGGCTTGGCTTGACGGGCTGAAGCCGGTGCTCCGAACTTCGCATGCAGCACGAGATCGGCCTGCTCCGACTCTGCCCAGATGAACAGTACCGAGTCTTCGGCCTCGACCTCGTAGCGAAACGTCTTCGACGGGCCGACGCCTTCGAGGACGGGGTCGTCGGGACCGAGCGTGAACTCGTACTTCACGCCGTGCTTCAGAGTGACGACGTCGTCTTGGACCGGACCGGCGAGGCAGACGGCGAGTAGGAGTGGCAACATTGCGGGATCCCCGCGATGGGCGTGGTGAGGAGCCTCTTCCTTGCCCTCAGCGTACGCCAGAGTAGGCCGTGGTCAAGCGGGCTCGTGGGGCGCATCGAGTGGTCAACTTGACCAGTTGCTCCGCGGTTCGTGATTCCGGGCTGACCGAAGAGGGCGAAACGCGCGTTTGCGGCTCTCCCTCAGTCCGGGGCGCCGCTGAGGACCCAGCCGTGCTGTGTGTCCGGACATTCGGGAGCTTGAGCAGCGGAGCATCGCCACCCGTCATGCCCGATGGATACATCGTCTCTGCTCGAGCCATGAATCGGGCGGCTGCTTCAGGAGCTGGGCGAGGCTCGTCTCAACGGACCCGTCATCCTGAACGAGCGCTTCCACGATGTCCGGCGCGAGCGACGTGAGCCGCATGATCCGCGAGACGTAGGATCGGTCCACGCCGAGGGCGTCGGCGAGCTCCGTTGTCGAGTCGTACGCCCCCGACTCGACCAGGTCCTGCCAGTGGTGCGCGCGAGCTAGCGCGAGGAGGATCGAATCCGGCGCGGCCTTCTTCGCGGTCGAGCGAGGCAAGCCGCCGCCGGGCACGTGGACTTCCTTCCGCCCGCTGCGGCGTCGAAGCTTCATCGGTACCGTGAGGATGATCGCCTCACCGTCGACCTCAACACGGGGCCGCTCGCTCATCCGGAGCCCGCCTTCGTCGCGCGATCGTGAGGCTGCCCCTCGGGCTCCTCACCCGCCAGCTCTTGCACCAGGGACCGAAACCCGTTGCCGCGGATGCGGATCTGCGCGCCGTCCGGCGAGACGTCGACCCGCTCGACCAGCAGTCGCACGATCCTCGCATGCTCGCCGGGGAAGAGCTCGTCCCAAACGGGGTCGAGGCGCTCCAGGGCGGCCATGACATCGCCCTCGGTGACGGTCTCGGTTTCCAACACGCGCAGCTCGTGTGTCGCTCGCTCCAGCTCCGAGCGGGCGTCGTCGATCTCGCGGCCGACTTCGCGGAGCCGATGCGTGATCGCGGCGCCGCCTCCTTCGGCCGCGTCCACCAGGCGTTCGAGCTTCTTCTCCAGCTCTTCGACGCGCGCCTCCTCGTCGAGCCGCTTCCGAGCCAGCCGCTCGCGCTCGCTCTCCTCCAGCGCCTTCGTCTCTCGGTAGGTCTTGGCGACCAGCTCGGGAGAGCGGAAGACGGCTCGGAGCTGACCCACGACGGCCCCTTCGATGTCGCCGGCCGGGACCGAGCGGACGGGGCACGCGCCGTAGCTCTCCTTGCCG
>JAJDCO010000075.1 GCA_029260795.1 Planctomycetota bacterium | reverse complement strand
GTCGGGATCGGAGGATGCGGTCGGATGATCGACTTCACGACACTGGACAAGCTGTTCAAGGCGGTGGAGCCCGAGACTTGGGAGGCGATCAACGCCGGGTTGGCTGGATGGGCCGTGGACTCGGGAGCCATCGCTGGCTCGAAGATGAGAATCGACACGACGGTCTACGAGACGAACATCCACTACCCCTCGGACTCCAGCCTTCTTTGGGATTCGTACCGGGTTCTGGGGCGCTGGATCGAGGAGGTTCGTGAGCTCGACCCGAGCCTCGTCGGGAGAGGCCGCCTTCACGTGAAGCGCGCCAAGAGGCTTTTCCTCGAGATCAATCGAATGGCCAAGAACCGTGGGAAGACGGATCGCCGCATGAAGCGCAGCTACCGCAAGCTAATTGGAATGGTCAGCAAGGTCGTGACGTGGACTGGAGAGATCTGGGAACGAATCCGATCCCAGGGGAAGGTCCGAACCGAGACCCAGGACATTCTCGAATGGAGCGCCGACGAGATCGCGCGCCTCTTCACGCCGATCTCGATGGTCATCGATCAAGCGACGCGTCGCACCCAACACGGCGAAAGCGTTCCAAACGACGAGAAGATCTTCAGCATCTTCGAGGAGCACACTCGGCTCATCAAGAAGGGCAAGGCCGACAAGCCGATCGAATTCGGTCACGTGGTGGCGTTCCAGCAAGTTGAGGGGAAGTTCATCACGGGATACCAAGTCTTCGACCGAACTCCTCAGGATGCCGACCTGTTGGATGACGCCCTGGCAAAGCACCAAGAGCTTTTCGGATCGCTTCCAGAGAGTCTCGCCGCGGACCGCGGCTTCTACGGTGGCAAAGACAAGCTCGAGGAGCTCTCGGAGATGATCCCTCACGTGTCGATTGGCAAGAAAGGAAAGCGGAATGCCGACGACCTCGCTCGCGAGCACCATCCCGTCTTCAAGGAGCTTCAGAAGTTCCGCGCAGGAATCGAAGGGACGATCTCATACCTCAAACGCTCGCTGAAGCTGACGCGCAGTCTCTACCGATCGTTCAAGACGTATGCCGCCAGCGTAGGGAGCATCGTCTTCGTCCATAACCTCGTCGTGTTATCCCGTGAGTAGGCAGCCAGTCAGGACCGCTCTCGAAACCATTCGTACAAGCGACCTCCGGTGAGCCGCAAGGCTACCCGTCCGCCTCTTGAGGCATCTATTCGACCAAATCGCAAGCAACCGATGGCAATACTGGTGCCCGACGATCCAATCGGTCGAGGCGCCAGTGACGCCCAATTGCGGTCGAGCCAATTCAGAGGCATTTGCAACAGAAACTAGTCTAAGTCTAGCACAATGAGGCGAACACCTGTGCGTCCTCACCCGGTGCTCCCGTGAACGTGTCCGAGCCCGCGCCCGTGCCCGATGAAAACTGGGCCGACGCTCCTCACGGCGACATGTTCCATGTCGAGTGCACGTCCGCTTGATCTTTCTTCCAGAACGAGTACATTTGACTTGTTCCCAACCCATCTCCTGCAAGCGAGTTCGCCGCCGTCCTCGACGGCCAGTTAACCCGGAGGCCGGTGGGCTCAGACAAACCTCTCGCGGACACAAAAGCGCGATGACGATTCGAAGGTCGAAGCCGGCAACGGCGGTCATTGTTTCTTGGTTCCTCGTCCTCCTTGCGGCTGGCGAAAGCATCGCCGAGGCGTCGACGCGACTCGAGGCAATGCAGGACCAAGAGGCTCAGGAGAGTACCGAGCTCTCGCCACTCTCCGACGCAGGGCGTCTTGCCGGTCTTGCAAATCAGCTCACTCAGAAGGCCAGCTTCGCCGAGGCCCATCGTCACTACGAGCGCGCCTTGGCAATCTACGAGAAGCTGATTCCTGAGGATCCTCCCACCGCGGCGGTCCTCCATGATTTCGGGCTGAGCCTCTTCTATCATGGCCAACACGAAAGAGCCCAGCCGCTGCTCGAGCGCTCACTGGCGATCCGTGAGAAAAAACTCGGGGCGGAGCACCGGGAAACGATTTCCAGCATGAATACGCTCGCGACTCTGCTAGGCAAGCGCGGTCAGTACGAGCAGGCTTCGCGCCTCTTCGAGCGTGCCTTCGCGATCAGTGAGGAGGCTCGTCCTGAGGACGACCTGACGGCTTCCTTGTTGAGCAATTTCGCCGGAGTGCTCACTCGGCAAGGGAAGTACGAAAGAGCTGAGCAGCTTTCTGCAAGATCGGTCGCAATCCGCGAGAAGGTGCTGGGCCCGAATCACGTTGAGACTGCGACGAGCCTTTCGAATTACGGCGTCCTTGTCAACGAAGCGTTTGGGGATCTGAACCTCTCTCGCCAGCTTCTGGAGAGAGCCCACAAGATCTTCGAAGAGTCTCTCGGCGCGGACCACTACCGGACTCTGACGGTCTATCAGAATCTCGCCGGCGTGTTGAAGAGCCAAGGAGACGAGGTCGAGGCGCGACGGATCTACGAGCATGTTCTCTCCGCCCACGAAAAGACGTTTGGCCCCTCACACCAAATGATCGCCTTGCACCTCAGCAACCTGGCGGTGCTTCTCATGCAGCAAGGGCATGATGCCGAGGCGTTGCCGCTTCTCGAGCGTGCGCTCGGGATCCTCGAGAAGACGATGGGTCCGGGACACCCCACGACCGCGGCGATTCTGAACAACCTGGGTGGAGTTCTCAACAGGTTGGGGGCCACGGACCGGGGGCGCGAGTACGTGGAACGTGCGCTCGTCATCTCCGAGAGGAGCCTCGGGCCGTGGCATCCGAAGGTGGCTGGAAGCCTCTCCAAGCTCGCCGGATTTCTCCTTGAAGATCGATCGAATCCCCAAAAGGCCCGTGAGCTCATCGAGCGAGTGAACGCAATTCACGAGAAGACGCTCGGTCCCTCCCATCTATTGACCTCGCACAGTCTGAACGGACTGGCTTCAATCTCTCAGGCCGATGGCCAGTTCGTGGAGGCTCTCCGGCTCTTCGAACGTAGCTTGTCGATTCGAAAAACGAACCTGAGCCCGGGCCACCCCAAGGTCGTCTCGAGCCTGTATCAAGTATCGACGGTCCTCACTGATCTCGAGAGACTCGAGGATGCCTGGGCTCGTATTGAGGAGGCCGTCCAATCGAGCGAACTCCGTCTCCGACGCCTTCTCTGGTCCGAGACCGAATCCGAACGGCTCGAGAGCGGTTCGCAGCGAAGGTTCGCACTCTGGATGCAGCTCAGCCTCGCTCGCGCTCTGAACCGAGACGACACGAATCGACTCGCCTACAAAACGCTCCTGCGCTCGAAAGGAGTGGTCTCGCGGTCGTTACTCCAGAGTCGCGAGAGTTTTCGGCGACGACTCCCGCCGACGAGTCAACCGATTCTCGATCAGCTTGAAGGGGTGCAAAAGACGCTCTCAAAGGTCCTTTTCAATCCGCCGAGACAAGGCGGTGAGGCCCATCGGACTCGGCTCGATGAGCTGCGCAAGCGTCGATCACGACTCGAGCGCGAGCTCCAAAGTGTCCTGGGCCCGACCATTCCTGGGTCGACCGAGTCGGTCTCGGAGCTGAGGGCGGCACTTCCCGAAGGCTCGGCGTTCGTCGATTTCTACAATCACTCCTTGTACCGGCCCGCGTCGGGCAGCGCCTTGGAACGCGATCGATGGACTCCCATGCACCTCAGCGCCTGGGTCGTTCGCGCTGACACTCCAGATCTCATCTGGCTCGATCTTGGGCCGAGTGAGGCGATCCAAAAGGCCGTTTCCTCACTGCGCCAAAGGCGTCGCGCCGAGGGCTCGGTCCCCGCCGTATCCAAGGAGGCAAATGCGTCCTTGCGGGCTTTCCTCTGGAAGCCAATCAGCAAGCATGTCCAGGGGATCGACACGATCTTCATCTCTCCGGATACCTACCTGGGGACTCTCCCTTTCGAGGTGATCCAGCGCGAGGACGAGAGCTACCTCATCGAGCATCATGGCTTCGTCTACCTTCAAGACATGGCCTCTTTGCCTCGTATCGTGGGCCAAGCATCGAAGGCCGGATCCTCGGGCTCAGCCTCGAGCGCCGGCCTACTTTGCGTGGGCGGCGTCGACTACGAGAACCGGGGCGTTTTGGCCAAGGGGGATCGCGCCGATAACGCTGAGCTGCACCGAGGCTTTGATGAGTCGTGGAGACCGCTTCCCGGAACCGATCACGAAGCCGCCAGCATCGCTCGGCTCCACCGCGCAGCCTTCGAGAATGAAGAGCAAACATCATTGCGAGGTCCCGCGGCGACCGAAGAACGGCTCAAGAGTGAGCTCGCTCGACATCGCATCGTCCACATCGCGACGCACGGCTTCTTCGAGCCCGAGGGACTGCCGTCGATGTGGGAAAGGGCGAAAGAGAGTCGCGGTCCCCTTCCCTCGCTGGACCCATCAGAGCGGCGCTTGATCGGCCAACTCCCTGGCCTCTTGTCCGGGCTCGTTTTCGCCGGCGCCAATCGCCCCCCCCAGGATGATCGAGACGACGGGTTCTTGACCGCCGAAGAGATCTCCTGGCTCGATCTCTCCGGCGCTGATCTCATCGTCCTTTCGGCCTGCGAAACGGGCCTCGGCTCCCCGAGAAGCGGCGAGGGCATGCTCGGTCTGAGGCGGACGTTTCGTCAGGCGGGTGCCAAGACCGTGATCAGCTCGCTCTGGTCCGTCAAAGACTCGGTGACCAACGAGCTGATGCAGAACTTCTATCGTCGACTGTGGAGCGGAGGCGAGGGAAAGCTCGAAGCGCTGCGGCATGCGCAACTCGATCTCTTGAAGAAGAACCGAAAGAACCACCAGGAAGCCGGCCTGCCGGCCACCTGGGGTGCGTTTGTCCTCGATGGCGACTGGCGATGAGACTTCAATCGCGAACATAGCGTGCGATGTAGATCGCATAGTCCGCGTTGTCGGCGAAGGTCGCACGAAAGGCGATCTTGTTGCCCCGAAGCGCTTCGCTCGTGCTCATGAGCTGGTGAACGGTCTTCCCGTCGAGTGTGTCGCCGGTCGCGATGATTGGTAGCAGGCGACCGGCGCTTTGAACGAAGAGGCCATCAAAGTACGCGCCCATATTGTCCCACCAGTATCCCACAAAGCCGATGTTGCCGCGATCGGCGGAGACACTGAAGGACTTCATCCCGACGCCGAACCCGGGCATCTCGGTCGCATCATCTGCGACTTTGTTCAGCGATCCGCCGAAGTTGGTGTAGACGCCGTTTGGGGCGATCGGCCAGTCGGCGCCGACGAAAGCCACTTGGCGAGAGTCGAGAGAGACGTGCAAGAAATTGCTGAAGTCTGCCCCCGGTTTCGCCGGGATCTCGGTGCTGGAGTTGGCGATGAGCCCGAGGTTTCCTCCGTCCGAGAGGTAGACGCCGTTGAACGTCGAAGAGTCGTAGCCGATGAATGCAACTCGGCCACGATCGAGGGCGGGCTTGTTATGCCACTGGAAGTCTGTGAAGTTGCCCGCGCCGCCGGGGACCGGAGTGTTCCTGTTGGCGACGATGTTGACACTCGTGCCATCCCAAAGGTAGATCCCGGGATCACCATAGATGGAGTGACCTCCTTTGAATGCGACTTGACCGCCCTCGAGAATCGGCTCGCTGGTCCAACCGAACCAAAAATTGTTGCCTGATCCCCCCGGGATCGGTGTGTTCACATCAACGACGATCCCGAGACTTTCCCCTGAGCCAAGGTAGATTCCTCCCAGCGGAAAGTTTTTGGTCGTGCCCGTGAACGCGACCTGTCCCTGGTCGATGGATGGATACACGCCGAAGTTCGTGAAGAGAACCCCGGGAGGCGTGCCCGGGATTGGAGTCCCTTTGTCGGCCACGACATCGACTGAGCCCGGTCGGGCTTTGTAGATTCCACCTTCTCCACCTGTTCCCTTGCTCGAGAACGCGACGCTCTCCCCGTCGAAGGAAGGCGGCCAGAACTCCGCGAAGGTGCCGGTGCCGCCGGGTACCGGTGTGGCCTCATCAATGACCTTCGTGAACTCCCAGTGTCCCTTCGCGGGGGTCCGATTCAGCTTCTGGCCGCGGGCGTCCTGGAGCAGGGCGAGCGCTGGAATGCAAAACGCGAGTGCGAGAGATGCTCGGTTGAGTTGCTGGGATGACATCAGGCCTCCTCGAGTTGCCTTGGTCCAAGGATTCGGGACTGTGAGAATTCGTTCGTCCCCGCAGAGATGGTTCGTCCCATAGTCGTACGCGTACGCGAGATCTTGCGCCCCGAGCCCGAAAAAAATAGCCTCAGAGGCGGAAGTGTAGCGATTCGAGGAGCCCAACGGAGTGATGAGGCTGTTCATCTGAACACAAGAGACCTCAACCTTGACGATTGCGTGCTTCAGGAACTGATCAAGAAGCACACGGCCCTCTTGCGCCTCGCCTATGTCGAAGGCCGATCGGCATGGAGCTCGATCGCATTGACCTATGAGCCCTTCGCTGCGGCCCTGACTCGGTCGGTCTATCGCCGTGCGCATCGGCTGGGGTTGGATGATCTCGGCGAGAGGTTCCCTGAGCTCGTGCAGAGAACGCATGAGTCGGATGTCTTTCTTTGCGCGGCCTGCGATGCTGGCGTCTCTCGCGCTTGGGAGACTTTGGTCGCACAATACACCAAGGGGCTCGTCGCCCTTGCTCGACGCCGGGGGGGAGCACCCAGTGAGGCCGAGGATCTCGTCGCGAATCTCTGGGGCGATCTCTCTCTCGCCCCCGCGAATGGCTCGTCTCGAACCCGACTCGGCGCCTATGACGGCGCGGGCAAGCTCTTCGCATGGCTGGCGACCATCCTTATCAAGCGATCAGCGGACGAGGCTCGACGGCGAAAGGTCACCACCTTTGGCGACCGGACTCCAGAGATTGGCGACGACGGGCGCCCCGGGTCCTTTTCGCAGCCCGACGACCCTGCAGAGCTCACGATGGATTCCGAGTCGGCGAAGAGGATCGCCGAAACCCTGCGGGCGGCATGGGATCTTCTCGAGGACCGCGAGGCGCTCGCCCTCTCCTACAAATACCGAAACGGTCTGCGCCAGGTCCAGATTGCCCAATTGCTCGGCGTGAGCGAAACGCGAGTCAGCCGGACTCTGAGTCGAGCCATCGAAAAGCTCCAGGAGGCCATTCTTGCAGTACAGCCAGCTGCCGATGAGGCGTTGGACCGTCAGCATCTTTGGGATCGCGTCCGCGAGGATCTTCACAATTTGCTGCAAGATTCGACTCGTCTCGACGACCATCGATAGCTGAGGTATGCGATCGTGAGAGAATCAAGCCGACAAGACCCAGATCCCGAGATGAGCCCGTTTCTCGAGGGCCTTCTGGCGAGCAGTGCCGATCCGTCGCCCACGTCCTGCCTCGACGTCAATGCGATCGCGTCTCTGGTGAGTGGAGACTTGCTCTCAACGGAGCGAGCTCGGCTCGAGGAACATCTCGTCTCCTGCGTCACCTGCCGCGACCGTGTCGCCGAGCTCGTTCGAGAAGTGCCTGAAAACCAGGAGCCGAACTTGGTGGGTGGAGGAGTTGCTTCGACCGGTACTCCTCGCCCCCGGACCATCGATCGTTTTCGCATCCCACTCGCGCTCGCTGCGAGTTTGCTTCTCCTGGCGGTCGGCTTCGCACTCTTCAATACGGGCATGCTGCGCCGCTGGTTCGGAGGGTCTCTGGGGACGATCGAGGAACGCCTCTTCGCTTCTGGGCACGAGCTTCGTCGAGACCTGCCCGAGCTCTTTGGGAGCTTCGTGCCGCTCACGAAGGAGGAGCGGCGCTCCCCTCTCTCCGATCGCGACCGTGGAACCTTCAGCCTGCGGTCTCCGGTTCATCGGCTGCTCGATGAGCGCCCGACCTTCGTCTGGGGTGAGGCTTCGGCGGCTTCCAGCTACGAGGTCCACCTCTTCTCCGCGGATGGTGCGCCGGTCTGGAAGGAAACTGCGACAGGAAGCTCTCTGAGTCTTCCGCCGGAGGAGCCTCCTTTATCTGCCGGTAAGCAGTATCTCTGGTTCGTCGTTGCGCGCTTCGAATCGCGCGAGGAGTCGACCTCGTCGCTCTCCTTTGAAATCGCCTCTCGAGACGAGGCGAGCCGGTTCGAAGAGCAGCTTCAGCGAATCGACTCCGAGTGCTCCGCGGAAGTCAGGGATCTCCTCAAAGCGCACCTGGCGATTCGCAGCCAGCTGTTCTCCGAGGCCGTGCGCTACGCGCGAGCCTTCCGAGACGATCACCCTGAGGAGAGCATTGGGCTGGAGACGCTGTATCATGTTCTCGAATCGCTCAACAACCCCGAAGCGGAGACGCTGCGAGTGGGATTTGGCGATTGATCCGAGAGAGCCTCTCGCCGGGCCCACCCTAGTCTGTCGCCAGACGAAGCAAGACTCTCAACGCTGCACGACGCTCCTCATCGCTCAGGCTTTCGTCCTTGCGAAGGCGCTCTGCTACCTGGGCCGGTTCCTCGAGGTCCCTGAGCATTTGGCTCACGAGCGGCGCAATCCTCTCTCGCAGTCGGCGAGCTTCCTCCGCCTGCCGAGACCGGACCGAGCGCCGCACCGAGTCCCAGATGTAAATGACCGAGTCACCGGAGCCGGCGGCGATTTGCTCTCCGTCGGGACTGAAGGTGACCGAGTGGATGTAGTTCCTGGGGCCGGTGAGCTCGAGGACCGCCTCGAGGGACTCGGCATCCCAGACGATGACCGTCTGGTCTCGGCTCGCCGAGACGATGCGAGTTCCATCGGGACTGTAGTTGACCGAGTAGACGGGACCCTGATGCCCCTCGAGGAGGGCGAGCTGCGCGCCACTTTCAGCGTCCCAAACGGCGATGTTATCTTCGCCCCAGGAAGTCAGGATCTTCGAGTTGTCCGGGCTGGCGGCGATGGTCCAGAACGGGCGCGCCCGTTCCGGGACGATCTTCCGCAGTTGGCCCGTGAGGAGCTCGTAGATCAGGATTTCGCCCTCTCGGCTCACCGTCACCAAGAGAGAGTGATCGAAGCTCGTCGCGGCGTTCTCGCCGGCAAAGTTTCCGGCTCTGTGACCGCGAGTGCCCCCGCGCGCCTTCTTCCAGAATCCGCTCCACAAGTCCGGCGGGTATTCATCTCCTGCGACGACTTCATTCTCGATCCTCTGGCCGGTCGCGACGTTCCACATGAGGTCTCCGAAGACTACCTGCTCTCCGTCGGGCGTGAATCCGAGTCCGGCGTCGAGCGGGTGTGCCCGCCCGGTCTTCAGGGTTGCGAGCAAGTCTCCGGTCAATGGGTCCCAAAGGCGCACCGTGCCATCCCAGGCGGCCGAGGCGAGCATCGTTCCATCGGGGCTGTAGGCGACGTAATAGACATAGCTCGTGTTGCCGCGCAGCTCGAGAGTCGGCTGCATCCTTATGTCGACGAGCTGAGATCGGGTCCCATCGGCGATGGCGATCCTCTCGGCGTCGGCACTGAAGGCGAGGGATGCGCTGTTGGTCGGCGCGACTCGAGAGCTTCGAATTGGCCGTTCGGTCTCGAGATCCCAGACGACCAAGAGATCGCTCAGCTCGTGGACGGTCCGAAGGTCGAAACCTGAGTAGTTCTTTGACAGAACGGCCAAGAGCTTCCCATCCGGAGAAATGGCAATGGTGGTCACCTGTTCTCGTCCCGCCAGAGTCGTGATCTCCTGGGATGATTCGACATCGACGATTGAAACGTTCGAATGGTTGGAAACGTAGGCGACGGTCCTTCCGTCCGGACTGAGTGCCATAATCGGTTGCTCCTTCCCTGGCACGACTCGGCGAACGGTCGTTTCGCCGGTGATCGCGTCGAGGACGAAGATCTCTCTCCCGAAGAGGAAGGCCGAGAACCGGGTACCATCGCCGCTGAAGCACATCGGGTAATGAGAGTTCGAGCGGTCGAAGGGAAGTTTCCAGAGGACTTGGCCGGATCGTACGTCGATCATCGAGATGTCATGAAGCGTTCCGATGGCGATCTTCGTCCCATCGGGCGAGAGTTGAGTGCCCAGGGTGTGATCGGCTCGGAGCGGAAGCCGAGAGGTCTCCTGACCACTCGCCGTCTCGAAGAGAATGATCTGTCGATCCGCGTCCGTGACGGCCGCGACGAGATCGCCGCCCCGGGACAATGAGGGAAACTTCAGCGGCGAGCCCGAGTCGATCTCTCCGAGGGAGGCGCCCTCTCTCATGCTCCTGATCGAGAGTCCGCTGCCAGAGACGCTCGCGCTGATGGGAGTTCCGTCCGCTCGAAACGTGACTGCACTTGAGGTTCCCAGGATCATCTCCACTTCCTCGCCGTCGAGATTGGCCCGCAGAACTCGGTTTCCCCAGGAGTCGATCCAGTACAGTCGCCGGGAAGGCGCATCCAGGTGGAGCGAGGAGGGTCCGATCAAGCTGGCACTGAGGAGCATTCTCTCTTGACTCCCGTCGAGGCGCGCACGTCGGACGGAATACAACCCTTCGAAAACACTCCAGAAGATCTCTCCAGCCGCCGGATCGACGGAAAGTGCGATGGCCTGAATCGCCGGGATTTCACGGGCCTCTCCGCCATCGAGTGGCAGTCGCCAGATTTGCTCCCGGTCCGACCAGTAGACGTTTCTTTGGTTCACGTCGATGGCCAAGCCCCAGCGACGCTCGGCGGTATTCAACGGCGCGAGCATCTCCGCCTTGCTCTCGCCGATGCTAAGGCGATGAACACCCGAGCCGGTCCAGTAGAGGGTCTCGGTCTGAGGGTCGAGTGCGAACGCCCAAACGTGTGTGTCTTCTGGCTTGGCCAGAATCTCGGCATCACCTCCATCGAGATTGGCGCTCCAGATCTCCGCGGGCAGCGGATCGTGACTCTCCGACCAGTAGAGCTTCCGCCTCTTCGGATCGAGTTCGACCGCCTCGACCTACCCCGTTGCGACCTGGAGAAGGTCTTCGATATTCGTGCCATCGAGGTTTGCTCTCTGGATTCTCCTTCCGATCTGATCAGTCCAGTAGATCTTTCCTCTCCCAGAATCGACGGCGATGCCGTAGAGCTGGGCTGGTCGGGTGACCTGGCTCTCCGGATCGATGAACATCTCGAATGAGGCGATGCGAAGATCCCGAAGGCTCGACAGGTGAAACCACTCCCAGTTCCGCTCCCCGCTGGGGATCTCGTCCAGGTACCTCTCGGCCGTCGCGATCTGGTGCGACTGGAGAGCGGACGAAGCCGCTCGGACGCTGAGTCGGTTGGCTCGATTGGTGGCGAGCTCCGCGTTCTGGAGAGCCGTCTTGCGGTTCGTCTCCGCGATACGGGCCTGATTCGCTTCGCGAAGGCCAAGCTCGATGGCGATCCAGAGTGCCGCGACGAGCGCGATGAAGGCGATCGCGATCCCAGCGACGAGCGGTCTGTTGCGCCGTGCGAACTTCCGCAGCTGATAGAACGTGCTCGGGGGGTGAGCGGAGATCGGCTCGTCGTCCAGGTACCGCTGGATGTCCTCGGCCAAGGCAGCCGCGGACGCGTAGCGTCGACTCTTTTCTTTGTCCAGAGCCTTCAATGTGATCGTCTCGATGTCGCCGCGGAGGGCCGGCTCGATGCGACTCGGTCGCTGGGGCTCGTCCTCACAGCCTGTTCGGCACGCCTCGGCGATCGAGAGTCGGCTCAGGTCGTAGGGGAGAGTCTGGGTGAGCAGCTCGCAAAGGACCACACCCAAGGAGTAGATGTCGCTTCTCGTGTCCAGCTCTCGATAGTCGCCGCGAACTTGCTCGGGGCTCATGTAGGACAACGTTCCGATGATCTGTCTCGCCGCGGTCTGGAGCGTCGTCGCTACGATGTCCGAGTCCGTCAGCCGAGCGACCCCGAAGTCGAGCACCTTCGGCCGACCGAGACTCTTGGAGTCTGGCTCCTGCGCCGGCTCCTCGATGACCAGGATGTTGTCCGGCTTGAGATCGCGGTGGATGATTCCCTTCTGATGGGCGTGATGGACCGCATCGCAGATCTCTGCGAAGAGTCGCAGTCGCTCTCGCAAGTCGAGATGGCGAGACCGTGCTGACTCGATGAGCGGTAGACCATCGATGAACTCCATTGCGAAGAACGGCTGTGCGCGCGGATAAGCGATTCAAGCGGCGTTTTCGCCCGTCCTGGCGGTATCGGGCGGCCTCGCTTCGGGCTGCCGGGGGCGTGATCGAGGGGATTCATTGTGGCGAGGGGGTTTCCGTGGTGCCGGTTTGGGCGTTTTCTTGCCCACAGGGCGGACGGAGGGTGTGTCCCTCCTCGTGGCTTCAGGGATGCCGATCGCCCCCCGGCATGCGCGCTTGACCCCTGGAAAACGCAGCTTGAACTGCCTATGCTTCTCTTCTCGTTCATTCCAGTCCCAATGGCATGAGCGCCCTTGCGCTGGGCCGCTCGCAGTCGGATCATTCGTCGCCTTGGGGGAGCCCGCGCCCGTCTAGCCTCGGCGGACTGGCGAGCCGAAACGGGGAGGTAACCGTGGAGACCTACACCTGGAAGGTGATTCGCATACTGATCGGGCCGATCCCGCTCGTGTTGGTCCTGAACTACCTCTTGCGCGAGACTTGGATCGCAGACTCGAACGAGACCACGCCCCTGACGTTGGCGACAGCGCTGGGCTCTCTCTTTCTCACCACCGGGCTGGTGGGCGCCTTTCGTCTCCACCGGGATCGCAAGCGATCCAATGTCCCCAAGCGCACCTTCAAGCTCAAGCTGGCCTGGTTTGGCCTGGCCGCCACCCTGGCTGCGCTCCTCACCGGCGGCGTGATCTTCCTCGGTCGCGTGTTCAACGTGCGCAACACCGAGAGCTACCGGTGGACGGCCATGCACCTGTCGGTCGACGAATGGTCCGAGAGAACGGGCGTGGCCGGCGATGACGAACGAGCCAGGCAGTCCCAGCGCGCTCGCGACTACATCCTGTTTGTGGAGATGTACCATCCCGGACTGTGTGCGGAACGGGTTGACGAGGCAGCAGTGGAGCGAGTGAGTCGGCGACTGGCCGAGCTGGATCGGCACAACGCTCTCCATGGTGCGATCGAAGAGTATCAGAGGCGGCTCAAGGGCACCCGGGACCGGAGCGAGGGCGTGTGGTTGAAGAACAAACCGGACCTCTCTTGGTATCTGAACACGTTTACTCCTGTCGCCGAGCACCTCGCAGCCGCGGACATGGCCTACGAGGACGCGCGCCTGAGCGAGTCGGTGGCGTCCGGGACCGCCACGTCCCTTCGGGCGTTCCGCTTCGAGTTCTCCGACGGGAGGCACGACGAGGCGTCCCGCGGGGCGCTGCGCGATCTCTATCGCGAGGCAGAGAAGCGTTACGCGGGAACCGCCGAGAGGGCAGACCCGGAGTCGGCGGAGGGGATCAAGGCGCTCCTGGCACACCTGCGCGATACGGACGTAGAGACGATGGTGGTTCCGGTGTGCTTCCTCCCGGTCGAGGGCCTCCAAGGACAAGAGATCGAACGGGCGATCAAGCAAGAGACGGGCGCCAAGCGAGTCATCCCGGTCTCGCCGGCCTTCACCGCGGAGCTCAACGTGCAGCGACAAGGCTTGGTCGTGCGTCGCATGAACCAAGCGCTGCGGGCGGTGGTCGGTGACCTGTTCGAGCTGCGCGAAGCGCCACCCGAGAAGACCCGCAACCAACCGAGGTTTCTCGTGCGTTACAAGGTCGTGGGAACGGGCGCGATCTACTCCTCCCAGAGCGAGGAAAAGCTGCCGATGGCGGAGCGGACGTTGTTCGTGGGCATCGCCATGGGATTCGAGTGCTCCATCCAGCTCCCCGAGGGACAGGCGCCGCTCGTCGACGATCCTGAAGCCGGCCACTGCTTCACACTCATGGCCGAGCCCGCGACCTCCTTCAGTGCGGGCCACGAGGGCCAGTCTCTGGGTGCCTACGCCGCCGCGGTCTACAACACGATGGCCTCGACCGCCTTCGACGACTTCAAGAACGCCCTCGTGAGGACTTACGGGCTTGGCGAACCCAAGGAAGGCGAGTAGCCCGCGCTCGCCCCAGAAACGAAGACACGCGTGCCATGCAGCGACGAAACCCAGCCCTATCGCTGCTGGCGACCGGCGTCCTCATCGCCGCGATCGTGCCCTCACCGGCCCGTGCGGATGAGCTCTCGGCTGCTCTCAAGGAGCTCCAAGAGCGGATCGAGCAGGACGCCGCCCGGCTGCGAGGCGAGCTCGAGCACGGCTGCGGCGAGCTTCCGCTGAACCTCGAGGCGGTGAAGGACCTCGTCGGGCGGCGCGCGTCGCTGGCGATCGTTGCCGCCGTGCGCCCTCGTGGGCGCGACGACGGTGCTCCGGGCGGAGGCGGTTCTTGACGAGCTTTCGGGTGACGCGCGAGAGCCGATGGCGGGGCTTGTCGACGCGCTGCGGCCTCGTTTCGATCACCCGCAGCCAGCTCTGCTCGACATACGCCAGCTTGTAGTCCACGAGCACCCAGCCGACGATGCTCTCGTGGACCGGTCGCTCCTTGGTCTTCAAGAGGTGCGGCAGCGGCTCGACCACGTCGAACCGCAACAAGAGCACGTCCAAGACCTCGGCGACGGAAAGACGAGCGGGGTTTTCGGTCGAGCCGTGAGGTGGCACTGTTGCATGGGGTCGTACGCCCGCATGATGGAGGTCATGGTACGCTGTCGAAATGCCCTGGCCAAGGGCATCGGTGCCCGTTTCCCTGCAAGACCGCCACTTCCGTCGAGCCGCGGCGCGAGCGTGTGGGATCTCCCCAGGGATCGACGATCGGACGGCTGAGCAGAGAAGTCGAGAGCCTCAGAAGTGCCCGACGATCCGAAGAACCTGATCCGTCGCCCTGGGCAGCGCGATCCGATCGTCGCCCGCCAAGCTCACGGCCTCGCCGCCGCCGGTCGTCGCCGCGGCGAGAGGACGGCCGTCGAAGGATCGAAGGTGCATCCAGACCTCCTTGGGCGCGACCTTCAGACCTGCCAACCTCACGTCGACCTGGATCGAGGTGCCGTCGTCGGCGACCCGAGCTTCGAGGTCGACCTTTCCTCCGAGCCATGTGCCCATGTCCTTGATCGCCAGCCGGCTTCCAGGGCGAAGCCAAGAGCGAGGGATCGCCTGCAAGAGGAACAGCGACTGATCCGATCCGTCGTAGCCGCCCGTCTCGTTCACGAACATCCTGCGGATGAGCTGCCATCGCTCGCCGTCACCCGGCGCGCACGAGGGAGCTCCGTCGAGCGACTCGACGCCGACTCGCCAATCTCGATGGACCACCGCAGCCAGGTTGTGAAAGAGCCACTCGGAGAATCGCGCCACGTCGTCCCGGGCGAGGAAGAGGGGACCTCCGATCGGCCACATCGTCTCGTACGCGACGTAGTGTCTCCAGAGGTAGTGCCTCCGAGCCCCCGGCTGCGAGATGTCGGTCCAGTTGACGTCGGCGATCTTCAAGTGCACGAGATGGGCGTTGTAGTAGGCGCCTTCGCCCCGTGGCATGTCGACGAGCTTCCGCCAGCCGCGCCTCGAAGTCGAGTCCCTGGAGAGAGAGAGCGTCCGCTTCCTCGATCAAGCCGTAGGGGATCGAGAGCCGAAGCTCGGCGCTGGCTCCCGGTGCGAGTGCGACCTCGCGGATAAGCGATTCAAGCGGCGTTTTCGCCCGTCCTGGGGGTATCGGGCGGCCTCGCTTCGGGCCGCCGGCGGCGTGATCGAGGGGATTCATTGTGGCGAGGGGGTTTCCGTGGTGCCGGTTTGGGCGTTTTCTTGCCCACAGGGCGGACGGAGGGTGTGTCCCTCCTCGTGGCTTCAGGGATGCCGATCCGTGGAGTGCTCTCAGTCTTGGAAGAGCAAGAGGTCTTGGAGAGGGGGTGCTCTCGGGGGGAGGATTCGAGGTGGTGAGCTTTCGAGGCCCAGGCACACGAGGATGTCGCGGATGACGGAGGGCTGACTGATGGTGGCGATGACCTTGCGCTCGCCCTGGCAATGGGGACAGAGGAGGACTTGAATCTCGAAGACCCGGTGCATGAGCTCGGCCCACTCGTACCTTCTCTTGTGTGGGATGGGGTTTGACGCTTGGATCTTTTTGGGACGGGCACAATCTGTTCTTGGCGAGTTTGGAGTGGGGACGATGTCTTGCCGCCATTCGGCAGCGGGAGCGAGGACGCCATGGTAGGTCACGAGGTGAGCACGCGGCCGAGGGACGAGAGCGGCGAGCTTTTCGATGAACTGGAGGGGCTCGAAGAGGACGGAGCGGGTGCCGTCTTTGAATGGAGTCCGAAGGACGTACTCGACGCGGCCGTCTTTCGTTTGGAAGAGCCTGTCCTGGGCGATGGGGCCGCGGAACACATATCTGCAGATCCTTTCAAGGCGAGGGCGATCGCGGGCCGCGATGCGGACATCTGCGTGGAGGGAGAATCCTCCGATCTGGGCGCAGCGTCGTCTTGTTGCAGGATGGACAGGGGAAAGACCTGGGATTTTGCCTGTGCGTTGGACGGCGGATCCAGCGTCCTTTCCCAGGGCAACCCGGCCCTGAATGGAGGCGGCGTAGCAAGCGGCGAGGAGAGGCTCTGAGTCTTGCTCGCTGCCTTCGAGGATCTCGTCGTCTCGGAGTCGACCTCTTCGATGGAGCAGTCGGAGAATGCGGCGTCGGAGCGTTTCGGTCAGATCGGCGATGTCGTCATCGCTCGGCGGCGGGAGGGCATGAAAGACAGGCGGCTCATCGGGGGAGGTGCGCGTGAAGACCCCATCGAGGATGAGGGCGTGAAAGTGGACGTTGAGATTGAGAGTGCTGCCGAAGCGTTGCACGACGTTAACGGCACCGGACCGTCCGTCGCAGAATCCTTGTTCCTCGCCTCGGCGGCGCAGGAATCTCAAGATCGTGCGGAGAAAGAGGGAGCGCGCGGCGGCGCAGAGCTTTGGGTCGTAGGCCAGAAGAAACCGGATGCGAAAAGGAAGGGAGAGGACCCATTGGCGGACGGGCACGCGCGGCAAGACCCGGTCGACGAGGTGGGCGGGCATCGGTCTCGGCATCGGCATCGGCATCGGCATCGGTCTCGGCATCGGCATCGGATTCGGCATCGGATTCGGCATCGGATTCGGCATCGGATTCGGCATCGGATTCGGCATCGGCATCGGATTCGGCATCGGTCTCGGCATCGGTGTCAGACCCTCGTGGCTCGGGGCCCGTCACTTGCGTTTCGGGTTCCGGTTCGGCCCCTGAGCAGCGGGAGCTTGGTATGAGGTCGCTCGCTACATCTTGATTCGCGCGCAGGACAAGCTCGGCCGAGGCTGGCCCTGAATAGATAAAGAGCACGGAGTCGTCTGTTTCCAAAACATAGCGAAATGTCTTGGACGACTCGTGCGCTTCGGGCGAAGGGCTCTTCGAGCTCTTGAGCGTGAACTCGTGCCGCACACCGTGTTTCAGGGTAACGAAATCGAGTCGGCCGCGAGACGACCCGGTGGGATCGGCCGCGGCCCGGCTCTCGATCGATCGCGTTTCTCGCCGGCCGACTGTGGCTCCATTCGCGCGTGCACTGCCGGGAAGAGTGATCGCCTTATCGTCGGATCGTCCGGAGTCTCCTCTGCGCTTCTCGAAGCTGTTCGGGCCTCAAGGCACGGGCGACGTCATCGAGATACATCGCGGCATCGCGGAAGCCCTGCTCGCTCGCGACGGAATACCAGACGAAAGCCGAGACGAGATCGCTCGGGCCACCTTCACCGTTAAAGCACATCACTCCGAGCTCGAACTGTGCTCTGGCGAGACCCGCGCGAGCCGATTGCTCGAGAAGAACCCGAGCTTGCTGGACATCCTGTCCGCGGCCAGTCTGGAGAAGCGACATCGCGCGATCGAACGTGACCGCGACGTTCTGCTGTCCACGCTCCGGCCGAGCGTTGTTTCTCAGGCCGATTTCCGGCGGGATCGGCCGATCGGATCGGTTCGGTCGGATACTCGGCTGCTCGAAACTAGTTGGTCGCTCGATTCCACTCGGCCGTCCGTTGAGTTGCCCAAAGCCATTCGGACGCCCAAAGCCATTCTGCGCCCCGAAGCCATTCTGCGCCCCGAAGCCGTTCTGCGGCCCGAAGCCGTTCTGCGGCCCGAAGCCACTCAGGTTGAGTTCCTTCGACGATCCGAAGTCACTCGGCTCACCGGGAAGAGGACTCGCCGGTTCGCCGAAGCTCTCGCGGTCTTTCCAAGAGGATTGGCTTTCGGGTCTTCCTGGTGAGAACGAAACGAGCTCCATCACGAAGGACTGGCCACCCTGCGAGAGACTCTGCTTCACAACACCAACTCCCCGAGCGAAGTGAGTTTCCGACGTTGCCTGAGCTCCCTCGAACGTCATTTCGGCAACGACCCGGACGCAATCCTCGAAGCTGTGATCGCCGACTTGGAGCCTGCCGACAACCGAGAGCTGGAAGCGAGAGGTTCCCTCGCCCGGAAGCACCTGAGTCCAGCGTGCCTGGTTTTGGATCGGCCGCTTGAGACGAATGACCGAGGAAAACGCGTCGGTCGGGACACCCGGCATCTCGGTCATGTAGCATTTGAAACCCTCACGATCCCACCCCAACCACTCGGTCGTTCCGAACGAGGAGGTGACGAGGGCGCAGCGGATTCCATTGATGATCTCCGTTCGATCAACGGCCATCGTCACGTCCTGACCGACGTTTGTGCGATAGATCCAGCGAGATCCGACAGCGAGAGGAAAATACTCCGTTTCGTTCGGAACTTGGTTCCTCTCCCTGAGGAATTCTGGCTGGGCGTGGAGGGGGCGATCCGCCAAGAGAGACACGAGAATCAGGGTAGCGATCGCCAAGGTTTTCCGCGTGTTCATGATGATCTCCATTTCGGGCTGGTGGTTTGTTGTCGACCGCCACCCAATGCGCGGCTTTCGCGGGACCGGGGCCACGAAGTTCCAGTTTTTGGAGCTCGTCGAGGAGAACCTCTCCGGCGCCCCCCATCCGAGATCCACCCCGGGGTCACTCCATCTTCGTGGCAGCGAGCTCGATTCGGCCCCAGCAAGCCGTGGAGAGCGGTCCCGGCGACTTTCCTCGAACTGGGATTGAGCCCGGGACGTCTCCAGGGCGACCTTCGGGGCCGAGCGAGGATCCTCGGAATCACTCCTGGCGTGGATGTTCCTGAAGATCTTCGCCGCCCATCTGACGAAAGAGCCAGGCGCGTGCGAGGGCCCATTCGCGTTTGACGGTCCGCGGCGAGATGTCGAGGGCGGCGGCGGTCTCTTCGACCCCGAGGCCGGCGAAGAAGCGGAGCATGACGATCTGCGCCATTCGTGGATCGCGCTCCTCCAGCGCTTTCAGGGATTGGTCGAGACCGACCAGGTCGACCGATTCAGGGGCGGCGACAACGTCCATGTCCTCGAGGTCGATTCTCTTGCGACCTCCTCCTCGCTTGACTCTCCGATACCGGCGGGCACGTTCGACGAGGATGCGCCGCATCGCGGTCGCTGCTGCGGCGAAGAAGTGACCGCGGTCATCCCATTGGACCGGGCTGCCGCCGATCAGGCGGAGATAGGCCTCGTGAACCAGCGCGGTCGGCTGGATCGTGAGGCCGGCTGGTTCCTTGGCCATGCGCGAGCGGGCCAGCCGTCGCAGCTCGTCGTAGACGAGGACCAAGAGCTGATCGCTCGCATCCCGATCCCCACGTTCGATTGCGCCGAAAAGCTGCGTGACGTCTCGGTCGGGCTCGTTCATTCGCCTGGAACCCTCTCCGGGTGTTGCTCTCGAAAAAAAAGGCTCTCCTAAATGCCGTGTGGGTGCCAGAACGCCTGGAAGCCGCGGTGGGAGGTCCTTCCGGCTATGTGAGCGGGGTTGACGGGACGTAACGCTCCCTCGGCCTCGGGTTCAGGAGCTGCCGAGGCGAGCCCTGCGCACCCTCGCCGCCGTCGTCGGCCCCAGTCGCAGGCTCCTTGCGGGCGCGACCGACGCCGACGGCGAGGGAGCTCCGGGCAGGTGGCTCGAAGGCTGGTGCGTTGTTCGGAGAAGAGACGGAGAGGAGGGTGGAACGCGCACGAGTCCTGCGCTCTTCTGTGTGTTCACAACAACATACAGGAGACAAGACTCATGCGCGCGACCACCATGATTCGCCGGATGCTCGGGCTGAGCAAGACCGTTGTCGAGGGAATCGATCTCGAGG
>JAJDCO010000074.1 GCA_029260795.1 Planctomycetota bacterium | reverse complement strand
TGCAGTCTGCGACGTCGCGACTCCACGTCCTCTCCGCAAGTTTAAGCCCACGAGCGCCTTGCACCCCGGAGCTCCCTCGCCGTCGGCGTCGGTCGCGCCCTGAAGGAGCTTGCGACTGGGGCCGACGGCGGCGGCGAGGGTGCGCAGGGCTCGCCCCGGCAGCTCCTGAGCCCGACGCCGAGGGAGCGTTTCAGCGCGCGCCCCCTCTCAAGGAAGCCGAAAGCCCCTTCGAGAGCGGCCGGACGCGCTTCCGGCACCCACTCGGTAGTTAGGAGAGCCATATTTCTAAGCACCATCGCCTGGATCCGCTCGCGTTCCGCAGCGACCATGTAGTCCGAAGATGAACTTGCAAGCGACCCGTCCTTCCACTCCTCCACATCGTCAAGCCATCTCCGAACGGAGTACCAAGCCTCCTCACAGCGCGCGAGAAAACCCGCGATTTCCTTTAGCCGATTTGCCGTCATGAAGACTTCGACTGAACCTGCCTTGGCGACGACGGAAACATCCCCTTTTTCAATCGCCTTGCCCCAGTCCCTTAACCATGAAATCATCTCGCAGCAATCCATCTCTCATCTCCTATTCTGCAGCAAGCGATTTGATTCTTGCTCGCTCCTTGCTTGGGATGTCTCGCTCTTTCGAGCGGTCTTATCGGAATCCGGTGCCTTCGCAAAGCGTCTCAGCGGTTCACGTGAAATAATGACTTGTGACGGTATTGCGGAGCAGATTCGGTACAAGTCCGGTAGTCGCAAAAAGGCCGCTCATGTTCCTCACGACCCATCACTCGCGACCGCGTTTAGGAACGCACCAAGAAGCTCGCTGTCATCGGCATCGTCAGCACTATCCTGCAGGAGCCGCCGCACCCTTGCCTCCACCTCCTCAAGGTCAAGAAACCGTGTCAAAGACTGGATTTCAAAGGTTGGAATTGGTCGAGCCGATTCATCGAAAGTGATGTACACAGTCGACCTAAGTATCGCCATCATCCCATCGTCTCGAGACGCAACTCCCCTAACCCAGCTCACGGGCCCAGACTCCTCGAAGTCACCCCACAAGAACAGGGCGTTAAGCAGCAGTGGACAGGCCTGGAGGGAACCGTCGTCGGCCGACTGCTTGATGCGATCAACCGCCTGCCGACCAAGGACCTGCTTCTGCGTATCGTCAGTGAGCAGTGGAGGAACTTCCGATTCCCTCGCTCCGAAGGATACGAACTCTCGAACGAGGGCTGACATGATCCCGACCGACTGGGCATCGGCGACCAGATTCGCTATGAACTCATGCCGCGCCTGCTCATCCACACTCCTGATGACCCGCAGGAGAGCTACCTTCAAACTCATCCAGAGCGGCTGCTCAAGAGGGCCAGGAGCAATTCTTTCGGCGGCGACCAGCTCGTCGCCTACACTCAACAGCGCATGACAGAAAGCCCTCCGAGTCTCCTCCCCAGTACGTTCCAGATAATTCCGGATAAGATGGCCAATGACATCGGAAAGTCGCGATGCGCCTCGACTGTCTCGTTTGGTGGAGAGCAACAACAGCTCTTCACAGAAGCTCTGAGGCTCTTCCTCTAGAGCACTGATATAGCTCAACATAACATTGCGAGAGTAACCACTTTCGGGCACCGAGTATCGGAAGTAGACGTCAAAGCACTCTTCGCTGCAAACTAGCCGCTTGCGTCCCCAGTCACCTACGGGGTTGATGATTACAATATCAAACCACCGAGCGACCCGCGGAAACAACTCGGCTACGACAGCCGTGACCGTGCCCTGCCCCGCCTCAGCCACCCGAGACACCCACGCCTTGTGGAAATCCCGCTCCCCTGAACCCTCCTCACCTCGCAGACCGTACCCTTGGTATAACTCGCCAGCGAAGCGCTGCGGGTTCTTACGAATAAGATCGTAAACTTCCGGCTGAAAGAGCCTCAGCATCTCGATCGCGAAAAAGTCTGGAAAAGCCACCTCGCTTCGAACCGGAGGGTACGTGAAGCAGAGAGCATTGACGATGCGAAACAGGTCGCGCGGCGTCGCGATCCAAGCCGCAAGATGTCGACGCAGAATGCTCCATCGATAGGAATCGAAGAGGTCATCCGGTGTCTCTCGGACCAATAAGGCCAGTCTTTCGTCCAGCATTCGCAAGAGGCTGTCCGCGTCCGGCAAAGGTAAATCGAATGGTAACTGAACGATCTTCTCGAGGAAGCGGCCGCCGTCATCTAGATCAAGCGAACCACTCAGCTGCTTCTCAGCGATGCCTCTCTCCATCGCCAAGACGTATGAAACCCTCGGAAGGTCAGCGAGTCCCTTTATGACTGCGAATAACTCGACCAATTCAGAGCCCGTGATCCGGTCGACATCATCAATGAGCACGATTGTCCGGGTTGGACTCTCAAGGAGCTTCTCGGCCAACTCAGCCTTGAGCTCCTGAACAGAGGGCGTAGGTTGGTCGCTGATCAGTTTCAGAACTTGCCCCAGGTGTTTCATCGGCCCCGAGGATGCAACAGACAAAGCATGACCGACTTTTGAAGTAATGACCTTCGCCTTCTTGATGTTGTCGTCTTTCGCATTCTGAAACTGAGCACCGAGATTCTCGAAGAACTGCCTCGCAAGATCTTCACGTCCCGAAAACCACCAGGGATTAAACCGGACGGTGATTATCCAGTTCCGACTTCTACGCTTACCGATTCGCAGAAGATGGTGTTCAATGAGGTTCAGCACCGAGGTCTTGCCAGATCCCCACTTTCCATAGATCGCCACGACAACTTCGTCCGACCGAGAGGTTTCCGCCAGAGCCTTCGCGATACCTTCCGCGAACGTCGCGTAACCGAGGCAGTCTTGCTCTGGTTTCTCAATTGGCCGATCCCCGGAAAGGCGAAGGTCGCTTCGAGGCTTCTTTCCTCCTGGCATCTCTTTACCCCTCATAGAGCGTAATCCGTACCCTTCCCCCCCCCTACCCGAAGCGTGCCGAGCAAGCAAGCCACCTCCCCTGTCGATAGCAGTGAAGCGCGATCGCCTTTTCTATCGCTTGCGGGACTTCATTGGTGCGGGACGCCAGGGCGAGGGAGTAAGCCACCCCGCCAGTGCGAGGTTTCTGCGAGATCGCCGCTGAGGTGAGCACAAGCGCGCGACGAGTTCACCGAAACTTAACCGTCGTCATGAAGAGTGATTTCTTCCATTTTCGGTGGCCTCAGCCTCATCTGATTCGGTGGATGGAGATTCTCACCTTGATTTCGGAGGAACCGACTCAACAACCCTCTGCTCTAGCATTGCGGTGAACTGAAGAATCAGGCTTACGGCAAGGGGCGGGTCCTGAAAAAGCACCCCCAGCTCGATGTTCCGCTTCTGCGCCGCCTCGGTGAAGTTGGCCGAGGTGATGAAGACCCAGCGCTCGTCGGCGACGATGGCTTTGGCGTGGAGGACGCTCGTCTCGCCGTCGGGGGCTAGGGAGCGGGGGTCGTAGAAGACTCTGGGGTGGCGGTTGCCGGGCCATTCGTTCCAGAAGCGGTCTTTGAAGCGACGGACGATCTCGTCCGGGGCCGAGGTATCGTTCTTGTGGCGGCGGATGTTCAGGAACAGGGTGACCTTCAGCTCGGGGCGCTCGTCCATGCGGCGGGCGAGGGTTTGGAACGCTTTTGGGGCGTCGTAGTAGAGATACGTGCTCGCCCAGATGGAATGCTCGGCGCCTCCGAGGAGCTCTTCGAAAACCTGGTACGTGTCGCGGGCGTGGACTCCCGGGACTTCGGGGCCTGTCCAGACGAGGTCGGGCATCGGGGTGCGGGACCTTGCCTTTTCGACGGCTCGGATCCAGGCAGCAGCACCTCGTCCGGCGACGCCTTGCTTCTCCAGCTCCTTCAGAGAGTCCGCGACGATCTCGAGGCCCTCGGCGCTATTGATTGCCACTCGGATCGCGGTCTCGGTGTAGGGAGAGCGGAGAGAGCCGGACTCGAGGGCGCTGGCGAGGCGCCTTCGGAGGTGGGATGGGAGATCGAAGAGGGCATCGCTCATTCCGCTGCCTCGAAGAAGGCCGCTCCCCGGTTACCGAGTACGGGGACGACCAAGGCGCGATCGAGGAAGTCGTTTCGCATCTCGCACGATGTCTCGGCGATGAGGGCACAGCCGTGGCAGGCGGCTCCTTGCAGGAAGCGGTTCTCGAGACTCCTTCCGGGATCGTGCTGAGCACAGATAGGATCGTTGGAGCAGAGTGCCCCGCTTCGTAGTGCGTGGGCGAGGTGGAGCTCGATGTTCCGAGCTTCCTGAACGAGTCCGCCCAAGGTGCCTTCGGAGTCGGGCGATCCTGTGTAGAGCAAGATGCCGAAACGCTCGCCATTCATGTCGGCGTAAATGCGCTCTCGGATCGAGCTGGCGGGATAGCCGCATCGCATCGACATTGACTCGATGAGCAAGTGTGAGAGCGTGTGGAGAAGGACGTAGGGTCCCCCCGGATCCTTGCGTTTGGCCTTGTCGGACTTCTTACCGCGATCCTCGTTCCAACGCTTCAAGCCGGCACTCAGGTCATCGATGCGCTCCTTGACCGCCGGACGCTTGAGCCACTCCTTCACCTTCCCCGCGTCGAGCTGGACGAAGATGCCTTCGCCTCGGTTCTCGACCGCCGGGAACCATTCGGGCTCTTGGGCGAGCGACGCTCTCTCGACATCGCTATCGAACTCTCCGTCGATGCCCGGAACGACTGCCTCGAGACGGCTGAACCCGACCAGGGCCAGCACTTCCCGCAGCCGGTGCAGCTGGATAACGCTCTCGACACCTTTGAAGCGGCCGGTCTTCCGCCAGGCCTTGGGAGGCAGTCGCCGGGCGTGAAAGTCCTCTTTGGTCGGGACGTCATCGCCGTAGCCCTCCGGCGCCGCCAGAATCGCCTCCAGCTCGACTTCCTTGACGGGCCGCTCCTCGGTGCGGCCGGACTTCCTTTGCTCGATGGCATCGAGGACTTCCTGATCCTCGAACGGTGAGAGCTTCTCGTGCACCCGAGGCTTGGTCTTGAGCGCCGCTAGGATCTCGATCCCGGTCACGATCTGCAGATCGTCCCAGAGCTCCTCGACGATTTGCTGAAGACCCGAACCACGGTCCGGGAGCGACAGGACGCTGTACACCTGCGGGAAGTAGGCGTTGGAGGCCGTCCGAATGAGGAGCCGGCTGGGCAGGCCACACTCTTCTTTCGAGTAGGGCCCTAGCCACGGTCGCCGTCCCTCGCAGTGGCCGAGTGGGATCATCCCCAACGCCCCGGCTTCCTGCATTCCGCGCGGAGGGGCGCCGCACTCACAACGCACCGTCAGATCACCGAGGTCGCCGCTCGTGCCCCTTTCCTCGAGCCAGAGCTGCCGCTTGCACTTCTTCCCGTCCAGGTGGACGAATCCATACCAATCAAGGTCGTCGACGTGTCCCCGAGGACACGCCCGGACGAATCGGGTCGGGATGACCTCTCGCCCTTCGTAGCGACGCTTCTCATCGAGCTTCTTCCGGTGGACCAACCTCCGCGCACGCGTTCGCTTGTCTCCGCTCGGAGCTTCGCGGACCACGTACCACTCGGGGAACCGCCACACCGTGATCCCCTTGGGAGTCTCCTGGGGATTGTCGGTGGCTGCCGGAGGCGCATACAGCTTGGGAGAAGCAACGTCGGTCAGCATCCAGAGCTTGCGAGCCAGTCTCGGCTCAATGATCTCTTCGAGGTCGGACACCTTCGGCCAATGGTCCAGGCCACCCATGATGCCGGAGTCCCGCGGAAGATCGATCAAGGCTCCTGGGCCGTAGGTGGTAATCACCTGGCTTCGGCGGATCTGCCCATGCGCTCGCCGCCTCATGAGTCATCCTCCTGCGTTCCGTAGGGGTCCCGGAGAAAGAGACTCACCTCGGGCTCGACGTCACGCAGCGAGCGGTTCGCCCGGAACTTGGCATGGTGATCCGAATCGAACTGCCGATCGAGCATCTCCCTCAACAACGGCTGGTCCCCAGTGCCTTCGTACTTCTGGTACTTCACGCTGACCCCGACGTCGGTGTACGAATCGACCACCGTCTTCCAGGAATCGAGCAGGCTCACCACACGGTTACGGACACTTCGCGTTCTCTCCTGACGATCCTCCTCGTCCAAAGACTGCGACTCGAGACGGTCGATGAAGGCCGCCAGGATCTTCTCCTGCAGCGCTCCCCGCACCTTGGACAACCCTTCGACTCCGTCCGGAGGCGTCAGCTCTGGTTGAACGTGGCGAGCAAACGCGACGAGCGCTCCGGCGAAACCGCGGTCCAAGGCCCGGGCTGAGAAGGGTGTGACGCTCGAGACTTCCACCGAGCGGTAGAAGGTCTCGTGGTAGTGTCGGAACCGCTCGTAGTGGGAGCGGTCGCGAGGCTTGTGGATGTTCAACAGCGTCACCACCAGACCCGGTCTTTGGTCATCGCGCCCCACACGACTCGTCGCCTGGATGTACTCGGAGTGCGACTTCGGCTGGCCCTGCACGACCATCAAGCCCAATCGCGGGATGTCGAGACCGACCGAGATCATGTTAGTCGCGATCGCACAATCGACGCGCTGCTCCCGGTTCCGGTACGGGCACTCGAGGCGCCGCCTCGCCTCGGCCACTTGGTCGGTCGACACACGGGACGTCAGCTCGACGACGTTGGTAAAGGACTTGCGATCTCGGAAGAGGCCTCGCTCTTCGCCGATTCGCTTGCGGGCCCCGTACTCCTTGATCGTGTTCTGGACCTCCTCTTCGAGGATTCGCCGACTGCCGCCCAGCTCGCGCAGGCTGTTGAAGTAGCCGAGCGCCGTCATGTAGGGATCCGCTGGGTTGCGCTCGTTGCGTTCGCCATCCGCCTCGAGGTAGGCCTTCTGGGCCGCCCCCATGAGCGCCAACCAGGTCCTTCGAAAGGCGACCTTGGGGTTCTTGCCTTGGGCGGCCACGCCGACGTACCGGCGAGCGGGCTTCTCGTTGGAGGGCCGCGTCTGGGCGAAGAAGGAGTCTCGTCGGTTGGGTCCCGGGGGCGGGAAGATCTGCGTCGAGGCGCGACCGAAGAGCGCCTGGATCTGATCCTGTGCCTTTCGAACGGTCGCTGTGGAGGCCACGATCTTGGGTCGCACCTTGCGCCCGTCGATCTCGCGAATACAAAGCGCTTCGATCGCCGTCTCGTAAAGACCGGCCATCGTGCCAAGCGGCCCCGAGATCAGGTGCAGCTCGTCCTGAATGATGAGATCGGGCGGCGGCAACGGCTGCTCGAGTCTCTTGCCACCGCTCTCGGCTGCTCCGTAGAACCCCTGCGAGTCGTAGCGCTCGGCACCCCCGAGGAGAGCCCCCGAGGGGCCCACCCAGGGGAGCGAAGCGAACTTGTCGACGGTCGCAATCAGGAACGCAGGCAACCGGCGATAGATCGGCTCGTCGACGGCCTGGATCGGGAGCGCTCGATCGCCCGAGAAGTCGCACTCGAAGTTCGTGCAGACGATGCGCAGCTCTTTCGGTTGGTCGTCATTCGGGAGCAGGTGGAAGGACTCCGGCTCGAAGCGCTCGTTGCACCAGGGGCAGTTCTCGAGCGGGATCGGTGAGGGCTTGAACCTCGGGTCGTTCTTGAACTGTCGGACCTTCGTCCGGGCCGAATTCGAACGCGTGTCCCCCTTCTTACCCAGTTCGTTCGGAGTCGCCGCCTTCCCCACCCAGAGGCCGATCTCGAAGGGCCATTTGCCGTACTTCGCCGTGCCCTTCTCCCGCTCCAGCTCGAGGGCGCAGACGAGCCCAGCCGCACGCCCCAGTTGGTCGAGGGTCAGGAGGCGCAGGGTGTAGCGCATGATCACGCTGACGCCGGACCCGGTGAGCCCCGGATGCTGCAGCCTCCGCAGGACCATCGCGAAGGCGGCGAGGCCGAGATAGGCCTCGGTCTTTCCACCACCGGTCGGGAAGAAGAGGAGATCGACGGTATCGCGCTGGGGCTCCGTCGGATCCGCCATCCCCGGCAAGTTCAACAGGAGGAAGGCGAGCTGGAACGCTCTCCAGGCGGGCGAGTCGATCCCGAGGCGCTTTTTCAGAGCCCTGGAGACGGCGCGGTTCGCGACTCGGAAAGCGTCGAGGGCGTCCTCGCGTTCGGACAGGACCTCGATGCCGCGCTCGATCCGTTCGGCGGCGTGTTCGGCCAGGTTGAGAAGCTGCTCCGCGGTGTCGCTGCGGCGACCAGACTTCGACTGCCAAGCGGTTCGGTTCTGCTCGATCCAAGCTCGATACTGCTCGACGAGCGGATGCAGAGCTGCTCTTGCCGCGCTTCCACTCTCGAGCCGGCCGAGGTCATCCATGGAGAGGACGACACCCTCGATCTTGGCGGTGTCGGTCTTTTCGACTTCGGCGCTCGGGATCCAGGAGGTCCGAAGCTCTCGGCAGTTCGAATCGACAGACGTCCACTCGACCGACACCCCATGGCCGGTCGCGTACTCGGGAACATCAGCGTAGTGCAAGTCGGCCACCTGCTCGTCCCACTCCCGGGCCTGAGCTCCCCGCAGGTCGGGACGAGCCACGAAGGGCAGGTCGCTGCGGACCTCGAGGCGAGGCTGAAACACGAAGGCGGCATCCAGGCTCTCTTCCGGTGGCGTCCGGTGATTCACCAAAAAGACTGAGACCGAGCGGGTCCCCGGGGCCAGGAACTCGTGCAACTCGTCAGCCGAGATCGTCCGCTCGGCGACCTGCAGCTCGAGCCCGCCGGAGTTCGGCACGGAGAATACCCGCGGCTTCTCGGCGTCGCCCTCGAGCGTCACCTCGACCCTCTCCCGCCGCGGTTGACGCTCCCAGACGGGCTTCTTCTCACTCTTCTCGGTCGTCTCGCCGGTGTGATAGTCCCCCCAGGTCACTTCGATGGAGAGCGCACGGGTCTCGGAAGAGACAAGGAAGCTCAGTCCCATCGAGGAAGGGAAGAACCCCTTCTTGGCGGCCTTGCGGTCCTCGGTGCTCTCTTCCTGGTCGCCAGCGGACGGCTGGATCTCGTCGATCTCCTCATCGGATTCGCCATCGTCGCGATGCTCAGGCGGCGTACCGGTCGGGATCAGGAAGCCGGTCAGGTACCAGGTCGAAGGCCGCACCCAGCCCGGCAGCATCTCTTGCTCGAGCGCATGTCCTGGCCAAGGCCCGACCAAATCCAGCTCGAGTGCTTGGACGAGGCGCTCGCGGACTTCTAGCGAGGTGAGACGAGTTGCGTCCTCGTCCGCTTTCATGCAACCACTCCCCAAAACGCAAGCTCCGAGAATCTCCAAGCCCTGCCTGCAACTCTCATGTCAGCTCCCTGCCCCCTATCGCCTCCCCAACACGAAACGCGCCCTCTCACGGCGCAGCATCTCGTAGGGATTCATGCACTTCAATTCCAGCCCGATACACACGTTCGGGATCTTGATCCTCGCCTTCGAATCCCTGGCGACCTCGTGAGTCACGACGACGTGTTGGCCGGCCAAAGCGTGAGCGACGAGGTAGTAATCTGCCACCTGAAGGAAGGTGTTGATCGCTGCCGGACGATAATCCTGCCCGCTCACCCATTCACTGACAGTCCCGAGCGCCGGAAAGACCGTGGCGTCCGGCCGCAGGAAGAAATCGGCTCCCCTTGCTTTTGCCCAGTCCGAGAGTTCGTCCTCACCGCCCAGGACCTCATCTCCAACTCGCTCGATGCTGAAGACCTTCTTCTGGCTGTTCTGCTCTTCGAGCCATTGCCAGAAGGCGGGACAGAAGTCGAATCCGTAGTGAAGGTTCTTGGCAGCGATGAAGACGTTCGCGTCCAGAAGGTAGGCCATCAGACTTCGACTCCCAGCCTCCGGCCGAACTGGCGGAGCGTCTCGGTCTTCTTGATTCCAAGCAGGCGGAACGCCTCGGTGAACGAGGAGCGGCCTTCGAACGTGCTCACGACCAGGGCCCGGGCGAAACGCCGACTGACCCGAACGGCCTGCGTGAGGTGGAAGTCTCCACCTCCGTTGCTCTTCTTGACGTTCTTCTCCTTCAGCCATTCCAGCTCGGCGCGATAGGCGGCCCACATCTCGTCTCGAGTCAGCCCGCCGACATCGTGCATTCGTCGAATGATGACGAGCGTGCTGACCTTGAAGTGCCGGGCGAGGCGATCGATCTCCTCTCGAAGATCGCCCTCCGGGTCGTGCTCTCGCTTCATGGCTTCCAGAGGAACCAGCAGCTCGGCAGCGACCTGATTGCACCAGATCTCGACCTGGTGACTCGGAGCGCTCACGGGTTCGACATCAGACAGCGCCGATTCACCAGCCCAAAGATGCGCCAGCTCATGGGCGAGCGTGAACATCTGAGCGGACTTGGTGTCCTTGCCGTTGATGAAGACCAGTGGGGCGAAGGAGTCGGCGAGCGCGAATCCCCGAAACTCTTGCACATCAAGGGGCCGGTGGTTGTTGGTACCGACGACACCGTTGATCATCACGAGCACGCCGGCCTCCTCGGCCTGCTCGACGAATCGGCGCAACGCGGCCGTCCAAGTCGGAAGCTCGCCTCTTTCCTCGATGCTGAAGCCCAGGCGTTCTCGAATCCGTTCAGCGGCCTCAACGACCTCATCGCCCACCCGGCTCACACCTACGAAGTCTCGTGGTTCCTCACCACTCATCCGGGCATGGTTGCGGTACCACTCCTGCCTCTGCTGACAGAGGTAGATCGTGTCGAGCAGATCGGGACTCGGCCTCTCGGCTCCGCGTGCACCGACGGTTCGGAAGTCGGGGATCGGAACTAGCTCCTCGGGTGGCTTCCTCAGGAAGAGGTAACCAACCGGTGTGTGTGTGACCCGCGCCAGCGTTTCGAGCTGCTTCAAGGTGGGCTGCCCATCACCCTCCAGCCATCTGTCGAGCCTAGGGAGCTTCTTCGTGAACGCCTGGACGCCGAGCCCGCTGCGCTCACAGGCCCATCTCAGCATCTCGGGGTTGACGTTCACTCGCTGAGGCATGCGGCTCAGTTCGATCCGTTCGCATCACCGACGGTGACCCAGCCTTGGTCGATTAGAATCTGTCGCGCTAGGAGAATCTGTCGCTCGCTAAACATGGCCTTGCGAGGTCCCCACGCGTGTGTCGATTCGACAAGCTGCGAAGTGCCTCGGATCCCCCGCTTAGCGATTAACCAGTGAACCGTCGCAAGCAGCTCTAGTCCGAATGGTGACTCGAAGCCTTCGACAAGATGGGCGACACGCTGAAAGCGATCCTTCGTACTGCACTGCTCATCGAGAACTGCATGTGCCTTCTCGATGGCCCCCTCCAAAAGCTCAAGCCTCTTGTCAGGGGCGTCACCTCCGTCTCCGTACCCACTCACATAGTGCCCCTCAATGTCTCGAAGGACGTGGCGGAGCTTCTCTGCATAGGGGCCGTAGTGAGCTTGTTTGAAACTCAGCCTCAGTTTCTCGCCCGCTTCCTGCATGAAGTACATCAGCTTATGGACTTCGATTAGAGTGACGAACGGATCTAATAGTCCAGCCAGGTACCGCTCCATCAACCCGATGAGGGCAGCTCGACCAGGGGTCATGTTCGGCACCTTCTTGCTTGGTCGAACCGTCACATCAGCGCGCCCAGGTCGGGGCTCGAAGAGAACCACACGGATCTCATCCAGCTGGCGCACCGACTGCTCGATCCTGGGTTTGACATCTTCCCAGTCCAACCCTCCTAGCCCGGACCCAAGCGGTGGAATGGCGATCGAACGGATTCCTCTGCTCCTGACCTCGCCGACGAGTGCGGCCAGACCAGACTCGATGTCCTCCATTCGAGACTTGCTACGCCAGTGGCGCTTCGTCGGGAAGTTGATGATGAATCTGGGCCCATCGAGAAGTCCGGTTGGCCACACGAACATTTGCCCTGGCACCACCTCCTCGCGCCGGCAAGCGGCCGCGTAGGCTCGAAAGTTCTCAGGCCAGGCCTTCTTGAACTGCAGGGCGATCCCTCGCCCCATGAATCCCACGCAGTTCACGGTGTTGACCAAAGCGTCAACCGATTCGTCCAGGATGTCGCCTTGCTTGTACTCGATCACCGCCACCCTCGCTTAGTAGTACCAGCCCGGCTGTACCTCGATCGACGGCGTGAGTCCGGAGGCCCTGAGCGCTTGCTCCACCGCCGCCCGAACATCGACCGAACATACTCCAACTCGATCCACCAGAGCTAGCGGAAACCGCTCGTAGACCAGGAATTCCGCCTGCTTCGCCTCCTTGACTTGCTGAGGGCTCCAGTCCGTGGCCTCGATCGCCTGCCAGTCCAGCTCTTGAAGGTGGTCGACCGAGAAACGAAACTCGGTGTAGCGCGCCCCAGCGTTCGTTAGCGAGAAAACCCATCGTACGTTCTGTTGCCCTGCCCAGGCCACCACTCTGTGAAGGTCGGCCTCTAGGTGAACGATGGGCCCCTGCCCTCCGCTGTACGTGAGCTCCCGGTGGTTTCCGCGGCTGATCACGTAGAGCATCACGGATCTGGGACAGAAGTAGAATGGTACGTAGTCGCCAACCTTCGTTCCGGGATGACAACCAACATCAAGCTCATTGACTCTTCGACGCTTGATTTCTGACATCCCGATCGCCTGGACTGGGGCTTGACTCGTGATCATGATTCGATCGCTGAAGAGTCCGTTGCTCGCGACGATTCCAGGCAGGTTGTCGACGTGTGTGATGTGGTAGATCTTTGGCAGGTCCGGCGGTCCCCTGCGTAAGTCGGCCATCTCAAAACAACTCCTCTTGAGGAGCAGGGGAAGCTTTCTTCTTCTGGCTGCCGCCCTTCTTCTGCGTGGCAAAGCCGGAGCGGGCTTCTTCTTTGGCGCGTTCGGCGTTTAGCTCGAGGAGGCGGCCGAGGACTTCGTCGTGGACTTCGTCGGGCCAGCGGTAGCGGTAGGGCTTCTTCTTGTTGCCCCACTGCTCCTCGTCGATCTCGTAGTCGAGGAGGAACTCGCATTCGGTCGGAATGTCGTCCCAGCCGTAGGCGCTCAGAACGGCGCGGTCCATCTCGGCGTGTAGCTCGCGGAGCTTCTCGATCTCGGGGTCGCGCTCATCGGGATCGTGGAAGCGGTTGTATGTCTTGGTCAGCCCCTCATCGTTCCGGACCATGAGGTCGGCGCGGACCTCGTAGTAGGCCTTGCCGGCCGCCTCGAGGGCGAGATGCGCCTCCCAGTCTTTGGGGAAGGGGAAGGTCTCGAAGCAGTCAGAAGGGGTGTACTGCATGTCGTCCTTTAGGCTCGAGTTGAAGAACCTACCCCAAACTTCGTGAACTCGGGCCTGGAGAGCGCAAAAACTCTGAGAGGCGGCCGATGGGAACACAATGATCTTGTCGTTGTACACCATTCCGGCAGGCAGGAAGGTGAACGCAAACGCATTGCTGACACGAGCAATCACCAACACCCGATCCAGCCCCGCGATGGCTCGGAAGAGCGCAGGCGTCGTCTCGCCGAATCGCCACCAGTAGCGCTTGCGGATCTCCCGCTTGTTCTTCATCCGCTCCGGCTTGACCTTCTCCTCGACGATCGCCATCAGGTTCGGCCATCGCTCGCGGCACTCTTCTTCGCTCCGCTGGCCGAAGTTAATGACGAAACGGTGGTGGGCGTGAGTGGGGCTGGTATTCACTTCCTCACCGCCGATATAGGGGAAGATCACCTCCTGGTTCCTCCGGTCGGACTCGACGAGCCGCTGCATCTCCGCAAGCGGAGAGGCGACACCCTTTCTGTCGGTGTCGTCAAACGTGAAGCCCATCCCATAGACCATGCTCCCTTTGAAGCTCTTTTCCTTATTGCTGGCAAGTCTGATCGGATTGTCTTGGCCCCCACGATGAAACAGGAAGGCCGTGATAGCGTTGACTTCGCGGTCGTCGAGCCGCTTTCGGCCGTTGTAGGTGCCGCGTATCACGTGCAGGACACTCACGACTACTGCCGCCAAACCCGGCCAACTCACCCGCTTTCGTGCGTGGTAGATCTCACCACCATGCTGACAGATCCAGCGCAAGCCCGTCGAGCGAGTATCGCCCTGGCCTATGGTGTTGGTGGCGATCAACCCGAGGGCACCGACCAAACGGAGCCGATCGAACGCGCGCCGAAAGAAGTGAGCAACGATGTCGCCGTTGCCGTGCGCTTCCTCGTGGAGCGTCAGCAGCCAGTCGAGGTACCCTCGTCCCAGCGTCGAGGAGATCTTGCTCCCTCCTAAGAACGGAGGGTTTCCCACAAATGCATCGAAGCCTGGGCCCTCACGCTCAAACACCTCTGGAAACTCGATATCCCAGTGAAACGGAACCAGGGGCGGATCGGCATGGCGTTTATCCTCGAGCCACCCACAGTAGTATTTGTCGGCCTCGCCGCTCGTCACCGCCTTCTTGTACTCGGCTAGCTTCGCTTCGCGCTCCTTCGACTTCTTGCCCTCGAAGAAGGCCGTCAGCACCAAGTCGCCGAAGAGTCGTACCTGGCTCAGCTCCGATTGCGCCTCGTTCCAGAGGTCGCGCCGCTCCCAGTCGGGGACGTCTTCCCCGGCTTCGCGGATCTGCCGGCGCAGGTCTGCAAACCGTGTCAACCGCTCGCGCATTTGCGCTCGGAACGGGCTCTCCCAGATAAGGCTTGTGTCCCAGTGGAAGACCTCAATCTGCAAGCGACTGAGCCCGACAAGGGAGTCCCCGTGGCGGAGGGCGTGGTCCAGGAAGGTCAGCGCATGATCTCTTGCCAAGGTCACGAGCCAGAGCGAGACCTTCGCCAGATCGACGGCGACCGGATTACGGTCCACGCCGTAGAGACAGCGTTGGGCCACGAGCCGGCGGGCGTAGACGACCTCGTCCTCGTCGGGCGGGATCTCGGGCTTCTCGCCGTGTGCCGCCCACGACTCGATGAGGGCCTCGGCGAGCTGCCGGCAGGCCTCGACGAGGAAGGCCCCTGAGCCCATGGCTGGGTCGCAGACCTTGAGGTCGAGGATCTGTTCGGGCTTGGGAGTGCCACCGGCCTTCTCTCGGAGCTGGTCGAGGATGGGCTCGAGCGTCGTCCGGACGATGGGCTCGGTGAGGATTCGTGGCGTGTAGTGGGACCCGGACTTCCGACGCTCCTCGCTGGGTTGCAAGACCATCGCCCCGGGCGGGACCAGGTCGGGCGTCGCATGCCGGTCGATGACCGGGCGCAGTGCGGCGTGCAGATCTTCGAGGCTCTCGGCGGCCTTGACCTCTTTGTTCACCTTGTCGGTGAGCTTGCGATCGGCACGGTCCTGCACCCACTTCTTGCGCTTGGCGCCTGACTCCTCGAGCAGAGCATCGAGGTTGATAGCGGTCGGAGCGCCGTGCTTCTTGGACGCCTTGATCGCGACCGAGCGACCTGAGGTGCGCTCGAGGCGAAAGCCCATCATCGTCTCGTAGACGGAGCCGATCTGCTCGACGTCCAGCGCTCGGTACGAGAGACGCTCACCATCGAGAACAAGAAGCTTCTCGAGAGCTCGGTGGATGGTACCGTCAGGAACGAGCGGCGGCTCGATGCGTTCGTGGGTTTGGCGTCCTCCTGCCGAGAGCCGCCCTTCGAGGAACGGGTACCGATCCGGATCGAACAGCACGCCATGGCGCCGCGGCAGCTTCATCGCTCCACAATCGGCACCATCGTAGATCAGGCGGAACAGGGTCAGGAGCTGTGCCCAAGCGCCGAAGCGTTGGTCCATCGTGTCGGGGTACATTGCAGCGTCTTCGCGCAGGCGCTTCGAGAGCCCGGCGAGGGAGTAGTGCTGCACGAAGACCTCGTCTTGCGGCAGGAGATCGCGCTCTTCGGTGTAGAGCAGGAACACGAGCCGCAGGATCATGGTGAGCAAGCTGCGATAGACTTGGTCGGGATGTCGCTCCAACACCTCTCGCAACAGCTCGCCGCTGCTCGCCTCATGAGCGGCCTGAAACCCACGCTGCAGCTCATAGAGAGCGTGCAATACTTGCTCGGCCAGCCGTTCGGAGACCTCATTCTGGTACTTGCGGCTGTCCTCGAGCAACGCCGTGAGCCGCTTCTCCCGCGGACCCGTCAGGAGGCGAGATTCCTTCAGCAGGAGCCGCAGTGCCGAAACGATGGGCCGCCCAGCGGTGGTCACCATGTCCGAGACACGAAAGTCCGCCCAGCCAGAGCTTTCTCCTCGCGGCGCCACGAGCAGGCGAACGATGCGGCCATTGAAGAGTAGACCGGCGAGGATGCGCTTCTCGCGCAGGAGCCTCTCCATGCGGCTGTGCGGCGAGGACTCGAGCTGACCGCCTTCCTTGACGGAGCGATCGAGGTCTTGCCCAGGCTCGAGCACCCGGACGAGGAGCTGCCAGGGAGGTTGTTCTTCTCGAGGGTCGCGCTCGCGGACGGCGAAATCCGGCCGCAGCGTCTCTTGGAAGTCCGGCAGGAAGAAGCTCAAATCCTCGGGAACGGGATTGTCCTGTGCACCGGCATATCCCGTGGGCTTGAAGCTCCAGCCGAGCACTCGCCGGGCGAAGGTCGCAAAGTCGGGGAGGCAGGGCTCGGGACCGCGCTTCGCATCGAGCACCCGCTCCTCGGTGCCGTCCCGGAACAGCCTTTGACCTTCGATGTCGTTGCGATCGAGGATGGCGCCGGCCCGGACAAGCGCCGTCGGCGATACGACGAGACCGGTGGGCTGAATGAAGTCGAGCCATTCCTGGTGGGCGAGGACTTGAGGGTCGACCTTGGCCATCAGTTGCTCTCCGGCCAGAGGTAGACCAGGCCGATTGGCTCGATGCGGCGTGCCTTGACTTCGTAGAACTCCCGCACTCGCTGGGGCTGCTCTTGCAGGTCCTTGTGAAACTGCTCGAGCCGAGTCCGCCACCAGGTGATGTTGGCCTCGAGCTGCCGGCGCTCGTCCTCGGCCCAATCAAAGGCGAGCTGATCCGTCTTGCCTTGATACTTGGTCAGCTCGACCTCCACCCGCTTCTGTTGGCTTGTCAGAGTCTCTCGCAGCTCCTTCTCTTCCCGCTCCCCGCGCTCCCGCAGCTTCTTGATGGCGGCCTCGGCCACCTCCTGGGCTCGTGGCTCGAGCTGGGGACGCAGGTCCTCGATGTCCCGGGCGGAGTGTTCGAGCAGCCGATTCTTGATGACCGAGTCGATGTGGTCACTCGGAGCACCGGCGAGGGCATCCTCGAGAAGCTTGAGGGTCTTGGACTCGGCTTCGCTCGCATACGCGGTCAACGGCCCCTTGCGTTGCGAGGGTTCGACCCAGCGCGCGGCCAAGGGGATCACCTCCTCGTGAAGCCGCTCGGCACCTTGCCCATACAGCGACAACCTCCCGAGGAGAATGACACGCGGGATCGAGTCGTTCGCCTGCGAGACACACGCCCGGGACAGATCCTGATGGATGAACCCCTGCGAGCGGAACCTCGCCAGGAGTCGCTGCGCCACCCGCTGCTCGAGGTGGAGGTGCACGGTGTCATCGGTCAGAACACCGGCGTCCTCGAAGACCACCGGGCGAATCGGAGCCTCGCGCCGCCACTCGGTGAGCTTCTGCTTGGTCGGACGAGGTGTGCGGAGGGTGTCGAGGGTCGCGGCCCAGGTTGCATCGTTGCGATCGAGGGGCGGCAGAGACCAGATCGCCTTGCCGTCTTCGTCCTTGGCCCGCGAGAGGCCCTCGTGACCGAGGATCTCGAGCGAGCAGGAGAGCGCATCCCGGAAAGGTGCGGACTCGAAGCCCACCCACTCGCGGGACCGTTCGAGGAGGTTTTGGCAGGTGGCGATCTGTGCCTTCAGGTCTTCTTCTCGTTCCCGAGACGCTTCGAGCTCCTCCTCGGTGATCTTGCGGCGCTCGGCCTCGAGGTCGGCCTGGTCAATCTCCTGCTCGAGCTGCTCGGCATCACGGTGACGAATGCCCTGGCGAAGCCGGCGCTCGATGTTGTCGTCGATCACCTTCGAGAGGCTGCCCAGCTCCTTCTTGATCGTCTCGGTCTTGCGAACGAGCACCTCGAGGACGCGATCCTCGACCCGTTGTGGCAAGACGAAGTAGTGGCAGCGGACTTCCTTGGCCGGCTGCAGCTTCCGGTCGATGCGGCCGTTTCGCTGCTCGAGGCGGCCCGGGTTCCAGGGCAGATCGAAGTGGAACAGGTCTGCGCAGTGGGCTTGGAAGTTGAGGCCCTCGCGAGCGGCATCGGTGGCGATGAGGATGCGGAGCGGGTCCTTCTCGGGGTCCTTGTTGAAGCGGCGCTGGATCTCCTTGCGGTTGGCGCTGCTCACGAGACCGTCGATGACGGCGATCCGGTCCTCGGCTTGGTCGGTGCCCTCGATCGCCTGTTCGAGGATGTTCTTGAGGTATCGCTTCGTGCCTTCGCGGCTCTCGGTGAAGACCAGGACGCGCCGAGGCTTCCACTTCGGAGGTGAGCCCGAGACGTCTTCTTCCCATGCCGGGAGCCCCGGGCAGAGATGCTCTCGGATCCAGTCGAGGAGGCGAAGCACCTTGGGGTCGGGGATGTGGCGAGCTTGATCGGCGATGGCCTGCATCCGATCGAGCAGCTTCTGCTCCTCCTTCCAGAGGGCCTCGGCCGCATCGTCGTGAGGCGACTCGGAGTCGGCGGCCAGGGTCATGGCCTCGATCTGCGCCTGCTCCTCTTCATCGAGAACGTCGTCGCTCCAGTCGTCGCGCTCGTCGTCGGCGGAGGGCGGCGGCGGGAAGAACTCCGGCAGCTTCAGCTGATTACCGTTCGGCGACGCTTCCAGCTTCTCGCGGCCTCGTTCCCATTGATTCTGCGCGGTCTGCCGGTGCCGTTCGAGGCTGCGCGCAAAGGCTTCGATCGAAGAGAGCAATCGCTGCTGCAGCCCAACGACCAAGAGGCCGGCCGAAGCCTGTGCCTTCTTGCTCGCCGTTCCGAAGCGTTTCTCTCGGAGCGTCCGGTATTGGTCGAGCAAGCGAGAGAGGGCTAGCTCAGGAGCGTCGTCGGGCAGTCCATCGATGACAACCCGCTCGACGATCCGGAGCGGGAATCCGCCTTGGACGGCACGGATGTCCTCTTTGAGTCGCCGCACCATGACGCTCTCGAGGATCTTCTTACCCTTCACGGGCACGCCCCGGGTGAAACGGTAAGGATCGAGCAGCTCCAGGAGAGTCGAGAAGCTGCTCGAGTGCCCATTGTGGGGTGTGGCGGAGAGAAAGAGCCGATGCTCGAAGCGGCCGCTGATGTCCCGGATCGCTCGCGTGAACTTGGTCTCGATCCCGTAGCTGCCCCCGCTCGAGGGAGCCGCGTGGTGGGCCTCGTCGAGGATGAGCAGGCTGCCCGGCAGCATCGAGCCCAGCCAGGCCCGCATCGGGTCGGCGTAGTTGGGATCGACGAGCAGGTTGTGCGAGATCAGGAAGCGGCTGTGAGTGTGCCACGGGTTCACGCCGAAGCCATGCTCCCGGCGCATGCGACCAAGGTACTGCCGATCGAGGACCTCGAACACGAGCCCGAAGCGGTCCTCGAGCTCGGCCTTCCACTGCTCGAGTACCGAGGGCGGCGCCGAGACAACGATGGTCTTGACCTTCTTCCGGAGCAGCAGCTCCCGAGCAATGAGCCCGGCCTCGATGGTCTTACCGAGCCCCGTATCGTCGGCGATGAAGAGGTTGACCCGAGGCAACCGCAGCGCCTTCCGAAGTGGCTCCATCTGGTAAGCGTCGATCTTGATGCCCGCGCGAAACGGAGCCTGAAACAGCCGGGCGTCGGTCGCGGTAACGCAGCTCCACTTCAACGTGTTGAGGAAGGCCGCGAAGAAACGAGGATCGTCGAAGCCCTTCGCAGCCAGATCGCGCCAACCCTCCTCCTCGAGGATCCGCCGGTCGGGCTCGTAGGCCCAGAACACTTCGAGCGCGACGCCCTGGTTGTCGTCATCCGCGCAGGCCAGCCGAACACGGGAGGAGCCCACGCCGGGAACCGCGGCAGGCAGAACATCTTCAACCAGCCAACGCCGGGACCGAACCTGCACGAGCTCTCCGACCTTGGGATCTCGCTCAGGGAGGAACGTCTGCGTGGCGACGGTCATGGGGTGCTCCCCACGTCAGGAGTGAGGTTCAGGCCCACGCTCCTTGGAGCGACACCCTGCCAGGTCACCCAGAGGTCCGCCAAGACGGGTGCTGTGCCGTAAGAGTCCGCGACTTCCCAGCGCTGTAGTCCCAACCGAGTTCCACTCCGGCAAACGACCCCGATCGTGCCGCCCCTTCCCGGGGAGCGGCAACCTCACTCTCACTCACAGGTTCGCCAGGTCCGAGAGTCTACCAGGGCGACGCGTCGCCGAGCAAACAGTTGCAGCCTACAGCGATCGTCGACGATTTGACGATAATGGAGGAGTCGAGGACGGGAGGGACCCGTCCCGTCGATCGATGCTGGGTGGGCCTTGAGAGCCGGGAGGGTGCGATGACGCTGGTCGCAGAAGTCCCCATTTGGGGGATCCACGGAGGGCGCCTGGGCGAGGCGGACTCCTTGTTCCTGCAGAACAACGTGGTCGCTCTGGCATTCACCAAGATGGGTGACCTTTCTCGGCTGAGCCCGGATCGGGAAGCCTTCAAGGCCGCCGTACGAGAGACCTATCCCGACAAGAAGCCTGGAGCGATCCCGAACTTCGCGGGTCAGCTCTTTCGCTTTGCCCACGAAATGCAGATCGGAGACCTGATCGCCTACCCGTCGAAGCAGTCGCGCACCATCCACCTGGGTCGCATCGACGGACCTTACGAGTACAAGACGGACACCGAGCCCGGGTACCCACACCGTCGATCGGTAACCTGGCTGAAGGAGATCCCTCGAATTCGGCTGACTCAAGGAGCCCTGTACGAGATTGGCTCGGCGATCACCTTCTTCCAGATCAAGAACTACTCCGACGAGTACCGACAAGCGCTCTCCGGATCCGTAGAGACGGTGACTCCCGAGGTCGACGACACGGACGAGACCGTGGCGCTCGTGGCCGAAGAGATCGAGGAGACCACGCGAGACTTCATCCTGAAGCGACTCGCCCAGGAGCTGAAGGGCCATCCCTTCTCGCATCTGGTCGCCCACCTCCTACAGAAGATGGGATATCGGACTCGCGTTTCACCGCCAGGCCCGGACGGTGGCGTCGACATCGTCGCCCACCGAGACGAGCTGGGATTCGAGCCTCCGATCATCAAGGTGCAGGTGAAGAGCTCTGAGTCTTCGATCAGCGAGCCCGACGTTTCCGCTCTCTACGGCAAGGTCGACCATGGAGAGTACGGCCTCTTCGTCTCCCTCGGAAGGTTCAAGCACACGGCCAAGAACCTCGAGCGGAACAAGAGCAACCTGCGTCTCCTCGACGGCGACGACATCGTGCAGCTGATCCTGACCCACTACGAGAGCCTGGACCCGAAGTACAAGGGCCTGATCCCGCTGAAGAGCGTGTACGTGCCGACGGTGTTGGATGAGGATTCGGCAGGGGACTCCTGAAGAAGAGCTCGATTAGCGACCGCTCGGTCAGGCAAGGAGGATAAAATGCGCGCACTGGCTACCATAACGTGCTTGGCAGTCCTTGGAATCGGTGCGTCACAAGATCTGGATCATGTCGGCTCTCGATGTTGGGAGCACCGATACCTCATCGACTTGCACAGCGAGTCAACGGGACAGAACGTCGTCTACACCGTTCCAGCAGGAAAGACGCTCGTGCTGACCGATCTTCTGATCATGGCGAGCGGCTTCAACAAGCAGATGCAGATTCGAAGCGGCATTGACGGACCGGTCTTGTACACCGCCCGAACGAGAGACAGATCCGCCTCTCACTTCAGCTGGAAGAGCCCGGTCGTATTGAACTCCGGAGAGGACCTGGTATTACAGATCGGAACGAACAACTCGGGTCGAATGAGCGTTCTCGGTTTCCTGATCCCTGAGAGGGAGTCGGATCTACCGGCAAAGTGTTCGATCCACCTTCAAACGGTGAGGTTCCAGGGCAACACCGACAAACTGCTCTACCGGGTTCCTCCTGATCGTGTGCTCGTCGTGACCGATATTCACCTAGAGCAATCGGGAACCGTGCCTGTTCACGCACTCCGTGAGAACGACCCGAATGGCCCGATTCGCCTTCATTTGGCACACAGTGAGGCCGGAAACCTTCGCACGAGCTTTTCTTCGGGCATTCGGTTCGCGGCGGGAAGCGCCGTTTTCTTCGACTACATCTCCGGTGATCGTGGCGGAACGCTCGACTGTCGGGGATACCTCGTTCCGATCGAGAAACGATGAGCATCGAACTCAGGCGCCACCAGACGGTCTCGAGCGCTCTCGTGAAGCCTCCGCGAACGAAGCAGACCGGCTGTCATTCTTCCCGAGCCCGAAGCTCGAGGGCTTTCACCCGCGGATGAAACGCTCGATGCAGCTTGTCGAGCTTCTCGGTCAGCCAGCGGAAGTACTTGGGCCACTGCGATCGATCCCGAAGATCTGCCACCTGAATCAGCGCCATTCGCCGCCTCCGGACGCCTTCCGCTTCATACCAGTGTAGCCGCTCGCCCAGTTCGGCCTCGATCGAAGAGCGTTCAGCCAGGAGTTGCTGGTACGCCCCCTCCGCATGGTCAGGATGCTTGATCAGCAGCTCGGCCCGAAGCTCGTTCTGATCGAAGCCGCCGGTTTCGCTACTTGTCAACGAGGCGACAGCCAGCAAGTGAAAGCCGCTCCGTCCGATGGCGATGGGCATGATCGGCCTCGCCATCGGATTGATTGGCCGAAAGCACTCTGCATGCTCCTCTGCATAGGTGCGGAATCGCTCCCAGAACTCGAGCTGAAGCTGCTTGCTCTCGGTGAGTTCCCCGTCTCTGACCTGCTTGGCTCCGGAGCGGACCTGACGGGACCAGTCGTTGGGCGAGCTGATGACGTGGAAGCGGGGAGCCGGCGGCGAGTCGCCGATCCGCCAGGCCTCGACGGCGATGCCGAAGAAACGAAACTCCTCGCCTGTGATCTCGTTGAGCCAGTCCAGTGCGGCCCGGTGCTCCTCGGTGAAGCGGCTCGCGATCCAGATGATAGTCTTGGCTTCGAGGCCCGCGGCGTATGTCACGATCTGCCCCAGGTGGATGTGATCCGTACGCTCGAGTTGGTTCTCGATGAGGACCCAGTCACCCGACAGGGTCTCCTTGCAGAGAATGTCGGCCCGAAACGGCCCGACCAGGCGCTCCTGCGCCTCGACTTCGAGGTCCATCCCGATCGTCTCGCCGAGGAGGGCGATGTTCTCCGGAACGGCGAGCCAAGGCGTAAAGTCACTCGCCTCGTTTGTCCACACGTGTCGAAGGCTCACCGGCTCGAGACGGCCAAGGGTCGGCTTCGGTGGGTTCACACGCAATCCCTTCGATCAGGAGCGGGTAAGTGGGCGCCGAGTGCGGCAGGACTCGTGAGACGGCAATCGTTTATTGCGTGGCGAAAGTCAACGGTGGCGTCAGCGAGGATATCACCAGATTGAGCGGGTTCCAGACCAGGGCTGCGCTGTGCAGCGTCAGCCCCGGCGGAGTGTTCGGGAAGATCATGGGCGCCGTCGATCCGTGGCCGCCGGGAAGGATGATCCCATGCAGAAGGTGTCCGTAGAGGTCGACGCTGAAGCTCGTGCACACGTCCGCCGTAAGCGGCAAGTCCCACCCTCCGGGCAAGGGGATTCCGGATGTCCCGCTGCAGCTGAGCACCACCTGGAAAACGTTGCCGACTTCCACCGGCTGGGCACCGCAGAACTCGAATGAAACGAGGCTACGGTTCCCACGACTCCCATCATGGAGATCAGCCACAATGCGAGGAATGTGACCGGCATGGTGCTTACCCTCCGAGCGCCTACTGAATCATTACCTCGAGACCGCGAGAAGAAGAGACACCGGACGGACCTCCGATATCGATGACGAAGGCCTGGAGATTCACGAGGCGGCCCGCCCAGGTGGGCCCCCACGGGACCGGTACGCTCAAGTTCCATGATCCGTCCCCGGCCTCGCCCTCGAGTCCTGACAGCGCAAACGGAGTCAGCACGAAGGGAGGAGCCACGAGCAGCTTGCACCCAAAAGCATCCAGATCTGCTCGCCCTGCCAAAGTTGCGAGGATCGCACCCGGCGCTGCACCGCGCCCCTGTTCCAGAGACAGCGTCAGAGCGGCACTTGGCGTTGGACAACCACCCGCCGAAAGATCCGGGACGAGCCCGCCCGTTCCAGGACATCCCTGTCCGTAGCTCTCGGCAAGGAGCTCGCACGCCTGAACGATCTCGAGGTGATTCCCACCCGGGAAGCCGACGGCGAGGTCGGGCTGCCCATTATTGTTCCAGTCGATGACCGTGATCGTCTTTCCGTCCTGAGGAGAGGATAGGGGGCCAGGGACTTCGAGCAGGACTTCATGAGTCCCGCCGGAGATCACGCGCCCCGACGCTTCGGCCCCGGGCACGCTCGGCGAGAATGTGATGAAGTCGAGGATGCCGTCACCATCGAAATCGACGGCATCCGCGAGCCCCGTCGTAGCTCCACCTGCTTCAGGAATAGCCGTGAGAAAAGCTGCGGTTCGCGACGAGTAGACCTGGGCGAACTCGGTTCGCGACCCGATGACGAGGTCTCGGTAGCCGTCCCCGTCAACGTCGGGCCCGTTGGCGAGCGAGAAGCCGAACTCAGCGTGTTCTACGTCGAAACTGATCGAGAAGATGACGGACAGGTCCGCCTGGGAGAGGATCTTCACTTGCCCTCCGTCGATCGCCCTAAAGTCGGAAAGGGGTGCGCCGACCGCGACATCTCGCAGACCATCTCCATCGATGTCGTCGAGAATCGCGACTGAGGCGCCGAAGAGGTCTCCGACCTGATCGCCTTCACGAAAGCCCACTCGGTCCCAGTTCGCCAGGTTCAGCAGCTGCACCTTGCCTCGATCCTCGTCGAACAGAGGAATCGAGATGAGGATCTCTGGATAGCTGTCGCCGGTCAGGTCGTCCGCCTCGACCATCGCGCGGCCGAAGCTGTCACCCCCTCGGTAGTGGCCGAGTTGCTCTCCAGTGGCCCCTGAATAAAACTCAACGAATCCCAGGATGGATGGGATCAAGAGATCCCGCACGCCATCGCCGTCCCAGTCCTGGACAGCGCACGCAGAGAAGGGCAAGCCCGAGATCTGCCAAAGAATCTGACCGGTGCGGGAGGACACCGCGCGAAAGGCGTAGCTCGGATCCCCACAGTTGAAGACGAGGTCCGCCGCACCATCCTGGTCGATGTCGTCGAGAGTCAGGAGGCTTTGGGCGCAGCCCTCACCATCATTCTCGTAAAGCGTGACCTGACCAGTGCTCATTCCTGCCATGAGCACGAACACCATCGCAAGGTAGAAAGCGCACTTGGACATCATGATCCGTCTCCATTCGAGGAGGGCAACACAGCACCGAACGCCAGGAGAATCGGGCAAACTCCTCCGCCTCTTGCCGGCAGCGTTTTGGAGCTCTAGATGGTCCACAACCGCACCTTCTGAGCGTGATGGCTCGCCTCGGTGAATCACGCTCGGGGTGAGCCTCATGCCGACTGCACCCGTTCGACGAATGCAGTGAAATCGGCATAAGAGGCGAACTCGTCTCGAGGCTTGGGCCATTCGCGACGGATCAGCGGTGATCGGATCGTGCGCTCCAGCTCATCTCGCCAGATATGCCAGATGCGACCCGAGAGGTAACCTCTTTCCCAGAGGTAGAACTCCTCCGAACACAGGTTCAGGTAGCGGAGGATCGCGAACGACAGATCCTCGCCCGGAGGAGGCAGCTCGCCGGTCAGGGCAAGACGAGCACCTCGCGCCTCTGCAGGAAAGGCCTGCATGACCTCTTCGTACCGTTGGGTGTACTGGAGGAATAGCTGCGCGTTCATCTGCCGCCGATAGATCGCCGTTGCGATCAGCAAACCGATGGCCCCTGTCGCGGTGGAGACAAGCGTTCCGACCTGAACCCATTGGTCGAGATTCACGAGATTCCTCTCCTGGAACTCTGACAGACCGTCTCGAACGAACGTCGGTCGGATTACTGGACGACGACCGATCCGGGACCTGTCACCGTTACGAACCGAGGCACGCTCTGATCGATGGTTACCGCCGACCAGTAGAAGATGAAGCCGACCGGAAGGTGTGGAAACTGCATGCTCGGCGTCCTTGCGATTCCGGTGCTCCCTATCGTGGCTGACAAGAACGGGCTGAGGCTGAGGCCCAACGCTGTACAGGCGTCGAAGCTAAGCGGTACCGTTCGTCCGTCTCCAGGCAAGCCGAAACCGTCCGTCCCCGAACATGAGAGAAGGACGAGCGCCAAGTAACCCGTTTCGCCGATCGCGCTGAAGACGGCAAAGTTGCCTGGCTGCCCAGGGCTTGGAGTGCCCTCGAACTCGGCACGAATCGTGTCGTGGAGGAAAACGTCCATCACACCATTTGTGTCACCCTCGACGAGGGCTCCTGAGGGGGACTCGATCAAGAGGTAACGACCCTCCACCGAGAGCTGTCCGTAAAGGGTATCCACGGGAAGCTGAGCGCCCTGCGAATCGAAGGGGACCAGCCAGGTCCGACTGGATAGCAGATCGGTCACGAACAGATCGGAGTGGCCATTCGTGTCCCCTGCGACGAGGTTCGAGGCGTCGCTGGCGAAAACCACCCGGCTGCTGTCCCCGGACAGGAACCCTGACCAGCAATCACCGTTGGCTGGGCTTCCGTCGTACGTCCGACTGACCCGGACGGTCGTACCGAGCTGCCGGTCCCTCACGAAGATATCGCTTCTGCCGTTGATGTCGCCGTCAACGAGATTCGTGGCCCCGCTCTCGAAGCACACGTAGCGACCATCATCCGAGATGGATGGCCGGTTGCAGTGGTTATTCGCGGCGAGACCTTCGGTACTCTTGGAGACCACCTCTAGGGTTCCTGTCTCTCGATCACGCATGAAAACCAGATAGATCCCGTGTATTGCGTCAGGGGTCAGCCTGGAGCAGGAGACGAAGGCCACGAAACGGCCGTTGAGGCTAATCGAGAGACCACCACTCTGGCAGAGATCCTGGCGACCATCCACGCCAACATTAACTCGCTCCGTCTGCCCGGCCTGAAGGTCTCTGACGAAAACGTCGTGCGTGCCGTTGGTATCCCCAGAAACGAGATCAGTGGATACGCTCAGGAATGCTACGACATTACCATCTCCGGAAATAACTGGGCTCAAGGACACCCCATTACCCGAATACCCATCCGGTCGGGCACTCACGAGAGTCGTAGTACCCAGAACGCGATCCCTTACGAAGATGTCACTTTCAGCGTTCTGATCCAAGGGAGAGAAGTTGCTGGCGTAGCTCCAAAAGGCAACTCGATTACCGTCAGCACTGATCGAAGATACGTAGCTGGCCGAGTTCCCCTCACTCCCATCAGGGCCGACGCTAATACGGTCAACAGAACCGGTGACCAGATCTCGAAGGAACACGTCCGGCTGCCCGTTCTGATCCTGGACAGCAAAGTTGGTTGCTTCACTATCAAAAACGACGAATCTAGCACTCGCTAGCTTTCTGGCACCATGACTGCTTGGGCTCAAGATCCAAGACTTCTTGTTGCCTTCGACACCGCCTGAATCAGTACTCAGCCGCTTTGTCGTACCAACCTGTGCCAGAGCCGCGGGGGCGCACAGGATAAAGAGGACCAAGCCGGTGAACCTGACAGTCCCACGGAATAGCGGAACGGTAGGGAGGAGGCTGACGGTGAACATGCTTGAGTCGATCTTCATGAGGGCCGAGCCCCTTCTCCACAGATCCTACTGAGTACCAACGCCGGGAGAAAAGAGCCGATTAAGAGGAATCGCTCGGGAGAGATTCTCTGAGCGAATCACCACTGTGTCAAGATCCGAGTAACGGCAGGAGTCTTGCCAGAGTGGATAAATAAACAGCTCCGCGAGGAAACATGACCTGGTCGCCAGGAGGCCTCTGCGTTTGGGGAATGGACCAATGGGATCTCGACAAGGCTGATCTCCTCCAGACCGTAAAGGCGGACGTTTCCGCTCTCTACGGCAAGGTCGACCATGGAGAGTACGGCCTCTTCGTCTCCCTCGGGAGATTCAAACACACCGCAAAGAACCTCGAGCGAAACAGGAGCAACCTCCGTCTCCTCGATGGCGACGACATCGTGCAGCTGATCCTGACGCACTACGAAAGCCTCGACCCGAAGATACCAGGGCCTGATCCCACTGAAGAGCGTCTACGTGCCGGCCGTGCTGGATGAGGACTCTGCTTCGGATGCATGATCACAAAGGCTCGGTCGCTTCACCTTCTGCCCCTCGCCAGCTCCTCGAAGTACTCGATTCCCAGCGGTAGGCACTCGGCTCGATACACCTCAGGCATTTTGCTTCCGAGCGCGAGGCCGGAACAACGACGCTTGATCCCTTTGATGGCCGCTTCGTCCTATAGAACAGCCGCGTTTCTGACGCACTGAAGCAGACCGGGTAGGCCTCCGTCGCCTGATCCGAGAGGGGACTCAGCTTCTCCGTGGCCCAGACGCCGTGGTATTCCGACGCAGGCTCTCAATGACAGCGCATTAACCTTCGACAAGAGCTTCGTTTATTGCATCAACGATTCGCTGAACGTGATCACAATCTTCCGATTCGAGCACACGCGATTCACCGGAGGATGCGCAAATAACTACAGAGCAAGTTGTCTCAACTCCCTTCCTCGATCTCATGCTGTAGCCCAGGCCGATAATCAGCATGCCGATAAAGAAAACGATCACCCCTCCCTGACTACCAACAGAGAAACCGAACAAAGCCATCAGCCCTCCTACGCCCCATGAGAGCAGCGAAACAAAGCCTGCCTTTCTGGGAATCTCCTTAGTTGTAGTGTTCATTCTCACTGACGTGATGTTTCTCACCGCATACGTCGTACCGCCAGCCAAGATGCGAGCTGTCGTCACGATGATCGAGCCGTCATCAAACACGGTCTTTTCTGACATTCATGGCTCCTTCTCGGAACACTCGCCTATTCTCGGCCTCAGCCGTATGTATTTGATGCGCTGCCAACTCCCGGTACCGGTAGATGGGGATTGGCAATGCCGACCTGCTCGGGTGAGCGGCACTCGGGCTCGAAGACGGCCGGGCTGGCCAGGCGGATGACCATGCAGCGGGCGCGGCTCGTGATCGGGTTCTGAGGTCAAGCGCCTGCGCTGCAGTCTCTGCGGAAGGATCTTCACCACTCAGGCACCGTCCGAAGCCCAAGACGCCAAGTATGACACGAGGTCGGCGCATCGATCGCGCAGCTGACTCGCTCGATCTATCATCCACCTAGCCTATCGAGCTTCTGGCGATCTCCTGGCTTTTGACAGTAGGGCGAGCAACCTCATCCTGGGCGATAAGAACGGTCTTACCGACGTGTTTGTTTATCGACGCTTCTCCTCCTCAGCGAATCATCGCCTCTCGCGCGAGCGCTCCTTGCGTCTCAGCAGCGGGACGCAACCCGACCTGCTGTCACGCGGATCATACACCAAAGCAGCGTCCCGTCACCGGATAAGTGCCCGAGCCTGCGACTCGCAACCGGTGGTCCACAGCGCTGCCGTTACTCCTTTTCGGTGCAGAAGCGCGGCGTTCAATGCCGATGGATGGCGCCGTACCATGATCGGAAGTTTAGGAACGAGCACCTGGAAGAACAGAAGCTACTCCTCGCGACACCGGCAACAGTGACGACCGGCAACCGGTCCATGTAGGTGAGTCTCCCTGGAAAGCTTCATGAATGACATTCCATCTGGTGACCACCCGAGGTTTGCCCCCCTCGTACCGTTCAGGCTTTTGCCGGGACCGGATGGACCGCTTCATCACTCGAGACGGCCGCACAGGCGTAGCTTTTCGTGCGGATTCTCTCTCCAGCAGGCCATTGCGGCATTCCATCGGTGGAAACGCCAAGCGAAAAGTGACCCACCCTGCTCTTCGAAAATTGACCCACCCGCCTTCGGTTGCTTGACCAGCCCGGCCCAGCCGATTGGGGTGGGGCGAGCTCCTATCTGAGTGGCTCCTTCTCTCATTCTGGTTTGAGCTCTTTTCGGCGCCGGGGGGAGGGCCGGTACAACAGGGTGGGGAGTCGGCCTTGAGGGGCCGTCCGCACCTGGAAGGTTGCTTCCGACCTCGACGTTGACCGAGCCTTGGGGTGTCGGTGGCGCCAGTCGCGACCCCGCTCGACGATCTCAGTCCTCCTTCCTTGGTTTCTTCTTCTGGCCGCGAGCGGATTTGAGCCGGTAGCTCTCGCCGTTCATCTCCAGGATGTGAGCACGATGGGTGATGCGATCGAGCATGGCGACCGCCAGCCGCTCGGTCTGGAATACTTGCGCCCAATCTTGGAAGGGCAGGTTGGTGGTGACGATTACGCTTCCGCGCTCGTGACGCTCGCTGAAAGCCTGGAAGAGAAGATCAGCGCCGTGCTCGGTGATCGGCAGGTACCCGAGCTCATCGACGAAGACGAGATCCCAGGTGGCGAATCGCTTGAGGTAGCGATGAAGCTGGTGAGCTTCTTGGGCAGCTTGCAGCTCGGAGACCAGCTCGGTCGCGGTATAGGCTCGTACGCGCTTGTCCCGGTAGCAGGCTTCGATCGCGATGCCGGTGCAGACATGGGTCTTTCCCGTGCCCGAGTTGCCGATCGCGATGATGTTTGAGGTCTCTTCGAGATAGGTCCCCGAAGCCAGCTCGTTGAGCAGAGTCCTCGAGATGCCCTTGGGCAGGGCCGAGGCGTCCAGCTCGCTGAGCAGTTTGACTTGACGGAACTTTGCCTCCTTGATGCGGCGATGGATTCTCCGACTTCGACGCTCCTGGACCTCTTCTTCGAGAATCGCCAGGAGGTAGGAGATGAAGTCGCCGCCTCCGGCTGCGATCTCCAGCGCCACCTTCTGGTAGACCTTCTTGATCGCCGGGAGCTTGAGCTCGCTGAGAAGGTACAGCAGGCGAGCCTCGTTCGCTTCATGGCTCATCTGCCTGCCTCCTGCGATCCCTGGAGAAGCGTCATGTAACTCGAGGCGCTTGGCTCGGAGACCTTCGGTCCCTCGTAGTGGATCTTCCCGGCCGCGGGCTGATCCTCCTCACGGTCTTTCCAAAGGTAGTAACGCACCGTCGCGAGCGAGATCTCTGGGTGCCCCAGAGCCTTCTCGATGGCGGCGCTGACCTTCGCTTCCGACCAGACTCGGCAGAGCAGGAGGGTGTCGACGAACTCACGGCTTCCAGACACTTCGCCCATGAGTCGCCGCATCGTCTCGAGGTACACCTTCCAGGAAGGGGGCGCGCTCTCGATCCACTGCCGGAACGGTACGCTGCGATCCAGTCCGCGGCTCTTCCTTCGGAGCAGCGGCAAGTAGTGATCGAGATCGAGGAGCATTCCGAAACGACCGTAGCTGCGCGGATGAGACACGGGGGGATCGTGCTTGTGGTGGATGGTCACTCGCTCGGCTTCGCACTTCACGCGCACGGGATGGCCGACCCACTCCACGGGTACCGAGTAGAAGTTCGTGCCGACCGAGATCCAAGATCTCGGGCTCACCTTCGCCGGGTGCACCGAGCTGGCATCGAAGCGTCCCAACGGCAGGGGAATGAGGGCGCCCGCTTCCCGCTCCCAGAGCTGCCCGATGCTGAGCTCCTGACCTCGTGCCGAGCGCGCCAGATCCCTTTCCATCCACTGATCACAGAGCGCCTGGACATCCTGGCGCGAGGAGATCTGGGGAATCGGCGAGAGGATCTCGTGGCGGCTGTACTTGACTTGATTCTCGACGCCTCCTTTCTCGTTGCCCTTGCCAGGCGAGCAGAACTCGCCCCGGAATCCGTAGTGGGCCTGGAATCGAGCGAAGGCCCTTTGAACCTCTCGGTCTCGCCCTCTCAGGACCCTCTTCACCGCAGGCGTCAAATTATCAAACCACAGATTCGGGAAGACGCCGCCAAAGCACTCGAAGGCTTGCATCAACCCTTCGAACAGGGCCTCCCGGGTTTGGTTCGGCGCGGCGTAGGCGAATGTCCTTCCCGAGAAACACGCCCGCACCAAGAGGATGAAGACCTTCTGCCGTCCCAGGTCAACGTGATCGACGACGCCCTCGAAGAAGTCCACCTGAGCGTCTTCGCCGGCCATGTACTCGAGGGGCAAGTAGGCGTGCTTGAGCGGGTCTCGAAGCTCGAGCCGGATCTCCTTCACCAGCCCCCGAACCACCGCTGACGAAGCCGACTGACCATCCTGGAGCAACAAGCGATGAATTCGGGCTGCCGTGAGCCGCTGCTTTCGGGGCGTCCTCACGGCGATCTCCTCTTCGAGCCGTTGCCGTACCCAGTCACGGA
>JAJDCO010000073.1 GCA_029260795.1 Planctomycetota bacterium | reverse complement strand
CATGCGGACGTCCAGATCTTCCCCGGCTACTACGGCTACTACTACTTCGACCCGTCGGCGACGATCCAGACGCTCACGAGCGTTGTCTACGGCAACGGCGGCTTCGGCGGTGCCCAGGCCGCTGGGACGAGCCTCTACGTTCGAGGGACGATGAGCACGTCCGTTGCCTGGGGCAACGCCGGGCTCGACAACGTGAACTTCGATCCCATACGGAGCAACATCGGCACGGGTCACAAGAACGGTACGGGTGTGATCTCCGCCAACCCGAAGTTCGTGGATCCCGGCTCCGGCGACTTTCGCCTGCGGCGGGACTCTCCCTGTCTCGACGCGGCAGGAACCACCGGACCGACTCCGACGGACTTCGAAGGTGAAGACCGAGGATTCGACGGAGACTCGAACGGTGTCGGTACAAGCGACATGGGAATCGACGAGTTCCACACGATGGTGTTCCCGGGCGTGCCCGCCGTGCGGGGGCAGTCCTTCCACTTCGTCGCTCAGGCGCCACCAGCCGAGGATGGCAACCTCGTCACCGTCTTGATCAGCGGATCACGCGGAGGAGAAAGCGGCGGTATCGTTCTTCCCGGCAGCGGCGGTCAGGCCGTCGACCTCACGGCCGACGCCCTCTTCGCACTCGGGCTCGGCCTGGCACCCCTCTTCAATACGACCCTCGCCGGTGGCGAGGGCCAAACACCGGCCCTCGTCATCCCGAACACACCGTTCACGGGCGACATCTTCTACGCCGGCGTCTCGATCGACCTGACCTCCGGCCAGTACGTCTCCATCACCCCGACCCACTCACTCGGGCTCCAGTGAATCCACGCGACGCATCCGATCAACGAACCGGGCACGAATCGAGGAGCTCCTCGATCCGTGCCCGGTATCTCTTTCGAGGCGATGGATTCGGCCGCCGCCTCACAGGCGGCGCAGGCCTGGGCGTTCGACGGTCTGCCCCGGATTCTGGAAGAGGAACAGCACCTCGTTCGGGAAGAGCGCTTCGTCGTAGAGCTGCACGTCGTCGAGGCCGCCTTGGAAGAACGTCGCACCGATGCGCGATCCGAGCTCGAGGTCGGCGTTGCGCGAGTCGTCGATGTAGCCGCCGTTCGTGTTCTCAATGACGAGCTGCCCGTCGACGTAGAGGCGCGTGATGCCGTTCGTCGCTCGCTGATCGAGCGTCAGGACGACGTGCACCCACTGATCGACCGGAACGGGCGCTTCGACGCTCGGCAACACGAACGAGTGCGAGGTCGTGAACCAGCGCAGGTTGCGCGTTCCGGGCGGCTCGCCGCTACCGGCGGCCTGCAGGAGCACGGCCCACGGGTCGTTGAACGAGCGCAAGGTGTCCTTCTTGGTGACGGGGCTCATCGCAGCCGTGTTGCTGCCGTCGACGCGGATCCAGAACGCGAGCGACAGATCGCGGTGATCGGCGAGATTCGCTCCACTGACGACCGCTCGATCATCGATGCCATCGAAGCCGATGGAGGTCCCGGTCCCCGGAGCCGCCCCAGCCAACCCGAGCGCCGGCGAACCCTCGAGGCGCCCTTCGAGGCTCGCGAACGCCGTCTTGCCGAACAGCTCGTCGAGGCCGTATCGCACGGCGAGTGCCCCGAGCTCAGCCGAGCCCGGCGTCTGGTACAAGGCCAGCACCTGCCCCGCGTCCAACACGCTCGCGTAGAGCTGCACGTCGTCGAGGCGTCCCTTGAAGTACAAGCTCTCCAATCGCGCGCCGACCTCGAGATCGGCGAGGCCGGTATCGATGAAGCCTTCGTAGGTCGTGTCCTCGGCGGCCAGCACACCGTTCACGTAGATGCGAGCCACGTCGTCCAGCGTGCCGGGGTTGCCGTCATGCGTGATGGTGACGTGCGCGAACTGATTCACCGGGACCTCGGCGGCCAAGATCTGCGACGCGCCGTTGATCTCGCCAGTCACCCAACGCACGAAGCGTGTTCCCGGGGTCTCGCCCGATCCCTTCTGCCGAACCTGAACGGTCCACGGATCATTGGCCGAACGCGCCGGATCGCTCTTGGACAGGGGTGCCATGAAGCCGGCGTTGCTGTCGTCGATCCAGACCCAGAACGCGAGGGTCATGTCATCGAGAGTCGGCAGCGCCTTGCCATTCACCACGAAGCGATCGTCGACGCCGTCGAAGCCGTAGCTCGTACCCGTGGCCGGGTCCGCGCCCGCTTCTCCGCGCGCAGGCTGCCCTTCGATGGCGCCATTGGGCCCGAAGCGGGCCGAGTCGGCGGCTGTGCTCCCGACGGTCTCGTCCAGTCCGAAGCGTGCCGTCAGGTCGAGAAAGATGTCCGAGGCCTCGACGGTGACGGATCCCGCCGTCTGCCCGCCCTGACCGTCGTCGGCCAGGTAGGTGAAGGTGTCGGTGCCGAAGAAATGTCGTGGCGGAAGATAGACGAGCTCGTCGCGTCCCCCCGGTCCACTCGCCACCGAGAGAAAGACCTCGCCCCCCGCTACGGTGAAGGCATCCCAAGCTCCGAACGAAAGGAGGTCGCAGTTGCCGTCGTAGTCATTCGCGAGGAGATCGAGATGCACAGCACCATCGGCGAGCCCCAAGTCGTCGACCGTATTGGGCGGCACCGGAATCGTCGACCCCGGACCGACGTCCAGGCAGCCGAGTGCGTTGCGGTAGTTCAGGACGTTGGCGCGGGTGATGGGGCCGAACTGCAGCTTGCAGCCGCCACACATGATCCCGCAGAAGGTCGCGTCCCAGCAGTGCGGGGCCGACCAATTGTGACCCAGCTCGTGGGCGGTGATGGCCACGCGGCTGCCGAAGCTCGTCGCGAACAACGACAACCCCAAGCCATAGCTGAAGCTGCACATCGCGGTCACATAGGCGAGCCCGATGATGCCGCCATCCATGACACCGCGACCGGTCGCCAGATGGACGGCGTCTCTTTGAATGCCGGCCTGATTGGTCGTCCATTCCGTTTGGAACTGACCGAGCACGACACCCGCATCACTGCCACTGTACGGATCGGGCTCGGCCGTGCGCACGATGACGTGCTTGACCGTGTGCCGGATCATGACGTCGCGCGCGTAAGCGACCTCCATCGCATTGGTGACCGCGTCGATGTCGGCCAGGACATTGTTCACGTCGGAGCCCTGGAACTGATAGGTCTCGAAGTCGGCGTCCCAAGCGATCTCAGAGACGCGATTGCAATCGTTGGCGAGCGTCGTCGGCGGCCCGGCCGGCATCTCCACACCCGGGACCGGAGGCAGCATCTCGGTGCCGCACCGGCCCTCGTCGAACGGGCTCTCGAGCTGGAGCGTGACCACGTGCTGATCCCGAGGCGAACCGGCGCGATAGTCCGAGAGTGGCTCGAGCACCCACAACGGCTCATCGGTCAAGGCGATGACCGCCCGAGCTCCCGTCGGCAAGAGACTGAGCGCCACTTGGCTTCCCGGTCGCTCGAGCACTCGCCCCTGGTAGGTCCGAGGGATGTCGGGCTCGAAGCCGAGGAGCTGCCCAGACTCGTCCTGTACCTGAACCGCATATCCCGGCGCGCGGACCGAATGACGTTTCACGTCGAGCGTCATGACCTGACCGGCGAGTGAGATGCGTGTCTGGAAAGCCGGCGGAAGGTCCGCCGGAAGCTTCAGCCGCTCGATCCAGTGCTGGGGGGCATCGATGGCTCGATCACCGAGCCGGCCGGTAGGGTTCGCGGTCTGGGCATCGAGCGCTCCGGTGATAATGAGCATCGTCACCGCAACGATCCCGACGAGCCGCCAGGCAGCCAGTGGGCGCATGAATCTCTCTCCAGGAGTTCGAGGCAAGTACAGGGCTTCACTTGGGGCCTTCATGGTAGCCGGGGAGACCAAGGGAGGCGAGCATTCATGCGATTGAGCTCGGGCCAGGCCGGGTGCGTTTGGATGGAGAGTCGGCGTCAGCTCCGCTCGACCCGACGAGGGCCATTGCTTGAGTTGTTCCTCCGCGCTCGCCTTCAATCGAAGGCTCGGACGCAGCCCTCCGCTGCGCGAACGCACTCCGGATCGTGCGGGCGCGGCTCGCCGGGTGCGAACCGTCAGATCCGCTCGACCCGACCAGTGTTGGACGTCGTGCTTTTTTGTGAGTGCCTGCTTCGATCGACAGCGCGCGATTCGTCGCTCCGCCGACGCAGTCCGGCTTCACGAGCTCTCGTCGCTCAATGCGGGCTGTCGCGCCAGTCCTCGGCCGTGAGCGCCCAGCGCTCATGATCGCGCCAGTCGCCATCGATCTTCAGGTAGCGCGGCGAGTAGCCCTCGCGCCGAAAGCCGGCCAGTCGGACGAGAGCGATCGAAGGGAGGTTTTGGGGTTGGATGTTGGCCTCGATGCGATGCAGCCCCAAGGCTTCGAACACGTGTCGCAAGACGAGCTGGATGCCCTCTCGCATGTAACCCAGACGCGCGTGCTCCTCAGCCACCCAGTAGCCGAGGTAGGCGCTCTGGAGTGGCCCTCTCGTGATCGACGAGATGCCGAAGTAGCCGAGCAGGACGCCATCGGAGCGACGACAGAGAAACAAGCGCTCGGTCGTCTCGGTGCGGCTTGTCCGCAGCAGCTCCTGGTAGGCGGCGGGTCCGTAGGGATCGCTTCCTTTCGGCGGCCGCGGCTCCCAAGGCGAGTGAAAGCCCCGACTCGCCAGGCGCAGCTCGCAGTAGGCCTGTTGGTCTTCGAGAACCGGATAGCGGATCAGGACGCGCTGACCCATCTCGAGTGCGTCGGCGGCACCCGATCGCGGGTCGGGGGATTCTGAGGAGCTGTGTGACGTCATTCCGGCGATTGAGACTCGGTGTTGAGAGAACGGCGGGAAGTGGTGCTGAGGTCGAAGACAACGAAACCTTGAATCGCCGCGGCCAGCGACGAGTCCACTTCTCAGTTCTAACCTTCCTCGAAGCCGTCGCACCAGCGGTAGGCATCGATCACGGCGCGCTCGCCTTCTTTTCCGCCGCGCGCGTTGCCGTGCTCCATGCCGACGATTCCTTGGAAGCCCTTTTGGTGGATCCGCCGGAAGACGTTGCGGTAGTTGATCTCACCGGTCGTCGGCTCTTTGCGGCCCGGATTGTCGCCGACCTGGAAGTAGGCGATCTCGCTCCACGATTGCTCGAGGTTCGGGATGAGGTTTCCCTCGGTGATCTGTTGGTGATAGAGATCGTCGAGGATCTTGCACGAGGGGCTTCCGACCGCTTCGCAGATCAGGAACGACTGCGGAATTCCTGTGAGGAACAGCCCCGGATGATCGTGCCGATTGAGCGGCTCGAGCACCATCGTCACACCCGCTGGCTCGAGGATCTCGCAGCACAGCTTCAAGTTCTCGATGACGTTGGCGGTCTGGTAGTCCCAGTCGAGGCGCTGGTCATAGCGGCCGGGTACGACCGTGCACCACTTGGCACCGCAGCGCTTGGCGATCTCGACCGTCTGCTTCATCTTGTCACGCAGGTGCTGCTTGATCTCGTCGTCTCGTCGCACGAAGGTCGTCTTGCCGAAGTTGCCCTCGGCCACGAAGACGCCCATCGTCATGCCGAGCTCCTTGAGGGTCGCGCCGATGCGCTCCTGCAGCTCGGGTGGCTTGCCCGGCATGCCGTTGTCCTCGAGCCCGCGGAATCCTTCCGCATGCATGAACCGGAGCTGCTCGATCGGATCGTCGCCGGCATGCGCGCGAAACATACCGAAGTGCGGCGCATAGTTCAGTCGAAACGGCTCGCCCGAGCGCCGCGGCGCGGCCGCCGCCCGGCTACCCAGACCCGCGATCGCTCCCGCCGCCCATACGCCCGCCGTGAGCGCCTCGCGCCGATTCAGCTCCGTCATGCCACCGTCCTCTGTCTCGAGTGTGATCCTGCCCCACGCAACCCCCTCGGGAGCCTATCCGGTCGGCGACCCGTGTCAACGCTCGGGAGGATCTTCCCGGCCTGAGCCGGTTCCAGCGGGCGGGCCGCCTGGCGGGCCGCCCGCGCTCCCAGGCAGTGCGCCTCACGGCGAATCGATGGCGTCGGTGGATCTCATCGGCCGCCTCGACCGTCGCTCCCGCGTTGACCCCACTCGAGAAAAATCCAGGTGCGGCGAGGGATTCGGTGGGCTGGAGACAAGCTTAGAGTAGAGGCGACGGCCGAGACCGAGACCGACCACGAGCGACAGCCGGTGACGGACGAGCGAGCGAGGCGAGAGAGGAGCTGGCGGAGCGCGGTGCTCCGCGGAGACGAGGCGGCTTGGAGCGAGCTCTATGGGAGCACCTTCCGGTCGATCTATGCCTACGTGTACCACCGCACGAGTCGCCAGCGAGAGCGGACCGACGAGATCATTCAGGAAACCTGGATGGTCGCGGTCCGACGCATTCGATCGTTCGACCCCGACCGAGCTTCCTTTGAAGCCTGGGTCCGCGGCATTGCCCTCAACGTCCTCCGAAACCTGGCCCGCCAGTGGTCTCGCCAAAACGCGACCACCGAACAGGCCGACGTTTCGATCGATGCGATTCCGACCGGTCTCCCTTCGGCTCGCCTCGATCTCGCCGAGCAGATCGCCCTCGCGATGACCGAGCTTCCGGCACGCTACCAGAGCGTGCTCCGGGCGCGGTACGAGCAAGAGCACTCTCTCGTCGAGATCGCGAGCCAGTGCGGAGTGAGCCCCAAGGCGGCCGAGTCCCTGCTCGGTCGCGCCCGAGCGGCGTTTCGCCTCGCCTATCAACGACTCGATTCCGAAAGACCCTGAACCATGTCCGATCACCGCTCCGATTTTGACGCGCCCCTGCATGAGAGATTCGACGAGCTGACTCCCGAGGTCTGGGATCTCCCCGATCATCTCGACGACCTTCAGCACTCCCTCGCCCGTCAAGCCGGCGGCGTTCTGCGCCGTCGACGCGTCGTGCGCCACGTCGGTCGCCTCTCCCTGGCGGTGCTGCTCTACGGGCTCGGCGTCCTGACCGCCGTGGGCTGGCACGAGCTCACGGGGCCGACTTCGGATACCGAATCTCCCGAGCAGCCGCACCAGATCGCGCGTGGGCCCGATCATCGCGAGCCGCCGTCCGAGGCGTCGCGCGGTGGAGAGTTCGGAGACCTGTCGCCGGAGGAGATCGAGCGGCGGGCGCGCGTCGGATCGTCGCGACGAAGGGCCGAGCGATGGAAGCGCGCTGGCGATCTGCACCTCGAGCTTCGGGGTGACGTCGACAACGCCCTGCGTTGCTACCGGGAGTATTTGACGGCGGCCCCACCCGCCGAGCACGTGCGTCGTTCCGAGGACACCTGGCTTTTGAACCAGCTCAAGACGGATCTCGACTGATGAGGAGAAACCCGATGTCGATGCGATGGACCCGACCGATTCTCGCGGCCGCGCTGATCACGAGCGCCATCGCGGCCAGCCTGCCAGGCAACGCCGCTCCCCTGAACGATCCCGTTCAGGAGATTCCGAAGTCTCTCGAGGCCAAGCTCGCCTCGGCGTCCAAGAACAACCCCCAGGTCCTGCTGGCGCAAGCCAAGGTTCGGCAGGCCGAGGCCGAGATGAAAGAGGCCCGCTTGCGCGTGGTCGAAGAGGTGATCGCGGCCCACAACGGCTTGGAGCGACAGCGACTGATGATCGAGTCTCGGACTCGCTCGCTCGCTCGCACTCGCCTGCTCCTCGAGAGGGGCATGATCTCGGGCGAGGAGATCGCGGAACAGGAGATCGCCTTGCTCGAGTCCAAGACCGATCTGACACAGCTCGAAGCGCGACTGCGATACCTCCTCGGTATCGACGGGAGTCCGAGCTCAGGCACGTTCGTCCGCGATGCCGAGGCGACGAAGCTGGCGCCCCCGACGCGGCCGGAGATGCCGGGCCCCTTGGCGCAAAAGCTGAACATGCGCATCGGTGACGTGAGCTTCGAAGATTCGCCGCTGACGGACATCCTCCAGTTCGTCAGCCAGACGACCGGCATCGCCTTCGTCCTCCAGCAGGAGGCGATTGGCTCCGAGTTGGACGTACCCGAGGATCTCCTCGTCAACGTCCGATTCGACGACGTCTCGATCGGCGGCTTGCTCCTCGCGATCACCGATCTCCATCCACCTCTGACCTTCGTGGCCCGCGACTACGGCATTCTCGTCACGACGGCCTTCGACGCCGAAGACGACTGGGCTGCCACGATTCCGAACGTGCCTCTGAGCCCGGAAGCGGTGCCGGCGCCCGGAGCCGGATCCGCCCGCTAACCGACCGGAAGCACTCCCGAGGAGGTCGCCGCTCCCCCCAGCGGTGACAAAAGCGGTTCTCCGTGCAACGCTGGTTCCCGCGGCGGCATTTCGCCTTCGGAAACCAAGCCCGCGAGGAGAACCGCCATTTCATTCGACGCCGAACACCTGCTGCAGCACCAGCACTGGCTCCGCGCGCTCGCGCGGCGACTCGTCCTGGACGATCATCGCGCCGACGATGCCGTCCAACAGGCTTGGTTGACAGCGCTGCAGCACCCACCCCGTCACGCCGACAGCCCACGCGGCTGGCTCGCGACCGTGCTCCGCAACGTCGTGCGTCAATCGGCTCGAAGCGAGTCGCGTCGATCCCGTCGCGAAGAGCGCAGCGCTCGTGCCGAAGCGATGCCGGCCAGCGATGAGCTCGTGGCGCGCGCCGAGCAGCAGCGCCGCCTGGTCGACCTCGTGCTGGCGCTCGAGGAGCCTCACCGAGGCACCGTTCTGCAGCGATACTTCGAAGGTCTGACGGCCCAAGAGATCGCTCGCCAAAGTGGCGTTCCCGCAGCCACCGTGCGCAGCCGCCTCAAACGAGGCCTCGACCAGATTCGGGCCCGGCTCGACCGGGAGTCCGAGGACGAGCCCTCTCGCTGGCACTGGATGCTGTTGCCGCTAGCGGCTCCTTCCCGACCGGTATCCGGTGACGTCGCCGAATCCGAAATCCCCCTCCCGAGAACCAGAGGCTCGCAGATGCTGCCGCTCTTTCGCTCCTTCGGTTGGATGCTCCTCCCGATCACGTTGACCGGCTTGGTCATTCTGTGGCAACCGTGGGCTCCGAGCCTGCCGATGAGCTCGGCACCGAAGAGATCGGACGCGGTCGAGGTCGCGGCCCCGAACGGTCCCGCGGCTCGCCCCTTCGAACCGAACTCCGCCCAATCGTCGTCGACGGCCCCCGCCCCCTTCGCGACGACTCCCGTCACCCTCGATGGCTCGAGGATCACCGGACGGGTCTTCGACTACGGTGGTCAGCCGGCCGCCGACGTGCGCGTCGAGGTGCTCGTGGATGAGGGGGAGCTCGAGCTCTCGGGCAAGGCGATCGCCTCGACCGTGGTGAATGCCGACGGGAGCTTCGAGGTCCGCTTCGAGACCGAGGCGACATGGGTCGCCCTGCGCGTGGCCGACCCCGATCGTGGCCGGGCGAGCCGTCGAACGGTCGCCGTTCCGAGGAACGCCGAGCTCGCGATCGGGGACCTGACGTTGATTCCCGAGTTCGCGATCGAGGGCACGGTTCTCGATCCCCACGGAATGCCGGTGGCCGACGTCGTCGTCGGTGCCAGCGTGGCGATGGGAGCGGACCTCCTCGCCTGGAAGACGACCACCGACATTCACGGTCGCTTTGCACTGCCTTGCACGGGTGTCGGCGGCGAGGCCCATCTCTACGCGGCGCACCCGAGCTGGGGACTCGGCTTCGTGGAGAACGCGGGCTGCGGCAAGGACCCCGTGACGATGGTTCTCACGGAGCCTCACCGCATTCGAGGCATCGTCCGCGATTCCGAAGGCGAGCCGATCGAAGGCGCCGAGGTCGCGCTCGACGTGGCGTTGTATCGGATCACGCACACCGGAGGGCAGTTTCCCGATGATCCGCCTCGCCACGTTCTCACGCGAGCCGATGGCAGCTTCGAGATCGGACCGGTTCACCCCGGAGACGTCTATCTGAGGTTTCGCGCTCCCGAGTTTCTGATCGAAGAGCGGCATGTTCTCGTCGAGAGCGGACAGACGCCGGAGATCGAGATCACGCTGGCGCCTCAGCCGATCGGGCAAGTCTTCGCGGGAGTCGTCGTCGACCAGGAGTCCAGACAGCCGGTCGCCGGAGCACAGATCGGAGACGTCGTCACCGATGTCGACGGCCGCTTCGAGTGGCACAAGCGACCGACGTCCCACTTCGATCACTCGTTCGGCAGCTCGCTGACCGCGATCGCCCCGGGATACGCCCGCCTCACTCTCGAGGTCCCGCGCTCGGGCGACGTCACCGACCTGCGCTTCGATCTCCGCCGGTCCGCAAGAGTCCGTGGCCTGGTGCTGTACCCGGACGGCTCTCCCGTGCTCGACGCCCACGTCTCGTTCGATGGCGATCTGGAGCGAGCAAAGAAGCGAGGCCTTCCGAAGCCCCGGAGCAACGTGCTGACCACCGATCGGGACGGTCGCTTCTCGGGCGAGATCGATCCGGGCCCCTACTCCCAGATCTGGGTGTATCACCCCGGCTCGGCGCATCGCGTCCGAGTGGAAGACCCCGATCCCCAGCCAGGAGCCGAGCTCGAGTGGCGAGTGGTGATCGGCGAGGGGCTATCCGTAGCGGGTCGCTTGATCGATGCAGAATCGGGTAAGGGCGTGCCCGAAGGCAGGATCCGAGGCTGGGTCGAGACCGACGACGGGTGGAAGCGAATCTGTGAAGCGACCAGCGGCTGGGAGGGCTCTTTCCTCCTGCGCGGAATCTCTCACGAGCGCATCTGGCTGAGCATCGAGACCCCCGGCTTCGCGCCGAAGATCCTGGAGAGGGTCCCGACCGCGTTGGAGTCGAAGGTCCGCCTCATCCGGCTCGAGGAAGGTCTCACCCTCACGGGACGCCTCGAAGGACCGGACGGAGAGCCGGTCAGTGGTGGATCGGTTCGCCTCGAAGGGACGACGCCGCGGGAGGCGGCTCTGCTGAGCGGGATCTCCCAATGGGGAATCGGTGAGGATGGCGAGTTTCGATTCGAGAACCTGCCGGCGATCCCGCTCGAGCTCACCGCCTACGTGCCGCGCGATCGTCGCGACGAGCTCGAGCCCGCCACCGAGATCCTGCAGCCGCCGTTCGGCGATCGCAAGATCATCATGACGGGCAAGTAAGCCCGTAGGCGTGCAGGCGCTCTCGCTTCCAGGATGTCACCGAGCCTCGCTCGCGAATACGTTTCACGTCCCGACCGATGTCGCGGGTCTGGAGCGCCCACGCCCGACTCGCGAATGCTCTTCCGCACTCGAAAGATCTTCCCTTCCGAGCTTTCTTGCTCATCGAGTCCGAGAAAGCGGCAGAATACGACCCGACGCCTTGGGTAGCGGGGCGGCATTCACCAAACGCCGAAAAGGGAGATCCTCCTGATGGCACAATACTCAGACAACAACTGGGAGACCTGGGGCCCTTGGGTCAAGGCCGGGGCTCCTGTTCTCATCCTCGTCATCTTCGGGGTGAGCTTGATCACGAGCGGCTATGACCGCATCCAGCCCGGCGAAGCGGGCGTGATCATCAACAACATCACCCGCAGCGTCCAGACTCGCGCTGAGGAGGGCATCGAGGTTCACCTTCCGTGGGGCCTCACCGATGTCTACGTGATCGACATCACGCCCAAGACGCTCACGATGAAAGGGCGGCAACAGGTCGCCATCAAGACCCGGGAAGGGGCGACCGTCGCAACCAACGTCGAGATGACCTACCGCGTCGCTCCGGGCCGTGTCGAGTATGCCGTTCGGCGCATCGGTCTCAACGACGGGTATGGCCTCCAGATGGGCAAGGTCGACGACATCGTGGCGGCCTACGCGCGCACCAAGATCCGCGACACGCTCGGCCAGCTCGATCTCACCGAGCTCGCCTTGCCCGAGGCGCGCACGGCACGCATCCGAGAAGCTCAGGAGCTCTTGAATCAAGCGCTCTTCGAGCTCGGCATCGAGATCATCACGGTCTCGGCCACGGACTGGGACTACAACGATGACTACGAAGAGCTGATCAAGAAGCGCAAGCAAGCCGAGCAGCTCGCCGAGAACCAGCAGTCGGCGCAAGATCGCAACGTCCAGGAGCAGAACCGGACCAAGGCCGAGCAAGAGCGCATCAAGGCCAACAACATCATCGAGGCCGAAGGCGACGCCGCCAAGCGCCTCATCGAGCGCGACGCCTGGGCGCTTCAACAGAAGACGCTCGCCGATGGCGACGCCATCTTGACGCGCAAGGAAGCCGAAGCTCGCAAGACGCAGTTCGAGAACGAAGCGACCGCGCTCCTCACCGAGCTGAGCAACCGCGCGCTCGGCGTCGAAGCCTTGGCGGAGGCCTACGCCAAGACCGGCTTGGGCCTGGTCCGCGAGACACTCGCCGCCAAGTTCCAGGGCGTCGTGCTGACCGGAAGCCCGTACACCCGCGACGCGACACCGACCCGACTCGAGATCGAAGATTCGGCCGGGAAGTCCCCGCTGAACGGGAGCAGAAAATGAAGAAGATCATCCTCTCCGTCGTCGTTCTGACTGCCTTGCTCGTGATGATGATCGGCTGGGAGAAGGTCCCCATCGACCGCGTCGGCATCATCGTCAACAACTTCGGTGGCAGCGACCGCACGGGTATCCAAGAAGGCGATCTCCCGCCCGGAATGATCTGGGTCTGGCCCATCTTCCAAGAGCTGTATCTCCTCGACCCCACCATTCAACAACTCGATCTCACCGAACGGGACTCGATCCAGATCCGCGACAAGGATCAGTACACGACCGATCTCGACATCTCGGTCATGTACCAGATCGGTCGAGATGACGAGACCGGCGACACGAAGGCGTGGAAGGTCGCGCGAGCGACGGGACGAAGCATCGAACGCTTCCGCGATTTCACCCGAGCCCAGGCGGTGAAGAACATCTGGGAGACCATGTCGGACATGGAGACCGAGGACTTCTTCGATTCGGACAAGCGCGTCGAGCAAGCGCGCATCGCCGCGACGGCTCTGAACCTGTCGCTCAAAGAGGAGTCGATCGAGGTCGTGGACGTGTTGGTGAGAAAGGTCGTCTACGATCCGAACTTCGAAGAGAAGCTGCTCGATCGTCAGCTCTACGATCAGCAGCGCACGCTCAACGAAGCGCTCACCGTGGCCGAGAACGCTCAGGCGGCGACGCAGAAGATCGAGAAGGACACCGAAGCCCTGGTGAAGAAGATCACCCAGGAGCGCGAGAAAGAGATCCTGCGCATCCAGTCCGAGACCGAGAAGGCGATGCGCGAGATCGAGGGTGATACCGAGCTCTACACCCGTCGGGTCCTCTCCGAAGCCGACGCTTATGCCAAGTCGGCGGTCTCCGAGGGCCAGCTCGCGATCGACAAGGCGCGCGCCGAGGGTGAAATGCGAATCAACGCCGCCTACGCAAAGGCGGGTGGCGAGTTCTTGATCGCCAAGAAGATGATCGAGGGTATCGAGCTCGGAGCGATCCAGATCAACACCAACGCCTGGAACCCCTTCGACGTCGAGCAGACTCTCGAGAAGATCCTGGGACGGACCATCGATCTCAAGAGCACCGCCGGCGAAGATAAGTAACCACATAAAACGACTTACATGCCTAGACTGCGCCAAGATGGTGAAGGAATCTCCTCGCCTCAAAAAAACCAGGCCCCCGGTACCCCCACTTCTCGCTCTTAGAAGGTGAGAGCGATACGAGCCTTCTTCGGGAGGCTCGCCCGCAAGCCGACGTGCCGCCTCTCGCGAGGCCGGCACATTGGCTTCTCAGATGGGGAACGCTTCGGGATCCCGGAAGAAGGCGAGTTCGTATTGAGGGCCGGTCAGCCGAGCTGACCGGCCCTCGTTTTTTCGGGCTCGCGACTCCGCCCACTCACGGCCAGAGAAAGAAGATCGCGGCGGCGCCGGCGATCGAGAGTCCGAAGAGCAGGGCGAGCTGAGCCGCCAGCTTCCCCGAGCCCATGACGGCGGCGACCGCACCCTTGAATCCGAGGTTTGCGGCGGCCGCGATCAAGATCGCTCGCCAGCCGACTCCCGGATCGAGATCGTGATCGGTCATCAGCTCGGCAACCGAGAGGGTGATGGCATCCACGTCCGTCAGCCCCGACAGCCCCGCGACCACGAACAGCGTCCGGTCTCCGAATCGCTGCTGCACGACGGCGACGCCGAACAGCACTCCCGCATACAGCAGTGCGAAGACGATGGAGGCGCCGAGGTCACCCGGTGGCGACTCCTTTTCACTCGGCGCCTCGAGCTGCCGGTGACTGCGGAAGAAGATGAGCGCGGACAAGAGGGTCATCCAGACGAAGAGGGCGCCGAGCGGCGGTCCAGCGAATGCCAATGCGGACGGAGCCACGACCGCGATCTCGACCAAGATACGCGCCAGCGAAACGGTCGACGCGATCATGACGACGACCGCGGCGCTGACCGAGGTGCCCGGCTGTCGTCGGGACTCCCGCGAGGTGCTGATGGTGATTGCCGTGCTCGAGATGAGCCCGCCGAGAAGTCCACCCCACAGGACGCCGGCCCGTCGACTCAGCAGACGTCGAACGACGAAGGCCGCCAAGCTGATGCCGACGATCAGCACTACGATCAACCAGATTCGGAACGGGTTCCAAACCGCAAACGGTCCGAAGCCGCGATCCGGCAGGATCGGTAGGATGATCATGCCGATCAGGATCAATCGAATCAGCGCTCGAAACTCCTCGTTGCCGATCCGCGCGACGAAGCCATGCATCCCGCGCTTGAGGTGCAGCAGCACCGCGACGATCCCGGTCACGACGACAGCCAACGTCACCTGCCCGACTGCGATGAGCGCGCCCAGGAGATACATCAAGAGCACGGCGACCTCGGTCGTGATGCCGAGGCCTCCATTGGGGTTCAAGAGCGCGGAGTTGCGATTGACGACGTACAGCAGTGCCGCGATCGTGCCGAGCCCCGTCGGTACGAGCCACGGTCCATAGCTCTCGCTACCCAGCCCACACAGGAAGCCGAACAACGCGATGAGCGGGAAGGTGCGAATCCCGGCGACCCGCTTCTCGGCCCACTCCCTCTGGATTCCAATGAGAAGGCCGACGCCGAGCGTGATCGCCAGTGACCTCGTGAGCTCCCAATCCACAGCGGACCCCTCATCCAGAACTCGGGTGATCGAAGCGATGGCTTCTGAGCTTCCGGCTCGGGTCGATCGTTTTCAAGTGCGCCTTGATCCCGGTTGGGCCTCTCTCGATTCACCGACAGCCAGAAGCGCACGGAGGCCGCCGATCCTTCCTCGGACCTTGCCCTTGGGGACCCGCACGAAAAAGTTCACAATCGCGGTTCGGTCACCCATTCGACGGGCCTTTCCCGACCAAGAAGCCTGGCGAGAGTCGGACTGGATGGCCTGCGTTCACACCCCACAACCTCACGATTTGGCGTACCTCATGGACGGTGACCGGATCCGAAAGCTCGGTGAGGCGATCGACGCATTCCTCGACCTCGACGACAGCCAGATGACCCAAGACGGCGAGCGCGTGCTGGAGGATCGAGAGGAGCTGCGTGAGTTCCTCGCCCCGATGGTTGAGCATGCGACGCAATCCCCGGGAACCGGCGAAACGTCCCCCCTGATCGCGGAGTCGGGCCCTCGCCTCGACGGCCGAGTCTTGGGTGATTTCCGCCTCGAGCACTTGATCGGCCGCGGTGGCATGGGCGTCGTCTACGAAGCGATTCAGATCTCCTTGGGACGCCGGGTCGCCGTCAAGATCCTGCCGGCGACCTTCGCGCTCCTCGCCAGCCGCACCGAGCGCTTTCGACGGGAGGCTCAAGCCGCCGCTCGCCTGCGGCACCCGAACCTGGTCGCGATCTACACCATCGGAGACGATGCCGGCCTGGCCTACTTTGCGATGGAGCTCATCACGGGCGAGTCGTTGAGCAGCCGGATTCGCGAGCGAGCAGGCTTGCCGCGAACCCCGAGTGAGTTCGATTCCTTGGCTCGGCTGGCGCAACAAGTCGCCGACGCCCTGGCCTATGCGCACGAGCAAGGCGTCATCCACCGGGACATCAAGCCCTCGAACATCCTGCTCGAGCCCGACGGCACGCCCCGAGTTACCGACTTCGGGCTCGCCAAGCTCGTCGACGCCAGCACCGAGCCGTCCAGTGATGTCTCGTATACAGGAGAGGTCCTCGGCACGCCCTTCTACATGTCTCCCGAGCAGGCGGCCGGAGACAAGGATCTCGACGGACGCTCGGACGTCTATGCGCTCGGAGTGACTCTCTACGAGCTCCTCTGCGGGCATCCCCCGTTTCATGACGGCTCGATACAGACCGTGCTCAGCCGGATCCAAGAGGAAGAAATCCCCGACCCGCAGCGGCTCAACCCGAACATCCCGACCGATCTGGCGACCATTGTCACCAAGGCCGCACGCTGCGAGCCCTCTCAGCGCTACACGACCGCCGCCGACCTCGCCGCCGACCTTCGACGTTACCTGAACCGAGAGCCGATCCTCGCGCGACCGATGAGCTGGACCTACCGCCTGCTCCGTCTCTCTCAACGTCACAAGGGCCTGAGCGCCGCGACGATCACTCTCCTCGTGGCCGGGTCGATTCTGGCTTGGACACTCCGAGATCGCGCCGACCTGCAGGAGCGCGCCGACGAGCTCAAGGATGTCTCCCAGCGGATGGATGCCTTGTCTCGAGTCCTCATCGCCTCGCAATCGGGCGGTGCGCCAGACCCGACGGACCTGGCTGAAGCTGCCGAGGTCCTGGGCGAGAAGAACCTCGAGCTGGCTCGGACTGCGCCTGCCGTTCTCGCCGCACAGTTTCGAGAGCGACTCCAAGCGCTTCGAGGCGCAAGCGAGAACGAAGGTCCTCGCCTCGTCGGCCCCAAGTTCAACGTCCTGAGCGGGCGCCCGGTCTTCCGGTTCCGGCTCCCCGAGCTCGAGAGGCCCGGAGAGGCGATGCTCGAGCTGCTGCCGCTCACGGATCCGATCGACTTCAGCGCCAAGATCCGCCTTCCCGTCAAGCAGACCGAGCCGGGTGTCACACAGTTCGAGCTCCCCGAAGATCTCGCGCTCGAGCCGGGCGACTATGCGTGGTACCTCACCCCGTCCGACTCACTCTCCCAACGAGCACCGGACGTGAGCAGTGGCGACCAGCTCTTCTTCAAGGTCTTGGCGAGCGACGAGATTCCGAGCGAGCCGGTCATGGTGGGCGAGGCCAACACGCCAGTCCATCGTTGGCTGGCGCACATCTCTCGGCTCATCGACATCGAGGCCTACGAAGCAGCCGTCGAGATGCTCGACCGCGTTCCCGAAGACGCCACCGAAGATCACCGTGAGCTGGCCCGAAGACTGGAGATCGTCGCCCGCCTCGAGCTCGGGGATCAAGCCCTCCTGGAAGAGCTCACCGAGAACCGGTGACAAGCAGCCGGCACAGCCGCGCACGATAACGCGCCGCGATGTCACTCCGACAGGCCCGCGCACGATGACGCCCCGCGATGTCACTCCGGCAGGCCCGCGCACGATGACGCGGCACGATGTCATTCCAACAGAGCCGCGCACGATGACGCGGCGCGAAACCCCGCGAGCGGCCAACGAGGACGAAGCGCTCCTCGGCAACCGATACGACGTGAGCTAGTAAGCGGGACGTTCACAAACCGGAACGCTCACCTCACCGTTCAGCCGACTCCTTCGGCTTCGTCTGTCAACTCAGGCGACGGGTCGATACGGCCTTCCCGTAGGTCGCGGATCTTGTAGGCGAGCTTTGGGAGAGCGCGGTTGTAGCGCATGCGAGCCGCGTCCTCACCGATCTCGAGCTTTTGACCGATGTCGGCGAAGGACAGCTCGTCCCAGTTGCGCAACACGATGACCTTCTGGTCTTCGGGATCCAAGAGCTCCAGCCCAAGCCGCAACCACGCTTCTTGCTCGTTCTGCTGTGCGACCATGCTCGGTCGGTCCGCTCCGCGGCCGTCGAGGTCGATGACCGACTCCTCGGGCATCACCTCCTCACGCCCCATGTCTCGGCGGCGCCGAGTGAACCATCGGTTCTGGTGACGCAGGACGTTCTCGACGATCTGGGAGAGCAGCGCGCGGAAGTGCGCGCGATTCGAGATGACGAATCGCGGGCCGTAGCGCAGGAACTCCAAGACGGCTTCCTGGATGATGTCGTTGGTCTCGGCCTTCTGGCGAAGCTTCCAGCCGAGTCGGCGCCGAACGTGGCGCTGAATCCAATCCAGGTCCCGGGCGAGCAATCCGTCGAGCGCATCGGTTTCGCCGCGGTGCCACCGACTCAGGAGCATCCGAGTCTGCTCGGGTTGTTCCATGCTGTTTGCCCAGTCTGGGGTGAGATCCACCGCCGTCATCCAGAAAAGTGCGGTCGAGACATCATAACCAGGCCCCAGCCAACAGGGTAAGAGGCAAACTGGCCCACGGAGACTTGGCGTCCAACCCACATCCTGGAGGAATGCCATCACACAGGCTTCGGATGCCTCCGCCAAACCGTGCTCTCTGACTTGGAGTCACCCCCACTTCAAGAGACTGCGAATCGGAAGCTTCTTCGGAAACGCGGTTCGGTTCGCCGGCCTCGAAGGCCTCCATCGAGTGGCGGCGGCGATCGAAGCCGCCCCACGCACGAGAAAGCAACCTGGAGCGACGAGATGAACACCCAGCCGACCCCCAAGGCCCTCTGCCGCTGCGCGATGAAGCTCACCGCCGGCCTCCTGGTCGGCGTCACCACCTCACTCCTCCTCGCCTGGGAACGCACCGAAGAGCCCCCGACTCCGGAGACGCTCATCGTTGCTTCTTCGACCGACGCCGCAACGGCGAGCTTCCGCTTCGCCTCCGACCAAGCCGGCGTCCGCTACGAGACTCGCCTCGATGGCGGCGTATGGACTACAGCCCGGTCGATCCTCGAGCTCGATGAGCAGGCCGAAGGCGAGCACCGACTGGAGGTCCGCTCCCGCAACGCCGCTGGCCTCACCGACCCGACCCCGATGCTGAAGACCTGGACGACCGCGGCTCGCTGATCCGCCGAGGCCGCGCTTGTTCTCGGCCCCCCCGATCCTTCCATCCACTTGCCATCCTCGCCGTCTTGCGAAGCGCCGTCCCCTCCCCTGAGCAGACACCCCCGATCCGATCGTCAGGAAATCGCGAGGGAATCCGCCGGCGACACTTCTCCTCCCGAGTGCACACCGATTCGGTTGCCGTACGACGCTCAGGAGGATCAACGATGAACGCCCCCAACGAACACCTCCTCACTCATTTCGTCCCGCTGTCGCTCGTTCCGCTCCTGATCTCCTTGGTCGGTTGCGATCGAGCGCCGGATCACTCGCCACAGCCGGCCGAAGCGCGAATCGAAACGACGGAGCCGATGAGCTCACGCAAGCCCGACGGCGTGGACACAGGGGGCTCGGCAAGCTCCGAAGCTGTGCGCGTTCGCACGGTGTCGTCGACGAGAGGGTTTGATGGAGCACCCGTTCGCCTCGACCGGTCGGGCTCGGCAGCACCTCTCGGGAGCGCCCCGTCGATCAAGTTGCCCAAGCCGGTGCGAGGCCCATTGGCGGGACGGCCGACGCGGTCGATTCAAATCTCACCCAACCCACTTCCACCACCTGATGACGACACGATCGCAACCGGCAGCTGTGGCGGCATTGTCAACGCGACACACCAATCCGACGAGACGGCATGGATCAGCGACGGTCGACGACCGTGGCCCGATACCTCGGGCGCGGTCGGTCCGAATCACCTGGTCGTCGTTCACGAGGAAGGCGTGCAGATCTTCGACAAAGCCGGCCAGCTCCTGTCGAGTCAAACCAACGAGGACTTCTGGCTCCCGTTGACCAACGTCGGCAACCTCGACCAGTCGCGCATGATCTTCGACACGGTCTCTCAGCGATTCTTCGCGATGGTGCATGCCGATCGGGGGATTCTCCCCGAGCACGATGCCAAGGTGTACTTCGCGGTCAGCCACTCCAGCGATCCCGCCGGTGGTTGGAGCAAATGGCGCGTGGACGTCGACGCGCAGAATCGGCTGTATCCGACGCGCTCGGGTATTGCCACCAACGGACGGTGGCTGGTACTGACCTACGATCTCCGCCCGACCGACAACATCTTCACTCACGTCGGCTCCCGCATTCTGGTGCTCGACAAGGGCACCGTCCTCGCCAAGAGCCCGGTCGCCGTCTTGAATCGACAGCTCCCGGCGAGCGACAGCCGAGAGATCGCTCCCTGTCAGACCTGGGACTCGAGTCAGGCCGACATGTTCCTCGTCGACACGGTCTTCTACGACACTTCGAGCGGTCGACAGCTCCTCGAGCTCTTGAAGCTCTCCGGGCCCACCCAAGCGCCCAGCCTCGAGTTCGTCGACTTCGAGCAAGCGATCGACGACTACGAGTATCTCCCGCCGCCAGGACAACAGCCGGGGGCGACCTACGACTTCGATGCCGACATCGCACGCGTGATCAATGCCGTGCACCGCGACGGCAAGATCCACTTGACTCACCTCGGTGGATTGCCGGCGAACGGGAGTCCCGACCGCACGGCCGTGTTCTGGAACACCGTCAATCCCCTCTTGTCGAGCAATCGCATCCTCGACTCCGGCATCATCGAGGAAGGACCGGGGACGCACGTCTTCGCACCCAGTATCGCGGCCAACTGCGCTGGCGACTTGTTCCTCGGCTTCAGCCGCTCGAGCCTGACACGCAACATCGAGGCGGCCTACACCTCGCGCCGATTCGACGATCCCGCGGGCGCGACTCGACCGATCACGACGCTCCGAGCCGGACTCGACACCTACGAGCGCGCCGTACATCCCGACATTCCTGACTGGATCTTGCTCGGGCGCACCAGCGCGACGGTGGTCGACCCGGTCGACGACACGACCTTTTGGACGGTGCAGGAGTATGCCGAGAACGACGTTGGCCCGACCAGCGAGGACGACCGCTGGGGCCTGAGCTGGGCTCATGTCTTCGACGAGACCAGTAGCCGGCTGCACGTGAACGCGAGCGCGGCCCCCGGCGGCAACGGACTGACTTGGGGCACGGCCTTCCGTGAGCTGCGGGACGCGCTGGCGATCGCCACCATTCCCGGCAGCGGTGTGCAAGAGATCTGGGTCGCGACGGGCAGCTACTGGCCGGCGCCTCCGAACAGCAGCCGCAGCAGCAGCTTTGGCCTCCTCGACGGCGTTTCGATCTACGGCGGTTTCTTGGGCTACGAGACCGAGCGAGACCAACGCGATCCCGCCACCCACGTGACGGTGCTGAGCGGTGACCTGAACGGCAACGACAGTGGCTTCTTTGGGGTCGCTGACAACAGCTATCACGTCGTCAACGCCGACGGCGTGGGGCCGACGGCCCTGCTCGACGGGTTCACGATCCGCAATGGTGCGGCGACGGGTTCCGGTGTCGACTCCGTCGGCGGCGGGCTGGTGTCGTACGGCGGCAGCCCGACCCTCGTCGACTGCCAGTTCTTCCGCAATCAGGCCGAGAACCGAGGGGGTGGTGCCTTCCTCCAAGGTGGCAGCCCCACCTTCGTCCGCTGCCTCTTCGACCGCAATCGGGTCAACACGACGAACCCCGGCGCCGGCACGGGCGCCGGCTTGGAGCACACCGGATCACCCGGCAACCACGCTCAGATCGTCCACTGCCAGTTCCGGGACAACGACGGGACGGTCGCGGGCGGTGGGCTCAATCTCGGTGCGTCCGCCACGCTGATCGGCTGTCTCTTCGAAGGTAACGACGCCGACTACGGCGGCGCGATCGCCAGCGCCATCTCGGCCGACGATGCGCCCCTCTTGATCGGTTGCACCATCGCGTACAACACGGCCCACGTGAAGGCGGGCGGGTTGTACGGCTACCACAGCAACGCCTCCTACGGAGTTCTCGGTACCCGCATCCACAGCAGCATCTTTTGGGGCAACACCGGTGGACTGGTCGAGGAGTCGCAGATCCTCACCCTCTGCGGTGGATCCTGCCCGTCGAACGACATTCGCTACACCTGTATCCAAAGCTGGCCCTACGGGGGGACCGGCAACATCACGAGCAACCCGCAGTTCCTCTCGAGCTCCGATCTGCGTCTGCAAGCGACGTCTCCTTGCATCGATCGCGGCCTCGACAGCCTGTGGCCGAACGATGCCTGGGATCTCGATCGCGACGGGAACACCAGTGAGGCCTGGCCCGTGGACCTGGCCGGCGAGCCCCGCTTCGACGATGGGGACGGCAATGGCTCGGCGCGCTCCGACCAGGGCGCCTACGAGGTCACGAACACGGCCTCCGAGCCCGTCGCCCCCGGTCAAACGGTGCGCCTGAACCCGGGCGGTGGATCGAGCGATCCCTCGGTCGAGTCCTTCGCCGACTTCACCAATCTCTCGACCTACCAGACCGTGCAGGCCACCGCGGTCAAGTACGGGCAGGACGTGCACCCGGGTGCCCCCGGCTACTTGGTGCAAGGTCCCCGCGGACTCGGGTTGTCGACTACGGCGAGCGACGGTGGGTACTTCCTCCGGATCAGCGTCGCCTTCGACCCCTCGACCTACGGTGCTTCGCCCGATCCGGCCGAGATGGACCTCATCTTCTTCGACACGACGCAAGGGACCTGGCGCCTCGCCGCCGACGGCAACCTCGGGAACAGCCCGGGCCACGCCGGCCCGCGAGGAGACCGCTTCGAGGTCATCGGCGGCCCGCTGCCGACGTTGAGCACCGACCTGGGTGACCACGGCGTCTACGTCAACACGTCCCTGCAGATCGGCTTCGTCTGGGCGAATGTCGACCATGTCGCCGACTTCACGATCGGTCTGCGGGACTGCAATGGCGACGGCACGGCCGATGCCCTGCAAGCCGACTCCGACGGCGACCGCGTCATCGATGCTTGTGATCAATGTCCTCAGGACGCGGCGAAGATCGAGCCCGGCGACTGCGGCTGCGGCACGCCCGAGACCGACACCGACGGCGACGGCACGCCCGACTGCCTCGACGACTGCCCGAACGATGCGAACAAGACGGCACCCGGGGACTGCGGCTGCGGCAGCCTCGAGATCGACAGCGACGCTGACGGTGTGGCGGACTGCATCGACAACTGTATGAGCACTCCGAATCCCGGGCAGGAGGACTGCGACGGCGACGGCATCGGCGACGCCTGCGAAGGCGGACTCGACTGCAACGCCAATGGTGTCCCCGACGACTGTGAGCTCGCCGGCAACGACTGTAACCAGAACGGTATCCCCGACGACTGCGAGCTGGCCGGGAACGACTGCAATGGAAACGGTGTCCTCGATGAATGCGAGCTCGCCGGTAACGACTGCAACGCCAACGGTGTCCTCGATACCTGTGAGCTGTCGGGCAATGACTGCAACGCGAACGGACTCCTCGACGACTGTGAGCTCGCAGGCAACGACTGCAACGGAAACGGCGTCCTCGACACCTGTGAGATTGCCGGCAATGACTGCAACGGAAACGGGCTCCTCGACGATTGCGAGTCGGGTCCCGACTGCAACGCCAATGGCGTCCCCGACGAGTGCGAGCTGGCGAACAACGACTGCAACCTGAACGGCATCCCCGACGAGTGTGAGACCGACTGCAACGCCAACGGCGTCCCCGACGAATGCGAGACGTTCACGGACTGCAACCTGAACGGCATCCCCGACGAGTGTGAGACCGACTGCAACGCCAACGGCGTCCCCGATGACTGCGAGACGCTGGCGGACTGCAACGGGAATGGTGTCCCCGACGAGTGCGAGTCGCACCCCGACTGCAACGCCAACGGCTTGCCCGACGTCTGTGACATCCTCGAGGGCCGCAGCCAGGACACCGATGGCGACGGCATCCCCGACGAGTGCGAGCGCGTGCTGTACGTTGATTCGGGTGCTCCGAGCGGCGGCGACGGCTCGACCTGGACGACCGCCTTCGATGATCTCCAGGCCGCGTTGGCGATCGCGATTCCCGGCGACAACGTCTGGATCGCGGCCGGCACCTACCGTCCCGGGCCTCCCGGAAGCCCGCGGACGACCTTCTTCGTCCTACCCGATGGCGTCGCCCTGTACGGCGGCTTCGCCGGCGGCGAGACGAACCTGGACGAGCGGGAGGTCGAGGCCAACGTAACGGTACTGAGCGCTGACCTTCTCGGTGACGACGCTCAGGGATTCGCCAACCGGGCGGACAACGCCTATCACGTGCTGCTCTCGGAGAACAACTACGTCGGTGTCCGCCTCGATGGACTGACGATCCGAGGCGGGCAGGCCGAGGGCTCATTCCCGGACAACCACGGCGCCGCCCTCTATCACGAAGGAGGCCTCCTCACCCTCGTCGACTGCATCGTCACGGACAACTGGGCGCTGGAGAGCGGCGGCGGAATCTACGCCTCGCAGGATGTCGTCACCCTGATCGACTGCCACTTCGAAGGCAATGTCGCGGGCAACCGTGGCGGCGGAGCGGCGATCAGCTTCTCGACGACCGGGCTCCTGCAGGGTTGCACATTCGAGAGCAACAGTTCCACCTCCAACGGCGCCGGATTGTGGATCACGACCGACCTGATCGTCGAGGATTGTGTCTTCGAGTCGAACCTGAGCAGCAACGACGGCGGCGGCATGAGCAACTTCGTCGGTTCGCCGGTTCTGCGCCGCTGTGTCTTCATCGGCAACACGGCGGCGGCCTCCGGCGGCGGCTTCTCGACGATCTCTGGTGTCACGCTCGAAGACTGCACGTTCGATTCGAACACGGCGAACAGCGGCGGAGGCTCGGAGGTCTCGAGCGGGCCCGGGAGCTCGCAGATTCTCCGCTGCCTGTTCCGGGAGAACACGGTCGCGACCACGGGAGGAGGGCTTCGAGCCTCGGGCCCGGCCGAGATCCGGGCGACCCTGTTCGAACGAAACGAGGCGACGCAAGGCGGTGGCGTGGGTGCCGGTAGCCGCGAGCTGATCTTGGACGGCTGTCGATTCGTCGAGAACGTCGCGACGAACAATGGAGGCGGCGTCTCCCACTCCACGAGCTCGGATCCAACCTGGTTCGCTTCGGTCAACCGCTGCATCTTCGAAGGGAATCGCGCCGGCAATCGGGGCGGTGGCCTCAATCTGTCCGACACGAGCGATGGACGCGATCCCAGCGTGACGGGCTGCCTCTTCGTCGGAAACAGTGCCACCCTCGAGGGCGGAGCTCTCGCCTTCAGAGTCACCCAAGGTGCGATTCGCATCCTCGGTTGCACACTCGTCGCCAACGTCTCGGGGACCCGCGGAGGCGGCATCTACAGCACGGACAACGCCACACCGGTCGCTCTTCGCAACGGCATCGCATGGGCGAACGTCGACGCATTCAGCAATGGTGCCGACGCACAGATCTACCGCGGCATCCAAGACGTCACCTACTCCTGCATCCAGGACGACGTGGCTGGCGATGGATCCGTCTTCCCCGGTACCGGCAACCTCGACCTCGACCCGCTCTTCGTACGCCCGCCCTCCGACGGCGGCGACGGCTGGGGCGTCGGCGACAACGACGACTTCGGATGCCTGCGCCTGCAGCCTGTCTCACCGTGCCTCGAGACTGCCGACGACACCGCCTGGCCCGCCGACACCTTCGACCTCGATGAGGACGGTGACGTCACCGAGCTGCTGCCGTTCGACCTCGTCGGTAACCCGCGCATCTCGGACGGCGATGGCGATGCCATGGCGCACGGCGACCTGGGCGCCTTCGAGCAGCCGGTCACGGCCGCCGACTGGGACTTCGACATGGGCGAGACCGCGATCCTCAATCCGGGCGGAGGCAGCTTCGATCCCACCCAAGACGCCTGGATCGAGATCACCAACACGCTCGGCGCCGAGGACGCCTGGGTCAGCGCGAGCGACTCGAGCGTCGATCATCACCCTGGCACCTTCGGCTTCCTCCCCGTGGCCGGCACATTGATCGTCGAGACCTCGCTGCTCGATGGCGAGCTCTTCATGACGGTTCGCATGCCCTTCGAGGCGAGCGCGCTCGATGGCGCTGACCCGCTCTCGATTGATCTCCTGTACTTCGAGGAGATCGAGCAGACCTGGGAGCTGGCCGTCGCCGGCAACACACAGAGCAGCCCCGGGCATCCCGGCCCGGTCGGCGAGCGCTTCGCTGAGGAAGGCTCGACGCCGTCGCCCCTCAGCGGCGCGCTCGGTGACTACGGCGTCTTCTGGAACCCGGACCTGCAGCGCGGCTTCGTCTGGGCGAACGTCGATCACACCACCGACTACGCTCCGGTGGGACGCGACTGCAACGGCAACCAGATTCTCGATGCGAAGGACATCGCGGACGGAACGAGCTTCGATTGCGATGGGAACGGCGCCCTCGACCAATGTCAGGTGCTCTCGATCGAGAGCCTCTCGCTCATCACCGGCCCGTACGCGGGCGGCCAAGTGCTGCGCATCATCGGCAGCGGCTTCAGCCGCGACGCCACGGCCGTCGACTTCGACGGCGTGCCTGCCGCGCAGGTCACCTGGATCAGCGACACCCAGCTCGAGATCGTCACGCCCCCCTTCCCGCGACCGGACCCGCAACAGTCGGGCGGCGGCAACCCGCGGGCGGGCCATCTGCCCTCGACGATCGTCGATGTGCGCGTGACGACCTGCATCGACAGCCAGATCGTCGTCGGTGCCTACACCTTCACGGCCCGGCGCTGAGGGTCCCGCGATGCCGGAGTCTGGCCTCCGATGGATTCGAAGGCCAGGCTCGAACGTCGACGGTGAGGGAGCGGTTCGAACAGACAGCCTCGTCGCGCCGCAAGCGTAACGATCCCGGCTGAACCCCAAGGTTGCAAAAACCGAGGCCTGTCGGGGCAGTCTTGGCCAGCCTCGTCCGGGGAGGAGGCCTGTTGGCTAGCCGCCACCCCGACGAACGGAAGGTCATTCGGGCCGACTGGGTACTCAGATGATCTTTCCCTCCGTTGAGTGCAACAAGAGAGCCCGTTCGTTCACGACGCTCCGCTCCCCAGAAAACACCGTCTCGCGTTGCAAAGCTGGGATTCAGTCGAGCGGGAGGGCTTCTCGCCCACCGCTCTCTCACCCACGCTCCTCGAAGGCAAATCGCCCCGCCAACAGGCCACGAGGATTAAGTGGCGCGACCTGTCGAACTCCGTTCGGGTCTCTGTACTCCCTACCGGAGGGCGGACTTCAGTCCGCTGGATACGCCCTCGGCGATCACGACGGTTTCGCAAGGGCGAACGACCTCACACCCGAATGAATTCGGGCCTCCGAGGAGCCGGGCCTCCGAGGAGCCGGGCCTCCGAGGAGCCGGGCCTCCGAGGGGACGGTCTGGAGCATTTCGTTCTGCAAAGCTGGGGTGAAGCCGGTGGTCCAGAGTGAACGAGCTGGAGGTCCGCTCCCGCAACGCCGCAGGCCTCACCGACCCGACCCCGATGCTGAAGACCTGGACGGCCGCGGCTCGCTGATCCAGGGTCAGGAGGCCCTGGCTCGCAAGGTCATCGAGGCAAGCGATCGCAGGAGGCAGAGCTCGGGGAGACGCAAGACGATCACGCAAACTTGACCGGGAGGGGCCCGTCCGTCTCTTGCGCCGAGGCATTTCGACAATCAAATGTGCGGCGCGACCGGATGGAGGGTTCGCTTGCTTCAGGACTAGCTCCAGACAAAGTCGGGCGAAGCACGGACGCAGCCTGGGGTGAAGATCGATCGGGTTCGAAGCGCACCCTTGCCTGAAGGGGTGCCCTCGGGCAACCCCTGCGCGCAGGATGCTCGGCGCGCAGACGACGCTTTGGTGTTTGTGTCGGCTCACTTCGCACGGAGGCGGAACTGGAGTCGTTCGACCTGGGCGCGGACTTCCCCGTTGGTCATGTTGAAGTCGATCAGGCGCACCCTCCAATAGAGGCTACGGCTGCCGTCGGCGTGCTCGTCGACGTAGCACGGTCCTGTCCTTCCCAGCGGGGCCGGCACGTTGCCAATCAGCTCGACGGTCGTCGCCCGAAGTGAGGTGCGGGCCTCGACGTTGAAATAGAGGATGTCCTCGTTTCGCTTCTCCGGGCCGTACCAGGAGCTGTCGACAGCCATCCCGGCACCCGTCCAGGTGTAGAGCAGAGGGAAGGAGCAGTCCCACTCCGCGCTGGGAGCGTACTCGACCCGGTGCCATCGTTCGGGAGCGTACACCGTCACTCGCGTCCCCCGCTGCACGACTCGCGCCGGTCGCTCGGATCGCGGGCGCACCAAGTCGAGCTGCAACGCCGGATCGCCGTAGACCGCCCAGTTGTACAGCTGGTAGTACTGCAGGCCGCCACCGCTCTCGCCGTTTTCCATCACCGCGAGCAGCGAGCGGTTGTGCGCGATGCGCTGGGCCTCACCCAGAGTGGCCCCGTCAAGCAGCGCGTTCCAGATCTCGCTGCGGAACAGGTTCCCTTGCGCGACGCACCGACGCGTGTTGCCGACGAACGCGACCGCGCCATTGCGCAACATCCGAGTGGCAACGGAGCGGTGCTCGGTGTCCTGATCGAGCGAAGCGGTGCTGCAGCCTGTGGACTCGATGAGCGCCGGCGCCAAGAGGACGTTCGAGTCCCAGGTGTAGGTGGCACCGAGCACGGTCCACATCGCGTGGGAGGCGTGGATGAGCAGCTCGGCCGTGGTCAGTGGCGAGGCGGCGTCGATCGGGGCGCCGCCCGCGTGATGCCCGGCGAAGCGCAGACCGGCGGTTTCGTGCAACCCGCTGCCCGGGCCGGCCCACTCCGCTGTCGCAAAGCTCCCGCGCCAGCTCTGGTCGGGGAAGTCGTCGCGCGCGAGGCCCCGGCAAGCCAACAGCGTGGCGGAAGGAAGGTCCTCGGCGACGAAACGTGCGAAGGCGAGCTCGACGAACGGATCCGAGTCGGTTTGACCGAAGGGCAGATCGGAGACGAGGTCCGCATCGATGCCCTGGCCGTGGGCGATCACCGCCATGGGCAGGGCTTCTGGCCAGCCGACCAAGCAGAGGAACCTCGGCCGCCCCTTGGCCGCGCTCCGAAAGCGGTCCAGATCCCCACGGATCTGAGCGGCGGTGGGAGAGGTCAACCAGGCCGCCTGGCCGCGCGCCCCCTCTTGCGCATCGAGGTCCGCCGTCCAGTCGAGACCCGCCAACGCGAGGTCTTCCCCGGTGTGGACCGGTTGCTCTTGCTCGCCGGCAAAGCGACCATCGCCATTCCGATCGAGCTGCAGCCACCAGCGTCCGCTCGCGGGGTCCCGGCCAGTCAGGAACGGAGTCGTACCTTTTTCGAGAGCGATGCTGCCTCGGCGCCAGCCCACAGCGCTCGGGGAGGCCCCGGTCGGGGCCTCGCTCAGGACCTCCTCGGCCTGGAAGCGATGCTTCCAACGGCTGGCGTAATCTAGCGGCGCCACCGCACCCTGTCGGCCGACGGCGAGTATCGGTGCGACCAAGGAAAGGTGACGCTGGCGACCTGCCACCGACTCGCGTGGATTGACCGCTGCGAGATAGTCCACAGCATGGCCCTGTCGAATCAGCCAGCGCACGACAGCCTCGCCGTCTGCGAGGCGCTTCACCCGCATGCCCTGGATCTCGGGTGGATTCCCTTGGCCGACGAACAAGGCACTCTTGGAATCGAGTGCTTGCATCGCTTCAAGTACCGGTGCCTCCAGCTCGCCCGCCGAGCAGGGAAACAGCGGTTCGCCCAACCGACCGGCGAGGCCTGAGGCGGACAAGGCGGCAGCGCGATCGAAGGAGTCATAGAGCACCACCCTCTTCGAGCTCGGCCAGGCTGCGGCGGCGACCACGGCAGCGGCTTCGGCAGCCGTGGATCCAGGCAGTCGCTCCAGCCACGGCAGGCTGGGTGGGACTGGCTGAGTGGGCTCCGTTCCCACCCAGAGCAGGCGAGACGGAGCGAAGCGCTTTAGGAAGTCGAGAAGCTCCGGCCGCCAGGGCGCGGCAGCGTCCACCGCGAGGACGATCGGTTCGCTGTTTCCCAGGACTGCCGCTGCCGGGACCGCTGCGAAAAACGCGTGGTCTTCCCAGGACGCCTCCGGTTGGATCGGCACGAGCCAGGCGATCCGGGCACGCTCGTCCCGCTCCGCCGCGACGCACGTCACGCTCGGCAGAGCCAGGAGCAAGAGCAAGAGCGAGGATCCGCCACCGACCGGAGTGAGAAGCGTCACGGGAGCTCCGTAATCTCGCGAGAATGAAACCGAGATCCAAAGGGGAACGCTTGGATCGCATGAACCCATTGCCTCCCAGTGCTCGGTTCAGTGGCAGCTGGAACAGCCAGGTGCTGATCATACGCCTGCAAGAATATTGACGGCAACCTCGCCTTCCCAAGGCTTCGAGGCGCCGGACGTGGTCAAGCCTGGTTCCCTCTCGTCTCGACGGAGCGTGTGACGGACCTCGAATTCACTCGGCTGGCAGGCGACGGGCGCGGCGAGGAGACGTGTCCAAGATCATTCGGGTCACCTTTCGAGCGACGCCCCCAACTCGAAGCGGTCGACTACCGCGCTTCCCCGAATCGCTCTTCGAGCCACTTCGAGATGTCCCCGGTGGCCCGGCTCAGCTGGTTGTAGGTGACGCCCTCGAGCTCCAGGAATGTCACGTCCGAGAACTGAGCCTTCGCGAAGGCAGCGTTCGACAATGCTCTTTGGCGTACGGCTCGAAGCTCCGTGAATAGGTCCGCTTGGGGTCGGCAAACCGGGCCTTCACCTGACGCACGACCTCGCACTCTCGGCACTCGACCCGTTGGATCGGACAGGAGATCGTCACCGGTTTCGAGCCGATTCCTACCGAGCGAAAGAACCGTGTGACCGTGCCCCGGCGAATGACATCGCTCGACCCGCAGCACGAGCACTCCAGCCTGTCCCGTTGTTCCTCGATCTCGAACAGGACCTCACCGTTCAAGAGTACGGTCCGAAGCAGCCGAGACCCCCTGACGCCAAACGCGTGATACAACAGACTCGTGGACATGTTCCGCCTCCTTCTGAAGTGGTTGAACAACTCCAGATGAGACGGGCATGTCCACCTGATAGCAACCCGCCTCCGTACGCATCAGCCGGATGAACCTCGGGGCGAGCAACACGACGACGGCGGGCGATTACAAGATGAACGTCCGTCGTGGCATTCGATACTTGAAGGGCATCCAGGATCCCGACCAGGGAGTCTTTGGAGCCAAGGTGGGACAGCATTACATGTACAACCATGCGCTGGCCGCTCTCGCAATGACGGAAGCCTACCTGCTCTCGGGCCGGGATCCCCTGTTGGAGAGCTCGGCACAGCTTGGCGTCGACTTCATCCTGCGCGCTCGCAACCCCTACAAGGCCTGGCGCTATGAGTCGCCGCCCAATCAAGAGAACGACACCTCGGTCACCGGATGGATGGTCATGGTCCTCGAGTCCGCGCGCGAAGCCGGGCTCCGCGTCGACATGGCCGCCTTCGACGGCGCCTTGGCCTGGATCGACGAGGTCACGGATCCGACCACGGGCCGCACCGGCTACCTGACTCGCGGTGGCCTGTCGGCCCGGGAGGGCGGCATGGAGGCCGCATTCCCCCACGACAATACCGAGGCCATGACGGCCGTTGCGCTGCTGGCTCGCATCTTCATGGGGCAGCCCGCCGATCATCCCGCCATTCGGTCGGGGGCGGCGCGCCTCCGCGATCTCCCGCCGAAGTGGGACATCGCCGGCGGATATGCCGACATGTATTACTGGTATTATGGCGCCTATGTCATGTTCCAGCTCGGCGGACGCGATTGGGAGACGTGGAATCGTGCCATGAAGGCCGCCATCCTGCCGAATCAGCACCGAGACGGGGCATGCCTCGTCGGGTCCTGGGACCCTATTGGCCCCTGGGGCGAAGCCGGAGGTCGCGTCTACTCGACGGCGTTGATGGTGCTGTGCCTGGAGGTCTACTATCGCTACGGTAAGGTCATCGGCTCCCGCTGACCTTGCCACTCGACGGGGGATTCTCCGTTCGCGGAAGGAGAACTCCCCCGCCCGTGAACCCCTCGCCGGTCGAGCCGTTCGTAGGCTCCATCGGCCGGGCCCTGTGCAATTGCCTACCCCCTGCCGATTCCGCACGAACCGTTCCCGTGATCGAACTGTGACGGCAGGAGGAATCCATGACTCGTATCCAACGGACGGCGGCTTGGCTCGTGCTCGGCGCTATCCTCGGTGGCGTCTCCGCGACGACGGCGATCGCCCAGGACGACCTCGCCGAGTCCGAGGCGCTGCTGCGAGAAGTGCTCGAGCTCCGTCGGAGCTCTCTGGGTGAAGACCACCCACAGACGCTCCAAACCCAGCGCCGCTTGTCTCGCGTGCTTCTCGCCGCCGGCAAGCGCGAGGAAGCCACGGCGTTGCTTCGAGGAGTCGTGAAGACCAGCACCCAGATATTCGGCCCCAGCCATCCCGAGACACTCGCCGCCAAGGAGACCTTGGCGATGGCCCTGCTCGGGACGAGGGCTCCGGCGAGCGCGGCTGCAGAATCGACGCTGAACGTGAAGCCGAAGATCGTCAAGGTCTACTCCCAGCGAGAGATTCAACGCTCCATCGATCGCGGCCTAAAGTGGCTCGCCGATCATCAGGCAGACGACGGTCGGTGGGACGCGGACGGCAAAGGCGAAGGCGCCGCAGCCTATCCCGATGCTGGCAGTGCGTTGAATGACATCGGAGTCACCGGCCTCAGCTTGCTCGCGTTTCTCGGTTCCGGTGAAACCACCGAGATCGGGCCACACCGAGGATCCGTCAAGAAGGCCGTGAAGTTCCTCTTGGAGAGCCAAGACGCCGACACCGGCCTTCTCGGCCGACGGGTCAGCCAGCAGTTCATGTACAACCATGGCATTGCGGCTCTCGCATTGAGTGAGACCTACCTCCTCACGCGCAATCCGATCTTCAAGGCACCGGCACAGAACGCCATCAACTTCATCTTGCGCGCGCGCAATCCATACAAGGCTTGGCGCTACGACTCCCCACCCATCGGTGACAATGACACGTCGGTCACCGGCTGGATGCTGATGGCCCTCGCCTCAGCGCGCGACGCGGGCCTCCGGGTCGATCCGGCCGCTTTCGAAGGCGGCATGACCTGGATCGACGAGGTCACAGATCCAGAGACCGGACGCACCGGATACAACAGCCGTGGCACCGTCTCAGCGCGCGAAGTGTCCACGCTCAGTGATTTCCCTCCCGACCTCTCCGAGGCGATGACCTCCGTTGCCCTCGTCTGTCGATTCTTGCACGGACAGGGTCCCGACGACGCCATCGTCCAGAAGAGCGCGAGCCGGCTGTTCGAGCGGCCGCCCACTTGGGATGAGGAGGCGAAGAGCTGCGACATGACGTATTGGATGTTCGGATCGATGGCCAGCTACCAGCTCGGCGGGAATCACTGGGATCGTTGGCAGTCGCATCTGCTCGCGGCCGTCCTGCCGAATCAGAACGACGAGAACGAGCGTGTCGCCGGCTCCTGGGATCCGGTCGGACCTTGGGGAAAGACCGGAGGTCGCGTCTACTCGACGGCCGCCGTCGTCATCAGCCTGCAGACAGCCCATCGATGGGCGAAGATCCGCTAGCTCGAATTCGATCAGCGATCGCACCACCCGTCAGGCCACCGCCTGATGGGTGCGTGCATCTTCCCGGTGCAGGACCACGCGAGGCCGCTTCTCGGTGGCCTCGTAACGCGATCGATCGACGTGACTTCGATCGCCATCTCACCCGACCGAAGGCGGGCCTCCGGGGAAGGCGGGCCTCCGGGGAAGGCGGGCCTCCGGGGAGGGCGGGCCTCCGGGGAGGGCGGGCCTCCGGGGAAGAAGGCGGGCCTTCAAGATGGACTGCCCAGGAGGCCTTGGACCTGGGCTCAGCTGCTTGCGGCGTCGGCCTTGACCTTGTTCAGGCTCTTGGCGAGCTGAGACTTCTTTCGCGAAGCCTTGTTCGGATGGATGATCCGATTCTTGGCGCACTTGTCGATGCGCTTGATCGCGAGCGGCAGCTCATTCTCAGCGGTGGCGACGTCGCCGGACTCGATCGCTTCGTAGAAGCGCTTGAGGTGGGTCTTCATGACCGAGCTGACCGCTCGGTTTTGAACTCGCCGGACCTCGTTCTGCCGCATGCGCTTGGCGGCTTGCCGAGAATTGGGCATCGATCTCTACTCCTGGGCCTGACGGGCCGGTCTGGTCTCAAGTCGCAAACCGCCGATGATAGAGTCGTGATCCAAGGAATCAAGACCCTTTTCAGCGGCGATCAGTCGGCCTTGAGTGCCTCGATCTTGGTAGTGACGTCGCGATAGTTGATGTCGACCTCGTAGACGCGGGAGAACCAGTCCAGCGCCGTCGAGGCGTCGTTCCGCTTCTCGGCGATCAATCCGAGGTTGTACTGGATCTCCTTGGCCCTCGGCGAAGTGGTGCCGGCCTCGGAGAGCGCCCTCTCGAGCTGCTTGGCGGCGAGGTCGAAGAGGTCCTTCTTGTAGAAACACTTACCCAACATGAGGTAAGCATCCAGCTTTCGGCGTGGGTCCTTGACCGCCGCTTGAAACTCTCCCACCGCCTCGTCGAGCCGATCCGAGTTGAAGTAGGCGCGCCCCAATCGGAAGCGCATGGCGAGATCGGTCGGGTTCTCTTGGGAGCGCCGGGCGAGGTCTTCGACCTCGAACTCGAGCTTTTCGCGCTTCAGCCGAGGCAGCTCGGTGACCATCCCCGCCTCCCGGGCATCCTCGATGCGACGATCCAGCAAGGCGAGGCGGAGATCACCCAGCTTATCGCGAAGGTCGGCCGAAGGCGCGAGCTCGAGAGCCTTCTCGCAGGACGCGACCGCCTCTTCGAAGCGCTCGGACTTCTTCAACAAGTCCGACCTTTTCATGAGCAGCTTGGCGTCGGTGGGGTTGGCCGCCAGCTCGGTCTCGAGCGCATCGAGCGCCTGTGACACGTCCTCCTCGGACTGGAAGATCCGGCCCTCCGTCTCGAGCTTCCGTGCCTGATCCTTATCCTTGACGAGCTCGAGCGAGGACTTGGCGGTCTCGAAGCCGCCCTTCTCGAGTGCGCCCTCGGCGGCGAGGTTCTTGCGCATCTTGTTGGCCTCTTGATCGCGAGGCGAGATCTTCAACGCGCGCTCGTAGTACTCGAGGGCCTTGTCCATCTCCCGAGCTCGATAGCAGAGCAGGCCGGCCGACTTGAGAGCCTCGACGTCCTGCGGCGCGATCTCGGCCAGGTTCTCGTAGACGGCGAGGGCCGACTGGTCGAATCCGGCCGCTGTGAGGCAATCGCCCAGCTTGGCGTTCACCTTCATGTTCTTCGGGTCGAGCACTAAGTAGCGCTCGAAGTTCGAAGCCGCTGGAATGGGCTTCTTGAGCGCGCGGTAGAGGTTGCCGAGCAGGAGCGGAAACGCGCCCGACAGCAGCGCGAGCACCTTTGGCGACTTCTTGTATTCGAAGCGCCGATTCAGCGCCTGCCGCAGACCGGCCCGTGCTCGCCCTTCATCGGGGCGGATCGCGAGGAGCTGCTGATACAGGCTGATCGCATAATCGAAGTTCTTGCGGCGGACGGCCTCTTCGGCCTTCTCGACGTGCTTCGACACATCCATCGACGGCGTGCCTCCCAGGACTGCGCGCTGCGTGGTTCCATCCATTCCAAGAGGCGTAAATCCTATCTAGCGCAGCATTTGGTGTCAATCAAAAGTTGCTCGGTGTCGATGTCTTCGCTATACTGCGTCCCGGTCGGGTGTCGCCCGGGCCACCCGCCGACCAGCCGATTCGACGCCTCGAGGAAGACCGACCGATGGACATCGTCCTCTATCCCGATCCGATACTGCGCCGCAAAGCCGACCCCCTCGAGCAGATCGACGACGAGGTCCGCGCAAAGGTGGCGGAGATGTTCGAGCTGATGCATCGCCAGAAAGGCGTCGGCCTGGCCGCGCCGCAGGGAGGCTGGAGCAAGCGGGTTCTCGTGTATCACTACCCCGAGGACGGTATCGAAGACCAGGTGCTCATCAACCCGACGATCTCAAACCTCCAGGGGCAGGCGACCGGTGAAGAAGGCTGCCTGAGCTTTCCGGGAATCTACGCTCAGATCGAGCGAGCCGATCAGCTCGACCTGGAAGCGATCGATCTGGAAGGTCGTGCCGTTCGATTCACGGCCCGCGGCTTTCCCGCCATCATCCTGCAGCACGAGTACGACCATCTCGAGGGCGTCTTGTTCCACACGCGGATGACGATCGCCGATCGACTCCGCCACAAGAAGAAGCTCGCCAAGCTCGAAGAGGAGTACCGCCGCAAGGTGCATGCATGAAGCGGATCCTTGCCGGCGATCCGGCCCCCGCCGCCGAGCTTCATGATCCCGTGGCGACGCTCGGCGTCTTCGACGGCGTGCACCTTGGGCACCAACGCGTCATCCGCCGCGCGATGTCGCTCGCACACTCTCGACGATCCGAGTGTGTGCTGCTGACCTTCGACCGGCATCCCCAGGCAGTCCTCTCGGGATCGATGCCCCGCTCGATCCTTTCGCTCGAGCAGCGTCTGAAGCTCTTCGAGCAGCTCGGCGTGGACCTGGTCGAGGTGCTGGCCTTCGATGACCGGCTCCGCACCTGGACGGCGCGAGAGTTCATCGAGCAGCAGGTCATCGCACGCTTCGGCGTTCAGACGCTCGTCCTCGGCCACGATGCCCGCTTCGGCTGCGACGGGCGCGAGCCGCAGGCCGTGGAGCGAGCTTGCCTCGACGCGGGTCTCGAGATGGTCCGTGTCGAGCCCGAGCGGCTCGGGGCGAAGACGATCTCATCGACCTTGATCCGCACCTTGATCGAGAAAGGTGCGTTGGTGGAGGCGGCCGCCATGCTCGATCGACCGGTCGCCATCTGGGGCGACGTGGTCCCGGGCGATCGCCGAGGACGCGAGCTCGGGTTCCCGACCGCCAACCTGCGGCCCCATCAAGATCTTCACCCACCGCGAGGCGTGTATGCGACCGTTGCGCACCTCGATCATCATTCCTGGCCGGCCTTGACAAACATCGGCACCCGGCCGACTTTCGACGGGACGGGAGAGCGCATCGAGGTCCACTTGCTGAGCTTTTCAGGCGACCTCTATGGACGCTCGCTCGAGGTCGCCTTTCTGAACAAGCTCCGCGACGAGTGTCGATTCGGCTCGGCAACGGAGCTGGTCGAGCAGATTCGAAAAGACCTTCAAGCCTTCCGGGATCAGCATCCGAACCTGGTGGACGGGGCCCTCCAGGATGGTGCCCCGGGGCCATCGGTTTTTGATTGACTGTCGAAACGCCCGGCCCATAATCTCCTGCGTTCGCCAGCACGGGGGGGTAGCTCAGTTGGTAGAGCACAGCACTGAAAATGCTGGTGTCACCAGTTCAACTCTGGTCCTCCCCACCAACGACCGCGAACGCGAAGCGACTGCGATGACCCGCAGTCGCTTCTCTCTTTTTCGGGCTGCGTGACCGCCGGCGACCGCGCGATGAGCCCGTGAGCTCAGGCTCCGAGTCGACCGTACACCGCGACGTTCTTGGGGGTCTCGTGGAGCGTCACGCGCACCAGGCTGGGCAAGCGGGGCTGCAGGCGCTCGTAGAATCGTCTTGCCAGGAGCTCGGCCGTGGGCACGATTTCGCGAAGGAAGTCGACGTCGTGATTGAGGTGACGATGATCGACCTCCCGAACGACCCATTCGTCGACGATCTCCTTCAAGTCATCGGGTGGCAGCAGGAACCCCGTCACGGGGTCCGGCACCCCGGCAATGGAGACCTCGAGAACGTAATTGTGCCCATGGCCGTTCTTCCAGGCGCACTTTCCATACATGGCCTCGTTCTCGGCTTCCGACAGCTCGGGCGCAAAGAGGCGATGGGAGGCCGCGAAGTGGAAGCGATGGGTCAAGATGAGCTCCACGGGATCTCCTCGAGAGTCGTCGAGCGGAAGCGAAAAGCGAGTCGAAAGGTGCGAGTCCAGAGCTGTCGTTATAGCGGGCGGCGAAAACTCCTCAACCCGTAAAGGCCCCGTCCGAAGGATGCGCTGGGGGTGCCGGTTTACCTCCAAGTCCGCGCTCGGTCACGGCCGAAGAAGTGTGGTAGAGTCGGAACTCGAGCTCACTTTGCGGCCGCGTTCCTACGCCGGGAGTCCCGACGGCGACTAGCCGGTCTGAGTGTGCCCCCCCCGCGTGGGGTTCGACCATCCTGGGAGACTGCAGTGGGATTGTTCTCGAAGAAGAAGTGTCCGACCTGCGAGTTTCGCAATGAGTCGGATGCCGTCTTCTGCGTTCGCTGTCGAACCTCGCTCGTCGATGACGGCTCCGATCCCACGCCGACGCCCTCCGAGCAGGAGAAGACGCAGCCGTTCTACCCGTTCGGCGATTCGAGCGAGAAGCGCGAGGACTCCGAGCGTTCGCAGACTTCCGAAGAGCCAGGCCAGCCCGTCGCCGTCCAAACGCGCTTCGTGCTTCGCCAAGTTCGACGCGATGGCACCCCGGGCATCGAGCTGCGCCTCACGGGCGAGGACGTGATCCTCGGACGGAGCTGCGAGCAGCTGCCGCTCGGCTCCGATCCCTTCCTCTCCAAGCGGCACGCGCGTCTCTACTTTCGGGACGGCACGCCCTACCTGGAGGACTTGGGAAGCCGGAACGGGACGTTTCTCAAAGTGCGGCCGACTGCGGAGTATCGCCTCGTGTCGAGTGACCGCCTCTTGCTCGGACAGCAGCTCTTCCGCTTCGAGCGAGTGACGACCGACGACCGGCTTCGCGCCGGCAGCGAGGACACTCGTGTCTTCGGAGGTTCGAGCCGCGCTGGGAGTGCCATCCTGGTGAACATCCTCGAGGACGGTGAGGATGGCAGCGTCTACATGATCGATCAGCCGCGCAGCACGATCGGTCGTAAGGACGCGTCGATCACGATCGTCGACAATCGCCTGTCTCGCTCGCACGCACAGATCGATCAGCGGTCGGACGACTTCTATCTGACCGATCTTCACAGTACGAACGGGACCTTCGTGGAGATTCGCGAAGAGGTCTCGCTGGACATCGGCGACGGGATGCGGATTGGCGACCAGACCTTCGAGATCATCGCGGGCTGAGTCAGACTCTCCCTCTGGGGTACGACCTGCCTTTCCGGCCTTTCTTTGCTGGGCCCTGTCGGAATTCCATAGAATGCACTTTACCGACGGCGCCTCCAGATCCGATGCCTTCGATCGGGGAGGTGGTGAGCACCCCAGCGAAGAGCTTCGCCGGGGACTCGATTCGACGCGCGCCGCCGACCTGGCTCGGGTCGTCCACCGGCGGATCGCTCCTCCCGGATTCTCTCCGCATGCGCGAACATGAACGGCAAGACCAGCGAACTCCGCGCCCGTGAGCCCGCTTCGGGCGAGATCGACGTCCCGGTCCTCCTCGAGGTCTGCGGCGAGTCCAACATCGGTGTGGGACGCCAGCGCAACGAAGACGACTGCTTCGTGGCCGATCTCTCTCGGGACGTCTGCAGCATGGAGCCGCAGTCCCACGTATGGATCGATGGACCCCGGGGAGCGCTCCTGGGTGTCGCGGACGGCGTCGGGGGTGCCCCCGGAGGCGACGTCGCCTCTCGCCTCGCGACGCGCTTGATCTTCAAGCATTACCGAAGGCGGCTCGCCACCGAGACGGAGCTGGACTCCGGCGGCGTTCAGCGTTGTCTCGACCAGGCCATGCATCGCGCCAGCGAGACCCTCTACGGTGACAACGCCCACGTCCCCTTTCAGCAGCGCAAGGGCACGACCGCAACGGTGGCCGCACTCCTGGGGCGCGACATGTTCGTCGCGCAAGTCGGTGACAGCCGCGCCTACCTTCTTCGCCGCGGCGAGCTGTTCCTCATCACCAAGGACCAGGTCACCGAGAGCGGGAACTTCATCGCGCAGGCGATGGGTGTCATGTCTCCGCTCGACATCGAGATCTACCCCATCGGCCTCGAAGCGGACGATCGCATCCTGCTGTGCACAGACGGGCTGACGAAGTTCGTTCACAACGAGGAGATCCAGCGCATCGTCGCGCAGACCCCGGAGCTGCCCGAAGCGGTGGAGAAGTTGATCAGCTCGGCCAGCCACAACATGGGCGGCAAGGGAGACAACGTCACGGCCGTGCTCGTCCATGTCCATGGCGAGCGCTCGCTCGCCAATGCGCAGGCCGGCGCCGAGGCGGCTTCGGCCGAGCTCACGTTGCCCCCCTTGTCCTCGGAACGCTCTCGGCTCGTCGACTGGATCGCTTGGGCTCTGGCGGCGCTCTTGGGACTCTTGCTTTGGATCCAGCTCCGACGCGTCAACGATCAAGCCAATCGAATCGTCGAGGCCCGGGATCTCGTCGACCGCGCGCTCGAAGCCCTGCGCGATGGTGACGAGGAGATCGGCAGCTCGTTGCTCGAGGACGCCCGCCAGCAGCTGCGTCGGGAGTAGGCGCGTGGGCCGTAGCGATCACAGCCGGAGATCCGAGGGAGCGCCCGAATGAAGCGCTGCCCCAAGTGCATGCGGGAGTACGACGACACCTCACTCTTCTGCAAGATCGACGGCGAAGACCTGGTCCGCGCAATCGCGATCGCGCCCCGCTCGACCGCCGAGACTCACGAGCCCGACGAGCCGATCGCACCCGACGAGCTGCCCGACATCACGGTCATGCACTACGGGGGCGACTTCAATGACGACCCCACCGGCACCGCCACCCTCGAAGCCGGGGACGCCACGCGCAACGCGCCGACTGCCACTCGCGCCAGTGGAACCGCCCCCTCGACCGCCGCACTCGGCTCCCAAGACATCGAAGATCCCTTCCAGGGCGAGCTGCTCGAGGGGCGCTATCGGATCCTCGAGCGCCTCTCGGTCGGCGGCATGGGCATGGTCTATCGCGCCGTCGACACGAACCTGAACGACCTCGAGGTCGCTATCAAGTTCATCCGACCCGAGATCGCCAAGCGAAGCCGCTTTCGCCAGATCTTTCAGGACGCCGAGCTCCTCCTCGCCAAGATCCAGCACTCGAACGTCGTGCGGGTTTACAACTTCGACGAGACCTCGGATGGCTATCTCTACCTGGTGATGGACTTCGTCCCGGGCCAGAGCCTGCGCCACTACATCTATCGACGACGTGAGGAAGGCGCGAGTGCAGGCCGACGGCGCCAGATTCGCGCCGACACCGAGCTGCTGCGTCAGATCGCCTCCGGGCTCCAGGCGATGCACCATGCGGGGATCGTCCACCGGGATCTCAAACCGGACAACATCCTACTCCAGCCTCAGCCCGGGGGTGGGTTCACGCCGCGCATCATCGACTTTGGCATCGCGACGCAGATCGATCCGCAGAGCGGTCAAACGCCGCTCGACGACGCGTCGCGCATCATGTCGACCAACTACGCGCCTCCCGAGCAGATCCTCCACGAGCCGATGGACTTCCGCTCAGACGTCTTCAGCTTCGGCCTGATCGCGTACGAGCTCCTCGCCCGGCAGAACCCGCTCAAGATCCGCACCAGCGACCGATCGAGAACTCGTCGCACGCCTCGATCGACCACCGCGAAAGCGCGCGCCTCCAACGGCGGCACCGGCACCGGCTCTGGTTCCGCCGCCGCCTCCCGAGGCTCGACCGCTTCGAGCCCTTCCGTCGACGCCAACATGCTCGACAACCTCGAGCGCATCGACCGCATCCCCCCCCTCCGTCGCCTCGCTCCCGTCGTCCCTCGCAACCTCGAGCGCATCGTGCTCCGGTGCCTCGAATACGACCCCGGGCAACGCTACGAGAACGCGAGCGTCGTCCAGCGAGAGCTCGACCGATTCTTGGCTCAGCGACGCCGCATCCACGCCTTGCTCTCGATCGCGGCCGTACTGCTCCTCCTCGCCGGCGGCGCTCTCGGCATCGCACTCTCCAGTCGACAGAAGCTCCTGCGCACGGCACTCGACCCGACCACGACGGGAACGCTCGACATCCGCGCGGGCGACGTCGGCATCCTCCACGTCGGCCCCGAGGTTCCTCAGGATCTTCGGCTCTCGCTCTCGCCGAACGATGCCATCGAAGGGGGTGAGATCTTCGTCGAGCGCGACGGTGAGCGCTGGGAGGGTGAGCTGCGTCTCCGGGACCTCGAGGCGCGGCTCCCACGCCGCCTGCTGGCCGAGCTGCCCGATGGCGAGTACACGGTCTATCTCCGCTTGGAAGGATCGGGTCGACGACCCTTCACGACCTCCCCCCGCAGCCTGCGCCTTCACAAGGACTCACGTCCTCCCACCTTCACGACCGGTGTCGAAGGCCTCCGCACCGACGTTCCACATCGCTGGCTCACGAGCTCGAGTGGAGTCCCCACTCTCTTCGTCGGGAGCCCGCGGTTCCAGATTCAAGGCGAGGTCGAAGACGCAAACCTCAAGCGACTGAGTCTGTGGGATCCCTCGAGGAACGAATCGATCGCCGTAGGCAGCTTCACCTCGGATCGCGAAGACCGCCTGCTGTTCTCACTCCCGGTGGAGGACGCGGCCAACGGCAACCTCGAGCTGGTCGCCGAGGATTGGGCGGGCAACGTGACTCGCCTCCCCATCGCCATCGCCGTTCGAACCGGACGACTTCCGCTCGAGCTGCGCTTGACGGGCGAGGGCCTTCCCGCCGAGGGTCTCCCGCTGGACCGGTTGGAGGCCCTCGGGATGATTCCCGTTCGCGGCGACTACCTGACCGTCACGGGCGACCCCGCTGCCTCCGAAGGGATCCCCCTGGCCGAGATCACGGCGACACTGGCGGGCTCGACCTTCCAAGCGAATGAGCGCGACCTGGAAGCCTCCCCCGGAGCCGTTCGTCGGCGGCGACTCCTCCGCATCCCCCTCGAGGAGGTTCCGATGCTCGAGTCGGCGCTGCTCGAGATCCGAGCGCGAGACGCTCTGGGTCGCGAAGCCAGCGCCCAGCTCAGCGTCCGTCCCGAGATCGGGCCCACGCTGACGCTAGCCGGGCAAGACCTTCATGACGAGGGTCCGACCGTCGTCGCTCGCATCACCGGACTCGACGAGCGCCTGACCCTGCGAGCCGAAGGCGTCCTGCTCCGCCGCGACCAGGTCGAGTGCCGCATCTCGATTCGCAGTGACGGCGCCAGCCGCGCGATCACCTCCTACCAGACGCAAATCGACGAGACGACGGCGCTCATCGAGTTCTCTCCGGGAGTACTCCTTCCGGGTACGCATCAGCTTCAGGTCACCTTAAACGACGAGCTGCAACAATCGGTGGTTCTCCTCGGCGGCCGTCCGGTCTTCCTGGTCGTCGACCCCGACCCACCCGAGGTGAGCCTGGGACCTGCTTATTCCCGAGCACCCGAGGAGCTTGTGCGTACCTGGCAATCCAGACGCGAGACTCTGGCGGACCTTCGCCGCGAGCTCTGGATCCTGAACGCGACGGCGCTCGAGCAGGAGCACACGACGCTGGGGATCACGATGTCCGACGTCGACTTGCTCCGCGGTTGGGTGGTCGATGTCGATCGCGGCCGCTCGCACGAGTTCAAGAACCAGCGGAACGAGAAGGGTCGGCTGCTGCTCGAGTCACCCGTGAGCCTCTTTCGTCAGGAGGACGATGCCAGCGCGGTGAAGTTCCTCGACCCGGACTGGATCTTCGAGGAGCTTCGAAAGGAGCGGCGTGAGACGCGGCTCGACATCGCACTCGAGGATGGAACGGGAAAGCGCACGACTCGGCACCTTCTCATTCTCGTCGACAAACGCGCTCCCCGGATCGAGATCGCCAGCCCCACGGTCCAGGCGCCGGATGAAGAGAGCGCCGAGTGGATCGTGACCGACAGCCGCTACCAAGTCGCCGAGAACGCGCCCCTTCGGTTGACGTTCCGCCTCCGGGACGGCGAGACCGGCCTGAAGAGCATTCGGTTCAACGCGGGCTCACCTCGCCCGGTGGAAGGCGCACAGTACGTCTTCGAAGAGCCGGTGGCCGACACACACCTGGTGGCGGAGGTGAGCGACTGGGCGGGGAATCGCTCGCGCCTGAAGCTGAGGGTTCCCCGACCTCCGAGCCAGACATTGCCTTGGAGGCTGCCGGCGTCGGGCGAGGTCGTCACCTTCCGCCTGGTCCGACGAGGCCCTTTCACGATGGGGAACGGTCAACGTCTGGCCGAGTCGGGGCAAGCGACCTTGGTCAACCCGTTCGAAGCGGTCGGCTCGGAGACGATTCCTTCGCGACCCGAGAAAGAGGTGGTCCTCGAGAACGACCTGTACCTGAGCGAGAACGAGATCACGAACGGTCAGTACCGTGCGTTCGTCCTGGCCAAGGGGTACGAGAACAACGAGTACTGGGACCTGCGTTGGACGGTCGAGACGGCGGACGGTCCCCAGACGGTCGACGCCGCGACCTGGATCACATCCTCCGACTTCCTGACGGACATCGACTTGCCGAAGCCCGGCACGGTGTGGCTCGACCCCGAGAACCGGCACCACATGTTTCGGGCTGCCGATGGCCGGCCGGGGCCACGGGCTTGGCGAGGGGATCGTTGGCCCGAGGGCGAGTCCGCCGATCACCCGGTGACGGGAGTGAGCTTCCTCGAGGCGATGGCATTCTCACGTTGGCTGGGGTCGCTGTACCAGGTTGCCGATCACATGCGGCTTCCCAACGAGCGCGAGTGGGAGGGCGCGGCGCGACGCAATCCCGACGGTGACCCGCGTCGCTACGTCTGGGGCGAGCAATGGACTCAGGAGCGCTGCCACTTCTCGCGGCCCCGCAAGACGCTCGTCACCGACTACGCGAATGAAGGCGGCGACGTCAGCGCCACCGGTCTCTTCAATCTGGCCGGCAACGTCTCGGAGTGGGTGATTCCGTACCCGGCCCATTACGCGCCGACCGAGCGCAAGGCCTGGTTCCGCGGTGTCTATCGCGGCGGATCGTTCGACGATCTGGCATCCTCGGAAGCGTCCGAGGTCGTTCAAGTCTACTTCACGACCTTCGTGCATCGTGAGGCCGACATTCGCGACCGGGCCCGTACGCGTGGATTCCGGTGCCTCATCCCTGAGTCCCAGCTGCCGAGGGAGCTCCGCAATTGATGGCAACGACAGCGAGCCGGAGCCGGATCGTGCTGGCGGGCCTCTGGCTCCTCCTGGGGCTGGCCGGTTGCTCCTCGACGGAGTCGGTGGTCTTCGAGAGCACCGAAGGGCGATTGCTGCTCCAACAGCCGACGCGCTGCTATCGGATCGCCGTACCTCCGGTGTTTCTCACCGACGAGGTGCAGAGACACCTCTCCGCCCCGGAGGAAGGAATCCGCTTCACCATGGATCGCGGCGAGCTGCGCCGAGAGTTCCTCGAAGCGCTCCGGCGGTTCAATGCCTTCACCGATGCCATCGAGCTCCCGCCTCCACCGGATGCCGAGCCGCTGGGGCAAGACCTGGTCGAGCACTATCTGCAAGCCGCACGCGAGCGCGAGGTCGACTTCCTGGTCCTGCTCTCCATCGACGAGATGGATTTCGGAGAGTACGAGTACAGCAGCGTGGCATTTCTCAACGGCCTGGTCTGGCTCGCGATCGGTCCACCGAGCTTCTTCATCGACGACCGCGACTATGAAGGGCACATGCGGCTGTCGGTGTTGACGTTCGACGTTCACCGGGGCCCGAGCCAAGCCCGAGGCCAGCTCGGCATGCAGACTGCCGGCTACTCGATGAGCCTCGCCGATCGGTCCCAAGGTCAGGTCCTCCCCTACCTGCTCTCGGTGCTGCTGCCCCCCTTCCTCAACTCCGGCGATGACGAGGCGGTCTCTCAGACGCTGACGCGACAGCTCGTCGACGATCTGATCCTCGAGCTCTCCCGGCGGCTGAAGACCGAGGAATCTCTGCTGTTGCGGGCGAGCGATGTCGCGGTCGAGCTCGTGGAACCGAGTGCGAACGACGGGATGGTCACCGAGGCCTTCGAGGTGATCCTGACCACGCGCCGCAAGCTGAGTGAAGCTCTCGTCACGGTTCGGCCGATTGGTCGCACGCAGGCAGGAACCATGGTGGCTCGCCTGGGGCATGCCGACCTGAACGAAGGGCTGCATCCGGATGTGCACCGGAATATCGATCAGGGTCGGTACGTCTACAGGCTGAAGTTTCCGGTGGCGAGCTGGACCGCCGCGGAGCTGAGCTCTCTCGATCCCACCGCCTGCTTCGTTCGCCTGATCGCTCGGGACGACCTCGATGCTCGCGACTCGCACACGTATCGGTTCCAGGTGCTCTTGCCGCCAAACATCCCGCAGTAGTCGACGCGGGACAAGGCGCTCGACGAGGGCTATCTTGAAGGCGACCGCGACGCGCGCGGTTCCTCGGACTCGGCAGGGAGCTCTCGCAAGGCGATGAGAAACAAGGCCTGGATCTTCTACTCGCTCTCGGCGGTCGGCCTGCTCGGCATCGTCCTCGGTCGTGCAGTCGGCGCGCTCTTTCCAACCGCCCGCACCTCTGAGTACGAGCAGCTCCTGATCGGCGTGAAGCGACTGGTCGAGGAGCGGTACGTCTCGGATCAGCCCGAGGACGAGCTCGTCTACGAGACGCTCCGGGCCATGCTGCGCTCGTTGGATCAATACTCGCGCTTCTACGACCCCAGTGAGCTCCAAGGGCTCGACGAAGAGACCAACAACGAGTACGTGGGGGTCGGCTTCGGCGCCGACGCCGCTCATCCGGACCAGCTGGTCGTGAACTACCCATTCCGCAGCAGCCCGGCCCTCAGCGGGGGCCTGCGGCCCGGTGATCGGATCGTCGCTGTCAACGGCAAGTCGATCGAGGGACTCTCCCAAGCCGACGCGATCAGCCGCATCCGTGGGGAGCGAGGCACGACCGTCGAGCTCACCTGCTTGCGAGAGAGCGGCGAGACCTACTCGACCGTGCTCGAGCGCCAGGTGATTCGGAATCCGGCTCTCGAGAATGCCCATCTCGTCGCCGACGGGGTCGGATACCTGTGGGTCGAGACCTTCGATCCCGGTCTCATCGCCGAGTTCGACGCCGCCATGGACGAGCTGCTGGCGGACGGAGCCACCTCGCTGGTGCTCGACCTGCGCTTCAACTCGGGAGGCACGGTCGAGGCCGCAGTCTCGCTGGCCAATCGCTTCATCGGAAGCGGCCGCTTGGCCAGCACGCGGGGTCGATACTCGAGCTCTGATCAGCGCGACTACGTCGCGACGTCCGAAGGGCTCCGCCATCCCGACCTCCCGCTCGTCGTGCTCGTCAACGGGAACAGCGCCAGCGCGTCGGAGATCTTCGCGGGCGCGATTCAGGACTATCGTCGCGGAATCCTGCTCGGCAATCGCACCTTCGGCAAAGGCGTGATCCAGTCGCTCCTGACCCTTCCGAAGAGCAACGTCGCCGTCAAGCTCACGACCGCCGCCTACTACACGCCGGCCGGACGCGCCATCGAACGGTTGATCGGAGTGAAGAACGAGGATGGCCGGCGGGGCGGAATCCTGCCCGACGTCGTCTTTCCGATCTCCCGCTCCCTGCGACCGCGCCTCTGGCGGCAAATGCTGTGGGTCGACATCCCCGAGGAGGTTCGAGAAGCGACCCTCGCCCGCTACCAGGGCCGCGCTCAGGACCCTACCGTCTACGAGCCGGTGAAGGATCTTCAGCTCGAAGCCGCGATCGCGCTGCTCGCCGGTGAGCCGGTCGCCGCCCCCTTGTGGATGAACGAGGACTCGGACTCGACGCTCGACGAGGCGGAGGCCGACCGCTAGAACCGGGGCGCCGCCTTCTCTCGGTGATCGCGGCGCGATGGCCGAACCGGTCTGGAGCTTCCCATGCGTGTCCTGGGCATCGACACCTCCTGTGATGACACCGCCGTCGCGATGGTCGAGGACGGCGAGCGCATCGTTTCGAACGTCGTGTCGACGCAGATCGAGATTCATCGGCGCTTCGGCGGCGTCGTCCCCGAGCTCGCCTCGCGCTCGCACCTCGATGCCATCGTGCCGACGCTCGAGCAGTGTCTGACCGAATCCGGCGCAGAGCCCGATGCGGTGGCCGTCACAAACCGCCCCGGACTCATCGGCGCTCTCCTGGTCGGCGTCGCCTCAGCCAAGGCTTGGGCCTTCGCACGAGAGAAGCCCCTGGTCGGTGTCGATCACATCGCCGCTCATGTCTACTCGCCGCGCCTCAGCCTGCCTCGCCCGGAGTACCCCTACTTGGCGTTGATCGTCTCGGGCGGCCACACGGCACTGTTTCGCGCCGAGAGCCCGTCCGAGATGCAGCGCCTTGGTACGACGACGGACGATGCGGCCGGTGAGGCCTACGACAAGGTCTCGGCATTGCTCGGCCTCGGATATCCTGGAGGACCCGCGATCGACCGCGTGGCCGCCGACGGCGACACCGAGGCCGAGAAGTTCCCACGAACCCTGTTGGGGCCTGAGTCTCTCGATTTCAGCTTCAGCGGTTTGAAGACGGCCGTGCTCTACAAGGTGCGCGGGCAAGATGCCAAGGGGCGCCCGCTCGGAGACGCCGAGGCCCCCCCGCTGTCCGAGCAACGGATCGCCGACGTCGCAGCGAGCTTTCAGGCGGCTGTCGTGGACGTGCTCATCGAGAAGACCCTGCGCGCGGCGCGCCGGGAAGGCCTCGAGCGGATCGCGCTCGGAGGAGGCGTGGCCGCGAACTCGTGCCTCCGCGAGCGGCTCGCCGTCGCCGCAGATCAGGCAGGCCTCGAGACCTTCTTTCCGCCTCGTCCCCTGTGCACCGACAACGCCGCCATGATCGCCGGACTCGGCTACCACCTTCTCGAGACACCGACCGCCGAGCGAGGCCTCGCCCTCGAGGCAAGGCCGCGGTAGCCGGAGCGGAGACCTTCACGTTCGACGGTCAAGGCCGCCAATCCACATTCCGCGAGAAGGGGGCCATGGCAGCGATCTGCGATCGATTGCAGGATCGCGATCGATCGAGCCCACGGTGTCGCGGCACTGGTGGGAAGCGCCTGCCTCGAATCCACACGCTGGCGATCAGTTCCCGGCACCGTTAGTATGTCCGGAATCGCCCTCTCGCTGACAAGTGATGGGGCCCGGCTGACGGCCCGATCGACGGGCTCGCGCGCCGATGGTCCGCTTTTCCCGCCCGAGCCGAAGCCTGACCGCAGATGCAGTCTGAAGATACGCGCAGAATCCTCGAGGAGGTGGCCGCTGGCCTGCGGTCTCCCGAACGAGCCCTGGAAGAGATCCAACGATCCCAGACGCTCGTCGATCTCGGTTTTGCCCGCGTCGATGTCGATCGAGCGCGTCGCTGCGGCTTCCCCGAGGTGATCTTCGGGCAAGGCAAGACGCCTGGCGAGCTGGTCGCGATCGCCGGCCAGCTGCGATCGGGCCCGCTGCTCGTGACTCGCGTCGAGCCGGAGGCGGCCGAGGCGTTGTGCGCTGCGGAGCCCGGATCCGAGTACCACGAGCGGGCACGTGTCGTGACGGCGCGACTCCCGGAGCCCGAAACGCTGGTCGGGCGCGTGGGCATCGTGACCGCGGGGACGTCGGATCTCGCGGTGGCGGAAGAGGCACGCTGGACCGTGACGGCCATGGGCGGACGAACCGAGACGCTGTACGATGTCGGCGTGGCAGGGCTGCATCGACTCATCGCGGAGTGGCCACGCCTCGAAGCTTGCCGAGTGCTGATCGTCGTGGCCGGCTTCGAGGGGGCCCTTCCCAGCGTGATTGGCGGCTGGGTCGCCAGCCCCGTGATCGCGGTGCCGACGAGCGTCGGGTACGGCGCTTCGTTTGGCGGCCTGGCGGCGCTCCTCGCGATGCTGAACTCGTGCGCGGCCGGAGTGACGGTGACGAACATCGACAATGGATTCGGGGCCGGCTACAGCGCGGCCCTCATCAATCGACTCGGGGAACCGAACCTTCCTCAGCAGGAGAACTCGCGGTGACGAAGAAAGCGCTCTTGGTGCTCGAAGACGGAACACTCTTCGAGGGGCGCACCCTCGGTGCGGTCGGAGAGCGGTCCGGCGAGGTCGTATTCAATACCTCGATGACCGGGTATCAGGAGATCCTGACCGATCCTTCGTACAAGGGTCAGTTCGTCACGATGACCTACCCGCTCATCGGCAACTACGGCATCAACCCCGAGGACATGGAGTCGGGCACCGTCTACCTGGAAGGGTTGATCGTCCGCGAGTGTTCGCGACGGGCGAGCAACTTCCGCTCGACGCAGTCGCTCAACGACTTCTTGTCCCAGCACGACGTGATCGGGATGGAAGGCATCGACACCCGGATGCTCACTCGCCGGGTTCGCGAGCACGGCTCGATGCGGGCCGTGATGTCGAGCGTCGATCTCGATGTCGAGTCGTTGCGTCGCAAGGCCCAGGATGTGGCATCGACCGTCGGTCGTGATCTCGTCCGCGAGGTCACTTGCAGCGAGCCCTATGAGTGGACCGAGGGATACGCCGCGCAGTTCCAGCTCAAGCATCGATCGACGGCACCTCCCCTCCACGTGGTCGCCATCGACTTCGGCATCAAGCGCAACATCCTCCGCTCGATGATTCAGGAAGGCTTTCGCATCACGGTCGTCCCGGCATCGACGACACCCGAGCAGATCCTCGACTACAGCCCCGACGGCGTCTTTCTCTCGAACGGCCCGGGCGATCCCGAGCCGATCGACTATGCCGTCACCCAAGTGCGAGCCCTGCTGGGTAAGGTGCCCATCTTCGGCATCTGCCTGGGTCACCAGATCCTGTCGATCGCCTGTCACGCCAAGACCTTCAAGATGAAGTTCGGCCACCACGGCGGCAACCAGCCTGTCCAGGACCTCGCGACGGGCCGGGTCGAGGTCACGTCCCAGAACCACTCCTACGCGGTTGCCGAAGACGGGCTCGCCAGCCGAGGCCTCGAGATGACGCATATCAATCTCAACGATCGCACCGTCGAGGGCATGCGGCACAAGGACCACCCGATGTTCTCGGTCCAGTACCACCCCGAAGCCGCCCCGGGACCACACGATGCGAACTACCTCTTCCATCGCTTCCGCGAGCTGATGGAGCAGTAGAAGCAAGCGCGAGAGCAGCGCGCCCGCGAACCAGCCAGAGCGCGGAGTGCGGAGCTGGAGCGCGCACACGAGACGAGCCGGGCGAAGACGAGCCGGGGTGCGGAGCTGGAGCGGCACACGAGACGAGCCGGGCGAAGACGAGCCGGAGTGCGGAGCTGGAGCGCGCACACGAGACGAGCCGGGCGAAGACGAGCCGGAGTGCGGAGCTGGAGCGCGCACACGAGACGAGCCGGGCGAAGACGAGCCGGAGTGCGTCCGCGAAGCGAGCACACAACGATGTTCGAATGACGACACCGTCGTCGCGAGCGGAGCTGACGCCGAAAGCGATATCAGTCGA
>JAJDCO010000072.1 GCA_029260795.1 Planctomycetota bacterium | reverse complement strand
CAAACCAGAATGAGAGAAGGAGCCACTCAGATAGGAGCTCGCCCCACCCCAATCGGCTGGGCCGGGCTGGTCAAGCAACCGAAGGCGGGTGGGTCAATTTTCGAAGAGCAGGGTGGGTCACTTTTCGCTTGGCGTTTCCAGAATGTCGACGGGAAAGTCGCAGGGGCCACACGAGGCATAGCAGGGCGAGATGCCCGGAATGCTGATGGCAGGAAGCGCCGGGATCGACGCGGCAGAGAGGCTGCAGCACGTCCCGGTGAGGTTGTCCGGACCCAGGCAGCCCTGAGCTCGGAGAGACGGGGTGACGGTGGCTACAGAGCTGACCGTGATCAGGACTGCAACGAGGACGTTGGCGAGGCGGCGGTTCATCATGTTGGCTCTCCTCAGCGGTTCTTGGAGGGGTGGCAGCCGAGCCCGGAGGCTCGGCTTCCTGCTCCAGGAGACAAGAAACACCGCCACCTTTCACCACGAGAATTCTTCCGACGACCTCGAGTCAGCAACAAGTCGCTGGTACAGCCTTCGGTGTACGAGTAGAAGCCCTCGTTCGACCAGATCTTCTCGTTCCCGGGATACGGTGTGCCCGGCCCCGTGCCGGTCCATCGACCCAGGCTCTGAGAAACGGTGTGGATCCAGAGGAAGCGACCTACTACACGTCGTTCGCTTACCAAGTGCTGGTGGACGGTCCCGTCGGTGCGCTGCCCCTGGCCGACGGCGGCTTCGTCGACTGAGTCGGGCGCCTCACGACCAACGCCCGGGAGCGGACGCTCACGAGCGGCATCGGGATCGAGCTGCTCGGCAAGCTCTATTCGCGCGCCGAAGGACGCTGACGGCATTCGGCGCCGTCCCGCGATCGACACGTCTCGCCTGTGTCGCAAGCGGATTCTGGGTTCCCGGCCCGACCACATGTTCGAGTTGGAGCGGGAGCCTCGCGTGGGACCTCATCCGTCCGACGAGCCGCCGGCCCGGTCGATGGCCCCCTGGAGCGCTTCGCGACACCCGTCGAGGCTCGGAACCGCGTGGGCGGCGCAGAGAACGTTCGGTGACCGATCCAGCAGACGGCGAGCGTCCCCTGGGCCGGTAGCGGGATCGAAGTAGCCAGGTTGCTCGGGAAAGCGGTAAGGTCCGCCGGGATCATGGCAGATCAGATCGCCGCAAAACAACACGCGAGCACCTTCGGCGTGCTCGAACACCAGGTAGCAGGCGTCGCGGAACGCGGTGGCCCGAATCGCCTCGAGGCCGCCTGGGAGAGGCGTCGTTTCGTCGTACCAGACGTCAGGCTGTTCATCGAATGCCGCGTCACCGACGGGAGCATAGACGAGCGCTCCCAGCTCGCGGCGCAATCGCCAGGCGGAGCGCTGATGGTTGCCATGGGTCAGGAAGATGTGACTCACCTCTTGCAGCTCAGTCTCGAGCCGTTCGGCGAGCGGCAAGGGATCAATGAGGACGAGGCCCTCGGGAGTCCGCACGGCGAAGGCATCGCTGCGGTGCCCCTCGATGCGCTCGTCCTCGATGCTCCAGTGCAGGAGCCACGGCAACAGAGTTTCGAGATGAGGGGCCCGGGTCGCCGGCTCGGCCATGGTGGGTCTCCTTCGATGCATTCTGACAGACGAAAGACAAGCTGACTTGCTGAACGAGGGGCTCCGATGGCCAGCCGTGGGGTGAACCGGTCCCCGCTCCCTCGCAGTGGACGAGCTCGATGTCGAAGCTGCCAGCCGGTTCAAAGGATTCTCCCAATGTCACGCTGCTCAGCGTGCCGGTTTTCTGCGTTGCGCGCTCCAATCGTAAGAGCAATCATCCACTCCCTGGACAACCGGCGGCCACCCGAGGCGTCATTGCTTGCTAGCTTGGAGCGTTCATGATGTTGAAGACGCTTTCTCGTTTCATGCGCCAGCACGACTGGCTCGCCGTGATCGTCGAGATTCTCGTTGTGATGCTTGGCCTGTTGCTGGCTTTTCAACTCGATCGGTGGCGGGAAGGTCGCGCCGATCGTCAGAAGGAACGAACCTATGTCGATCGGCTCATCGCCGATGTCTCGGCTGACATTCCTGGGATTGAGCACGCCATCGCTCTAGCCACTCTTCGCCAAGAGCTCACGACGCTCCTCATGGCGGTGTCTGACGATCCGTCGGCAGCGACCCAGCAGCCAGCTCTGTTTCTCGCTGCCATGAATCAGGCTGCCTTTACCTACACGCCGACCCTCACCTCACATACCTTCGAGAACCTGCGCTCGACCGGCGACCTGCGCCTGATACGGGGCGAGCCGGTCAAGAAGTCCCTGTTCGACTACTACGGTTTCGACCGGTCGCAGGAGCAGTTCCGGTCATTGCAGCTCCAGACCGAAGCTCGGCACTTTCAGCTCGCGGCGGGAGTTTTGAGCCATGACCAGGAGGTCTACGTCCAGGACACTTGGTTCGTGCTGAACCCGAAGAACGTCGAGGCAGCGAGAGCAAGCGAGACGAGGGTCGGAGACATCCTTGCCTCGGCAAAGCGCCTCCAGGAACGGAGAGAGTTGGTCGCCTGGTTACCCTATGTGAGGCACTTGCAGGTCGACCAGCTCGCCGTTCATCGCCTCCGCCTGGAACGGGCCCACGCCGTACTGACTACGATGAACGTCTATGCGAAGAGGATTCGCTAGTCCGATTGAAGTGGCGCCCTCGCCCAGCTCGAACGTGAGATTGCGGGCGAGCGGATCCAAAGCCACCGTCAAGTGCCTGCGTGAAGCTTTCCCGCTTCACGCTCAGTCTTGGCCGAGCTCTGCACGCACGGCGAAGCTCCCGACTGCTTCGCGTCCTTCGCGGAGAGCCTCGTGGACATCGGCTTCCTCGAGGTCCGGGTAGGCTGACAAGGTTTCGCGCCTACTCCGGATCCCCACTCAGCACCCAACCCGCCCAGTCGCGGATCGTGTAGACGGGTTGATCGTCTTCGTCGAGCTGGCGGCGCAGCTTCTGCTTCGCGTTCCAGAGCGCTTGTGCCTTGGGCTCCCCGAGGACCCAGAGGCGACGGTAGAACTCGTCCATCAATTCGCGGGTCGCTTCGTCGGGTACTTTCCACAAGGAAGTAATCGCCGTGCGGACGCCCGCCGCGTGCAGCGCTGCCTGCAAGGATGCGATGCCTTGCCCACTGCGTCGCAAGCCCACGTTCGTCTCGCAGGCGGACAAGACGCAGAGATCGACGCCGCTCAATTCCATCGCTCCAATCTCGTCGGCCGTCATCACGCCTCGGACCCGACCGTATTGATCCGCATCGCCGTTGGCACCGGCGAAGGCGAGGCCGCAGAGGATCGAAGGCGCGAGCCCGCGGACTTGATCGCGCAGCGAGCTGAACGTGCCGAGACCGGATCGCTCGTCGATCGGTCGGGCATCGGCCACGGACGAAACCGACTCAGGCGCGAACCAGCCGTGGGTTGCCAGGTGGAGGTAGCGGTGCTTCGGGGCGAGCTCCTCGAAGGCGTCGCGCGTCGCTTTCTTGCGGGTCAGGACGGTCGGCACTTCGGCTCCGCTCTCTTCGAACGCATCAAGGAAATACTCGGACACCGCCAGCGCCTCGCCACGCGTTTCGGCGAGTTTATCGAACGACCAGCTAAAGGCTGGACCCGACGCATTGCCGCGGAGAGCGGTCAGCGATGCGCCTGCAGAGCCGGACGCAGGCGATCGGCTCGTGTCATCGCTCGCACTGTCGCGGCGTTTGTAGTCGATGCCGCCCAAGGCGAGCAGGGACGGTTCCGCGAGCTCCCCGGGAGCTTTGACCGTGAGCTCGGAGAGCGCCAGGCGGTAGCGGATTGCGAAGCGGTCGCCGAGGAGTCCTTGGACTTCAGGCAGCGCTTCAAATGGAAGAACATTCATTGCATCGGCCGGCGCGACCACTAGCGTCGTCGCGTCCCCGATCGCTTCGCGCAAGGGATCGATCACGAGCTCGCGAACCGCAGCGCCGCCATCGCCCGAGGAACCGCCCTCTTCCCGGGTCAGACCCCGCTGCGTCGGCGCCCCGATGGCGTTTCGCCACGTCCCGATCGCCTCTTCGATCGCCTCTTCGATCGCGGCTGCCGGCCCGAGCTCGATACGCCGGAGCTCCTCGCCGGGCCGCAGCACCCAGGCGAGATAGCTCTCGACGGAATGAACCGTGAGCGTCTCGGAATCGAGTGATCCGCGTCGGTAGCGCCAATACCCTATGGCGGCTTCGCTCTGCCCGAGGCCAGCAGCGACTGACGCGGGATCGAGATCGGGGCGACAGCCGGTATCCGAGCTCTCTTCGAGACGGGCCGTCAGCTCTCGCTCGAGGTGATCGCGCTCGCGAACTGCCTTACTGAAGGCGTCCAGGTCCACCCCCCCTTCGGCGAGGCGAGAGATCTCGCGATTCATTCGAATGAGGTCTTTCCGCAGCTCCTCCGTGCCCGGAGTCCTCGACCCGACTCGCGAGAGGCGCCGTGCCTGCAAGAAGGTGAGTCGCAACGCCTCGGTCATCGAGAAGCAGAGACGGTCTCCTTCGGGGTCCGAGGGAAACACACCTATCCCGCCAGCGATCGAGAGTGCGGTATCAGCCGCGGACGTCTCCGAGATCGCCCGCGCTTCGAGCTCGCGGACCGAAAAAACGTGGAACTGCTGGACGGATCGACTCGCCTGCTGAGCCATCTCTCGGGCAAGAGCTCGGCTCCTCTCGGGCTCGTTCATTCGAACGAGCGTCATGGCGAGGTCTTTCCGTGCCCACCGCAAATAGATGTGCTCCTCGGGCAAGGTCTTCGAGAAGCTCGCGAGCACGTTCTCACCGAGCGCGCGGGCGCCTTCGAGATCGCCCTGGAATCTGAGGATGCGGGCGAGGCCCAACCGAGCAGTCTGCAGGCGTATGTCCTCATCAGGTAGCGTCTTCGAGAGGCTCGCCAGCACCTTCTCGCGGAGCTCGCGGGCGGCCGGGAGATCGCCCAGTGAGAAGCGGGACGAAGCCAATCGGGACCGGGCCAGCTGCAAGTGGAGGTGGTCATCGGATAGCGTCTTCGAGTAGACCGCAAGCGCCCTTTCTTGCAGCGCACAGGCGCCACGGAAATCTCCCAGTCCAGAGAGTGACTCAGCGAGACTCAACCGCGCGGCCTGCAGATCGAGATGCTCCTCGGGCAGCGTCTTCGAGGAGATCGCGAGCACCTTCTCTCCGAGCACGCGGGAGCTTTCGAGATCACCCTGGAATCTGAGGGTCGAAGCAAGGTTTTGCCGGGCCGATTGCAAGTCCGGGTGCTCCTCGGGCAAGGTCTTCGAGAAGACATCGAGCACCTTCTCTTCGAGCGCGCGGGCGCCTTCGAAGTCCCCTTGGCGCCCGAGGATGTTGGCGAGGTTCCCCCGAGTTTTCTGCAGGTCGAGGTGCTCGTCGGGCAGCGTCTCCGATTGAATCTCCAGAACTTTCTCTTGCAGCGCGCGGGCGCCTTCGAGATTGCCCTGCAAGCTGAGGGCGAGGGCGAGACGGATTCGGGTTACCTGCAGAATCTCGTGCTCGTCGGGCAGCGTCCGGGAGTCAAAACGAAGAGCTCGTTTGAGGGCGAAGCTCGAGTTTGGAAAACCACCCTGGCGGCAGAGCTCGACTCCGAGCTCGGAGAGCTTCGATGCAATTGCCTCGCTTCTCTCGGATCCTTCCGTCGAGGCGAGCGAGCGAGCTTCCTTGGCAAGGAGATCTCGAGCGGCCGCAGGCTGACCCGCAGCCCGGAGGCGCTCGGCTTCCGATGTGGCGTCCACGCTTCCCGCGGCGGCGTGCGTGGCCGAGGTCTCTTGGGCCTCGAAGCAGTGAACAATGATCGGCGCTTCGGTGGTCGTTCGTTTCGCTACGACGTGGAGCTTCACGATGCCGCCACGTCGGTGCAGGATGCGCAGGAAGGGCGTCGTGAGACCGCCCGAATCGTCGTCCTCGAGAACGGTCTGTGACGATCGGCCCGCGAACAAGGCGGCAGCTCCACCGACCTTGGGGCCTCCTTCGATCTCCGCGCGAAGGAGAAGATCGAGATACTCCGACTCGGCGTACACGAACAGCACCGCATCGTCGGCCTCGATCGCGTAGCGGAAGGTCTTCGAGGGGCCGAGACCTTCGAGAACCGGATCGTCCGGCCCGAGCGTGAACATGTACGGCGTCGCGTGCTGCAGGGTGACGACATCTTGGTTGTCATGCTGAAGCACCATCGCAGTCAGCGTGGCCAGCATCAGGCAGATCATCACGGTGCGTTTCCTTCGAGGGCCAAGGGTCTCCTGGCACTGATCGTATCAGACTCAGCATTCGTGGGACGCTGGTCGGATTCTGAACCGTGTCTGGCCAGCGAAGCACCGCGTTCGCCCCAGTTAGAGTCGGATTCCCGAATCGGGGGAGCGCACGGAGCGGAGCCCCCGCGAGCGCAGCGCGGGGGGGCTATCGCCTCCCGGACGAAGGGGGTCATCGGGCGGACTCCTGGGGTCGGATCCCGGGCACCCCAGCGTCGTTGCACGAAGGCACGACGCACATCCTGCTCGGGACCGCACTCAGAGCATTGCAACCCAATCGAGCGAAGTCGATCGGCACACTCTCTCAGTCTTGGCCGAGCTCGGTGCGCGCGGCGAAGCCCCTACTGCTTCGCGTCCTTCACGTCGTAGCAATAGATGTACTCCTGATCCCGCAGGAACAGGCGTCCCCCGACGACGACGGGGTGGACCCAGATCGCTCCGCGACGTGAGCGGATCTCGCTCTGTGGGGACAGCTTGAACCGCGACACTTCTTGGAATCCGTCTGGGCTCGCCTCGACGAGAGCCACGGTGCCCGACTGCTCCTCCAGGCAGTAGAGCATGCCGTCGGCGTAGTGGATCGCGCCCTTCTTGAGCTCTCGGTGTCGCCAGACTTCGGAGCCATCCTCCCACTTCTGGCACACCCATCCGCTGTCCGCATGACCGTAGAGGTAGTCGCCGACTTGCACGACGCCGCCGTGATGATTCTGCATCACCTTGTTCTGCCAGACCGTCTTCGCCTCGCCGCTCTCGTTCACTTCGACGAGCATGCAGCCGACTCCATAACCCGACGTGACGTAGACCTGGTTGCCGTCGACGATCGGTGTCGGACAGACTGCGATGCGCCCCGGCCACTCCGCGCTCCACAGAAGCTTGCCGGTCTTCGCATCGATGCCGCCGACCTCGGTCTGCAGGAGGCGCACGTACTGTCGTTTGCCATGGATCTCGGCGACGACGGTGGAGGAATAATCGACGTTGCCAGTGAAGCCCTCGGATTGCCAAACCTTCTCACCGGTCTGCTTGTTCAGCGCAACGACCGCTCCGTCGCTGCCGCCGGGAGTGCAGATCACCTGGTTGCTGTCGACGACGAGCGACTCCGAGTAGCCCCACTGGGGCACATCGCCGCCGAACTTGGACATTTGGCTCGACCAGACCTTCTTGCCGGTCTGGGCGTCGAAGCAGAGGATTTCCCCGAGCCCGCTCACGATGTAGATGCGATCGCCATCCAGCGTCGGCGTCGAGCGCGGTCCGTCGCCCCAGCCGTTGCTCAAGATCTCACCGACCACGTTGGCCCAAAGCTCCTTCCCGCTCGTCACATCGAGGCAGAGCAGGATCGTGCGATCGCCCCGGGTGCCCATCGTGTAGAGTCGGCCGTCCTGGACTGAGAATCCCGAGTAGCCGTTGCCGGCCTTCTCGTACAGCCAGAGCCTCTTCGGGCCTTCCTCCGGCCACGCCTTCAAGAGTCCTGTGTCCGGCGAATGGCCCGAGTTGGCGGCCCCGCGGAAGCGCGGCCACGAATCGGACTGCGAGAGACGATCTTGCCCGAGTGCGGCGGACAGCATCACAGACACGGCCAGTGCGATGAGCAGAGTGCGATACACCTTGGTGGTCTCCAGTCAGGGGGGGGGGCCCGGTCGTCATCGGGGACATTCTAGACTTTTCCTGACGTTCGTTCGCCACCCTGCGACACTCGGTCGAGGCGGTCGGGCGAAGGACTCGCCAAAGCCGATCCCCGGCGGAAGAATGGCGGCCGGGCCTGCGGGCGCTCTCGGCCTTGCCGCTCATCCGGTCGTCGCGTGAACGAAATGTCGCGGAGCACCGGATTGCTGAACGCGAGTGCCACTACCGTTCTCGCCGCGTCGCGCTGGAAGCGAATCATTACCGGGCCACGCAAGGAAGTCTCGCTCGAAGCCGATCTCAAGGAGCCTCTCAGGTTTCTCGGGAAGTTCCCTGGCGTCGTCCCTGGTCGTGGAGACATTGTGGAGACGCTCGCCGAGTTCGCCCCCATCGAGCAACCTCGATGTCACTTGGCCTCGAGGAGCCAATCCTCGGCCGCCCTAATGAAGCTGTCGATTCCGAGGGAAAGCTCGACCACGTCTTGATCGACGACTTCGTCGGGCTCGATGCCGGCGCCCTCGATCTTGCTGCGGCCGCCGTGCCAGTGACGGTGGACGAACCGTCCTTTGGCAAAGCCTGAAGGAAGCTCGAAGCGGATCTTGTCGCCGGATGAGCCGGCGGTGGTCTGGCCGAAGAAGCGGGCGATGCACCGCTTCGAGTCGCGCATGCGCATCAGCTTCCAGATCTCGGTCTCGGCGGCCGAGATCGCCTTGGGGCCCATCAACACCGCGACCGGCTTTTGCCAGCTTCCGTCCTCTCGGTCGAAGGCGCCGATTCCGCTCTCTCCGCCGCCGCTGTTGATGCGCATGTCGAGAATGATTCCTTGGCAGTCCTCGAGTGCCTGGCAGGCCTCGTCGAGGCCCTGCCGACTCTGGCCCGAGACGGCCGAGTAGCGGATGTAGCCGACTCCCGACTCGAGGCGCGTGTACCCGACCCTGGAGTCCGCCGTCTCGTTCAGCTTCGGTCGCTCGAGATGCATGAAGAAGAAGTTGCGCGGGTTGCGAGCCTGGGCACACTCGGTCGCGCGGATCGAGACCTTCTTCGTCTTCCAGGTCAGCTTCTTGAACGCCCGAGCGCGCTTCTTCGGGGACAGCTCGACGTAGCTCCGGCGAGCAGCCTCCGGCATGTCGAGTGCCTTGAACACCAGCTCCAGCCTGCCGTCCTCGGCCATGTGGAGGTCGTTCAGCGCCTCGACGCGGGCCCGCGCCAGCGACGACAGCCAGCCCTCCTCGGTGAACTTCTCGTTCGCCTTCTCCTCGAAGTAGCGCCCGGCCGGAACGCCGTTCACGGATTCGAGGATCGTTCCGTCGTGACGGACCCCACGGCCATGGAGTGGGCTGTTGGCGCCGCGCGCGGCGAAGGTGTTCGAAACGAGGATCACGTCGCCCGCACCGGGCTGCAGCTCGATCCCGGCGTCGATCCTCTTCGGTTGTTGCGCGCGCCAGGCTTCGCGGATGGACTCGTCGACCTGGATAGTGGCGTGGGAATCGCGCAGCTGTCCGATCAGAAACTGCAGGACGTCGTAGTAGACGACGTCATCGGAGCGCTTCCGCTTGGACGCGGCTCTGGCCATCTTCTTGAAGCGCCGGTCAGTTTCCTGCTTCAGCTTCTTCCAATCGATCCCCTTGACCTTGAAGATCTCCCTCAGGCTCGAGGACCCTTCGATCTCTTGGTAGAGGTAGTCGAGGTCTTCGCGCCACTTTCCGAGACTCTCGGCCGTGTCGTCGGGTGCGCTCGCAGCGGCCAGCGTGAAGAAGAGACACCCGGCCAGGGCGAACGAGGCGATGTGCGTCTTCATGGGCTCGGCCGCCTCCCGTCAGTCTCTGCCGGCTACGGATCCACTGAACGATCGAGATTATACGCCCTGACGGACCTCCTTGGTCGGCCCCAGGTGGGGAAAGATGGTCATCAAGAGTCGAGAATCTGGGAGTGCGCGGAGAGTGCGCTCATCGCATGCCGGCGACTCCATCACGAGTCACCGCCGACCGCCGTCGGTTCGGATCGCCGCTCAGCCCCCAGCCCGCCCCTCGAACGGCCACACGGCTCGGACCCTCGAGCCGTGCAGGCTGCTCGAGGCAGGCCGTGAACCCCGAGCACGGCCTCCCCTTGCCCCCCAACCGACTCGCTCACCGTTCAAAGCGCCAGAAAGTCTTACGGACTCTTCTGGCTCTCGCGAATGGGACTCCAGATGCAACCCTTTGCCCCCTCGGGGCCTCGCCCGTACGCCCTCAAGGAGTCCACCCATGAGACGCTCTTCGATCACCCTGCTCGTCTTGGCCAGCCTCGTCTCGATCTACTCCGATTCGGCCACGGCCGGTGACCGGGACAGCGGCGCAAACTCGCCCGTCCTGCGAGTCGCACCGGGAGGATCGGTCACGTTTCGTGTCCACGGCCGGGAGTACCAGAGCCTCGACGCGCTCCGCGTCTACTACGGCCGGGATCGCAACGAGCTCTCGCGAACCGTCTCCGCCACGATCGGAGAGACCACTCGTGGAGGCCGCTGGGTGACGGTGCGCGCCTCGTCGAGAGCGAGCGCGGGCAGCTACTATCGCATCCACGGTCTTTCCCACCGCCGGGAGCTCGTGAAGTTCCCGGTCCGACTCGTCGTCGACGGCCGCAACCCCACGCGCTACGCCGACCCGCCTCGACTCCGCTCGCGCAGTCAGTTCGACGAGCTGTCCGTCCAGATGCTCCCCGAGGTGCGTCACTTCATCACACGGATCCTCGAGCATCCCGAGTACCGGCGCGACCGGACCGTCGGCTACTATCCCGCCGACCCCATGCTCGATGATGATGGCCACCTCTGGCATCCCGGTGGCCTCACCATCGATCTCGGCCTCGCCGACTACTTCCGAATCGACCACGTCTCCCCCGAATCGCCCGGCTATGCCGGACACGACCTCACGATCTACGGAGAGTCACTGCCCTTCTTCGAGGTGCGACTGGGCAACCTCACGCTGGATCCGATCTCCAACGACTCGAAGCAGATCACCGTCCGACTTCCCGAGTCACCCATGATCGGCGACCTGCGGCTCTACGATCCGGCCAAGGACGCCCTCTCTGATCCTCTAATCGAAGACTACGAGGTGCTCGCCACGCCGATCTTCGATCACTTCCGCCACAACGCGAACGACCATGATTGGCTGAACGCCTACCTCCTCGCCCAGATCAGCTTCTTGGCCTACTCGGACTCCGATGGGGAAGAACCGTTTCAAGAGTATGAGGAGCGGATGGAGACGAGCTTTCAGGGCTGGGGGCTCGAGGTCGTCCGCGTCATCGATGTCTATCAGCCGGCGGAGATCTACAAGACGTCCGGCAGCACCCAGGTCGTGATCGCCCGGAACGACCAGTCGATCTTCGTGACCTTCGTCGGATCCGAGACGTGGGACGACGGTGAGGACCTGGATTCCGATCTCAACGTCGCGTGGAAGTCCCTCGACAGCTGGGGCAAGAACCTGGCGGTCCACGAAGGAGTTTATGAGGCCCTGGAGATCGCCTGGTCCCAGGTTCTCGATGCGGTCCAGGACTACCGCGGCCAGCGCAAGCTTTGGATCACGGGCCACAGCCTAGGTGGCTCCCTCGCCCAGCTCGCCGCCTTCCGCTTCCACAGGTTCCACCAGAAATCGTGCCCGGTCCAAGGCGTCACGACCTACGCCCAGCTCCGCATCGGCAACCCGCAGTTCGCCACGACGATGACCGCGTACTTCGGGACCCGTAGCCAACGCTGGGCCCTTTCGGGCGACGTGGTCACCGTCTTCCCCTCCTGGATCATGGGTTACCAGCACACGGGCATCTTGAACAACATCCATGCCGATGGATCGATCGCGCTGGCCGAGTGGGGCGAAATGTGGGTGCCGACGACGCTCTACATCCCCGAGATCCACAACGCCTATGCGGCGGCGATCCGAGACGGCATCGACGTCCACGCCCCCGAGCTCCTCAGCCTGCCGCTACCGGCGCCCTTGCCGAAGTAGAATCCGACGGTCCCAATCTCGAGGCCCCGCGGTCGAGCTCACTCGATCGCGGGGCCTCTTTCGTTGGTTGAGGACTGATTCCGCATTCGGGCGAGAGCCGGGCTCGACTTTCGCCCACGCTCGGCGGAAGGTCTGGAGTGCCGATCACTCCGGAGCGTCGCCCGTGTCTGACGGCCGTGAGAGCCAGCGACTCAAGGGGCGGAGCGCAAAGAGAACGAAGATTGCGATGCACCCGGCGGACGCGGCCAATGGGTACTCACCCAACCCAGCGGCGGATCCCATCGCCGCAGAAACCCAGATCGACCCGGCGGTGGTCAGGCCCCTCACCGAAGTATCGGCGCGGGACCTCAAGATCGCTCCGGCGCCAATGAAGCCGACGCCCGAGGCGACGCCCTGAACCACTCGGGTGACTTGCTGGTCGCCGCCCACCGCCAGCCCGACCAACGTGAAGACCGCGGCCCCGGTCGCGACCATCACGTGCGTTCGCAGCCCCGCCGACTGCCCGGACAGCTGTCGCTCGATGCCGACGATGGAGCCGAGAACCGAAGCCAGACCCAGACGCAACAGGTCTTCTTGAAAGACGACGAAGTCGAACGACGGCATAGGGATTCCGAATCTCCGACGAGCGGGAAGGAGCGGACAGGCTCCGCAAGGAACCATCGGCCTCTCCGCTCCACTGAGCCGCACACCCTATCAGTCAGCGCCGAAGAAAATCCATCTTCGGACATCCCTGGCGATCATCTCAGGAGTTGGTTCGGATTCGTCCTTCATGGGGCTCTCGGGTTCAACGGTCCTTCAGGGCGGCTTCGTACTCGGCCAGGCGCTGCGCCACTTCAGGGTCTGCGCCTGCGGGCATCAGCGCGATGGCGCGCTTCTGCGTCTCGACCGCCGCGGCCGTGTCCCCAGTCCGGAACTGCGCCAGCGCCAGTGTGTCGAGGAAGGCCCAGAGCTGGTCGAAGCCAGCATCTTCCGCGAGGGCGCAAGCTCGTTCAGCGAAGCCCAGCGCACGCTCGGGGTCACGCAGGCTCTCGTTCTCGATTGTCAGCAGCGTCCACGCAGCTCCGTTGAGCATTTCGGCATTCGCGTCGACCTCGTCGGCCGCCGCGAACTGCAGACCGAATAGCTCTCGCTGCAGCGGCAGTGCGTCCTCGGCCCGACCCAGCCCCAAGTAGGCGGTCACGAGGCCCATCATGGCGATGCCGGTCCACGGATGCTTCATGCCGACGACGCTCCGCTGGATCGGGAGACTGACCTCGAACATTGCCGCCGCTTCCTCGAAACGCTCTGTCGAGTTGTAGAGAAGGCCGAGGTAGGTGATCGTGCTGAGCGTGCGCGGGTGCTCCTCACCCAGCACGCGCTTTTGGATCTCCAGCGTCTGGAGCAGGAGCGGCTCGGCCTCGACGGAGCGGCCCTGCACCTGGTAGATGTTCGCCAGGTTGTTCGTGGTCAGCAGCGTGCTCGGGTGCTCCTCGCCCAGCACGCGCATTTGGGTCTCCAGCGTCTGGAGGGTGAGCGTCTCGGCCTCGCCGTAGCGACCCTGGCTATCGTAGAGGAGCGCCAGGTCGCCCATGTCCGCCAGCGTGCGCGGGTGCTCCTCGCCCAGCATGCGCTTTTCGATCTCCAGCGTCTGGAGGAAGAGCGTCTCGGCCTCGTCGGTGCGGCCCTGGCTATCGTAGACGCCCGCCTGGTTGCTCTTGCACGACAGCGTGCTCGGGTGCTCCTCGCCGAGCACGCGCTTCATGATCTCCAGCGTCTCGAGGAGGAGCGGCTCGGCCTCGCCGGTGCGGCCACGGCTATTGTAGACGCCCGCCAGGTTGCTCATGCACGACAGCGTGCTCGGGTGCTCCTCGCCCAGCACGCGCTTTTGGATCTCCAGCGTCTCGAGGAAGAGCGGCTCGGCCTCGCCGAAGCGGCCCTGGCTATCGTAGAGGGACGCCAGGTTGCTCACGCACGACAGCGTGCTCGGGTGCTCCTCGCCCAGCACGCGCTTTTGGATCTCCAGCGTCTCGAGGAGGAGCGCCTCGGCCTCGCCGTAGCGGCCCTGGCTATCGTAGAGGGACGCCAGGTTGCTCACGCACGACAGCGTGATCGGGTGCTCCTCGCCCAGCACGCGCTTTTGGATCTCCAGCGTCTCGAGGAGGAGCCTCTCAGCCTCGGTGGTTCGGCCTCGGGCCTGATAGAAGAGAGCCAGGTTGCTCATGCACGCCAGCGTTTCCGGGTGGTCGTCGCCCAGCACGCGCTTTTGGATCTCCAGCGTCCGGAGGAAGAGCGGCTCGGCCTCGGTGGTTCGGCCTCGGGCCTGATAGAAGAGAGCCAGGTTGTTCCTGCTCGCCAGCGTGCTTGGGTGGTCGTCGCCCAAGACGCGCTTCTTGATCTCCAGCGTCCGGAGGGTGAGCGTCTCCGCTTCGGCATAACGGCCCTGGACTTGGTAGAGGCCCGCCAGGTTGCTCATGATGGTCAGCACCTCCGGGTGGTCGTCACCCGACACGCGCTTCCGGAGCTCCAGCGTCTGGAGGAAGAGCGACTCGGCCTCGGCGGAGCTGCCCTGGCGCCAGTTGAGGATCGCCAGGTTGTTCATGCTCCACAGCGTGTCCGGGTGCTCCTCGCCCAGCTCGCGCTCGCGGAGGTCCAGTGCTGTGGTCAGGTGTCGCTCGGCTTCCGGGTAGAGGCCGATCGAGAGGTATACCCATCCAGTCAGAGCATGCAGTTCCGCGGCGACCCGCTCGTCTTCGATCGCGCCCTCGTCGAGGCGCTTCGACGCGGTGTCGAGGATGCCCTTGAGTAGCGTGATGTCCGCGCCTTTGGCCTGCTCCGGGTTCACGCTCTGCAGCATCCCGGTGATCAGGTTTTTGATCTCCACCGCGCGAGCGAGCTCGCGCTCGGCGACCCTGGTTTGCTCGACGGCGAGCTGCTCGTTCTCATGCGCCTCCTTTGCCGAGGCTACGGCCTCGGCACGGGCAATGCCCTCGTTCGTCGCTGCCGTGTCGGCCGCGCGCCAAAACCACAGTGAGACCACCAGCCCGGCGGCGATCACCGCGGTCAATCCGATGCCGAGCTTCTGCGTGCGCTTCAGTGAGGCGGTGCGCACCTTTGCCTCGGCCGCTTCGACACGCGCTGCGTGCACGCGCGACTCGACGGCGGCGAGGTGATCGTGGACTGTCTTTGCGACGACCTCAGCCGATCGCGGACGTGCGGCGGGCGCCGGCATCAAGCAGCGCGTTGCCAGCTCGACCATCTCCGGCTCGCCGCCGCACGCTTCGAGGCGGGCGTGCGCATCGTCTAGCCTGGCCATCGCCGCCATGGCGATCAGGTCGCCCTGCTCGCCGACGTAGGGCGGCTGCCCGGTCAAGATCTCGCACAGGATCGCGCCGAGTGCGAACACGTCGCTGCGCTCGTCCATGTGCTCGACGTCGCCGCGCGCCTGCTCGGGCGGCATGTACGCGGGCGTGCCCATGACCGAGCCCACGATCGACTGCGAGCCGTGGCTACCGGAGCGCACGGTCTCGATCACGCTGAGCTGCGACTGCCGCTCGGCGGCGAGCTTCTCATCAGCGACGCCCCCGCTCTGCAGTACCTTGCCCATG
>JAJDCO010000071.1 GCA_029260795.1 Planctomycetota bacterium | reverse complement strand
CCATCGATCCGGTCGAGGTAACAGCTATGGCCGTCCTCGATGTCACCGAGAGAGAAGTTCTCCAGGTGAGAGGCGATCGGCACCGGGTTCTGCCAAGCACTGATCGGAAAGGAGCTGGCGAGCAGGTTCAAGAGCGGGCCGTCTCCGTACATCATTCCGCCTTTGTCGGACGCTGCCTCCTGGAGAGCCGGCGTGTGGGCGCTGTCACCGTCCTGGAAGAAGACGGAGTCCTGCTGCGCTAATGCGTTGTGGGGGGGGCAGATAGAGATGGCGAGTACAGCGGCGCTGCAAAGAGTGGCGATTCCGTGGCGATGGGCATTCTCGATTGGCATGACTCCCCTTTCCCGGAAAGCATGACGACCACGGGCGAGTCGGAGCGGGACCGTTGGGGGTGGCTGCGGCTCGATCGTGATGAGTCCTTCTCGTCGGTCGATGAATGCGGCTATGCTTCGAGACGAGCAGATTGGCGGCCGGCTGTCAATGGTCCGTGGAATGCGGAGCGCAACTCGAGACACTCCAACGCGGTCGCGGCTACGAGCCGATTGGAGTTGCGCGCCCCTCTTCGCTCAGGAGCCGCCAGCAGTTCCATTGCATGCGGGGGAGGTGGAAGGGGCCTTTCCAATGGTTGCCCTTCAGCGGCACCGAGAGGCGGCCGTCTCGGTGGAGGTACCCGAACCACTCGCCATGCTCGGGATCGGCAAAGTGCTCGAATGACCAATCGTGCACCTGTCGATGCCAATCGGCGTAGCGTCTGTCACCCGTGAGCTCGTGCGCCAGCAGCGTGGCGATGATGGCTTCGCAATGCGGCCACCAGAACTTCATGTCGTGTGCGGTCTCTTGCAAGGGCTTGTCGTCGAGGTCGCGAAACGAGAACAACCCGCCGTGCTCGGTGTCCCAGCCTATTCGCCACATCCAATCCAACATGCGACAGCCGAGCCCGATAAGCTGCGGATCGCCTCGGTGACGCCCCTCGTGGAGGATGAACCAGGCGGTCTCGATGGCATGCCCTGGGTTCAGGGTGCGGCCGTCGAAGTGGTCGAGGATCTTTCCCTCGGCTCCGACGACCTCGAGCACGGCCTGTCGATCTTCCCGCACGAACAGCCGCTCGATCGTCTCGATCGCGCGATCGATCCACGCGTCGGCCTCGTCCCAGCCGATCGTCTCACGCAAGGTCTGCGCGACGCCGAGCCCGATCATCCAGGGACCGAGGGCATGCATTGGCCGAGTATTCGGATCGACCTTGGGGGCGCTGCCGCCAGGCGTGAGCATAAGGTCGACGAAGCGTCCGAACAGGCCGATGGCGGATGCCGCTGGCGCGTCTTGTTGCGAAGCTCCGGCTACGGCCGCGAAGGCCATTGCGGCGAACGCTTCCGAGTACGCGTAGCGGCGGCGGCGCAAGGGACGCCCGTCGCGCGTCACCAAGAAGAACATCCTTCCGTCGTCGTCGAAGCCGTGCCGGCCGAGGAACTCGAGGCAGGAGAGGGCAGCCTCCAACCACTCCGGGCGCGGGTCGACCGTGCGGTACAGCGTGCCCAGGAGCCAAGCGAAACGGCCCTGTGCCCAGATGGCCTTGTCGTCGTCGACGATCGAACCATCACGATCGAGGCCGGTCAGCACGCCGCCGTGCTCCGCATCGAGCCCGTGTCGCAGCCAGAATGGCAGCGTGTCCTCGAGCAGACCGCGGCGGTACGTCTCGGCCAGCTCGCCGCGTCGCTCGGGTGTCATGGGGCGCTGGCTTCTCGAGCCGGCGTGAGCCGACTCACCAGCGAGCCGACGACGAAGCAGGTGCCGAGTCCGATGGCCGCGTAAAGCAGTCCACTGAGCTGTGTCTGCGTGCGCACGAAGACGAGCGCGCTGATTGCGGCGAGAGCACCGCACCAAGCACCGGTCGTCGTCGCGCGTCGGCTCAGCACGGCCAGCGCGAACAGGCCCGCCAAGGTGCCGCCGAGCAGGCCGGCCCAGGAGAGGAAGCGGTCCCAGAGCGATTGAATCGGGTACTGCGCCATGACGATGGCGGTCGCGGTTCCGAGCGTGCCGAGGACGGCCGTGATCCAGCGCGCGCCGGCGAGGTAGTGGCGCTCGGTGCGGTCAGGGCGAAACCGCCGGTAGAGATCGTGTGTGATGACGGCCGAGAGCGAGTTGAGGGAGCTGTCGAGGCTCGACATCGAGGCGGCGAAGATCCCGGCCACGACGAGGCCCGCGATGCCGACCGGCAGCTCGTGCGCGATGAACCAAGCGAAGATCTGATCTGTCGGTCCGGTCGGGTTCAAGCGATCTGGGTGAGCGCTGTAGAAGGCGAACAGCGCGGTCCCCACCGCAAAGAACAGCAGCGACGCCGGCACCGACAGCAGCGCGCCCGTCCAAATCGCCCGCGCCGCGCGTCGCTCGTCGACGGTCGTGAGGTAGCGTTGCACGACGGCCTGATCGCTCGTGTAGGGGACGAGGTTGTTGAAGACCGCCCCGAGCAGGATCACGCCGAGTGTCGGCATCGTCCAATCCCAGCGCCCGTCCACGAGGCGCAGCTTGCCTTGCCCATTGGCGAGCTCGAGGACTCCTCCGGCTCCGCCCTCGGCCCCGAGGACGACGATGAGCAGCGCAATCAAGGCACCGCCGAGCAGGACGAAGACTTGCAGGACGTCCGTCCAGATCACGGCTTCGATTCCGCCGAGCAGCGTGTAGAGCGTGCAGAGCACACCCATCAACAGGATGCACGCCTCGATGTTCAGCCCGGTCACCGCCGCCAGTGCCAACGCTGGCAGGAACAGTACGATGCCCAATCGAGCCAGCTGGAATACCACGAACGAGAGCGCCCCGAACAGCCGCACCGACAGATGGAATCGCCTCTCGAGCACCTCGTATGCGGTCGTCACGTCTTGCCGGCGAAACGCCGGCAGGTAGCAGGCCACCACCAACGGTGCGATCGCGAGGATTCCGAGGTTCTGGAGGAAGTACACCCAGTCCGTCGCATACGTCTTGGCCGGGATCGCCAGGAACGTGATCGCCGACAGCTGGGTCCCGAAGATCGAGAGGCCCACCGCCCACCAGGGCACGCGTCGCCCGCCCAGGAAGAAGTCGCCCGTCGTCTTCTCGCGTCGTGCGAAGTAGAAGCCCATTGCGATCATCGCGGCCAGATAGATCGCCACGACGATCGAGTTCCAAACCCCGAACGAACCCGGCATGTCGACACCCACCAGTGCTTGGACGGCCGGTGTTCGAATCCCCGGGCGCGTCTCTCCGGACGGGACGACGACGAGATCATTCCACACGACGGCGCGCGTCGTGACGACGCCGGTCGGCATGCGACCGAGCTCGGTCCAGGTATCGGTGATCGTGTGATACGTGAGGACGCGGCGCGCGAAGTCTGGGCGCACCTCGGGTGGGCGCACACGGCCCTGCTCGTCGAGGATGTAGCGACCGGTCGATCCGCTGAAGACGACGATGTGAGTGGGTCCGAGCGGTGCCGCGGATGCGGCGTTGATCGGCCAACGCTCGTGGGCGAAGTCGTCGACTCCGTCGAGCGGGCGCGGGTCGGGAAGCACCGGGAGCGGAGCGATGGCTTGCCAGGTGTCCGTCGCCGGATCGTAGCGGTGCCCATCGGTGAACATCTCGAAGGTCGGGTTGCCGTCCTCGCCGCGTCCGGTACGACTTCCCGAGAAGGCGAAGAGCTGCTGTCGCCCGTCGCCCATGCGTTGCACGGCCGTCACCATCTTGAAGCGTGGTGGTCCGGGGCAGGGTGACCGCTCTCGCCAGGCGAGCTCTGGAGCGCTCAGATCGAGGGACCACATCTTCGCCACGACGTCGACGTCGTCCTTCGTGGTCTTGCCGGCCAGGACATAGACCGTCTCTCCGATCGCCTCGGCGCTTCCGAAAGCCATCGGCATGGGCAACGGCGGCAGCGTCTCGAGGTCGAGGGATCGAGAGTCGGAAGACCACGTCAGCCGCCAGGCGTCGGCGTACACCTGGTCGGCATCGCTCCCACCGACGATCACGAGGCCACCGGGAGTCGAAGCCGCGCCTCCGTAGGCGAGAGGTCGAGGGAGGTGTCCGCCCACCTTCCATTGGCTCTCACCGGGCTCGAGCACGAAGACGTCGTCGTGCCAGATCTTCGGGCCGCCTTCGACCAGCGGTCGCTCCGAGAAGTTGGCGCCACCCGCGACGATCAGAGCCTCTCCGTGGACGCCGACGAAGGGGCCGCCGAAGCCGTAGTCATCGGGAAGTGCCGGCAGCGCTTTCCAGAGGAGCCGAGACTCGAGGTCCTCTTGGGCGAGTGCGGGCGGACAGCCGGCGAGAACGACCAGGACGATCGCGAGCAGCCTCATGCCGTGCACCAGTCGAAGAAGCCTGCCTCGCGCAGCTCGGACTCGAGCCGTTGCTCCGCGGCAGCGTCGAGGCCACGAAGAGGGAGTCGCGGTGGACCACAATCGGCGCCGGCGATCTTCATCGTCGCCTTCAGAGCGGCCATGCCTCCGTGGCGGACGATCACGTGGATCAGGCGCGTGCTGGTCTCCTGGAGTGCTCGGGCCTCGTCGAGCCGGCCGGCCCGGTAGGTCTCGATGATGCGGCCCGACAAGCGACCCAGGAAGTTGTACGTGCTGCCGACCGCGCCCGCGACGCCCGCCGTCAGACCACTCAGCAACGATTCGTCGGCGCCGAAGAAGATCTCGTAGCGTCCGTCCTCGAATGCGGTGCAGGCGAGGAGATCGTCCCAGGCGAGATGGCTGAACTTGATGCCGGCCAGGGATGGGACTCGTGACGGGGCGAGCTCGAGGAGTCCACGCATCGGGAGCTGCACCCCCGACAGGGGCGGGATGTGGTAGTAGAAGAGGGGCGTGTCGGGCGCGGCTTCGGCGATGTGCGCGAGGCAGTCGGCGAGGATCTCGACGCTCGCGGGCTTGAACCATGTGGGCGGCGCGGCGGCGATTGCATCGACGTTCAGCTCGGCGGCATGTCGGGCGAGCGCGCGCGCTTCTGTGAGGCTGCTGTGCCCCACTTGAACGATGATCGGAAGACGGCCGGCAGTCGCCTCTCGGTAGGACTCCACGAGCTGGCGTCGTTCGTCGGTCGCGAGGGAAAAGCCCTCACCGGTGCTGCCGCACAGGAAGAGACCGCTCACCTCTTGTGCCAGCGCTTGCTGGACGAGGTCCGGGACTCGTGCGAGCGCGAGCGAGCCGTCAGCATTCATCGGTGAGAAAGCCGCCGCGATCAGTCCCGTCAGGCGAGTCGACATGGAGGCTTCGCTCCGGTGTGGGTGGCTGTAGGTATTCAGGAACCGTGTGGCGGGATTATACCGGCTCACTCGGAGAAGCGGTCGTCTGGTGCGGCGAGCTGGCGAGGGCGAGTGCGATGTGTGAAGCTGAGCATCTCTCGCGGAACGACCGAACGCGATGGAAGTGTGCGGTCTGGGTTCGCGACCCGTGACCCTTGCAGGACAGAGTCACCCGTGAGCTCGGACATCGGCAGTTCCCCCTCGTTTTGGCGGCGCGCTGGATGGGCGCTGCTCATCTCGACCGTCGTCTTTGTGCTGCTCCACTGCACGGACGACCGAGCCGCGAAGTCACGGCGAGGCGCTTGGACGAGTGCTGATCTCCAGCACCCTGCGAAGATCGTGACCGACGGCGAGCCGACCGCGGTGTCTTGGGCGACGTGGGATGATGTGATCTGGTGCGCCTGCCTGGTCACCGAAGGCTCCCAGGACCGACTCCTCTTGAAAGGCGAATCCGAGGAGCGTTCGTGGGACGTCGTGATCGCGGCCGGGGGGCGGATGCTCTGGCCGACAATCGCCGCGGTCGGATCGGCGGCGGTGGTCGTGGTCTGGGCAGAGCACGACGACGCGAAGGGCTGGCAGCTCCGGCAGCGGCGCTTCTCCGACGGCGCGTTGACGGAGACCCAGTCACTGACTGAAGGCTCCGAATCGAATGGCTGGCCGCGCCTCGCGTTCGACCGAGAGCGCGATCGACTGTGGCTTTCTTGGCAATCCTCCCATGAGGGCGAGTGGGGAATCGAGCTGGCCCGAGTCCTCGAGCCAGGCTTGAAAGAGCGCCAGCGCTTGTCATCACCCGGTTCGCATGCCTTCGCGCCGGCGTTGGCGGTGCTCTCCGACGGCCGTCCGGTCGTCGCCTGGGATGCGTACTTGCCTGTCGCCAGCGGCGGGCGCGACTTCGAAGTTCGTCTTTGGACTCGGGACCCAAAGGGGAAAGAGAGCATCGTCGCGGTCTCGGATCGGCCGGGGTATGACGCGCGACCGAGCCTCGCGGCCGATGCACAGGGCGGCGTGTGGATCGCGTGGCATGCGGATCGAGGAGACTGGGGCCGAGATCGCGCGTTGAATCAGCAGCGCCAGCTTCGGCTCGTCTACTACCGAGACGGTCGCATCGGAGAGCCGGCCGGGGATCCGGGTCGCGTGTTGCCGGAGCCGCTGAACCGTCTGGCCTCGAATCCCCAGCTCGCCACCGATGCAGGTGGTGGACTGCACCTCTTGTTCACCGGCCTGACGATTCCGCAGCAGGTGCAGGCGGAGCGGTTTCCCGGGCTGGGGAAAAACGGGAAGGCGGCGGTCTGGGAGCTGTTCACGCTTCGCTACTCGTCGGAGGGCTGGAGCGCAGTCCAGCCAGTGTCGGCGAGCGATGGCGGCGCGCGGCCGCGGGGTGAGCTGACAGCAGATCGCAATGGAAACGTCGTGATCGGTTGGTTGGCGGATGGCCGACGAAAGGCGATGGAGTCGGGAGTGGACTTCGATCGACGACGGCCGGAGTCCGCGCGATCGATGCTTCGAGTCGCGCGTGGCGGCGGGGGCCCCGGCTTGGCGGCTCCACCAGCATTCTCACTCGAGGCGAGCCGGGTCGTCGACAAGCGCGCGGAGTCGTCTCGAATCTCGCGACCGACGATCGAGGCGGGTGGTCAGCGATATCAGCTCGTGTTCGCCGATCTGCACCGCCATACCGACATCTCGCGGTGCGCGTCGCGCACCGATGGCACGTTGATGGAAGCGTATCGCTACGCGCTCGGTCCGGGCGAGCTCGATGTTCTGTGTACGACCGATCACGTGACGGACACGCGTGAGACGGCGTGGTGGGAGATCCAAAAGTTGGCCGACTACTTCGACCGCCCGGGGCGCTTCGTCGGGCTGTACGGCTACGAGCGCGCCGAGGGCTCGGTCGGCGGACACAAGAACATCTTCTTTCGCCAGCGGCAGGGGCCGCAGATCCTGCCTGCGACCGCGCAGACGCCCCGAGAGCTGTGGAATCAGCTCGAAGATCGGGACGCGTTCGGGATTCCGCACATGATGGCGGCGCGAGGCCATGCGACGGACTGGAGCTCTTTCGATGGGCGCTTCGAACCGGTCGTTGAGATCTACCAGGGTGTTCGGGGAGCGTACGAGTCCATCGATGGGCCGCGAAGGGCTTCGGATGCCGCCGTGACCGGATCGTTCGCACAGGACGCCCTGGCAGACGGGCTGCGCTTCGGCTTCGTTGCCTCTTCCGATCACGACTCGGTATCGGAATCGTACGCCGGCCTGTGGGTGAAAGAGCTCACGCGCGACGGGGTCTTCGAAGCGATCCGCGCTCGCCGCTGCTTCGCGGCGAGCTCGCCGATCGTGCTCGACTTCCGGGTCGACGGCGTCTTGGCCGGGGGCGAGGTCGCGTGGAGCGAAGCTCCCGAGATCTCGGTCTCGGTACGCGGAACCGGCCCGATCGATCGCATCGAGATCCTGGCAGATGGCCAAGTCGTGCATACAGAGCGCCCGTCTTCGGAACGGTCGGAGCTCCGCTGGCGTGACGAAGGCTCCGAAGTGCGACGCTACTACTATGCTCGCGTGATCCAGTCCGATGGTCATGTCGGATGGGCGTCGCCGGTGTTTCGGCGCGACTGAGCTCGCGCCGGCTTGCGAGAACTCGCCTCGAAGATCGGTTCCTGGACTCGAGGGCTCACCCGGCTCGAGCACCGGGCGAGTCAAAAAAAATGTGCGAGGCGCGTAACCGGTCGGGTGTGACACCGCACCTTATCTGTGGAGACGATGATCTGCCGCGCGTGACTCGAGAGCGGATCGGGTGCTCTGAGCGGTCTTGGCCGTTCGCTTCTTTCGATGCCTCTCCTCTCGAAGACCCCTTCGGGGCCGGCGGGGAAGGGTTGGGTGTCAACGAGAGGAGAGGAGGGCGGGTTGGGGTTGCCCGTACGACTCACACCGAGTGTGTTTCGTACGGGCAGCATGGCTCGCCGATCACCGAAGCTTCGCGGTCGACTCTTGGAGTCGCGGGCTTCGGTCGGCGCTCGCGACGAGCGATGCGCCGAGTCGCCCAGGCGAGGATCGCTCGGGCGTCCAGGGCATGGGCGCTCGGCGAGAGCCGGCTGGGGTGGAGTCTGCCTTTGTGGCTGGCGTGGATTCGAGCGCTGACGCGGGGCGTGCTCGTCGGGCCCACAACGACGACAGCCCGGTCCGAAGACCGGGCTTGTTGTGCGAGATCGTCGTCGACGTCCTGGCTTATCGCGTCGTGGGGTCGAGGTCGATCCAGTAGCCTCGGAAGATCTTCCGACCGAAGCGCTCACCATCGGGAGTGCCGACCACTTGGACGAACCGTCCCTTGGGAAGGTAGAAGTCGTTGAAGAGCATCGGGCCGCTCATGATCATGTTCTTCTTGCGGTCGAGGGGCCAGCGGTAGCGTTCTTCCCAAGCGATCGCGATCGATCGGGTCTTGAACTCGATCCGATACTCGGTCTGGGTCCGCGGGTCTTCGAGCTCGATCACGAAGTACTTGCCTTCGGCGGTAGCGACGTCCAGGGTCCGCTGGATGGTCCCGCTGATGGAGGCCTTGGCATTCCGGCGGACGTCTGGGAATGGCGACTCCGCTGCAACACGAAGCTCGGGCTCGGGATCGGCGAGGCTCGGGAGAGACGGGGCCGGTTCGGGAACGGATACCGTCGGGCGAGCATGGCTGCTCGTGCGGACTTGGCTCGGATCGTTGCGCCGAACTTTGACGGTCTGGTTGGCGACGAGGACCTTACTCTCTCTCTTCCAGGTGCCATGCACGACGACCTGGTCGCCGATCTTGATCTTGTGGAGCTGGACCTTTTTCCCGTCGAGTGTCATGGCCTGGCGGCCGACCTCAACACGAAGATTGCCGTTGCTCTTCGACCGCATCTCGAACGCGCGTTCGTGCGGACGGATCTTCACGATCTTGCCGGCCCGAACCCCTTCGTTCGTGCTCTTCTTGGCCTGAGCGGCTGCGGGAGCCGCGAGGCTGCCGATGGCGACTAGAACGGCGAGCAAGCTGGCGATGTTTCGCTGGGTCATGAGACTTTCTCCTCGAGTGGCGTCTTTCTCTTTCGCTCGGCGAGCCGGTGATGGCTCACACGAAGGAGGCCCAGCGCGGACAGACCCGAACTCGATCTGCGAGTTTTTTCGAAATCGAGTCCCTGGCCGCGCCGAAAGGTTGCTGGCCTGGGGTGCCGTCGGGAGAATGGAGCCGCCCCAAACTCCTTCTTGCTCACGAGGTTCGCTTTGCTTGCGTCGACGATCGCCTTCGCGCTGCTGCTCGGGCTCTACGGCGTCGGCGCGAGTGTCGGGCTGCCTGGCTGGCTCGCCGCCCTCGGTGGACTCGCCGTCTTCGGCGTTCTCCCGGGCTGGCTCCTGGTTCGGGCTCTGCTTCCGGCTCTGTCTCCCGCCCGCGCCATCGGTCTCGGCATTTGCCTGACACCGATCGTCATGGCGCTCTCGGCCCTCGTGATCGTGATCGGCGCTTCCTGGGGAGCCCTCGGCCCCACTCTCGCGATTATCGAGGCGATCGCACTCGTCGCCTTGGCGATTCGAGATCGCGGTCGCCCCTTCGGTGAAGATCGGGCGTGGTGGCTCACGTTTCTCGCCGGGCTGGTGGTTTCCTTGCTCGTGCTGGCGCCGAACTTCGGGTCGTTGCGGGCGAGGGCGGGCACGCATGGGTTGCTTCATGCCGCGATCTCGGAATCGATCGTCGATCGCGGCTTGCCGCCAGAGAATCCCTACTTCGCCGACGAGCCGGTGCTCTACTACTGGCTCTATCACCTCAGCGTCGCGCCTCTGGCCGGCGACGCCGATCCGCTGCTTGCCTTCGCCCTGAGCAACGGGATTCTCTTGCTCGGGACTCTGCTGCTCCTCCACGGGTTGGCGGTGCGTCTATTTGGTCGTCCCGGCATCGGGCCTCTTGCCGCCGCCTTGGGGTTCTTGGGACTCAACCCGTTCGGCTGGATCGTCTTTCTCTCGTCACAGCGCGCCGACACTCTGGCCGAGGTTCAGGCCTCCAAGCCGCCGTACTTCTTCTACCGCTGGCTCGCCTCGGGGTGGGACGACCGCGTGACGGCGACGCTGACGAAGTTCCTCAACGTCTCTTCGAATCAGGCCACGGTGGCGTCGGGGCTGGTGCTCCTCTGGCTCGGGCTGCGAGCCGTGCAGGGAGACGTCGAGAACCGCCGCGGTCATCTCGTGCTGGCTGCCTTGGCGACGTTCGCTTGCTGTGTCTTCGAACCGCTGGTCGCGCTCGGAGTCCTGATCCCACTGGGGCTCGGTCTCGGCGTCACGGCCGTCATGGCTTGGCGTCGACGGGCCACAGGCTCTCTGCGGGCGAAGATCGAGACGACGATCGCGATCGGAGTGGGTGGGTTTCTCTCCCTCATCGTCCTCTGGCCGTGGATGGGAGCGGCGCTCGACGAGGAGAACCCGGCCTTGGCAACAGCCGAGCCTTCTCGCCACTGGATCGGGCTCTTCGCCACTTGCGGTCCAATGATCGTTCTTGCGGCTTGGGCGACGCTTCCTCGCCTGCGTGAAGGGCGGCGTGACGTATTGCTTCTGGTGGTCTTCGTCGTGGTGCTGGCCGCGATGGCGCTGGGCCTTCAGGCCGCAGAAGACTGTGAGTACAAGTTTCTTCGACTTCTCGCGCTCCCTCTCGGCGTCCTCGCCGCTGAGCGAGTCGCGACGGGCTGGCAGCGCAGCCGCGGCTGGAAGGTCGGCCTGGCGATCCTCTTGCCTCTGGTGCTGATCCCGACGAACGCCATCGCCTGGACCGCCGCCGTCGCTTTTGCCCGAGGCGAGTCGAAGTTTGCATGGAAGGAGGGTGCCTTCGTGCGACTTCCTGAGGACGCGCCGCCCAGTCAGGTCCTGCAGCAGATTCGTCGAGAGACTCCACCCGATGCCATCGTCATCGATGACCCGATCTTCTTCCCCAGCAACGTGGCGGGACGGCTGCACCACAACGAGATTCCGATCTTCGCCGGGCGCGCGTTGTTCACCGACGAGAAGTACTATCTGACCGATCGCTACCCAGACCTTTCGGCACGTCTCGAGCTTTGCCGCCAGCTCTTTCGAGCCAATGGCCAGCTGTCTGACGAGCAGATCCGAATGCTTCGCGACCTCGGTCGACCGGTGGTGCTTCTGCTTCGCGAGCGATTCACGAGGGCGGAGGACGGGAAACGGAAGCGGACCGGCTATGACCCCCAGATGCCAGCGGCGCTCGCCCAGCAAGGGATCTTTCAGCCAGCCTTTCGAAGTGGGAACCACCTCGTCTACCGACTCCTGCCGGAGCGACGTTGATGCTGCGTTCGGCTTGCTGGTCGGCGGTGCTTCTTCTCCTGTTGGGATGCGGGAGTGACGTGGAAAAGGGCGAGGCCTCCTCGCCGAACATCCTCCTCATCACGATCGACACGCAGCGCGCCGACCGACTGGGTTGCTATGGCTTCGATCGACCGACGTCCCCGGTTCTCGACGCGCTGGCCGCGCGCGGTACGCGCTTCGACGTCGCTCGCGTGCCGATCGGTCGTACGACGCAGTCCTTGGCGAGCCTGATGACGGGTCTTTATCCCCCGTTGCACGGCGTCCGTGATCTTTGGGGGCCCTTCGGCGTCCTGGCTCCCGGACGCACGACCTTGGCCGAGGAGCTGTCACCGTGCGGCTACCGCACCGGAGCGGCGTGGGCGGTGCCCTTCTTCGACACCCAAGCCCAGGGTCTCGCCCAAGGCTTCGACTTTCAGCGGTCGTGGAAGGACGATGTCGACGCGAAGGTCGTCAGTGACGCGGCTCTCGAGTTCCTCGATCGGGGAGGTGAGCAACCGTTCTTCCTCTGGCTGCACTATCGCGACCCGCACATGCCCTACGGTCCTCCGCCCGAGCGGGCGCGCGAGTTCGGCGGCGTCGACTACACGGGTCCTTACGAGCAAGCGTTCTACTACTATCCCATCGAAGGCCGCACGGTCGATCTTCGAGAGCTCCCCGCAGATCGCAAGGAGCGCAAGGCGCGCGTCGTATATGGCGGAGGTGGTCTCAGCGCAGAAGATCATCGACGCGCCCGCAACCTCTACGACGCCGAAGTGGCCGCGACCGATGCCGAGATCGGGCGTGTCCTGCGCCGACTCCGGCAGCTCGATCTCGACGGCGAGACGCTCGTCGTCGTCACGGCCGACCACGGCGAGAGCCTGGGGGAGCATGGCTACTACTACGACCATGGCGAGTTCCTGTACGACACCTGCCTGAGGGTGCCGCTCATCTTTGCCGGACCTGGCGTCGTCGTGCAGGAAGTCGCGGCCCCGGTTCGGACGCTCGACGTCTTTCCCACACTCCTCGAAGCAGCCGGAGCTCGGTCGACCGAGGTGGTTAGCGGGGAGAGCCTGTGGCCGGGACTGCGCGGCGAGCGACCGATTCGTGGAAGGCCGCTCTTTGCCGAGACGGGGCAGCTGCTGTTGACACCGCAGCACGCGCGTCGACCGATCGAGGGCATCGCAGGCCGAGCCGTTGCCGTCGTGACGGATCGTTGGAAGCTCATTCGCACGCCCGGCCTCAGCCAGAGCGATGGCTACGAGCTCTACGACCTTCAAGTCGATCCCGCCGAGGAGAACGACCTCGCCGCCGCTCCACCAGCCGAGTGCCCCTTGGCAGACTTGAAGCGGCGTTTAGCGGATTGGGCAGCCCGGGTCCATGAGCCACCAAAGTCGAGTGACGACTCGCCTCTGGATCCCGATCAGATCCGGCGCCTCGAGGGGGTCGGGTACATCATGGGACGCGGCAAGTGAGCGGTGCCGGAAAGGGCTCGGCATGTCGCCGGGGCCATTGGAGCTGATCGGGCGCCTCGACGACGCCTTTTCCATCGCGTCTCGATGACGGACAATGCGGGGCACCCGGCCCGCACCTCGTTCACTTGGAGCCGCGATGTTCACTCCCCTCATCGTCGGACTCTGGCTCGTGCTCACGCTGCCGGTGAGCCAAGAGTCCGACCCTCGACCCCTCGAAGCCCGCGTCGATCCCCGCATCGAGCTGATGAGCCTGATCTTTCGGCTCGCCGGCAATCCCGAGTACAACCAGCACAACTCGGTCTCGCCTTACTCGGAGGCCGTCGAGAAGCACTTCCGCTCCTTTGCGGACGACTCGGTGGTCCAGACCGCCCAAGCGCTGCGGCGCCGACACGGCGTGAGCTACGACGCTGTGATGAGCCTGGCCGTTCATCTCGAGGAGGGCTTCGCGTTCGATCTCGCGCTTCCCCTCGATCCTTCTCCGGAGCGTCTCGACGCGCGATGGAAGAACGAGGACATCCGCCAGTTCCTTCGGCAGGCGCAGCGCTTTGCAAAGCGCACACGGTTCGCGGACTTCTTTCGATCTCAGCGCGATACCTTCGATGCGGCCGCGCAGCGCCTGACCGACAGAATGGCCGAGCGGCAGACGCTCGCCTGGTTCGATCACTTCTTTGGCGCGCGGCCGAGAGCGAAGTTCTTCGTGATCGTCGGCATGCTGAACGGGGGTGCGAACTACGGTGTCTCGCGGCGCTCTGCGACGGGCGAGGAGGTGCTCAGCCCGGTGATCGGAGCGGCGAGCTTCGATGCCGAAGGGATCCCGATCTTCGACTCGAGCATTCACGATCTCATCGTGCACGAGTTCTGCCACAGCTACACGAACCCGATCGTGGACCGCTTGAGCGCGAAGCTGGATCCGTCGGCGGCTCGGATGTACCCGCATTGCCGCATCGTGATGGGGCAGCAAGCTTACGGCAACCCGAGGACGATGCTCTACGAGTCCTTCGTGCGCGCGGCCGAGGTGCAGTTCCTGCTGGAGACCGAGGGATTGGTCGCCGCGGGCAAGGAGGCCGCCTACCAGCAGCAGCGAGGCTTCGACTGGGTCGGCAGCCTCGCCCGGGAGTACGCTCGCTTCTCTGGGGCACGTGACGAGTATCCGACCTTCGAGTCGTTTCTGCCCGAGATCGTGACGTTCTTCGATGAGGTCTCGCGGGAGTACTCCGAGCGGATGGAGCGAGCCCCGAAGATCGAGTCGATCGAGCCCGCCAACGGCACCGAGGACGTCGATCCGGCGACGAGTGCGATTCGGGTCACCTTCGATCGACCCATGCGCGACGGGCGCTGGTCGGTCGTTCGGACCGGTTCGGGATTCCCGCAGATCACGGGCGCCCTCGGCTACGACGAGCAACGAAGAGTGCTGACGATCCCGGTCCGGCTGGCGGCCGGGGAGACCGTTCGGTTCTCGTTGAATCGCACCGGGTACATGGCCTTCGTCTCCGAAGAGGGCGTTCCTTTGGCGCCGGTCGACGTCAGCTTCACGACTGCGCAGAAGTGATGGGCAGGCAGAACTAAAAAGAGTCGACACCCTTTCGCAGGATCGGGCATCACCGTTCGCCAAGCCTTGGGCGTCCTGCTCGTTGGACGGCCCCCGCGACCTCTTCGGAAGCAGGAGACGACATGAACACGCTGTACGGCAATCATCTCTCGGCCAACTGCTACAAGGTGAGCTTGCTGCTGCATCAGCTCGAGGTTCCATTCCGATACGTCGACATCGACATCTTCGCCGGGCCCCGACCCGATGACTTCGTGGCGAAGAACCCGGCGGGCAAGGTGCCGTTCGTCGAGCTGGAGGACGGCTCGGGTCTGAGCGAGTCGGATGCGATCCTGTTCTTCTTCGCGCAAGGCACGCCGCTCTGGCCCGGAGACGTGCGCAAGCAAACGGAGGTGTTGCGCTGGATGTTCTTCGAGCAGAACGAGCACGAGCCGAACATCGCGGTCTCACGCGCTTGGATCAAGCTGCTCGGCTGGGAGAAGACGAAGGCCGAGATCCTGGCCGACAAGCACCAGCGAGGCGTCCGGACCCTGGAGGCGATGGAGCGACACCTCGGAGACCACGAGTTCTTCGCGAACGACCGCTACTCGATCGCCGACATCGCCCTGTATGGCTACACCCATGTCGCACCCGAAGGGGGCTTCGATCTCGCACCGTACGGGGCGATTCAGTCGTGGATGGACCGGGTGGTGGCTCAGCCGGGTCACGTGACGATGAAGGACGCCTTCTGAGCGCCTCACGAAGTCCGGGCGTCGTGCTTCCCCACCGACGTCCGCCAGGTTACCCTCGCGGCGACAGCGAAATGGCCCGGACTCACCCGAGGAATCCCATGCCCCGAAATGATCGTTTGCTCCGCACCGCCCGAGGCGAGTCCGTAGATCGTCCGCCCGTCTGGCTCATGCGTCAAGCGGGACGATACATGCACGAGTACCAGGCCCTCCGGGCTCGCCACAGCTTTCTCGAGCTGTGTCGAGATCCTGCCCTCGCCTGCGAGATATCGCTGCAGCCGCTGCGGGCTTTCGACATGGATGCCGCCATCATCTTCTCGGACATCCTCATTCCGCTCGAGGGCATGGGCATCGGCTTCTCGCTCGATCACGGCGGGCCGAAGATCCATGAGCCGATCCGGACCGGGGCTCAGGTCTCCAAGGTCATCGTGCCCGTGGTGCGAGAGACCTGTGACTACGTCTACGAGGCGATCAGCCTGCTGTCCGAGGCGCTCGACGGCGAGGTGCCACTGATCGGATTCGGGGGAGCTCCCTTCACCTTGGCGGCCTACTCGGTCGAGGGCAGCGGATCCAAGAACTACGAGAACATCAAGTCGATGATGTACGGCGAGCCCGAGGTGCTCCAAGCGCTCCTCGAGAAGCTGGCCGAGACCGTGGCGCGGCATCTCTGCGAGCAGGTCGAGGCCGGGGCCGAGATCGTGCAGCTCTTCGATACCTGGGCCGGAGAGCTCAGCCCGGAGGACTACGAGGAGTTCGCGCTGCCCTATCAGAAGCGCGTCTTAGAGACGGTTCGGGAGCTCGGCGTCCCGTCGATCCTCTACGTGAAGGGCGGTGGCGGGTTCCTCGACATCGTGGCGGCCGCGGGCGCGGATGTGATCAGCTTGGACTGGCGAGTGGACCTCGCCGAGGCGCGCCGCCAGCTCGGACCCGACCAGGTCGTCCAGGGCAATCTCGACCCGTGTGTGCTGCTGGGGACTGCCGACGAGATTCGAGATCGGACGGAGGCCATGATCCGCTCGGGCGGAGGTCAAGGGCACATCGTGAACCTCGGTCACGGCATCTTGCCGATGACCCCGCGGGAGCACGTCGGGCTCTTCGTTGAGACCGTGCAGGACCAGTCCAACAACGAGTGAGCGGAAGCGTGCGATGAGTGAGCGTGGTGCGAGCGAGCTTCGGCAAGAGCTGATCGCGTTGGCGCCACCGGCACCGCTCGATGGCGGCCCGGTCGTCCGGCCGCTCGCCAAGCGACTCTCCCAGGTCACCGCCAACGACCTCGTGCCCGGGGCAAGAGATCTCGATGCGGCGAGCGGTGCTCTCGCGGGACTGTGGCTGCGAGCCGGCGATCTCGAGTCCTCGCACCGCATCAGCCAGGAGGTCGAGTCGGCCGAAGGCAGCTTCTGGCATGGAATCATGCATCGGCGTGAAGGCGACTTCTCCAACGCGAAGTACTGGTTCCGTCGCGTCGGTGTCCATGCGATCTTCCCGAATCTCGCCGACACCGCTGGGGAGCTGGGTGCCGTCCGGGGTGCCGTGGACTGGGATCCCTTCGCATTCGTGGATCGATGCGAGCAGGCGGTGCGAGAGGGAAAGACGACCGAGGGTGTTTTGGTCCGCATGCAAGACCGCGAGTGGCACCTGCTCTTCCAGCATTGCCTTCATCAGGCACAGGCGGCGTCGGAATGAGACGACCGTGGACGTAACGATCGCGCAGATCGGCAACGTCCTGACGCGGGCGAGCGGATACCTGAAGCCCGTGTGCAGTCACTCGCTGCAGCCCTATCGCGGCTGCTCTTTCGGGCGATCGCTGTGTGGTGTCGGCTGCTATGTGCGGCACAACGGGCACGTGCTGCGAGGCCGCGAGTGGGGAACCTTCCTCGAGGTGCGCGCGAATGCCGCCGACAGCTATCGCCGGCACGTGGATCGTGAGCGTCGCTGGGCCCATGGCCGCGGGGGCTGCTTCTCGATCTTCCTTTCGAGTGCCACCGAGCCGTTTCCACCTCAAGAGGCGAGCGCCGGAGTCACGCGTTCGGTGCTCGAGGCGATGCACGAGTCGCCGCCGGACGAGCTCATTCTGCAGACGCACAGCCCGGCCGTGACCAGAGCGATCGACGTCATCGAGCCGTTATCTCGAAAGTGTCGGTTGCGCGTGCACATGTCCATCGAGTCCGATCGCGACCGACTGCCGGGCCTCGCGCCACCCGCCAGCCGTGTCGAGGAGCGCTTCGAGGCGTGTGCGGCCCTCAAGGAGGCTGGCGTGCGCACCGTCGTGACCGTGTCGCCCTTGTTTCCGATCGCGGATCCCGAGGCCTTCTTCGAACGAGTGGCCGCCTGTGCCGATGCGGTCGTGCTCGATCACTTCATCGGGGGAGACGGATCCCCGGACGGCGGGCGCACGCGACGCACCGCGGTGCCTGAAGCGATGGCGCGAGTCGATCCGAGCTCGACGGCCCTCGAGTATCGCGACCGAATGGCGAAGGTGGCCGAGCGGCGGATGCCGGGACGAGTCGGCATCGGTGCCGCCGGATTCGCGGGGCGGTACGGTCGGGGCTAGGCACCAGCGGCCTTCGCATCGGCACGGAGCTGGAACGTGGAAGGGCGGAATACACGGTGCTCGATGGTCGAAGACCTGCATCCCCTTTTTAGGTCCTCAGGGTTACGAATTCACTCGGCGGTCACCGACAAGGGGCAGGTCACCGAGACGAGGCGAGGGATGGTAGGGTCCCAAGTGACGGCGGCGGCGTGAATCGTGAGTCCGACGGGGATGTTGCTGGGAAACGTGATCGTGGGAGTCTTTGCGGTTCCCGCGTTGTCGATTGTCGCTCGGAGGGCCGGCGCGACGGCGAGGCTCCACGCGGTGCAGAAGTCGAAGGTCAGCGGGAGCTCGAGACCGCCGGGGAGCGGGATTCCGCTCGTGCCGCTGCAGCTCAAGAGCACTTGCGCCTCGTTGCCGTACTCGCCCGGGAACGCGTTCTCGAGGACGAAGTGGACGGAGCTGCCGCCGCTGGGCTGGCCGTTGAAGAGCAGCACCGGGCCCAGTGCTAGGCGAGTGATGAAGCCGTCCCAGATTGGACCGTTGAAGGTCGTATCCCAGGCACCCTCCGTGACCGGGAAGCCGCCATTCGTTCCGACCCTCCCGGCAATGGTTGCTACTCCCACGGGATCGACATCGAGACCAAGGACGTACTCACCCGAGTCTCCACCGAGCAGATAGCTGGAGTAGAGCAAGCGATCGAAGGCGGGCGTGAGACGGATGATGACTCTGTCGACGTAGTTGCCCAAGTATGCTGAAGCGAAAGAGCCGGGAGTCGTCGGAAAGTCGGCAGATGTCGTGTAGCCGGTGAAGATCGGGCTGTTCGAGGAATCGACGACCAGGCCCCCTCGAGTCTCTTCGCGGCCCGAGCCACCGATCAAAGTCGCTCCGAGTCGAACCTCGCCGCTGCCACTGAAGCGCACGATGAAGAGGTCTTCCAGTCCCCCGTTGAAAGTGCGATCGTACGCATTGGTCGTCGTCGGGAAGTCCGTCGATGCCGTCTGACCGGCGATGACGATCGACCCGTCAGGTCCAAGGGCGATCGATCGACCTTGATCCGCATTATCGCCACCGTAGAACGTGGAGAGCACGAGGGCATTGGTGCCGAGCCCGGGCTCGACGCGTGCCAGGAACGCGTCGAAGGCGCCGTTGTGAGTCGAGTCGAAGGCGAGACCCCGAATCGGGAAATCGGGCGAGAAGGCGCTCCCGGTGATGACGGCCGTGCCAGCCAGGTCGACTACGACGGCCTCGGCACCGTCGGAGCCGTCGCCACCCAGGAACGAGGAGTAGTGGACGAAATCCCCGTTCGGAGACAGGTAGGTGACGAATCCGTCGCCATCGAACGGACCGGTCACGTCATTGAAGGTCGGATCGAACGCGTTGGCCGAGACGGGGAAGTCGAACGAGATCGTGCGCCCGACGACGACGGCCCGGTCGGCAGGATCGACGTCGACATCGAAGGCGTCGTCAAGGGAGCTTCCGCCGAGGTAGGTCGAGTAGATCAACTGGTCACCAGCGGGCGCGAGACGGGTGACGAAGGCGTCGATCCCCTCCAGCGTCGTGTCCAGGGCGCCCGGTGTTACGGGGAAATCGGTGGATCCGGTACGGCCGGCGATGATGATCGAGCCGTCGGAGGCTACAGCGAGGCCGGCCGCCGAATCACTAGTCGAGTGACCGGCGATGCCTCCGAGGACCGTGGAGAAGACGAGGCTACTTCCGTCGGCCGATGTCCGAGTGACGAAGGCGTCCAAGCCCTCGACAGTCCGGTCGAATGCGCCAGGGGTCGTGGGGAAGTTGGAGGCGTCCGTTTCACCGACAACGAGAACGTCTCCGTTCGGAAGTACCTCCATGTCGTTGATCGACTCCCAAACCGACCCGCCCCAGCGGCCACCCAGGAAGGTCGACCAAATGATGGGAGGATCGACGACCAGGGCCAACGGTCGCGGTGGTCCCTCCAGGTCGAAGCCGTATCGGGACTCGTCGAGCAAGCGGAAGTGAACGTCGACGGGCTGCCGCTCTCCCTCGGGGCCGACGTACCACGATCGGGGCCTGGATTGACGGAGGATGCCGATCGGCGTGTGCACCAAGAGCGACCCCTGTCCATCGAGGGCGAGCCGTTCGGCGCCTTCGACCGAGATGACGACTTGCCCGAGGTCGGCGCCCGGCTCGAGCTCGAGATCGTATTCCAAGTGGCCC
>JAJDCO010000008.1 GCA_029260795.1 Planctomycetota bacterium | reverse complement strand
GTCGAGGTCCGAATGAAGCGGTCAGGCACTCGCTGGAAGGAAGCCTCTGGAGAGCACATCCTCCAACTCCGTGCACTGGCTACAAGCGACCGATGGGAGGCGGGAATGAAGCTCGCCATGAAGACGCTGCGATGCGCTGTCAGGAGGGCCGCATAGAAACTGCGCACGAGAGAATCCACACCCCATCCTCGTAGTGTTGGCCGCAGCCAGGCCCCGCTGCGGCGGCTCAATCGATTGCCTGGCGGCCGCAATCCGGAAGAGCCGAGCACCCAGGAGAACTGACGGGGAGCCGAGGAGTGAGCTGTGTGGCAGTCCGCCTGGTATCCCGCCCCGAGTCGGTTGACGGGGATCTTGGCCGGCATCTGGTCCGTCGATGCGGCGGCCACAGACCTGACCGCCCGAGTCCTCCCCGACGGTTCGACCTGCTTAGTGTTCCAGCGCGTCGGTTCCGTGCTCCGGTCTTGTGATCGCGGTGGGATGGCGTGGGACGACAGCTCAGTCTCGGGTCCCCGAACGGGACCGTTCGACTTTCAGCTCGCCGCCGCCGGTCGGATCTTCATCGTTCAGCTGCTGCCGGAGGGCGCGATGCCGGTTCTCGGCGTGCCGATGTCGTCCCTGGCCGACCGGTACGAACCGCTGGCGGCCGTGATGGGCTCGGAAGCGAAGCGGGTCCAAGATCTCGTTCAAGGTGCCGCCGACGACCTGTCCTGCGTCCGTGCCATCGAGCACTGGCTCTTCGAGCGCGTCCAGGTCGAGCGACTGAGATCGAAAGTGATCGACGTGGTCGTTCGGGAAGTCGCGCGTCGCGCGGGCGCGCTCCGTGTCCAGGATCTTGCCGAACACGTCAATCTCTCGAGACGCCATCTCGGTCGGGTCATGAGCGAGAGACTCGGCTTCTCGCCCAAGCTCTTCTCCCGGATCAATCGCTTCGATCATGCCATCAAGATGGCGCGCGCTCTCCCGAGCGTTCCGTGGGCGTTCCTGGCCTTCGACGCCGGATACTCCGACCAGGCTCACATGGTGCGCGAGTTCGTAGACCTCGGTGGCATCCGCCCCAGCGACCTTCGCGGTGATGGAGCAGCCACGATCTGGTGAGATGTCCCATTCGTTCAAGAGCGCGCCGATCCGCCCTCCTATTCTCACACCCGTAGATTCACTCCCAAGCTTCTGAAAACCAGGAGGTGCGCCATGTTCGTCACGGCCATCGTCATCGGAACTCTCATGGGATTGATGGGCAGCGCTCAAGAGGCGACGCCATCGATCGAGAAGATCATTCAATCGTACGTTCAGGACTTCCGCTCGGATCGATTCGCGGCCCAGCCGATGCTCTTCGGCATCCGGGTGCCGGACGAAGGCGAGTGGCACGTGCGCGTGACGGGCGAGCAGAGCGAAGAACGTTGGGGTGTCGAGCTGGTCAAGGGGCCGGCTCCGAAGCCGACCTTCGTCTATCGGGTGGAGGCGAAGACCCTCCGCGCGATCGACCAGGGCAAGATCAACGCGTTGACGGCTCAGGGCAAGTCCTTCGGCGACGACTACGCTCCGATGGACGTTCTCCACATGGATGGGTTCGAGCCATCGTTCGCCGAGTACGGCGCCATCAACCCCTTCTCGTTCCATTTCTGGACCCGCGGGTTTCCCGAGGTCATCCCCTTCGGCGAGGGAATGACGAGGCGAGCCCACGGATCGAACTTCGTGGTCTTCTACTACCAGCCTGGGCTGCGAACGGCTTGGTATCGAGTGGAGCCCGGCGAGCGCGTTCGCGATGATCCCCAGGAACAAGCGGCGCCGTTTCCCATGATGGCCATCGTCGTCCGCGGAAAGTCCGTCGGCGAAGTGGACGGCCAGCGAGTCACGGTAACCGCCGGACAAGCGGTCTTCATTCCGGCGAGCGTCCAGCACCGCTGGTGGAACGACACCGAGGAGGCCGCTGAGCTGATCCTGATCATGTTCGGCGAGAACGCCTAGCAACGCCGGATGGGGTGCCGCGCGTCGACTTCAATTGAGCTCGGGAATCTCGCGTCGAGCGCGCCCGCGTCTCGCATCGGGGCGGGCGCCCCGGAACGGCTCCGGACGGTCGAGTGTGCTCGGGGTGGCGCCCGAGAAGGCAAGTGCTCCCGCTGGGCAGGGTACTGCCAGCCTCGACCCTCCGACAGGCAACATGCTCGCGCTCCCGGTATCCGACCGGGAGCGCATTGACATTCAGACGGGTGACTCTGAGAGATCGCACTCGGGCCCGGAGCCTTCCCCGGCGGCGCAGGTCGGTGCGCGGAGCGGTCCCGAGTGGAGAACCAGCCCGGCCCCTGGCGGTCTTCAGGACGGAATCCGGGAGAGATCCGGCAGGGGTCGATGGGCATGCTTTCAGGTCCTGAATTCGGTAGCATTCTGGTGTCGGGACTCTGTGACAGTGCGTCGACGGTCAGCGCTCTGTTGCAGCTGAAGCCCGACCCGTTGGGCGGACGAGATCGAACAGGACGATCCAGGTGGGTGAGGTCGAGGCGCTCTTTCGCTACCCCGTGAAGTCCATGAGCGGCGAGGCACTCGAGGAAGCCGAGCTGGGCTGGCACGGTCTTGTCGGTGACCGGCGCTTGGCCCTTCGTCGGATCGACGATCGCGGTGGGTTCCCGTGGCTGACGGCCACCCAGCTCCCGGAGCTGCTTCGCTGTACCCCGGTGCGTCGGGAATCGAACACCGCGGGAAGCCTCCCGACGTATGTGCGCACGCCCGAGGGAGAGGAGCTGGCTCTGTTCGGCCCGGAGCTCGCCGCCGAGGTCGGCCGCCGGCACGGATCGGCGGTCGAAATGACGCACCTCGACCGAGGCATCTTTGACGAAGCCGCCGTCTCCGCGATCACGTCTGCCACGGTCGGCAAGATCGCCGAGCTCGCCGGGCACCCACCCGACGTCCGAAGATTCCGACCCAACATCCTGATCGCGTCGCAGCCATCCGATCCGTTCGGCGAGGACGCCTGGGTGGGAGGGGTGCTCTCGTTCGGAGAAGGCGACACCGCCGTCGCCGTCACCAATTGGGACGAGCGCTGCTCGATGGTCAACTTCGACCCGGACACAGCGCGCCCCTCGCCGGAAGTGCTCAAATCAGTCGTTCGCGAGAGAAGCAACAAGGCCGGAGTCTACGGCACCGTGATTCGAAGAGGTCGCCTGGCGGTCGGCCAGCCGATCTATTTCACAAAGGCCGCCGAACTCAGGAAGCACGACTGAATCGACCGGCCCGCGCTCCAGCCGACGACGAGCGAGGCGAGGCGGGCAGTCGGTACCACCGATCTTCGACTTGTCGGACGCGGTTGGCGCTCCCGGGCCATCGCCGTCGCCGCTCCGCTGAACACCAAGCTCCACGGCCCCGTCGAACGGGCGGCGATAGATCGCGACACGAGAAGTCTAGAATGTCTCTGTGAATAGCCCCGTGCACGTTCTCGGCGTCGGCCAGTCCCCCACCCGGGTCCGCCGCTCGCCACGTCTCCCCGGCCGGGCGACGCAGCGCAACGCACCTCCCGAAAGGATTTCGTGATGATGTCCTGGAAGCTCGCCACCGCATTCATCGTCTTGATCGCGCTCGGTAGTCCGCAGGATGCCCAGCCGGAACGGGCCACGTCCCAGGACACCCCGAAGCTCGCATGGATCGTGGGGACCTGGGAGCGCACGGAAGGCAACAAGACGACGATCGAGCATTGGCTGCCGCACGCCGGGACCACGATCATGGGGATGTCGCACACCTACGATTCGAAACGGACGTACTTCTTCGAGTTCATGCGGATCGCGACGCACGGCGGGAGGATCGCGTACATCGTGCAGCCGGGAGGCGATCGTCCGGTGCTGTTCCGAGCGGTGAAGGTCACGGAGGAGGAGGCGGTGTTCGAGAACCCCGAGCACGATCACCCGCAGCGGATCCGCTACGAGAAGACGGAGCAGGGGATGACGGCGACGATCTCCCTGATGGACGGTTCGAAGGCGACGGAGTTCGTGTTCAAACGGCGGGCGAAGTAGCAGGCTAGCGACCGGGCGACTTGCGAGACGATGCCCGCGAGCAACTCGAGCCGAGACCGAGCCGGTGTACTCAACCCAAGACTGGGCCGGCTCGGTCCTCAGCGGTGACCCGGACTGAGAGGCGGAGGGCGGCGAGCCGTGATCGGGTGGCCGGCTTGCTCGGTGATTGGTCTCCGTGACACAACCGCGGGGACGAAGCGGAGCCGCGCACGGCAATCGCCCGAACACCTCGTAGAGGCGGCGCGCCATTTCGGGCTGGCGCGCGCGTGCATACGTCCGATGAGCAAGCGGGCCGGAGAGCGCTGGGCGTTTCTAAGCCGGAAACAGTGTTGGCTGCCGCGCGGCGCGGTTCCATGTCGCGGTCGCTCGCCGCGAATCACCGAAAACGAAGAGAGCGGTCGGGGCGAGAGGACTTGAACCTCCGACCTCAACCCAATGCGCTCGGATGCACCCCCGCAAAAGGGTCAGGAGCCCATTGAATGCCATGACGCTAATGCGATACGGCGCCATTCGCAAGGTGTTGCTCGCCGTCGCATACCGTCGCATTCAGACGCGTTAATCGAGAACAACCGGTTGGCTACTTCGACGAGGTGGCACCCCCTGGGCTCCGACGATCAACCGCCGTTGACGGTCACCTCGACCGCGGAGTAGCCTGAACGTTGGGGACTGACCACTTCGAACATCACATCTGTGCCAGGAGTCCGACGCCCATGCTCTGCGCGCTCCTTCTCGTCGCTCTCACCGCGATCAGCCAGGACGTCACCACGCTGCGGCACGCCGAGAAGCATACGTTCACGATCGGACCGGACGATCCTGCGCTGGAAGACGTCGGGCGGTCGAAGACGTTTCGATACGAGCTCGAGGCGGACGACTCGGTCCTGTTCATTTGGGCCGCATCGGACAGCGTCGACCTCGTGCTGCGTGCACGCTTCGAAACAACGGATCCAGCCGGTTCAGATCAGAGCCCTCCCTCGGGTGCAGCTGCGCTCTTCGCCGGTAAGAAGCCGAAGGACTTCGAGGACGACAACTCGGGCGGTGGTACGACTCCGTTCCTTCTAATCGTGCACAAGGGAGGAGGCACCCTCACGATCACCGTGGCCGCCAAGACCTCAGCGCAACCAGTGATCGACTTACCGATCACCGTTCATTGCTTCGAGGCGAGGGAGACCGAAGCCACCCTCGCCGCCGCCGCCCAAGCGCGGCAGGCGGTCGAAGAGATCCAGAGCCTCGTCGAGAAGGGCGATCACGCCGCTGCCCGATCTGTCTTGACCGATGCACTTTCGAACATGCAACGAACAGTCGGAGCCAAGCTGAGTGCGGCGGTCCATGCCGCGACTTGGGAACTTGGATACTCCAGCTACCAGCTCGGGGGTCTGGGGGATCTCGAAGTTGCGCGCGCGCTTTCGGAACAGGTGCTCGAGGTCCGATCCCTCACCTTGCCTGAAGATCACCCCGACCTCCAAACAGCTCGGCAAAACCTAGCGGTGATGATGAAGGCCTTGGGCGACCTCGCGGGAGCGCGGGCGCTCGAAGAGCACGTGCTCGAGGTACGCTCTCGGATCCTTCCCGGCGACCACCCCGATGTGCAGACGGCGAGATGGCGCCTGGCGACGACGATCGCGGCCCAAGGGGATCTTGAAGGCGCGCGTGCGCTCCAAGAACAGGTGCTCGACGTCTTCTCCCGAACCCTTCCTCCCAACCACCGTGATCTCCAGGTGGCGCGCCAGAACTTGGCGGTGACGATCGGGGCTCTCGGGGATCTTTCTGGAGCGCGCGCGCTCTTGGAGCAAGTGCTCGAGGTCCTCTCCCGGTCCCTTTCGAGCGATCACCCCGACCTGCAGCTGGCGCGAGGGAACCTGGCGGCGACCATGAAAGCCCTGGGGGATCTTGATGGCGCGCGCGCTCTCTTTGAGCAGGTGCTCGAGGTGCGCTCTCGGACTCTGCCGGACGACCACCCCGATCTGCAGAGCGCTCGCTCGAATCTGGCAGTGACGATGAAGGCCCTCGGAGATCTTCCCGGTGCGCGCGCGCTCGAAGAACAGGTGCTCGAGATCCACTCCCGGACGCTTCCTCGCGACCATCTCCTTCTGCAGTTGGCGCGCTTGAACTTGGCGTCGACCATCGCCGACCTCGGGGATCTTCGAGGCGCGCGAGCGCTCTTTGAGCAGGTGCTCGAAGTCTTCTCGCGAACCTTGCCCGGCGACCACCCCCATCTGCTGGTGGTACGAGAGAACCTGGCAGCGGCGATGAAAGCTCAGGGGGCTCTTCAAGAAGCGCGCGCGCTCCATGAGCAGGTGCTCGAGGCGCGCTCTCGGATCCTCCCTGGCGACCACCCCGATCTGCTGCGTACGCAAGCGACCGTCGCCAAATATCGAGCGGCGAGTGGAGAGCCGGAGAAGGGCCAGGAGCTCGTCCGCGCTCTCGCGATCTCGACGACGGTCCGGGGACGATCGTTGGATTCGATCTTGGAGAAGAGGTTCACTCCGGACTCAGTTGTCGGTACGGCCCTCTCGCTTTCGGCGGGAGCCGATGCGTTTGAAGGGGACCCGGAAGGCGAGCGGTTGACCTTTGCGATGTGTGAAGGAATCCGCGGAGCGGAGGCGAGCGCGGCTCGGCTCACGCGAGCACTCGGAGCCGATGCCGAATCCGGGGCACTTCGGGACGCGATGACGGCGGCTAGCCGAAGGCTCAATCAGCTCGCCGGCTCGCCGTCTGAGAATCTCGCCCGACTCGCCGAAGTGGTTCGGGAGCGCGATGGTCTGCGGCGGAACCTGCTCAGCCGCCTCCAGGAGACGGGCGCCGAAGGGCTGTTGCCGGATCTGGAAGCCGAGGCCATCGCCGCGCGTCTCGCACCTGACGAAGCCGCAATTGCTTATTGGCGCTACGAGCGGTGGCAGGTCGACCTCGCGACCGGACAGGAAGCGACGACGCCCAGCTACCTCGCCTGGGTGCTCCGGCCGGGAGATGGCTTCGAGCGCCTCGAGTTGGGGCCGGCCGACGAGATCGAGAAGGCGATCGAGGCGTGGCGAGAGGCACTGGGAGCTCCGACGCGGGGACTCACAACGAAAGCGGAGGCCACCTCGAGAGAGAAAGGAGAGCAGGTCCGGAAACGATTGATCGATCCGGTTCTTCGGGCGATCGGTTCGGCAGATCGTGTGTGGATCGCGCCCGCTGGTGCGGTGCACCTCGTGCCACTCGATGCTCTGCCCTCAGGCGATGGTGTGCTGGGGGACTCGCTCGAGATCGTGAGCCTCAATGCTCTCTCGGAGCTCGCGGTGGCAGACTCGCTGCCACGGAATGCGCCCTCTGTCTTGTCCCTGGGGGGGATCTCCTACGATGGCGAGCCGGTCAATCTGGACAATGCACTCGTGGCAAAGATGGAGGGGCCCTCAAACCGCGGCGGTGCGAGTCTCTCCGCGCTGCGTGGCTCGAGAGGTCGAGCTTACGAATGGACCTTTGGTCGTTTGCCCGGCACCCGCGGCGAGGCAGAGGTCGTGGGGGAATACTTTCTCGATGCCTTCGAAGAGGAAGACGCACCCGAACCGATGGTTCTGACGCGCCGGAAGGCCTCCCGCGATGCGTTCGAAAAGTTGGCGCCCACTGTTCGCTATCTCCACCTGGCGACGCACGGCTGGTTCGCGCCTGAGTCGGTGGCCTCGACCATGGATGATCGCGTAATCGACAAGAACATGGGCATCATGGGTTCTTCTCTCAGAGACCAAGTCATCGGCCTGGCACCCTCGCTCCTCTGCGGGCTCGCCTTCGCCGGCGCCAACGGTGAAGCCGATCGGCACGGTCGCGTCCGCGGTGTCATGACGGCCGAAGAGATCTCGGCGATGGACCTCACCGGCGTGGAGCTGTGCGTCTTGTCCGCCTGTGAAACGAACGTCGGCCTGCGACGCGGCGGGCAAGGGATCGCTTCCTTGCAGACCGCACTGCACGCCTCCGGCGTGCGGACGGCAATCACCTCACTCTGGAAGGTCCCCGATGAAGCGACGCGCGAGCTCATGACCGAGTTCTACCGCCGCCTGTGGGTCCTCGAGGAGCCCAAGGCGCAGTCGCTGTGGAACGCAAAGCGGAAGCTGCGCGAGCAGCTCGATGCGGATGGAAAGCCCATCTACACGATCCGCGACTGGGCCGGCTGGGTCCTGAGCGGTGATCCGGATTGAGAGCGCCCCAGAGAACCGCGCATGCAGCGAGCGGGGCAGGGACCGTGGCACTCGCGCAAACCGAAATACCGCGAGCGCAATAAGCGGCACAGGCGGTCGGCCTGAGAAGGCCGGCCACAACTGCCACCCCAGCGAATCACCCCCGAACCAAGTCGCGCCCAGAGAACCGCGCACGCAGCGAGCGGGGCAGGGACCGACGGCACTCGCGGAGGCGACCCACCGCGAGCGCAGTAGGCGGCTCACGCGCAGAGAAGCAGGAGGCCGACCAGCGCACTGATCAGCCGAGTGGCGATAGATCGACATGAGAAGTCTAGAATGCCCGTCCTGGTTTTTTCGGGCTCGTCTCGGCGTGGGCCATTCCACCCGGGTTCGCCGCTCGGCACGTCACCCCGGCCGGGCGACGCAGCGCAACGCCCCTCTCCAAAGGAGCTCGTGAAGATGTCTTGGAAGCTCGCCAGTGCCTTCATCGCTTTGATCGTCCTGGGTAGTCCGCAGGTCGTGCAGCCGGAACGGGTCACGTCCGAGGACGCCCCGAAGCTCGCGTGGATCGTGGGCAGCTGGGAGCGCACGGACGGCAACAAGACCACCGTCGAGCATTGGCTGCCACACGCCGGGACCACCTTCATGGGCGTGTCGCACACCTACGGCTCGAATCGGACGTACTTCTTCGAGTTCATGCGGATCGCGACGCACGGCGGGAGGATTGCGTCCATCGTGCAGCCGGGAGGCGATCGTCCGGTGCTGTTCCGGGCAGTGAAGGTCACGGAGGAGGAGGCGGTGTTCGAGAACCCCGAGCATGATCACCCGCAGCGGATCCGCTACGAGAAGACGGAGAAGGGGATCAAGGCGACGATCTCGCTGATGGACGGGTCGAAGGCGACGGCGTTCGCGTTCAAGCGGAAAGCGAACTAGCCGCCTGCGACCAGGTACCTGCAAGCCGAAGGCCCAAAGAACCGCGCACGAAGCGAGCGGGACAAGCGCGATCGCTCGGTCTGCAAAACGCCCAACCGCGAGCGCAGTAAGCGGCACGAGCACCCAAGCAGACAAGGTCGCCCAACACCCACCCCAAAGGCATCGCACGCCCGACCGGAGTCGCACCCCAAAGAACCGCGCACGAAGCGAGCGGGACAAGCGCGGCCGCCCGCCTCGCATGCCGCCCAACCGCGAGCGCAGTAAGCGGCACAAGCCTCCAAGCAGCTCGGTCGCCGGCCATGTTCAAGGACCGGCCGGCGGTGATTCAACCGGCCAATCGTCGGTAGGTGGTCAGCGAGTGTCCGTTCACGCATCACGGCTGCTGCAGCCGGCTACCGAAACATCGCTCACGGCCTACCGAAGAGGGGCGAGAGGACTTGAACCTTTTTCGGAATGGGTGCCGTGAGTGCATTCGGCATCAGGGCCACGGCCTTCAGTCAGGCCAACGCGGCCGCGAAGGAGGCGAAGAGATCTCCCGGAAGTGGGTGCCGCAGCTTCCAGGTGATCGCCATGGGCTTCTCCGACTGGTGAGTCACGTAGGATCCGGGGCCCAAGAACCAGAAGGCGCGCTCCGCGGTCGTCATGCGTGCGAAGAGGAGGACGTGAGTCCCCATCTCTCGATGCTCCTGGTAGCGCCGTCCCGTGTCGGACTCCGCTCGGACGGTCGACTGACTCTCCCAGCGGATGAGCTCTCGGTTGATCGCGTAGTCGCGGTAGCGAGTCGTGGGTGAGAATCCGCCACTCGTCTTGTCCAGCGTGAAGGCGAGCAGATCCACCCCCGGGTCGGGCAGCCAATACACGCCCGTCTGCCAGGCCGCGATACGGGCGCCCTCGCCAACACCGAAGGCAGCCAGGATCTCCTTGCGTGTGTAGCGAGCGTGCACCTGGAGCGGGACGTCCGGGAGCTCAACGAGAGGCTTCTGTACATGGTCGATCCGCTGCCGCAACAGGTCCAACAGCTCGAGAAGCTCGAGGCGGATTGCAGCGTGCTGCCAAAGGATCGCGACACCCTCCTCCAGAGTCGTCCCCTTCTTCACCGAGCGGTCGAGCAACGAAACCACCAGCATCCTTAGCAACCGCCGCTGCGGCTCGCCCATCGTCGCAGGTTCGGGAGGACGGTCACTCTCAAGGAGAGTTCGCCAGGCATCGATTCGCACGGGGTCCTCGACGTGCAGGAGCCGCCCGCAGGCGCGCCGGAGGACCTCCTCCTTCGGTCCCGCCGATTCCACCGGCAGTCCTGCCGCCTCCCGGAGGTCTGACCAGGACTTGTTGCCGTGATAAACGTCCTCGGTCTCCAACCCGCTAGCCTGAAGAAACGTCGCCAAGGAGACGTCGCGACTCTCCGCCTCCTCTGCCAACCGCCGAAGCTCGTCCACTTTGGCGTTCCAGCGTGAAGGCAACGCCTGGCGGATGTTGTCGAGCACGATGCTCTGCGCGACCGGATCGAGCTCCAGGTGACATCCGGCGGGCAGGAAGGGGAAGCCGTCTTCGATCTGGCGAACGAGTGCCTGGCGACTCCCACCCAGAAGGGCCCGAAAACGGCGATCGAAGCGAAACTCCTTTCGATGCATTCCGACGAAATCGAGAACCGTGCAGACGGCCTTACCCGGAGCCCGGCGGAGCCCACGGCCGAGTTGCTGCAGAAACAATGTCGGACTGTCGGTCGGACGGAGCAGCAAGAGAGTATCGACCGTCGGCAGATCGACCCCCTCGTTGAAAAGGTCGACTGAGAACAAGACCTGGATCTGGCGATCCGCCAGCCTCCGAAGCGCGGACCGGCGATCGGCCTGCGGAGTATCCGCCCACACCGCCTCCGCCTCGATGCCGGCGTCTCGAAACACGCGCGCCATGAACCGGGCATGCTCGACGCTAACGCAGAAGCCGAGCGCGCGCATTCGCTTTGGATCGTCGGCATGAGAGATCAGCTTGTCGAGCACCTGACGGGCCCAGCGCTCGCTGGAGGTCAAAACGTGAGTGAGCGCGCCCGTGTCGTATCCCCGCCCGCGCTTCCAGGGAATCTCCCGGAGATCCACGCCGTCGTGAATGCCGTAATAGAGAAACGGGACGAGACGATGCTGATCGATCGCATCCCACAGGCGCAGCTCGGCCGCGATGCGGCCCTCGAACCAGTCCAACACGGGGAGCCCGTCGGCTCGCTCGGGTGTGGCCGTGAGGCCGAGCAACTCCTGCGGCTGCGCGAGATCCAAGAGTCTCCGGTAGGACGGAGCGGCGGCGTGGTGGAACTCGTCCACGATCACGATGTCGAAGTGCTCCGGAGAAAGATGCGCCAAACCGGCGGAGTTCAGACTCTGGATCGAAGCGAACACGTGATCGAAGCGCTCCGGATGCTCGCCCCCGACCCAAAGCTCTCCGAACGCTTGATCCCGGAGAGCGTGGCGAAAGGTCAGCAAGCTCTGCTCAAGGATCTCCTTTCGGTGAGCGACGAACAGGAGCCTGGCCCGCGGGAGCCTCTCACGGAGGCGCGCATAGTCGATGGCCGCCATGACCGTCTTGCCCGTACCCGTCGCCGACACCAACAGATTCCGGTGCCGACCTTGGCTGCGGGCGACTGCGATCTCCTCGAGCAATCGCTCCTGAAACGGCTCGAGTCGCAGCTCGGTGGGCGGGAGCAGCGAAGTGACGTCTCGGCGAACGTCCCGAGTCCGCTCGCGAAACTGCGAGGCATCGAAAGGCACGAAGTCGCCAGAGCTCCAATAGCTCTCGAAGACCGCCTCGACCTTCTCGATCACGTCCGGGTTTCTGACGCCGGAAACACGAACATTCCATTCCAGCCCGGTGAGCTGCGCGGAGTGCGTGAGGTTCGACGAGCCGATGTAGGCCGTGGAGAAGCCCGAGTCCCGCCGGAACAACCAGGCCTTGGCGTGGAGGCGCGTGAGGCTCGTGTCGTACGACACACACACTTCGGCTCCCGCAGCTTGAAGCGCTTCGAGGGCGGCGGCCTCGGTCGATCCCGTATACGTCGTCGTCAGAAACCGTAGTGGTCGCCCCCGTTCACAGTGTCGTTTCAGCGCAGCCAGAAATGGCGCAATTCCCGATCGCCGAATGAAAGCCATGACGACATCGACGCGATCCGCCGACTCGATCTCGCTCGCGAGCTGCCGACCCACTCGCGGCTCACCGGGTGAGTTGGTCAGCAGGGTCGTGTCCAACAGGGGAATCAAAGGCGAAGAAATCTTCTCCACGCTTCCGTCGGGCCGGTAGCCCTCGATCGCCCGAAGCAGCTCACCGGGCTCGAGTGGAAGGTCGTCGAGCACCTCGGAGCCTTCGATACTCCGATCGATCCACTCAACAAGTTCTCGAGCCAGACGGATACCGGCGCGGATTCGCTTCTTCTCCGGCACGCCCTCCAAAGAGCGGCGGACCACCGCCCCCAAATGCCAACCGAGTCGCTCCGCGGCCTCGGCCGCGCGAAGGGCGACTCGATCCTGCGAGCAATCGCTCCCGAGCGTCTCGTCGAGCTCGCGGCTCAACGCCAAGGTGATGAGTGCCTCGTAGATGCCGGGCGGACGTTTGGACATTGCAGGAGTATCCGTCTCAGGGCCAGACCCATCGTCGCGAACAGCTGCGGTGCGCGACGAGGCAAACGTAGGCTGACAGAGCCAAGGAGGATGATTCGGGCCGTCGTCGAGATACCCTCGATCCACCCTTCTTCGAGTCCGTTCGTCTGGCTCCAATCGACGCAGAGGCCGAGCGCTGGCGATCGGAGCCTCCCCCCGGGAAAGTCACAACACGTCAGAATCTGAATCCTACACTGACCAGGAAACCTTGGATGTCCCCCCAATAGGCTTCGACGCTCGCGAGGATGGGACTGTCGTCTGGGCCGTACCCAAACCCGACGAACCCTCCGACGTTTTCAGCTTCTAGGTCGGTGGTCAGATCAAAGTCTTCGTACTCGATCTCACCGTCAACGACGGAGACGATGGCTCCAGCGCTGACTCGAAGACCGCGATGCTCATAGCCTGGCCCGAGTCGCCCCACGAACTCCCAGTACGTGACCTCCTGCTCTGTGAAAAGAGGGACAGAAAGCCCCGGAATCGACACCAGCAAGTCTCGAGTTCCCCGATGCCACCCGCCTCTCGCGCCGTAGTCCACGAAGAAGCCACCTTCGTCGCTCCCGACCAAGATCGGTTGCCCCTCGAGTCCGAGCCCATAAGCCGTCCCTTCGAGCTCGTCGAGTACGCCACCTTCGGCGGTGGCCTCAGCGGTTCTCTCGAATGCGACGAACGGCGCCAGCGCAATCTCTCTCGTTCCAATGCGAAAGTCCAGCCGGATCGCCTCGCGGTCGAGGTCTTCGAAGTTGATCTCCTCCTCTTCCAGTTCAGCAAAGCGCCAGCTCTCGATGGAGATACGGGCCTGAATATCGAGGTTCCCTTGATGTTCTGAGTCTGCTTCGATCGCCTCATCGTCCCGGCGGCCTCGCTCGGGATGAGTGGGTTGGGGAACAACGGTGGAAAGCAGATCTGCGGCGAGGCTCGAAGGAAGGCTTGCTTCGAGGCCGGGCATTGCAGGACTCAGATCCCGCTGAGTTTCCCAGCTCTCCGCTCCAGAAGGTCTCGAGCCCAGCTCTGGGTTCGGACTCATGCAGCTCGGGAGCATGAAGAAGGGCAGAAACACGATATGGGCTAATTGGAAGCTGGAGCGCAGGTTGATTCGAAGCATGTAACACTCTCCTTGAATCACATACCGGAATCTCAGACGTAGAATCCCCTCTTGGATGAGGTTGCTGGATTGTACTCACAGCGAAGGAATTGTCCGAGCTAACTCCCGGTACCGGCAGAAGACGTTCGCCATCTCCACCTGCTCCGGGGAGCGGCACTCGGGCTCGAAGAGGGCGGGGCTGGCGAGGAGGATCACGCTGCAGCGGGCGCGGCTGGTGGCGACGTTGAAGCGGTGCGGGTCGTAGAGGAAGCTCATCCCACGGGGCGCGTCGAGGGGCGAGGAGCTGGTGCAGGAGTAGAGGACGACGGGCGCTTCCTGCCCTTGGAACTTGTCGACGGTGCCGACGCGGTGGATACGCAGGGGCGTCAGCGCGGAGCGGAGCTTGGCGACTTGGGCGTTGTAGGGTGCGACGACGAGGATGTCGTTTTCGGTGAAGGGTCGTTCCTCGCCTTTGGCATCGATCCAATGCTTGGTGGTCTCGAGGAGCCTCGAAAGTGATCGGGCTGCCTCCGCCACCTCTTCCGCAGACGATGCCTGATTGCCCTCGTGAGGGACCTCGATCAGGTGGAGCCCTGGCTTGGTAAAGGGGCCGTCGCCCACGAGGCGCTGCGCGCCGACACCCGCGGCCGGATTCAGGCGTTCCTCGTAGAACTGCTCCGAGGTAAGCTCGCAGATCGAATCACAAAGGCGATACGTCTCGTCAAGGAACAGGCCTTGTGTGCCCTGCAGGGTCTTGTGCTCCTTTCCAACCAGGTGCACCAGCGCAGCGACGTCGCTGTCGCCGGGATGCGCGGCCCGACTCGGCTGGTCGAGCTGCTGCGGATCCCCGAGCAGGACGATGTTCTTCGCGGCCCGGGAGACCGCCAGCACGCCAGCGAGGGACATCTGCCCGGCCTCGTCGACGAAGAGGAAGTCCAGTGCGTCGGCAGAATCCTCGAGTGACCAGAGCCATGCGGTGCCGCCGACGACTGTGCCGGGCGCGATCTTCTCCAGGGCTACCGGATTGCTCGCTGCGACCTGAATTCGTGAATCGCCGGGCTCGTGGCGGGTCCGGTGCACCAGCTCGACGTCGACGCGAAACTCCTCGGTCTCGGCCGCGCCGGCGACGCCGCTGAGAAGGTTCTCGATCACCTTGTGGCTCACGGCCGTCACGCCGACGCGCGCCCCCTGATTCACCAGCGTCGCGATCATCCGCGAGCCCGTGTAGGTCTTCCCCGAGCCGGGCGGCCCTTGGATCGCCAGCACTCCACCCTCGAGCTCTGAGATCAGCCGGATGGCTGCCGCTGACGCATGCTCTTTCTCATGAACGAGCTCGGTACCGGTGCGCTCGCCGCGGCGAGGCGGTCGCCGCAGGAGGAGATCGACTGCCGGACCGAACTGCTCGGCGGCTCCCTCGAAGCCGCGCTCGACGACGCTATCGGCGAATACGAGGAGCGACCTCTCGAGCACTCCGGCTCTTACGACCGGGTCCCGGTAGACGGCCGTCGGACGTAGGTGGGCCGTCTTCTTCATCATCTTCAGGTCGACATGGCCGGACTCGAGATCGATCGAGCGGATCCAGCCGAGCTCTTCGACCTCCGATGAGAACACGGCCGGCGAGGACACCTCGTCTCGCACTTTGAGCGCGCACTCTTGCGGCTCGAAGCAGTACCGATGGACCGGCGTCCTCTCCTTGCCCACCTTCGGCAGCACTTTGACGAATTCCAGCCCGGCGAGGCCTTCGCGGTCCTCGAAGAGCTCGTCCATCTCGAGATCGCGGAGACGGAACTTCTCCCAATATTGGCAACGATCTTCACGGCGAAAGTACCCGACCAGATCGGCGAGGAGCGCCTTTGCCGCCTGCTCCTCATTGCGATCCTCCGTCTCTTCGGGAATGGCCTCGCGAAGACGAGCCGCCAGCTCGTTGATACGCGCATCGCGCTCCGACACGTGCTCGGAAGCTTCGTCTTCGGCAGGCTCCGGCCTCGGGATCGTGCGCCCATTCTCGATCTCCTCGGCCCGTCGCGCTTCGAGCCAATCGCGCAGCCAGAGCGTCGACTCGCAGTCCTCGCGGTTGTAGCGCTCGATCGTCTCGCGGGTGCCCGCGTCGATGCGTTGGAGCTTCTCGAGCCCGAGCGCCAGCTCGAAGGAACGGCGTGCGAAAGCGGCGTCGCGCAGGTCTTGTGAGCGCTCGTATCCCGAGAGCGCCTCGAGCTCTTTGAGACCGTAGCGCTCGACGCCGATGCGGAAGCCCTCGCGCACGACCTTGTGCAGGTCGATGAGCCGGCCGCCTCGGAGCAAGCGATCGAGGAGCTCAGTTCCAGAATCATGCCGCGGCACCAGCCGCTTCAACGCCGCCGCCTCGTACTCACCGAAGTGGTAGACATGGAAGTCCGACCAAGAGTCCCACTGCCGTTCCACGAAGTCGAGGAACTGCTCCAGCGCGCGGCCCTCGCCGACTCGATCCATCGCCCAGACGTGCTCATACTTCAGCGCCCCGTCCTCGCCGCGCCAGCACCAGCCGGTCAGGTACTCGAGCCCACCGTCCATGGCGAACGGGTCGCCCTCGAAGTCGAGGAAGACATCCCCCGCCGACGGCTCGGGCAACCGCGTCATGCCTCGCCCGACTTCGATCTCGAGCACATCGAACGGCGGCGGCCCACCGGCCCGAGCCTCAACCTGCAACCGCGCCTGATGCCGGAGCTTGTCGAAGGTCGCCACCGAGCCCGCGGCCGGAGCCTCGGGTAGTGCTTCCGAATCAGCGAATGCCGAGAGCGTCGTCACTCCATGGCGACCGAGCTCCCGGACGTGCAACGTCTGAATGTTCGCGACCAAGCACAGATGATCGTCCGCTCGCCGCCGACGGTCGCATTCCGTCCACCAGTTGCACGTGTCGCAACGCGGTACCGGATCCGGATAGGTCGCGTCCCCGCTCTCGATCGCCGCACCGAGCCGCCGCCGAATCCAGCGCGTGTAGGCCCCGTACCGCGCCGTCTCGTAGCTCTGCTCCTCGAGCGGCGTGACGACGTGCACCCACCGCGGCATCCACCCCTGCAGCTCCGTGACCAGCTCGGCATAACACAGCAGTTGCAGCAACGTCCCCGCCTTCGTCTCGGCCGAGAGCTTGGTATCGACGACTTCATACGACCAATCGCCCAGCTCGCTCCCGACCTCCACTCGCCGCAACACATCCGCCCGTCCTCGCCAGCTCCCATGCTCCAGCCAAGGTTGCACGATGACATCGACCCCACCGCGCATCGCTTCAATGGTCGCCTCGACGCGCTGATCCGACCGCAGATCGACGACCGACCTCCCCGCCGCCCGCAGCCGCCCGACGTACTCCTGCTCGTGCGCCTCCCCGCGCTTCTGCAGCACCTCGAGAAACGGATCGTAACGCCTCACCCGCTTCCCCGGATCCCGAGCCGCCACCAGCTCGAGCTGCGTCAAATGCCGACACCCGAGATGATCGGCGAGGTCGGTGGGCGACAGGACGATCCGGTCATGATCGATCTTCACGACGTGACGGTCTCCTCGACCTAGTGGGATGTGCGCACTCTCCGAAGTGGGGCTCCCATGGTCCGGTGCTGCCCTCTCTGACGCAACCGCATCTTCGTCGAGTTCTGCTCTTGCCGCCTCGAAGAAGCTCGACGCAGCTTCTCTTCTCGCCACTCGAGACAGCGTCGTCGATCCCGACTTCGCGTTCTTCGCAGATTCTGAGGCACCTCATCATCCACCAGGCGTGGCTTGCCATACTCCGCCTCGTACGATAGAATCCTAGCGACTCATACTGTCGTTAGAAGGCGTTAAGCATGCCGACGAAGACCTCCACTGAGACTCGTGCCTTCCTGCACGCGCACGGCCTCGATGTCTCCCCGACCGACCTGCCCCCGATGGTGGAGACGGCCATTCGGGAGATCATGGCAACGCTGTTCCCCGAGGACATTCTCAGCGACCTGCCGCAGGCCGAGCTCGAGGTTCTGGAAAGGGGCGGCTTCGACACGAGGCCTCGGCGCCTTCGGCGCAAGGATCCATTGGCACGGACCATCGCGGGCTACGCGGCTCTCCTCGAGACGGGCCTGACGACACGAGAAGCCAGCGAGCGACTCGGGGTCAATCAGAGCCGCATCCGCCAAAAGCTCACCTCGAAGCCGCCCAGCCTCTATGGCATTCGCATCGAGGGCAAGTGGCGCCTGCCGCTGTTCCAGTTCACCCTGAAGGGCATCGTTCCTGGCATCGAGCTCGCGATCGCGAATCTCGATTCGGAGCTCCATCCCCTCGCCGTCTACCGCTGGTTCACGATTCCCAACCCCGACCTCCAAGTTGACGAGGAGCCGTTGAGTCCGCTCGATTGGCTGCGGTCGGGGAATGATCCCGAGGTCGTCGCCAGACTGGCGGCCGACATCTGACGTGGCGAAGCTCCCCGAGCCGCCGTCGGTCGCCGAGCTTTCGAAAGTTCGAGCCGACGTTCAGGATCTCCCGAAGGGAGCCCTCGTCTGGAGGATGTACTTCCGGGCCGGCCGTCACCCGACGACCTGGGACGACTTCCGCTCTTTCGGTCCCGTCTCGAGCAGCCGCTTCGATCACCATGACGAGCCGCCTCAAGCCCAGGGGAAGGCGATCTCGTACTTGGCCTTGGCGGGTCCAACGTGCCTCGCCGAAGTGTTCCAAGAGACGCGCCTGATCGACCGGACCTCGCGAGATCCCTGGCTCGTGGCGTTCAAGACGGATCGAGACCTGAAGCTGCTCGACCTGACAGGCACATGGCCAACGCGCGCGGGCGCGTCCATGGCCCTCAATACGGGACGACGCGATCGTGCCCGGCGCTGGGCGGCAGCGATCCACAAGGGATACCCCAAGATCGAAGGGCTGCTCTACGCTTCGTCGATGCGGGCGAACCAACCCTGCATCGCGCTCAACGAGCGAGCGCGCAATGCCCTGCCCGCCTCCCCACTTTTTCACCGCCCCTTATCGGATCCTACCCTGCTCCGAGTGCTCAAGAACACTGCAGCCGACATCGGATACGACTTGCGATAAACAGGTGCAGGCAAGGGAACGCGGTCGGTGTAGCTGCCGCTCGACTTATTCAGAGGATGGCGCTGACCGTCGGTGCCTGGCGCTCGGCGTGGTAGGGTGGCGCACGGACGCTCGGAAGCCCGGGCGGCTCGCTGATACCGGCCTCGCGGAGGGGTGGCGATGACGACGTTCGAACGGGAACGGGAGAGGGTGTCTCTCCGGCATGCGTTCGATGGCCTGACCTTGGACCAGCTGCGACCGCTGGCATCCTTGCTCGAGAAGCCTGGGCAGCTCCGGAAGGCGGAGCTCATCACGCGGATCCTCGCCCACCTGAAAGGCAGCGGCCTTCGGGCGCTGCTCGAGCGGTTGTCCGAGCTCGAGCTCGCGGCCGTTTCCGAGGTCACCCACTCGTCGTCGCCCTGCTTCCACGCCACCGCGTTCGAGTCGAAGTACGGACGCCTGCCCCACTGGGTGCCTCTCGATGGCTTTACGAGGAGGAACGACGTCTGCCTGCTCTGGCTGTTCTTCCAGGGCAACCCACCGCGGATGTCGGACGAGCTCCGAGAGCGGCTACGGCCGCTCGTGGCGAAGCCGGCTCCTTTCGAGCTCCAAACAGTGCCTGAGCCTCCGAGCCATCTCGAGCGCACCACCGAGGAATGGTCACCCCGCTCGCGGCGGCCCAAACGTCCGGTCGAGCGAACGCCCATCGTCGTTCGAGAGACGGAGCCCTCCGCCTATCACGATCTCCGCGCCGTGCTCACCCTCGTCGACGAAGGCCGCATCACCGTCAGCGCAAAGTCTCATCAGCCCGACAAGCGCAGCCTGCAGGCAATCGGCGCTGTGCTCCTGCAGGGGGATCTCTACTCAGGAGAGCCGGACATCGAGAAGGAGGTCGGTGCCATCCGCGCTTTCGCTTGGCCCATGATCCTCCAGGCCTCGGGCTTGGCGAAGAACGTGGACCGCAAGCTCCAGCTCACCCAGCGCGGCCGGGTCGCCTTCCGGCGCGATCCCAAGGACGTCCTCGCCTCCGCCTGGCAGAAGTGGCTCCCGTCGAAGCTGTTCGACGAGCTGCGTCGAGTCGAGAGCATCCGGGGTCAGACTGAAAAGGGGAAGCGTCACTTGACTCGGCCGTCCGAACGGCGTGCAGTCCTGGCCCGGGCGCTCGGCGAGTGCCCCCCGGGCAAGTGGCTGGCCGTGGACGAGCTCTTTCGAATGATGAAGGCCTGCCGCCACGACTTCCTCGTGACGCGGGATCCCATGCGCCTCTACTTCGCCGAGCTGCCGTACGGGAGCCTCTACAATGCCGGCTCGCGGACTTGGCACCTCCTCCAGGCGCGTTACGCCCTCGCCTTTCTCGTCGAGTACGTCGCCACACTGGGACTGATCGACGTCGCATGCGTCCCGCCTCGAAGCGCACGCCAAGACTACCGTCACGCTTGGGGAGCCGACGAGCTTCCGTTCCTGAGCCGCTACGACGGCCTGCTCTTCCTGCGAGTCAATGCGCTGGGTGCCTGGGTGCTGGGTATCGACGCCGAGTATCGTGGCTCGACGGACGCATCACCGAAGACGCTCACGATCCAGCCCAATCGCGACGTCGTCGACAGCGGTGGCGTCGACTTGGCGGACCAGATGATCCTCGATCAGATCGCAGGGCGTCGATCCGACCACGTCTGGCAGCTCGAGGCCGAGAAGCTCCTGGCGTACCTCGAGAAGGGCCACCCGATCGCGGAAGTCGTCGATCTCCTCGAGACGAGGAGCAGCCAACCGCTGCCGAACTCGGTTCGGGTGTTCCTCGAAGACGTCGACCGAAGAGTGCGCGCCCTGCAGGATTCCGGAACGGCCTGGCTCATCGAATGCGCCGACGGCACCCTGGCGGCGACGATCGCCAGCGACTCCAACACCGGCCGCCTCTGCCTCCTCGCCGGCGACCACCACCTCGCCGTTCCGAGCCGAAACGAGAAGCGCTTCCGAACCGCGCTGAAGAAGCTGGGCTACGCCGTCCGGCGTGGGGGGAAGGTGTCGGAGGAAGGCTCGCCCAGCAGCCCGGGCGACAGTTGACCGCGGGGGCGCCTGTCACGAGGACCAGACGAGACCCGGATCGATGACGGTCAGCTGATCGTCACGCCCATGAATTGCGAATCCATTGCAGTCGTCCCCAAGGATTCGATAAGAGCATCTTATCGAGAGGCGTTCACCGCGGACTTCCTGTCAGGTCGTGGGCGGCTCGTTCTCGAGCACTCCGATGCCAGTGTGGATTCGCAAGCTCCGATCGCGACCGAGGGTCAACCTCTTCGCACCGGTGACGCGCGCTTTCACCGCCAGATTCACGCGGTTTCACACCGCCATCGACACTGCTTCGGTGAGCGGGGAGCCGTGATTCGGTAGCCGGCTGTTTCGGTGAGCAGTGAGCCGTGATTTGGTAGCCGGCTGCTTCGGTGAGCGGTGAGCCGTGATTCGGTAGCCGGCTGCTTCGGTGAGCGGGGAGCCGTGATTTGGTAGCCGGCTGTTCCGGTGAACGGTGAGCCGTGATTCGGTAGCCGGCTGTTTCGGTGAGCAGTGAGCCGTGATTTGGTAGCCGGCTGTTTCGGTGAGCAGTGAGCCGTGATTCGGTAGCCGGCTGCTTCGGTGAGCGGTGAGCCGTGATTCGGTAGCCGGCTGTTTCGGTGAGCGGTGAACGGTGAGCCGTGATTCGGTAGCCGGCTGTTTCGGTGAGCGGTCTGCAGGAGCGGCACGGCAACGGGTCACCGATCACCACTCACCGGCTGGACCGGCGACCGAAACACCCATTACCGCTTACCGGGATAGATGGTCGGGGCGAGAGGACTTGAACCTCCGACCTCTTGGACCCCATCCAAGCGCGCTACCAGGCTGCGCCACGCCCCGACCTCATGAAGGACCCGAGACGGCACCGCCGGGCGGTGTGGGGTCGACTCGGGTTTGGCTGTTATATGCTCGGGGGGCGGGGGATGCAAGCGTGGGCTCGGGTCTGGTTCTGCCGGAGCTGGTTGGATTGACGGAGGCGATCGAGGGGGCACTTCTCGTGACCGGCAACCTGTCAGAAGCCATGCGGACCTCGACACCTAGCCACGATCCAGCAACTCCGCTGCTCTTCAGGCGGCGCCTCGGGGCGATGGGGGCGGACGTCCTCAGCCCTCGTCCTCTCCGCCTCCCTGCTCGCCTCCGCTGCCGCTCTTCGCCTTCTCTTTGGCCAGGGCTTCGGCCCGTTTGGCGGCCTCTTCGAGGCGGGTGAGGATCTCCGCTCGCTCCTTGGCCAGGGCAGCGCGACGTTCCTTCACGAGCTCGGCGGCTCGCACCTTGCGCTCTTCCTTCGATCGGTCGAGCTCTCTCAGGACTTCGAGCTTCGCGGTAGACTCGGCGACCTTCTCCTGTGACGAGAAATAGTCGCGCACGCGCTGCTGGGCGCTCCGGTAGGTGATTGCGGCCGATCGGTAGCGTTCGTGCTCCTCCAGGATCTGCGCGGCGAGCTCGTAGGGGCGCACGCCCACGCCTCGGCAGCCAAAGCAGCGGTGCTCCTTCTCGCCTCGGCAGATCGGGCACGTCTCGACTTTGCCCCGCTCGCACTCTTCACAGTCGCGCTGACCGCGCTGACAGTAGTCGCACGGCAGGATGCCAGTGCCCGCGCAGCTGTCGTCCTTCTCGACGCCGGCCTTACCCTTCACCGCTCCGTAGGCCGTCACGGCAACCGCGCGGCGCTTCCCGGTCGCGCTACAAATACCGCACGGCTGGTTGCTTCGCCCCAGGCACTCCTCGCAGGTGTGTCGACCATCGCCCCCGCATCTCCGACAGGTCGACGGCTCGACGGGTCGCAAGGTGCAGTGCTTGCACTCGAGCAGGCGCTTCCCACGACACCACGGGCACGACCGACTCATCAGCTTCGACTGGCACTCGGGACACGGCAGCCGCCCCTGCCCCGCACAGTCGTGGCAGATTCGCTCATAGCGGCGCTTGCCGAGGCAATCCGGACACTTCACGCGACCGCGCACGCAGAACGAGCACTTCACCGTCCCGCGCTTCCGGCACGCCTTGCACGGGTCCTGCTCCTCCAGCTGGGAGGCTTGCAAGGGACGGCGGACCGTCCACGTCACCACGCCGTCGCGGCAGGCTCGATTCGGGCAGTCCGCTCGTCCTGCTTCGCAATGCGGGCAGTCGATCTTGCCCTCACTCTCGCAGGTGTCGCAATCCGCCACCTCCTCCAGCGTCCCCTGGCAGGTGACACACTGGACGAACTCCTTGCTCTCGCACACGCCGCAGTCGTCGGCACGACTCGGCGCGGAGAATGTGCCAATCGCGAGAACCAGACCGCTGGCGATCGTCCACGGATTCATCACAACCTGCTCCGTCGAGCGTCCTTCTCCCGGACTCGATCCCCAATGGATCGAGCAACTGGAGACGTCAGTCTACGGGGCTTCGGCGCAATCAGGCAAGAGCGACGAGCATCCGACGGCGCCCGGCCCGACGCCTTCACGGGCGCCAGCTCCGCGGACCGGCGGAGGGCTCTCGTCTCGCCAAGAGTCCACGCGGGTCCGCTTCGCGGGCGCACTCCGGGCTTCGTCGGGCCGGCGCTCGCTCGTGTTGAGCCAAGATCCTTGCTGCGGGCGGGCGCCAGCTTCGCGGACCGGCGGAGGGCTCTCGTCCGATCGAGAGTCAATGCGGGTCCGCTTCGCGGGTGGGCTCCGGGCTTCGTCGGGCCGGCGCTCGCTCGTGTTGAGCCAGGATCCTTGCTGCGGGCGGGCGCCAGCTTCGCGCACCGGCGTATACTCTCGTCCGATCGAGAGTCAATGCGGGTCCGCTTCGCGGGTGGGCTCCTGGCTTCGTCGGGCCGGCGCTCGCTCGTGTTGAGCCAGGATCCTTGCTGCGGGCGGGCGCCAGCTTTGCGGACCTGCTGTCGCTCTCCTACGATCGAGAATCCTCGCTGGTCCGCTTCGCGGGCGCACTCCAGGTTTTGGCGGGCGCACTCCGGGCTTTGGCGAGCGCTCTCCTTGGCACTCTGGGTCAGCGCGGTCCCGTGGTGACCGGCTCGACGTTGTCGGGGTCGATCGGGGCGGCCAGGACGCTGCCGTCTTGGGCTCCGCCGAGGACCGGGCCGCGGGCGACTTGAAGGCGATCGACAACGCCGAAGGCGAGGCGTTGGGCGATCGCGGGGGCCGGGGAGAATCCGCTGGCGCGGCGCGCCGAGATCTCGACGCGGATCGAGTTGCCGCTCGTGCGCACGAGCTCGATCTCGACCGCGGCCGAATCGATGTATCCCGTGATCAAGCCAGTCTCGAAGTTCTCGGACTCGACGCTGCCCAAGGCGATCATCTCCTTGCGGCAGACCGAGTACGCGGTCTCCCACGGCGCATCCAGGACGACCTCGGCTCCGTCATTGCTGACCGCGTGCACGATGCCGGCGGCCACCGCGCCGCCGACGACTGCGCCGCCAACCGCGAGACAGCCCGGGAGGATCGCTACGACGATCAGGAGGGCGAAGACGGTGAGTATGCTCTTCATGCTTTCAAACTCCTTGCCACCATCGGTTCTCATGGAGGCTGCATCGAACGTCGGCGCCTCGTTGCTTGAAGGCCCCTCCGGTGGTCTCGGAGGATGGAGCGAAGGTTTCTGGAATGTTGCTTGGGGAGGGGGTGGGAAACACGGAGGGCACGGGGGGAGACGCGCCATCGGCTCTCGCTGGGTCGCGCGACCTTTCACCAGGCTGAAGCCTGGCCTCCGATACGAGGCCTGGCCTCCGATAAGGAGCCTGGCCTCCGAGGTGGCGCCTTAGGCCAGCTCTTCGACCTCGGCTTTGTGGCTCCGGGTCATCAGTGCGGTGACGGCTTCGGCGGGCTCACGGTCTTCGAAGAGGATGCGATAGACCTGCTCGATGATCGGGAGCTCGACTCCCAGCTGCTGCGCCAAGCCGTGCACCGACCTCGCTGTCCACACGCCTTCGGCGACCTTCTCGGTGCTCGCCAGGATGTCCTTCAGCTTCTCGCCGCGGCCGATGCGCTCGCCGACGCCGCGATTGCGGCTGTGGCCGCTGAAGCAGGTCGTGGCGAGGTCGCCGATTCCGGAGAGGCCGAAGAAGGTCTCACGGCGCGCGCCGAGGGCGACGCCGAGTCGGGCGATCTCGACGGCGCCGCGCGTCATCAGCGCCGACTTGGCGTTGTCGCCGAAGCCGAGGCCATCGATGATGCCGGCCGCGACGGCGATCGGGTTCTTCAGCGCGCCGCCGAGCTCGACGCCGATGGGGTCCGGGCTGGTGTAGAGGCGGAAGCGATCGGTGGCGAACACCGACTGCACTCGGGTGGCGAGGGCCGGGTCGGACGAGCCCACGACGACGCTGGCGGGGAGTTGGCGAGCGACCTCTTCGGCATGCGACGGCCCCGAGAGCACGGCCAAGGATCGGCCGTCGGCGAGGGCCTCCTGCCAGATGACAGTCGGCCGCCGCAGGGTCTCGTTCTCGATGCCCTTCGACGCGGAGACGACGGGCACGCCACTCGGAATCGCCGCGCGCACGCGCTCGATGACGCCGCTCAGGAACTGCGTAGGCGCGACCGACACGACCATCTCGGTGCCCTCGAGCGCCTCTTGGGGATCGGCCGTGATGAGCAGATCCTTCGGCAACGCGATGCCAGGGAGAAACTTGACGTTCTCGCGCTCCGACTTCAGCGTCTCGACGTATTCGGCGAAGGCCCCCCACAAGGCCACGCGCGCTCCCGTCCCGTGCAGCAGCAGCGCCAGCGCCGTTCCCCATCCACCGTCCCCGAGCACCGTCAACTTCATCAAGGTAGTTTCTTCATTCCAAGTTTTTGAATCTTTGAAGCACTGAGCCTCTCGGCGCTTCGCGAATGAGCACTTCCGTGAACCCTAGCGCTCGTTCTTCTTCTTTCCAAAAGCGAACTCCTCGCCTTTCAGGAGGCGAGCGATATTGCTGCGATGTCGAACGACGATGAGTGCCGCCAGCAGCAGCGTCGCCACGAAGACATCGAGCCGACTCCCTAGAGCCGCACCCGGATCGAGTAAGTAGACACTGACCGGAAACGTCACCGCCATCAAGACGGAGGCGAGTGCGACGATCCGACTGACCCCGTAGGCCGTTAGCCATGCCGCGCCCGCGATCAACGTCGCCGTCCAGGCCACGCCCAGGAACACGCCGAACATGGTCGCAACGCCCTTGCCCCCTTTGAATCGTAGGTACACCGGAAAGACGTGCCCGAGGATGGCCGCGACGCCGCACAGCAGCGGCAACGAGGGTACCCACTCCGCCGCACCGGCTGCGCCTTCGAGCCGGCGGGCCAGCAGCACGGGCACGAGCCCCTTGAGCACATCGCACACGAAGACCGAGTAGCCGATCTTCTTGCCCAGCGTGCGCACGACGTTGGTGGCGCCGACGTTCCCGCTCCCGTGGTCCCGAATGTCGATGCCGGCCGCCCAGCGCGCGACGAGCAATCCGAACGGGACCGCGCCGAGGAGATAGCTTCCGGCGATCAGAAGGAGTGCGACCATGGCAGTCCTGGCAAAGCCGAGGGCGTTCGTCTACGATTCGCGGCGAGGCTACCCCAAACCCTTCAGGCACGCAACGCATCCACCATGGCTCGGCGCAAAGGTCCGCCGCCCGTCGTCGTCGGCGTCGACACCGGGGGGACATTCACCGATCTCGTTCTCCTGGAAGACGGCGCGCTCCGAGTCGAGAAGGTCGCCTCGACGCCCGACGATCCGGGCCGTGCCGTGCTGGAGGCCTTGGCCCGCGTCGGCGCTGCCGGCGAGGCCGCGCGCATCGTTCACGGCACGACGGTCGCCACCAATACGCTCCTCGAACGAGACGGCGCACGCTGCGCCCTGATCACCAACCGCGGCTTCGAGGACCTGATCGAGATCGGTCGTCAGAACCGCCCCTCGCTCTACGACATCGACGTCACTCGACCGCCGGCGCTGGTGCCCCGGAGCCTCCGCTTCCCGATCCCGCAGCGTACCCTCGCCGACGGAAGCGAGTCGCGCGCACCGAGCGACGCCGAGATCGCCCGACTCATCCGGCGCCTGGAGCCAGCCAAGGTCGAGTCGATCGCGATCGGTCTGCTCTTCGCCTACCTCGACCCGAAGCCCGAGCGCCGCATCGCGCGCGCGTTGAAGACGCGCCTGAAGGTGCCGCTCTCCTTGTCGGGACAGCTCGCGCCGGAGTTCCGGGAGTACGAGCGCTTCTCGACCACCGTCATCAACGCCTACGTCGCGCCGCGCATGAACCGCTATCTCGGGGGCTTGGTGCGCAGCCTGGGCCGCGATCGGCTCTGGGTCATGCAGTCGAACGGCGGCTGGATCGCGGCCAACGAAGCTCGCCGCGAGCCGGTGCGCACGGTGCTCTCGGGACCCGCCGGCGGCGTCGCGGGCGCGTTCGAGGCGGGTCGCGAGGCCGGCTTCGATCGACTCATCTCGTTCGACATGGGCGGCACCTCGACCGACGTCTCGTTGCAGGACGGACGCATCACGACCGCCGGATCGATGTCGATCGGTGAGCTGCCCGTTCGGTTGCCGGTCATCTCGATCCACACCGTCGGCGCGGGCGGCGGCTCCATCGCGCGCATCGACTCGGGTGGCGGCCTCAAGGTCGGACCCGAGAGCGCCGGCGCCGACCCGGGGCCCCTCTGCTATGGGCGCGGCACTGAGCCCACCGTCACGGACGCCAATCTCGTCGCGGGTCGATTGCCAGACTCTGGCCTACTCGGGGGTACGATGGCACTCGATGCGGCCCGGGCGCGCGACGGCATCGCGCGACTCGCCTCGCACCTCGGTGTCTCGCTCGATCGCGCGGCCGAGGGCATTCTCGAGATCGCCAACGCGACCATGGTGCGGGCGATCAAGACGATCTCGCTGCAGCAAGGACACGACCCGCACGACTTCTCCCTCGTGGCGTTCGGAGGTGCCGGCGGCCTGCACGGCTGCGACCTCGCCCGCGAGCTCGGACTGCCCCGCGTACTGATCCCTCGTCACCCCGGCGCTCTGTCGGCTTGGGGCATGGCGCGTTCGGACATCGTGCGAGACGCGGTGCGCACCGTCCTGCGCCCGATCGGAGGCGCGAGCGACCGACGGTTCCTCGAAACGGGCCTCGATCGCCTGGCGCGCGTTGTCACGCGGCAGCTCGCCGCGCACACGGACGACGCGAGTCGCATCGTCATCGAACGCGCGATCGACCTGCGCTACCGCGGGCAGTCCTACGAGATCCCCGTGCCGTGGAGCGAATCGCTGATCGACGACTTCCACGATGCCCACGAGCGGCTCTACTCGCACCGGCATGCGCATCGGTCGGTCGAGGCGGTGACCTTGCGGGTGCGGGGCTCGATCCGCAGCGAGCGGTCGCCCGTGCGGACGCCTTCGACAAGTCGTCGAAGGCGAGCGAAGGTTGAGGAGCGGCCGGCTCTGTTTAGAGGCCAGCGTCACGCGACGCGGTTCATCGCTCGGGAGGACCTGAGTCGCTCGACGCCGCTGCGGGGACCCGCCGTCGTCACGGAGTTCAGCTCGACGACGGTCGTGCCGCCCGACTTCGTGCTGCGGGTCGTGCCGTCCGGCTGCTTGGTGATCGAGCCGGTGTGAGGAGGCGAGACGGGGGGTCTCGCGAAGGTGCGAGCGCGCGGATGTTGCGGAACCTCTTCGGGGACGCACTCGGCTTTCGGGCGTCAGCTCCGCTTTGGGCGACTCCTTCGAACGATCGAAGTCACCTCTTCGCGGAACGTATCCTGGCGCGAATGGCTTTGAGGCGCTGCGCGGACGCACTCCGCTTTGGGCGCGCACTCCGGTTCTTCTAGTACAGGAATCGCGTCTCGCTGGGCTCGGCGCGTTCGATTCGATCGAGCTCGATCGTGATGGCGAGAATGGAGGCGTAGTAGTCGGCGCGGTAGAGGATGCGCTCCTCGTCCTTGCCGATCCAAACGCGTCCGGCGGTTTCGACCTCGTCGCGCGTTCCGTCGGGGCTGATCTCGGTGTAGTCCACCTGCACGACGGCGGTGTGGACGGGATTGCCTTTCCACTCGATGGTTTCGAGGGCGACGCAGGAGAAGGTCAGCTCGAAGAAGCGCAATCCTCCGGCCGTCAGAATCTGGGTGCGGAGACCCGGCTCGAACTCGACGCGACGGAGCTGGTGCACCGCGGCGAGAGGATCGATGAAGACCTCGCAACCGGGCGGTGGTGGCTTGATCGAGCCGTCACGCATCAGGCAGCGGAGCTCCCCCGCTTCCGTGCGGGGGTACTCGAAGACGCGCTCACGCAACACATCGGATCTCTCTTGGCGTACGATCAGACGGTGCGGCTCGAGCGTGGGGGCGAGGGTCGACTCGAGGCGAGTCCAACGACCGCTGAAGAGTCGAGCGACTCCGATGTCACGCGCCTCGAAGAAGAATCGGCGCACGTCGGCGTCTGCCGCGAATTGTCGCGATCCGAAGACGGCCTCTCCCAAGGAGATGCCGAACCAGCTCGCCTGGTAGAAGTAGGCGGTTCCGGTTTGGTCTTCGACCTCGGGCGTCACGGGAGCGGGATGCCACTCGTCGAAGCTGTCGACGGTCGCCCATGAGCCGAGACGGCAAGCGTGGCCCGCCCCGAGAATGAAGAAGACCGCCGTCAGAATCGGGTAGCGCCATCGTCGCGATGACGGCCCCCGGGGTGCGTTGACCGGTGGGGTCGGCATGGGTGACATCGTGGACCCTCCCCAAACGAAGCGGCGGAGCGCCGACCGGGCCGTGATGCGACCGCGGTCGGTCGAGGCCTCTCCGAGCCGCGCACGTTGCGGTCAGGCTCGATGGGGCCTGTCCTGGTATTTCGTCGGGGAGCGTGGGCAGAGTTGATGGGAATTCCGCGGCGGAGAAGCCTGTGCAGCTCGGAAGGTTGGGGTTGTCGAGGGCACGTAGGTTCGGTGGTGCCGCGTTCGCCGCGGCCACTCCGGAACCTACCGAGGCCGGTCGGGAGCCTTGCCAGGAAACGAGCAGCTCAGTATGAGAGCTTCCAGGTTCCTTGCTCGCTGATCTCGAGCGTTCCGCCAATGCGGCTGAGCAGGGCGCGCGCCTCGTCCATGACCTCTTTGACCTCGTCCATCTCGAGGCGAGAGGATCCCGGCTCTCGAGAGAGCGGACGCCCGTAGTGAACCGAGTAGTATCGCTCGGCCACACCCCGAGTGTTGAGCCCCTGGGAATCCACGAGCACCGAGAAGAGGCTGCGCAGCGACTTCTTGTGGGCATGGATCATGATGAGATCGCCGAGCGGGTCGTCATCGGGAAGCCCGTCGAACTGCTCGCGCAGGATCTCGAGCATGTCCTCGAAGAACTCGTCGAACTCTCCGCCGGGACGGGTCTGGAAGTTTTGGGGGTCGAACTTGGACATGATCCGGGCTCTTCAAAACAACGACGACCTGCACGGCGAGGAGCGCGCAGGTCGTTCTCTCGTCATCACGTTGTTCGACTATAGCCGGCGGACGGACTGACGGAAAACCGTTTTTGTGACACGCCCGATCGAGATCAATCCTGGTATGTGACCGTCAAGTCGGACGCGACTCCCGACGGCCCGACGGTGAAGGTCACGGCGCTTTCTTCTTGACCCTCGACGAAGAGCCGGTAGCGACCTTCGTAGAGGTTCTCGATCTCGAAGCGTCCGTCGTCGGAGGTCGTCCCCTTGCGCGTGACATGACCATCCGGCAGGGAGCGTGCCTGGACGGTCAAGCCGCCGGGGCCCACGCCACCCTTTCCGAGCACGCGTCCGATCGCGCGGCCGGCCGGATGAAGCTGGATGTCGAAGTGGAGGCGCTCCTCTTCTGCCGTCAGGGTGACCTCGCGGTAAGCGTTGCGCCGGTAGTCGTCCGAGCGCACGAACACGCGGCAGGGTCCGGCCGCGATCTTCTCGAAGCGGTACTCGCCTTGGGCGTCGGTCTCGACGACCTGACGATCGATGCCATGGTGCAGGAAGACGTTGACCTTCGGGGCCGGAGTCCCCATCTCGTCGATCACGCGCCCGGCGACCACGCCACCGCGTGAGAGCCGGACATCCTGAGGCAGCACGTCCCCACGCCGCACGAAGATGTTCTCGACCTGGCCGGGCAGGTGCGAGCCCGACGTCGCCGACAAGCGATACTCGCCGTCGTAGAGGTTCTCGATGACGTAGGCTCCGGACTCGTCCGCGTGAGCGTCGCGCGAGACCTGTCCGTCGATCATCGTCGTTACGTTCACCTGCGCGTTGGGGATCGGTCGGCCCGCCATGTCCGTGACGAAGCCGACGATCTTACCTCCGGGTAGCAGGTGCAGATCCACGCCGAGGTAGTCCTGCTCGACCTGAAGCAGGCGCCCATTGATCTGAGCGAGAACCGAGTAGTCGCCGCTGCGAGCGAAGATGTCGTAGGTCGCTTCCGGCAAGCCCGTCGCCACGTAGCGGCCCTCTTCGTCCGAGGATACTGTTGCAGTGTACTCGCCCTTGTTGAGCACGAAGATGTCGATGTTCTTGGCGGGTAGCCCATCGGGGCCATAGGTCACGCCCTCGAGCCGCGCGCCGCGAGTCAGCTCGAAGCTCGCCTGTCCTTCGGCACCGAGGACCGGAAGCTCGACGGTCACCGTCTCGTCAGCCGGCAGGTACTCCTCGGCCGATGCGTTCACGTTGAACGTGCCCGGCCACAGTCCGAGGATCTCGTACTCTCCGTTTTCGTCGGTCGTAACCGCCCTTCCTTCTCCGCTCATGAGTGCCGCGCTCGGAGCGACCGAAAGCCAGGAGTTCGAGTCGACGTTCATCGTGAGCCGCGAGAGACGATCGCCGAAATCGATCTGAATCGAGGGCGCGAGCTGGATAGCCGAAGAGCCCGTGCTCGAGCTGAACACCCATTGGTCGTTCGAGATCGCGACCACTTCGGTCGATGTGAACGCCGTTTCCACGTCCTCCGACACCATCTCGTAGGAGGAGAAGATCTCGTCTTCCTCGATCGCCTCGTCGACGATCTCCATGTACTCTCCAGCGTCCAGATACGACCCGATCTCAGACGGCGCGGCGACCGGTAGACCGTTCCCCAAGGCCAGCAGGTCTTCGGTCATGGCCCGGTGCATGTTGGCGATCTGAGAGCGATCTGCTTGCCGATTCGCCCAGACCGTCGCCCCGGCGATCGGCATTCCGCGCCGATCGGAGACGCGGCCGTGGATGCGAGCCGACTTCTGGAGCAAGATGCGCAGGTCTTCGCGCTTCTGCCCCTTGACGAGCGTCAGGGTCTCACGTGCGATGCCATCGAGATCGGGCGTCGCCGCGCGCAGAGTGAGCGGGCCTTCCCCGACCTGAACGTCCTCCAACCGGAAGCGTCCTTCGTCGTCGCAGCTCACGTCCGACTGCCCTTCGACCGCGACGTTGGCTTTCGCGGCCGGTTGGCCATCGATCCCGATTACGACACCGGCGAGCACCGAGTAGGCGCCGAGCTGCACCGTGACGCTCGCATCGCCCGAGAGGGAGATCGGTGGCACGTTCTCGGCCAGATAATACCCCTTCAACGACGCTTCTACTTGGACGGTTCCGCCGGTCCGCAGGCCGACGAGTCGTGCCTCACCACGCTCATTCGTCCGTGCGCGGCGTTGCGTGATCGGGTCGCGGATGCCCGGGTGCGTCGCGGACTTGCCCAGTGACTTCATCGCGCCGGGAATGGTCTGGGCCGAGACCTTGGCGTTGGCGAGCGGCTGACCGAAGGTGTCGCGGACATAGACTGTGACGGTCGAGCCAAGCGACAGTGCCAGGTCGACCTCGACCCTCGGTCCGGACTCGACGAGCTCGACCGGAACGGGCGCGACCAGCGAATAGGTCCCGTCATGGGCGTCGACGGAGAACTTCCCGGCCGCCAGATCGTTGATTCGGAACCGCCCGTCCTCGTCCGTCGTCACCCGTCGCACACGCCGGGGCTGCCAGGGTGAGCCCTCGACCTGAGCCTGTTGCTGGAAGAGCTGTGCGTAGAGCTCCAGGACTTGCTCGGAATGAGCTTCTCGGTTCTCGAGGAGCTGACTGAGCTGGGGATCGATTGCGCCGTAGACCCAGACCTCGCCTTTTACTACCGGCTGGCCGTCGATGCCGAGTAGCTGCCCATAGAGGACTCCGTCCCCTCGGTAGCCGTCGACGTCGATCACCGGTGAGACCTCCTCTTCCGGATCGAGCGGAGTCGCCTGGACCGGCTGAGCCAAGGCGGTTTGCCCGGGAACGTCAACGACCTCCGAGGTGGAATCGGCGGAGACGGCCTCGTCTTCGCCGAGCACCCAGAGGGAGATCCCCAACAGGGCGGCAGCCAGTAGGATCGATCCCAGCACGATCAACGGACGCATAGTCTTCCTCCGGGCGGATCAGGTCGGCGGGCCCGGGCCCGAGCCGTGAGCTCGAGCCCGGTCGCCACTCTCAGGCGATCACGGCGAAACGACCTCGTAGGTCGTCCCTTGGAAACAAACGATCACACGGTCTCCCAAGGCGAAGTATTTTTTGAGAGCCGGGTGCTTCTTCACGAGCGCGAAGTACTCGTCGCCGAAGGCTTCGATGCGCTTCAGCTCCACTTTCTTCTGCTCGTCCTCGTCTTTCTCAGCATGACGGCGATCGACCCAGACCTCGGCGATCCGGTAGAAGATCTGCCCGTCGACCTCACGGATGAGGCGCTCGCCGCTCTTCTTGTCGCGGCCGGCGCTCGGAAGCACGGGCGCGGACGAGCTGGCATCGGCGAGCTTCTTGGCCTCGAGGCTGAGGCGCACGGCGGCTTCTCCCGACGCCGGCGTCGATGGGGCTCCCGCCCCTGGCGTCGTCGGGCCCGCCGGAGAGGGCCTTCCAGCGGCGCGATTGCCTCCGCCCGAGACGTAGCCCAGGCTCCGGAGCGACTCGGTGGCCTCACGGTGGCGAACACTTCGGTCACCTCGACCCAGGAAGTAACCGGCGGCGCCGGTCGCGTTGCGGTTGCGGGTCAAGGCGGCTAGCTCGCTTTCCTCGACGATCAAGTTCGAGGTGTAGGGCGTCACGATGCCGTACTGCTTGGCGAGCCGAATGACGTCGTCGATCATCTCCTGGTTCTGCCCGTGGAGACGGATTTGATCGAGCAGGTACCCGACCTTCCGCGTCGCCCAAAGGCGCGGCAAGTAATCGTGCTTCTCATCGGCGGCGGTGAAGGTGGCCTCGAAGACCCAGGTCTTCTCCTTTCCGCCTTGGAGACCGCTGAGGTGAATGGCGTGGTGGCCTTCGCCGCGGTACTTCCCGATCACGGTGAGATCCGAGCCCCGGAAGATGTCCGGGAGCCGATTCGGAAAGACCTCGAAGAGCTCGATGCCGTCGACGGTGATCTTCGGATCGACGAGGGCAGGCTCGGAGATCTTGGCGAACAAGCCCGAGATCTTGACCTCGAGATCTTCCTGAGGCCGCACGTACTCGCGGGAGCCCCGGTTCTCCTCGGCCAGCTTGTCGAGGAGGAAGGTGTTGACGTCGTTGCCGACGCCGAGCGGGAACAGACGCACCTGCGACTTGTTGGCGACCCGAAAGTCCCCCAGAATCTTCTGCACGTCGGTCTCACCGATGGTCGGCAGGCCGTCGGTAACGAACAAGAGCTGGAAGACGCGGCCGGCTTTCCGATCATGCCCATCGAGCGCCGTCACAAGCGCGTCGCGGATGTTGGTACCGCCGGATGCTTCGATTCGATCGACGAACGACAGTGCGCGCTCGATCGAGCCACTCTCCACCGTAACGAGCTGCTCCGAGAACGGTCGCGCCTCGATGCTGAAGGGCACCAGGTTGAAGCGGTCCTTTTCACCCAGCGACCTCAGGCAGTACTTCAAGGCACCCTTGGCCTGCTGGATCTTCTCCCCGCTCATGCTGCCGGAGGTGTCGACGACGAAGACGACGTCCTTGGGCTGGCGTGCGATGTCAGCCGCCGAGAGCTGCGGTGCGAGGTTCAGGATGAAGGTCCCGTCCTTCGCTCCCGGCTCGCGGTGCGTGAGAACGGTGACACCGAACTCGGAGCGCGCGAGTGAGTAGAACAGGCGAAAGTCGCGAGCGTCGCCGCTCGAGGACTCGTACGACGCCTGGGCGTGGTGGTCGTCCTTCTTGAGGATCTCCACGTTGTGGGTCGGCGAGAAGACCATCTTGAGGGGCACTTGGGTCGTGATAGCGACCGAGACCGCCACGCGCGGGTTCTCACCGGCCGTTCGACAAGCGCCCGTCGGCTGCTCGAACGTGAACAGCGCGCCGCCTTCCTTCTCCAGCACCTCCGAATAGGTCAGAGACACCTCGATCTTGCCGTTGGCGGGCACCGGGAAGATCGAGGCGCGCATCAGGCCGTAGCCCAGGTACTCGAGGAGCCCAGGATCTCGTTGCCGGCGCACGATGCCCTCGTAGATCGCGCGCGCCTTGTCTCGGTCGAGGACCTCACCCTTGATCTCTTTGCCGTTCATGATCATCCGAAAGTCCTGCACGGCGGCGCCGGGCGGAATCGGATAGAGGTACTGTCCTTCGGCAACGCGCGACAGCGGGTTGCGAAACTCCTGCTTCACGGTCGTCTTGGCGATCCCGTCGTGGATCTCGACGTCGGCGCGATAGCTCTCGAGGAGAAGGCGTTCGGTGGGAGGTCCGGGAACAGGGCGAGGGAGCGTCGGGGGATGGGGGTGATGGGGGTGATCGATGTAGATGATCTGGGCCCCTGCCAGGGGCGCGATCCAGGCGAGCAGGGCCAAGGTCCAAGGAAAACAGCGCGTCACGAGTCGTCTCATCGAACGATTCTCCGACCAATACCGGAAGTGCGAGCAACGGACGCCTTGGACGACAGGGTGACGAGCCGAGTTTTCGACTGCTCGTTTTTTGTTGTCAAACCTCGCCGAGGCACGCAGCCTCGGCACGATGTCCGTCGGCGGGCCGGACCGGTGAGCCGTCTCAGGATCCAGATGCTCCAGTCTCGTCAATCCGGCGAGGAATCCCAAGATCTTCGAAGTCGGAACGATGATCACAATCTACGGCAAGCTGAGCTGTCCCTTCACGGAGCTGGCACTCGAGCACTACCGAAACCGAGGTCAGGCCGTGATCTACGTCGATCTTGATCGCGAGCCCGACCGGCTGCCCGAGCTGTTGGCCTACAGCGGCGGCGAGCGCTTGGTGCCAGTCATCGTGCGCGGGGACGAGGTCGACCTGGGCTTCGAGGGCTACTGCGGCGTCTGAGCCGCGCCGGGTGGTCAATCCGGCTTGAGGCCGTAGTCGCGAATCTTGCGGTACAAGGTGCGGCGATTGATCCCCAGGATCTCGGCGGCCTTGGCCTGATGGAACTCGGTCGACTCGAGCACGCGGATGATGTGCAAGCGCTCGAGCTCCCCGAGGGTCACCAACCCGGGGTCGCTGCTGTCTCCGGTCGGAACGGCCCGAGCCTCGGCGCTCGTCCCACCTCCCCTCACTTCGCTCGGCAGGTCCTCGACCTCGATGTCGGGCGGCGTGCCGACGATGACGGCGTGCTCGATGGCGTTGCGAAGCTGGCGAACGTTGCCCGGCCAATCGTAGGCCTCCAGCGCGGCGGCCGCCTCGGGGAGGTACCCGCGAAAGGGTCGGCCGATCTCTCGGGACGACGAGTCGAGAAAGCTGCTGGCGAGAGCGAGGACGTCTCCGGGGCGCTCCCTCAACGGGGGAATCGCGATGTTGATGACGTTGAGTCGATAGAAGAAGTCCTCTCGAATGTGTCCGGCTTCGACCTCGCCTTTGAGGTCGCGATTGGTCGCTGCCACGATGCGGACATCGACGGAGCGCGGCTGAGTCTCGCCGACGCGCTGTACCTCGTTTTCTTGAAGGACCCGAAGGATCTTGATCTGCATCGTGTGCGGAATCGAGGCGACTTCATCGAGGAAGAAGGTCCCCCCATTTGCGGCTTCGAACAGCCCGGACTTATCGGCGTTGGCGCCCGTGAAGGCGCCCTTGGCGTAGCCGAAGAGCTCGCTCTCGAGCAGGGTCTCGGGAATGGCGCCGCAGTTGACCGGGATGAAGGGGCCGTCCCGACGCGAGCTCATCCGATGGACGGCGCGCGCGACGAGCTCCTTGCCGGTGCCCGTCTCGCCGCGCACGAGCACGACGACTTCGTGCGCGGCGACGCGGGCGATCAGTTCTCGCACGTGCGCCATGACGGAGCTCTGTCCGAGCAACTCCGCGGTCGCCGCCCTCGGCGAGGCATCGGGCTCTCCCGGCGCGGGGATGGGGGCGATCGCGACGGCGAGGGCACCGAGGCGGACCCCGTCGCCGAGCCCCACGCGCAGAGGCCTCGTGATCGGTCCGCCGTTGATCCGGGTCCCGTTCGTCGAGCCGAGGTCCTCGACCCAGACGCCGTCCGCGCGCAGCGTGAAGCGAGCGTGGCTCCTCGAGAGGTTGGGGTCGTCGAGCGTCAGGTCTGCCGGCTCGGAGCGCCCGATGACGACCGGGACATCTTCGAGCAGCGGCACGACGTGCGCCGCGCCGCGATGAAACAAGACTAGCGAGATG
>JAJDCO010000070.1 GCA_029260795.1 Planctomycetota bacterium | reverse complement strand
GTACATCCGCCCCGCCCTATCGGCCGCCACCTGGATCACCGAGAGCAGGGCCTGCAGGTCGAGCCGGGACCCGCTTGCGGCGGAGGTGGGCTCCGAGTCGTTTCGTGACTTCACCACGAGCCTCCGGCCAGAACCATGACCATGACCTGACAACGCTCGCCGTATCTGTGGAGGGCGGAGGAGCTTGGTAGAGGTCGGAGGTGCCAACGAGGATCGGTCGCATACCGACTGAGAACGGGAACTCTCACGAGTCAGTTCTCCCCGAATGAGCCTCGAGCTCTCCCGGCACGGCCCGTTTTCGGAAGCTCACCCGGCCGCTGTCAATGCCCTCACCAATGCAAGAGGGAGGGATACTCCGGAGGTCCCATTCGGGATAGCCACGGCAAGGCAGGACGCATTCGGAGAGCTCTTGCAGAACACCTCGCATCCCCCACCCGCGACGATGGGGATGCTCGGCCGCGGTCGCCCTAATCCTGCGCGGAAGTGGCTTCGGATTCGCGGATCAGGGTCTGCCCGACAGCACGAAAGCCACGAGACGTCCGGGATCCCAAGGGATAAGATCTCGTCATGGTTTGGCCGAAAGAGCCGAGCCTCTCGGGAATGGACTCCGACCAGGAGAGACGCATGATGACGTTCAGCGTACCGCTACTGTTGTGGCTGGCCGGCTTCGAGCTGCCGTCGGCACAAGATCGAACGCAACGCTATGAGCTGACGATCAGCGATCTGCGCGACATCTATGTCGAGACGATTCGGATCGGGAAGGGGTATTACCTCAAAGGGTATCGCAAGGAGGCGATCTACTTCCTCTATCGCGCGCTCGAGCTCGACCCGAAGAACGAGGGGGTCCTCAACGACATCGCGTTGCTCGAGGACTACGACAACCCGTTCTGGAAGAGGAAGAAGTGGAAGTCGCCCAAGGACGACATCGCCAAGGCGTTCGAGAAGGACGCCCAGAGCTTCGAGCGGGCACTCCTCGAGCGCTACGTGGCAGAGGCCGAGAAAGCGCGCACCCAGTTCGAGCGCGGTGAGGCTCTCGCCCGCGGGCTGCTCTTGACGGCGCTCGAGCGCGTCGGTGGTCCGTTCGAGGTGGATGACTCAGGCGCGATCCAGCTCGGGGAAGCGGGCGCCCTGCCCGCCGACATCTCGCAGTGGCTGCTCGAAGAAGAGCTCGCAGAGATCGACGGGCAGCTCTGGTTCCGCGACAGCGTCTTGCGCTTCCTGCCCGACCAGGGCGAGGTAAAAGAGGTCCGGGGAAAGCACTTCTACGTCCGTGTTCTCAACTCGAAAGAGCGGGCCGAGGAGCTGCTCGCGCTCATGGAGCAAGCCTACGCGCAATACGCGAAGCACACCGGGCAAGCGCCGATCAAGCCCATAGGGTTGTTCGTGTTCCCGGACAAGGGGATGTTCCAGCGATTCTGCCAGTCATCCAAGAAGCTCCAAGGGCTCGAGAACGCACTCGGCTTCGCCCGGCGAGACGAAGGCGTGGCGATCAGCTTCGAGCAGCCGGGGCTCGAGCAAGTGTGCGTGCACGAGGGGGCCCATCTCTTCTTCCGCATGGCCTTCGCCGCGCGGATGCCCTCCTGGTACGACGAGGGCTTCGCGAGCTTCTTCGGTCAGGACGGCACGATGACCTACGAGCGCGGCAAGCTCGAGACCGGCCTCCCGATGCACGCAGGGCGACTCGGCTCACTGCTGCGCGGCTGGATACCACTCGACGAGTTCCTCACCGCCGACGCGGCCAGCTTCGCGCACGACGGCTCAGGAGGGCAGACGTTCTACGCGCAATCGTGGGCCTTCTACACGTTCCTCACCACGACACGCGACCGGCGCTTCAAGAAGCCCTTCGAGAATTGGGAGAGCTTCTGCCTCGGCTCTTCGTCGAACGAGACCTACACCCGACGCTCGATGCAGCTCTTCGATCGCCTCTTCGAAGACGTGAAGCCCGACCTGGAAGCCGCCGTGAAGGAGTGGATCGAGAAGCAGATCCAGTGAGCGGTCTCCCGACGCCTGCGCGGAGGTGGCTTCCGGCGCACGGGACAACCTCGCAGTCGAGCTCGGGCACTCGCCAGCAACGAAGCCGCGCGGCGACCTGCCATCAGTACTTCAGCTTCTGCAAGCGATCTTCGAAAGTTGACCCGCTCCGATCCACGATGTCAAGATCGTGTACCAATGCATTTGCGAGGACGGTGGCAGGAGGGGCGACAAATGCGCTCCCGCATCGCTGATAAGCGCGGGATCGGATTGGCAGAGCCGCGCACGATGACGCGTCACGACGATACCGGAATGGCCAGGGAGTGACCTCGCGATGACCGACTTGCGAGCCGACGAGATCCAGTAAGCGGGCAGCAGGATGCGCGATAGTTGCGCTCCTGCATCCCGCTTACTCGCGGCACGCGTTCGAACGACGCACTGCTGCTTCGGATCGATGTCGCTCGACCGCGTCAAGGCTGATCGCCGTGCGCGGCTCCGCGCCTGGCATCACGCCTGCGCCGACGTGGTTTGGATTCACCGATCAGAGTATGCTCGGTCTCGAAGGCGACGTTGAGGCGTCGCTCGACGAGGCGGATGAGGTCTTCGGGGGTCTCGACGTCGTCGTAGGGCACCGTGACGAGCCCGGCGCGCGGGACGACCTCGCTGTCGAGCTCGGGCACTTCAGCAATGAAGCCGCTCGGGAATTGCCATCAGCCATCAGAGCTTCAGCGGCCAGCTCGATATGCTCGCCTTGACGAACGTCCCGGGTGTAGCGGCCCGAACAGCGGAAGTACAACCGTTCCCGCGCAAGCAATGCGCCGTGCGCCGCCTGTACCAGGCCGCGATCGACACCGGACGCGACAGCAAGGGGCCTGGAGACCTGCTCGACGTCAACGTTGCTCTGGCACAATGCGGGCAGGAGGACCAAAATGAGATGGAGCATCACTCGGCCGTTTCGTGTCTTTCCCTTCCCCACGCCGGCCCCATGATCAGGACCGGCCTCCCTTCTTGCTTGCGAATGCTCAGTTCTTCTCGTGACCGTAGAGCTGGACCAGACGACGGAAGTCGACGAGCAGCGCCTCGGCGGCACCCAATCGCCGGTCCCGCATCTGGAAGACCTCAGGATTGTGCTCTTTGTCGAACCGCACGAAATAGTCCCCATGATCCCCGCGCGCGTGCGTCCACAATTCATCGGGCGACGACGCTCGCGGGATGATCGGGTAACCACTATCGGTATACAGGGGCTCTTCGCAGCGTCCGTCTTTGATATTGCGCCTCGTGGCAGCATGAGTAATCTCACCGACTTTCTTGTCGAGATCGCGGTAAGCCTGAAGGTCGGGACCTACCGCCTCCGTGATCGCGGCGATGGCATCGTCGGTGAACTCGAGAGAGTCCGGATTGACTTCTGTAAACCGCAGCAGTTGCGGTATCTCATACTCCCTCGCCATGTCCCTCAGCATGGAGACATCATTCTGATGATCATGGTTGATGTCATAGAATTCGTCATCGATATGCGGAAGCTCGGAGTGTTGCAAGTCTCCGCATGGCCCTAGTGGAGCACTTGACTCTGTGTGATCGAACCCAGGAAGCAGAGATTCCCGCGGGAGAAGCGGAGATTCCCGCGGGCGGTCGACCTTCTCCTCCGGAGCTCGCGTTTCCAGCCTTGGGAGTGGTGCCGTTTCCCTGCCGCGGCGAGCATCGATCAAGAGTGGACTCGCCGGTTCCCCTGGCAAGCCGATTTCGCTTTCCGAAGAGTCTTCGGAGCAGAGTCGTATCGTGATCATGGCAGCCGCCAAGGTGATTGCGATCACCGCGAGCCTACCCGGCATCCACCCACCACTCATTGAGGACAATTGTGATACTCGCCGCAGTTCTCCGACTCAGTGATGCACTTCCCATCGCAACTGCCAGTCACAGGATCAGGAGTGCCGACGTATTTTACTTGGCACACCTTATTAGGGTCCACCGGGTTGTTGCAGGACCCCACTGGCCCAACACAGGTGCCCTGCGGAACCGTGTAGCAGAGCTTGCTCGGCGGCGTGTTGTTCTTCCACTCGACGCAGATGTCCTCCTCGCCATTGCTGACGCGCAAGCAGTTGTGCTTCTGGGGGCATGCCGTCTGGTCCGACTTGAGACATGCATGGGTGCAGCAGTAGCTGAAGGCCAGGGGCGCCCCACCGAACACTTCGTCCGGTGCAGAGTCGGTGTTCGCCGAGGCTTGCGTGTCCATCGCGATCCAGATCGTGACGGTCGCGTATGCGAGAAGCGCCACGACGATGGTAGTGAATCGCTTGTGTTTCATGATCTCGTCTCCTTCTGACTCCTTCGAAGACTTGGGACAGACCCGAGATACAACCGGGCACGTTGAGGGGCGATGTCTCAGCAGTGAGGTCCAACCGGCCTGCCATCGGACGCAATCTGGGTCAGGCACTGCCCGTCGGCGCTGCCACTTCGTCGGTCAGACGTCTCCCGTCACTCGATAGTGGGGTCCGGGGGGCCGGGTTCGACGTCATTCTTCGGCTCGTCCTGATCGACCTGACGCCTCGGGGGGGGCAACCGATAGCAGACGTCAGCTCGTCCGCGTGGCGCCTGAGGCGCGCGATCGCTCGGCGAGATGCCTGCCGGGCCGCGTTCCGGGTCGTGCCGAGACAGAAGGCGGCTTCCTCGAGAGTCCGGTCTTGGAGAACGTGCAGACGCACGACTTCCCGCTGGTGAGGCGTCAACTCAGAGAGGCAGGCGTCCAGGAATCGGCTGGCCCCTGCAGGAGCCTCGGGCGAGGCGCCCGGCCCCGAGGGGAAGGGTGCCTCGCCCGCGAACGCTTCCAGCACCCGCCCCCTTTCGCGGCGCTTCTCCGACAACGTGTCTGCCTGGGCTCGAGCGACGCGCGAGGCGATTCGCCACACGTACGCGGTAAGGGCACCTGGATCCTCTCGCCGCCGGATCGCAGACGGTCCTCGGCGAAGAAACCAGTCCAACATCCTGCCGCGGACGACCTCCCGCCCCGCAGCCTGCAGACGGTACATCCGCCCCGCCCTCTCGGCGGCCTCCTGGATCGCAGAGAGCAGGGCCCGTATGCCAACCTGGGACCGAGCCTCCGGCGATGCCGTTGGTTCCAAGTCGTGCCGCGGAGTCACGGGAGGCCTCCAGCCAGTCCCACGGCCTGACTGTGGCAGCCGCCTTTCTGCAGGAAGGACGAGCTCATCGGCACGACACCTCCCCGTCGGTGGCTACCACGACAGGGCATGATGCGACTGGGAATGAGGAATGCCACGATCCGGTGCTCCCCGAGTGATTCTCAGGATCTCCCGATCGCTCTATTCTCTGAGGCCCGCATGCGGGATGTCAAGATAGGGCGCCGGCGGAATTGCGAGGAAAGTGGCAGAATGCCGACCAATGCGCTCCCGCCCGGCTTACTCGTACGGGAATCGGCGCGACGGTCTTGGAACGGCTATTCAGCAGATCTCGCGCTGACCGACGGGATTGGAAGAGCCGCGCACGATGACGCGTCACGACGATACCGGAATGGCCAGGGAGTGACCTCGCGGTGACCGACTTGCGAGCCGACGAGATCCAGTAAGCGGGCAGCAGGATGCGCGTTGCTGCATCCCGCTTACTCGAGGCACGCCTTTCGAACGACGCACAGCTGCTCCGAATTCGACGTCACTCGATCAACTCACGGCCAATTGCCGTGTGCGGCTCCGCTTGATCGCACCAACTCACGGCCGATTGCCGTGTGCGGCTCTGCTTGATCGCACCAACTGACGGCCGATCGACGTGCGCGGCTCTGTTTGATCGCACCAACAGCTCACGGCCGATCGCCGTGCGCGGCTCTGTTTGATCGCACTCCCGCCGCCTCATTTCTTTGCGGAATACCGATAGCCCTTCGTGACGGTGCCGGTCCCGTAGACCGTGGTCACATGCACATCGACATCATGACCCAGCGCCTGAAGTCCCGGCGTTCCGGAGGTCGGGAGCGGGCAAGGAGGCGTCTCGACGATCATCGTCCGGCGATCGAGGACCGTGATCGAAGCAGCCGGTCGCCCATCGAAGGTGACCTCGGTCTCCAGCGTGAAGCCGTCGCCGGTGAGCGTCACGACGTCGCCGCCGCCCATCGCACCTCGATTCGGAGTGATCGAGACGACCTGGGGTGGGATCTGATGGAGAACGGTCCATTCACGCGTCTCGCTCATCTTCTGCGTGCGAGCCGACTCATTGCGGACCCAAGGCGTCGGATCTTCGACTCGTACCGAGACCGAATAGACTCCGGGAAACAGATCCAAGGCCGCGACGTCGAGCTGAAGACCTTGCTGCCCAGGCAGCGGGTTGCCATCGAGGGACCATTGCAGGGCCAGGCTGTGAGTCGTCGGATCGATCGGATCGACGAACAGTACCACGTTCTCCGAGGGATACGGACCGGGCGCACTCGCACCGTCGATGGGCCGAACGAAGTCGTAGAAGCGCAGGATGAACTGCTCGGCATTCACCGGCTCGAAGGGTCGG
>JAJDCO010000069.1 GCA_029260795.1 Planctomycetota bacterium | reverse complement strand
TGGGCGGCACGTGTTTCTTGGGACCCCAATCGTGCCGTGAGGCGCGCACGAGGTCAAGACGCTATTGGGAGAGAGCAGAGGGTCGCTGGCTGCTGCGCGCTCGCTTCGCTTGCGGTTCTTTGGGCGCTGGTGGGGTCGTGGCTTTTGCGTTGTGGGACGCCGGGATGCTTCCCCGACGTTCGACCGCTTGATCCGGTCGCTTCGCTCCGGCTCACAGCCATGCGGTGGCTGCGCGGTTGTGGACGTTCGATCCGCTGGTTGCGCGCGCGGTTCGTTCGCTGGGGCGCTGTGGCAGGGCGTTTGGCCGTTCGATCCGGCTGCTGCGCGTCCGTGCCTACCGCTGGCTGCTTGGGAGGGCCTCGACGAGAGGCTCACCGGAGCAGCCGGTTGGCGACAGGATGCCGAGGATCTGTGCCAATGTCGGCGCGATGTCTTGGGGGGTAACGGCTCGTGCGGTGCGACCGGTGGGACCTCCGGGCGTCCGGATCAAGATCGGGACGTGAGTGTCGTAGCTGTACGGGGAGCCATGCATGGCGGCGTAGGTGGTTTCCATTCTCTCCCAGAGGTACCAGCCCTGATCTTGAACGATCGCGACGTTGGCCGAGCGCTTGGGGTGGAATGAGCGGAGCACGCGCTGGGCGACGGCGTCGCCGGGTACGGTGCCGTTCGCGAGTGCCGTTCTCGTGAAGACTCGAGCCACCCCGGTTTGCGCAATGAGGAAGTCGGCCAGCATCGTTTCGATCGCGCCAACGTCGCTGAGGTCGATCGCGGCGAGGTCGAGATAGAAGCCCGGGTCGCTATAAGCGGCGACGATATCGTGCTCGGTTCCCAATTGCTCTCGCAGGTGCGCATTGGCTCGCTTCATCAGCTCGAAGCCTGCCAGTCGACCGCCGAACTGACAGAAGTCGTCATCGTGGTCGTGAGACGGAGGGGCGGTGCTCGTTCCGTCTCTCGGGCTGGCAGGCAGGAGATCACTCTCCGCTGGAGCCACGTCCCCGGAATGCGCGGAGCGGATCACCTGGCGCCGATGGGCGGGGATGGCGTCCACGCCGTGGTCCGATGACAAGACCACCGCGGTGCGATCGAGACCGACCTGCTCGTCGACGAAGCTCAGGAGCTTGCCGAGCGTTCGATCGAGACGCAGGAGATTGTCCTCGGCCTCGAGGCTGTTGGGACCAAAGGCATGCCCCACGTAGTCGCTGGCCGAGAAGCTGATCGCCAAGAAGTCCGTGCTCCCTCTCTGCCCGATCTCCTCCGCGATCATCAATGCTCGGGCAGCTTCGAGAAGCAGCTCGTCTCCGAAAGGCGTCGCTCGCAGAGTCGACTGAACGATTCCTTTCGTCTCGCCGAGCGGATGGGGGAACGTGTTTCCGAGCGGTCCCCCGATCTCGTAAGCACGATCGTCCTGGGCGCCGTAGACGTACGAGCTCACATCATGCAGCAGCGTCCAGCTCTTCCCGACCCAGCGCGCCGTGGGGTCGCCCGCATTGAAGTCGTTCAGCCAGCTCGGAGCGGCGTCATAGTAATACCTGCTCGTGATGAAGCTGCCCGTGCGCCGGTCATACCAGAACGCCTTACCGAGCTGACCGCCCGGAAGGATCGCCGCGCGGTCCTTCACGGAGATGCTGAATGCGCGAGCCTTGCCCGCCGTCGCCATGATCAGCTCGTCGCCGATCGTCGTGCTCGTCAAGTTGCGCGGGCTCTGGCCGTGCTGCGCGTCCTGCACGCAGTACATCTTCTCGAGCCCGGGCTCGAACCATTGGTTGCCGACGATGCCGTGATCGATCGGGCTCGCCCCTGTGGCGAGCGTTGCGTGACCCACCGCTGTGAAGGTCGTCGCGTACGGGTAGTGCGCATTCGTGTAGAGCAACCCCTCTTTCATGAGGCGTTCGAGGCCGGCTTCGAAGCGCTTCTCATACCGAGGCAGCATGTCACCGCGCAGCTGATCGATCGTGATCATCAGCACGAGCTTCGGGCGCGAAGTGTCGCTCGCGTCGTGTCTCGGATCGGCCGTCGTCGTCGGCGTGAGGACAGCGGCGAGCCAAAGGACCGTCGCGAAGCAGGAGGGGCGGCTGGGCGACATCAGGTCGGAGCTCCAGGAAGGTTGATGAGGAATGGGTGGAGGCTATCGAGAGGCCGTGAAGGCAGCATGAAGAAGGGCCGCGGGGTCGTCAACGATGCAAGGGAGGCCTCGGCCCGTGGGCAAGGAGCGACGCCGAAGTGCGCGACGGCTCGTGTTCGGAACGAGATGGTGGCATGATCCTGGCGACCGGTGCCGATCGCGGATCTTCGAGAGCCAGGAGTGCCAAAGATGTCTCGTGACCGATTCTACCGAACGTTGTTTGTCAGCACCTTGATCCTCACCGGTTGTCAGTCGACGGCTCCCGACCTGACGTCGGGTCGCTGGATCGACTTGACGCACGCCTTCGACGCATCGACCGTCTACTGGCCGACGGCCGATGGCTTCGAGCTGACGGTCGATGCCAAGGGAATGAACGAGAAGGGGTACTACTACGAGGCGAACTCGTTCCGGTCCGCCGAGCACGGAGGGACGCACCTGGATGCTCCCATCCACTTTGCCGCGGAGCGCCAGACGGTCGATGAGATTCCGTTGGATCGCTTGATCGGACCGGGCATCGTCCTCGACGCGACCGAGCCCTGCGCGCGCGATCGCGACTACCAAGTGACGGTCTCGGACTTCCTCGCCTGGGAGTCGGAGCATGGGACGATACCCGCTGGCAGCATCGTCCTGCTCAACACGGGCTTCGCCCAATACTGGCCCGATCGCGAGCGTTACATGGGGACTGCTCAAAGAGGGCCCGAGGCGGTGGCGCTGCTGCACTTTCCGGGGCTGCATCCGGACGCCGCGCGCTGGCTCGTCGAGGAGCGCGACGTTCACGCGATCGGCCTCGATACGCCGAGCATCGACTTCGGGCAGTCCACCCACTTCGAGAGCCACCGGATCCTCTTCGATGCGAACATCCCGGCATTCGAGAACGTCGCGAACCTCGATCAGCTTCCGAAGCGCGGGTTCCTGGTGATCGCGCTACCGATGAAGATCCGAGGCGGCAGCGGAGGACCGCTGCGCGTGGTCGCCTGGGTGAAGAGTTGAGCTCGAGCACTGGGGAGACCTCCTCTTCGCGACCCGTGCCCCGGCGAGCCGGTCAGAGCTCGCCCAGCGATCCCAACTACGACGAGTACCTCTCCAGCTCCGGTGTCGTGATCTGGCACGTCATCGAGGATCCCGCTCAGAGTGACCTCGGGCCGAGCAGTCTCTCTCAAGGTGATTGGGGGCCGACGGCACGCCCGGCGGTTACAGCATCGTCAACTGGCCGTCCTCGGATGCGCTCATGCTGCTCCAGATCGGAGTCCTCTGATCGACGGAGCGCCTCGATCTCCGTTGATCGAGAGACACCCCGTTGCCTTCGCGGCAGCGGGGTGTCTTCGCACTGGTTGGGCTCGGGATGAAGGGCTGGGGAGCGAGGGCCGATTTCCCGGCTTCGCCGGTTCGCTCCTCCCGGCGCGGCACCGGGCTGCCTGCAGCGTTGAGACGCGCTGCCGAGCCGCTTATGCTGACGGAATCGCTTTGGAACCCGTCAGGACACCGCATGCACCCACTCTTGAGCGAGGCTGCTCAGGGCAGCCTTCCCGCCCAGCAGCAACTCGTCGAGCGATTCACCGCCGACCTGCGCCAGTACATCGATCGCAAGATGTGGCGCCGGCTGAAGCGGCACGTCTCCGCCGCCGACCTCTCCCAGGAGACGTTCGTCCAGGTCTTTCGAAGCTTGGCGAGCCTGCCCGAGGACGCGACGCTCGACACGTTCAAGGGACGCCTGTTCAAGAATGCCTCGTGGCTGATCGCCCGACGCTCGGAGGCCGCCGGCCACTTCCACGGCGAATCCGCGCTCGGATCCGAGTTCAAGCTCGAGCGCCTCGAGCAGCGTGAGATGTCGTAGGGCGAGGTGACGCGCGCCGATCAGGTGCGCTGGTTGACGGCCTTGTGCGATCGACTGACGCCCGCCTATCGCGAGGTCGTGCAGCGTCGTTTGGCCGGCCAAGCGTTCGGTCAGATCGCGACCGAGCTCGAGACTCCGATCGAGACCGTCCGCAAACGCTTCTACCGAGCGTACTCGGAGCTCCAGCGTACGATCGCTGCGCGCACCGACGGCGAGTCATGAGCACGAGCGGCGAAACGCACGAGGATCTCCAGGCGGAGCTCGGGGACTTCGTCGACGAGGTCGGGCTCGAGCAGGCGCGCGATGCACTGCAGTCGCTGGCGGACGCCTTCGATCCGATCGAGGGTCTCGAGCCGGGAACCGTGCTGGGCGACTTCGAGCTGCATCGACCGATCGGGCGCGGCGGTATGGGAGTGGTGTTCGAAGCGGAGCAGCAATCGGTCAAGCATCGGCTCGACGCCCTGAAGGTGCTCGACTCGCGCGGCTTCGGCGCCAGTCGATTGCGGCGCTTCGCGCGCGAGGTCGAGGTCATCGGACGACTCGACCACCCGGGCATCGTGCCGATTCTCTCGGCCGATCTCGAAGGTCCGATGCCGCACTATGCGATGAAGCTGCTGTCCGGAGTCTCGCTTCGTGAGCGGATCGAGGGCCCGGACTGGGATCGCGAGGACTACCGCTCGATCGCCGAGATCATGCTGGGCGTCGCGCGCGCGCTCCAGCACGCACACGGGCACGGCGTGATCCACCGCGACGTCAACCCGCGCAACATCATGATCGAGCCGGACGGTCGACCCGTCACCGTCGACTTCGGGCTGGCGCACGATGATCGATCCAGCCTCGATCTGACGCACTCGGCCGATGCCATCGGGACCGCCGACTACATGGCTCCCGAGCAGATCACGTCGCGCTCGGGCGTCGTGGGACCGCGTACCGACGTCTACGCCCTCGGCGTGACGCTCTACCAGTGCCTCACCGGTGAGGTCCCCTACCGCGACTCCTCTCGCCATGAGACCTTCGAGCGCATCTTGGCGGGGACGCCGGCCCCACCGCGTCGTCTCAATCGGTCGATCCCGGCCGACCTGCAAACGATCTGTCTGCACTCCATGGCGGCGCGGCCGGGCGATCGCTATGCGGGTGCCGGCTCCTTGGCCGACGATCTGGCCGCGTTTCTCGAGTTCCGGCCCATCGCGGCGGCCAACCCGAGCCTGCTCCGACTTGGTCGCGACTGGTGCCGCCGTCATCCGCTGGTCGTGACGTCCACGGCGGTGCTGGTGCTGGCCAGCACGCTGTCGCTCGCCTACTTCGAGCTCTGGGCGCCGCGTCGGGACGCCGACGCCCAGCTCGTGATCGTCTCCTCGCTGGAGGGCGATCGAGTGAGGAATGTCGCTCGGGCCGAGGAGGTCCACACCGAGCTCCGTCGCTTGGCGAACCTGCGCCAGGACCTGCTTCCCTTCGAGAGCATGCCGGAGTCCGATCGGATGGCGGCTCAGGTGAAGCTCGATGGGGAGCAGCGAAAGATCGAGCAACGACTGGGCGATATCGACCTGCGCATCGAGACCGCGCTTCAGCACGCGCGAGGGATCGCGAGTGGCTACGAGCCCGTTCGGCTCGCCGAAGCTGCCTTCGCGGCTCGTCGACTCCGCGAAGAGCTCGAGAGGCTCTCGGCCCACTTCGAGCCGGAGCGGGTCGCCGCCTGGGAGGACCGGTTGCGGGAGGTGGACGACGGGCGCTGGGCGGCCTGGCTCGATCGAACGGGCGACCTACAGGTCGACTGTCCCCAAGGGGGCGCGCGGGTCTTCCTCTGTCCCGCCTTCGAGTCGGCGGACGGGCGGTTGCTCTACCGCGAGGCGGAGCACGCCGAGTCGATCGATCTGGGAGAGACGCCCGTTGTGGCCACCGAGGTAGCCGAGGGGAGCTACCTCGTGCGGGCACGGCGCCCCGGTGCGGTCGAGACTCGCCTGCCGATTCTGTTGCGGCGGCGAACCATGCAGGGGGAGCGAGAGAGGAAGCTCGAGATATCGGTGCATACTCGCGAGGAGATCGGAGAGGGCTTCGTCTACGTCCCGGGAGGCTTCTCGGTGCTCGGCGACCAGCGCGAGCTGATCTGGGTCGACGACTTCTTTATCGGAGAGCGCGAGCTGACGCGCCGCCAGTTCGTGGCATTCCACCCCGAGTCTCCGCTGATCGATGAGACCGGCGGGATCAATGTCGCGCCCGGGTCCCCGCTCCCGGTGAACGATCGGCCTCTGCCTTACCTCCAATACGAGTTCTTCAAGGTGCTGGTCTCGTTGAATCGGCGCGAGGCAGCGCTCGAGGAGCCGCGCTTCCTCTATCGGCTTCCGCACATCCGAGAGTGGGAGCGTGCCGGACGCGGCGCCGACGGCCGCCGCTTCCCCTGGGGCAACGGCCACGACTTCGCCTTTTCGCTGAACCACTGGTCGGGCACCGACGAGGATCAAGTGCAGCTGCACCCGCTCCCGGTGCCCGCGGAGGATCGATCCCCGTTCGGCGTCCACGACCTCGCCGGCAGCCTGGCCGAGCCATGCCAGTCCCCCGACCAGATCACCGAGATCGGCATCGATCGACTCTACATGCGCGGCGGGTCCTTTTCCTCGCGAACGGCCGACGAGCTCGAGCTGGCGCGTTGGCGTCTCGGGGATCCGGGCACACCGGGCCAATGGGACACCGGGCTTCGGCTGGCGAAGGTCTCGCTTCCCGCTCGACCCGAAGGAGCGCCGCTACCGTTCGGGGACGACTTCGAGCGCGCTCACCAGCCCTCGATCCTGGACGGCGACTGGCGGGCCTTCTTTGACTCGGCACAAGCGATCGATGCGCTCGAGCTCGGTCCGGCCCAGCGGGCGACACTCGGATCCGGGATGCTGCGACTACGGAACTACGGGGACGACTTTTCGCCGAGCCTGATCGCTTGGCATCCGATCCGAGCCGGCGAAGCCGATCTGCGTCTCGAGGCCGTCGTCCGGATCTCGAATCGAACGTCCGCGGGCAGTCGAGGAGTCGGCTTGATCCTGTTCGACCGGCCGGCGTGGCTCCCGTTTCGGTCCCTCGCATTGAGCTGGGCCGCGGACGGCTGCTTCCGGTTGGGCACCGCTCACTCAGGTTGGGTGAGTGTCGACGCCCGCTTCGAGGACTTGACCGTCGAGAGCTATCCTTCGCCTTGGCGACGTCTCGAGCTCGAGATGATGAAGGACCGAGCGATCGGACGGGTTTGGGCGCTCGATGGCCGTGAGCCGATCGCCGAGCTGGAGCTTCTCTTCGAGGAGGATTCGCGTTCCGTCGTCCATGCCATCGGCATCCGCGCCGACAACTACCAGGCCGTCTCGGTCGATGTCGACCACGTGCGCGTCTCGTCGACGGCCGCGTCGCATCGATAGCGCCGGTCCACGACGCGGGATCGTGCGCGGCTGTGTCTTCGTGTGGTCGTCGCGGCAAAGGAACCCGCGCACGGTGACCGGGCCGGGAATCCACGGCGCGCTCCCATCTCGACGTGGCGCTTCGGCGGCGATAGCATCAGAGCCTTCTGAGTTCTTCCAACCGGCGCTTTGAGGAAATCTCGATGGTTCGATCGCTCGTTCTCGCCGTTCTGTGCTCGAGTCTCGTGGGTGCCTTCGGAGCGGACTCCGATGATGCCGGGCCGGGGCTGGTCACGAAGGAGACCGGATTCACTTCAGGCTACACGCTCTTCTCGCCGCTCGTCTCGAGCACCACCTACCTGGTCGACGACGACGGTTGGGTCGTGCATACGTGGGAGAGCGAGCACGCGCCCGTCGCGCTCTACTTGCTTCCCAACGGCAATCTCTTGCGCACGGGCCTGATCCTGGATGCGCCGGTCTTCACCGGGGGCGGGCAGCACGGTCGTCTGCAGGAGTTCAACTGGGACGGGGAGCTGGTCTGGGACTTCGTGATGGCGGACGAGAAGCGACGCCTGCATCACGACGTCGAGGTGCTGCCCAACGGCAACGTGCTCGTCATCGCTTGGGAAGCGAAGACCGCGGCCGAGGCCTTCCAGGCCGGACGTCATCCCGACTTCATCAGCCGCAAGAAGGGCCTTTGGCCGGACTGCATCTTCGAGATCGAGCCCACTCGCCCCAGTGGCGGGAAGATCGTCTGGGAGTGGCACCTCTGGGACCACCTCGTCCAGAACGTCGATCCGAAGCAGGACAACTACGGCAAGATCGCCGAGCATCCCGAGCTCGTGAACATCAACGCCGATCACACGGCCGAGGATGCGGGCGGCCCGAAGATCGCTCCCGAGGATCTCGAGCGCATGAAGGCGCTGGGCTATCTCGGCGGCAACAAGGCCCCTTCGCAGGAAGACCTCGGCGCGGACCTCTGTCACACCAACGCGATCGCCTACAACCCCGAGCTCGACCAGATCGTGCTCAGCGTGCACCACTTCAGCGAGATCTGGATCATCGATCACTCGACGACTCCGGCTGAGGCGGCGAGCCATCGGGGTGGCCGGTCGGGCAAGGGCGGCGACATTCTCTATCGCTGGGGCAATCCCCGAAACTACGGGCGCGGCACCGCCAAGGACCAGCGTTTGTTCGGGCAGCATGACGTCCGCTGGATCCCGAAAGGTTGGGCAGGGGCCGGCAACCTGACGGTCTTCAACAACGGGGGCGGTCGTCCGGGCGACGACTTCTCGGACGTGATCGAGATCGTCCCGCCGCTGAAGAATGGTCGGTACGAGATCGAAGGGCGAGCAGCCTACGGTCCGGCCGAGCCCGCTTGGGCCTACGGCGTCGCGGAGGAGCAGCGCTTCTTCGCACCCTTCATCTCGGGTGCGCATCGCCTCCCGAACGGAAACACCTTCATCTGCGCCGGCACCAACGGCCGGTTCTTCGAAGTGACGCCGGACGGAAAGATCGTTTGGGAGTACGTCAATCCGTTCTCCGGCTCGATTCGCAAGGCCGACGGCAGCGAGCCGCAGCCTGGCATCGACAAGTTCCCGACCGCCAACTTCCGCGCCACCCGCTACCCGGCCGACTCCGCAGCTTTCCGAGGTCGTGAGCTGGAGAAGCTCTCGCCGCAGCCGACGCCCGTGAAGCGTTGAAGATTCCATCGCCCGCGTCTCCGGTCGACGAGGGCGCGGTCGATGCACCGTCAGCAGTTTTCGCCGTGTGCCCGGATCGGGGACGCGGCTCTCCTCCTCGTGAACGATGCTCGGAAGATCGAGCACGAAGCGATGTGCCGTCGGCTGCCCCAGCGGGGTCGGCATTCAGGAGGAGAGCAATGAAGGCGATATCAGGAAGCGGTCTCGCGGCGCGCGTGGCGATCGGTATCGGGATGGGATGGATCGGCTGGCTCGGGATGCCGCTCGCCCCTGCGGCGCAGTCGCCCACCGCGATGCGGTCCGCTTTCCTGGCCGAAGCGAATGAGGTGGGCTCGATCGTGCTGACGGGACACGTGATCGCCGTCGACGGCGGACCGGCCGCGGGGGCTGTCGTCGTGAGCGACGGGGGCGGTCGAGCAGTCGTCGGGGAGACCGGCCGCTTCGCACTCGAGATCGTCCCACCCAGTCGTGCGAGCGTCCGGATCACCGCCCTCCAAGGCAGCGGACGCCGAGCCGCCGTCGCGACCACGACCGTGACCCTCGGCCCGGGGGGAGCACCGCAGTCGATCGGCGGGCTGTGGCTCCAGGAGAGCAGCGCCTGTCAGCCGAGCTGGTTGCCGACCTTCGGCGGCGAGCCCGGGACGAGCGGGCGAGTGCAGGCCCTCGCCGTCTTCGACGATGGAATGGGTGGGGGACCAGCTCTCTACGTCGGGGGGACCTTCTCGAGCATGGGCGGCGTCTCCTGCCAGAGGATCGTCCGTTGGGACGGAGCGACGTGGACGCCGCTCGGGAGCGGGATCCTCGGTGAAGTCCTGGCTATGGCCGTGCACGACGACGGCAGCGGACCGGCCCTCTTCGTGGGAGGCTCCTTCACGAGCGCGGGTGGTGGGATCGCCCGTGGGATCGCTCGCTGGGATGGCACGAGCTGGTCGGCGTTGGGAACCGGGACCCTCGGCTCGGTCGACAGCTTGACGATTCACGACGATGGGAGCGGACCCGCGCTCTACGTCGGCGGCTCGTTCACGAGCATTGGTGGGGTCGCGGCGAGCTCGATCGCGAAGTGGGACGGATCGAGCTGGTCGGCGCTCGGGAGTGGCGTGAATCAATCGGTCCTGGCCTTGGCTTCCTATGACGATGGCAGCGGCCAGGCACTCTATGCCGGAGGCGGATTCACGAGTGCCGGAGGAGTGCCGGCGAGCTACCTGGCGCGCTGGGACGGGGCGTCGTGGTCGGCGGTCGGGAGCGGGTTGAACGAGGCCGTCCGGTCGCTCGCAGTCACCGACGTCGGTGGCGGCTCGCTCGGTCTCGTGGTGGGGGGGCACTTCACTCAAGCCGGCGGCGTCGCAGCGAGCCACATCGCTCGTTGGGACGGGAGCTGGTCGGCACTGGGAGCGGGTCTGGACGACTGGGCGTCGGCTCTCGTCGTGCATGACGACGGGAGCGGCCCCGCCCTCTTCGTCGGCGGTCAGTTTTCGACGGCGGGTGGGTCACCGGCGAACCGAATGGCGCGTTGGAACGGGAGCTGGTCGCCACTCGATGGCGGCCTTTCCCAGGGTTTCAACGAGGTGTTCGCCTTGGTCGCGTTCGACGACGGGAACGGGCTCGCCTTCTATCCGGGCGGTACGTTCGAGAGCGCCGGCGCCGAAGCCGCGAGCCACATTGCGAGGTGGGACGGGACGGGTTGGTCGGCGCTCGGGAGCGGAGCGAATGGCTGGGTCGGCTCGTTGGCGGCCTTCGACGACGGAAGCGGTCCGGCGCTGTACGTGGGCGGCGGCTTCTCGAGCATCGGTGGCGTGCCCCTGGAGTTCATCGGGCGCTGGGACGGGACGAGTCTGACGCCGGTCGGTAGCGGAATCGGGTCCAGTGGGGTCGATGCCCTGACGACCTTTCACGACGGGAGTGGAGCGGCCCTGTATGCCGGAGGGAACTTCACCCAGGCGGGCGGTGTCTCCGCTCACCGCATCGCGCGTTGGGACGGGACGAGCTGGTCGCCGCTGGGCAGTGGCCTCAACAAGCGCGTCCGAGCGCTGCTCGTGCACGACGACGGCAGCGGCGAGGCGCTGTACGCGGCTGGCGACTTCACGTTGGCCGGCGGCGCCCCGGCCAACTCCATCGCCCGCTGGAACGGTGTCACCTGGACGGCTCTCGGCAGTGGCCTCGATGCCCGGGTGCGAGCTCTCGCCGTCTTCGACGATGGCAGTGGCCCCGCGTTGTACGCCGGAGGAGACTTCACGAGGGCGGGCGGTCAGGCCGCGAGCCGGATCGCTCGCTGGGATGGCGCCGGGTGGTTCGCTCTGGATACTGGCCTCAACAACTTCGTGGCGGCCCTGGTCACTCACGATGACGGAAGCGGCTCGGCCCTTTATGCGGGAGGGCTCTTCACAACCGCCGGTGGCACCTCGGCCCGAGGCGTGGCGCGTTGGGACGGCAGCAGCTGGTCGCGGCTCGGGTCTGGAGTCGACAACGAGGTCGCCGCGCTGGCCGCCTACGACGATGGCTCGGGACCGGCACTGTATTGCGCCGGACACTTCGCGGCAGCCGGCGGGAGCCCGGCCGGGCACATCGCTCGTTGGGACGGAAACAACTGGTCGCCGCTCGCCAGTGGGCTCGGCACGGAGACTGCCGGCGTCGATTGCATGACCGTCTTCGACGACGGGAGCGGAAGGGGAGCGACCTTGTTCGTCGGGGGTTCCTTCCCAGTGGTCGTGGACACGGGCGACAGCTACCTCGCGCAGTGGGGGGGCTGCGCGCTGCCGCCCCGCATCGATGACATCTTGCCGCCGCGTGGTCCGGAGACCGGTGGCAACACGGTGTCGATCCAGGGTGTCGAGTTCCGGCCCGACGCGAAGGTCACTTTCGACGGCGTCTCGGCGAGCGTCACGTTCGTCAGCGAAACGCTCTTGAGTGTCGTCGTGCCGCCTCACCCCGTCTCGCCTCCGAGTGGCGGCAATCCTCTTCGCCTCGCCGTTGACGTCGATGTCGTCGTGACGACCTCGTATGGAGAAGCGACCCGGCCCGATGGCTACACCTATCTCTACAAGCGTTGAGGTGCCACGAACTGAAAGCGCTGACGCCGCACTCGACCTCCGTGCCGCGGTAGAAGGTCTTCCGATCCACGCTGACGAGTGAAGATCGGCGCAACCCGATTGACGGCCGCCTCGAGACGCGGGAGAATCTGAAATCCGCGCCTCTCGGGCGGATCGTTCGTTCATCGAGGGTCACCCGTGCCCGATCGGCGCCGCCGAGCCTCTTGGAGAGCTCGCTTTCTCTTGTCCTGCGGATCGGTGGGGCTGTTTGTCCTGCTCGACCTGGCTCTCTTTCGATTCACGGTCGACGGAAGCCGACCGCCGACCGCCGCGCCCCGTTTCGTGGAGCAGCTGCTGGTCGACGATCCGGTCACCTGGAAGGCGCTCCCACCGGGCCGCACCTTGACATGGCCGAAGCGCTTCGCCGTTCCGGAGCGAGAGCTGAGCATCAACTCGCTCGGGATGCGCATGCGCGAGGTCGAGCGAGAAAAGCCCGTCGGCCGATTCCGCATCGCCTGTCTCGGAGACTCCGTGACGTTCGGTTGGGGGGTCGAGGAAGCCGCGTCCTTTCCGCGCCGTCTCGAGACACTGCTGAGAGAGCGCTTTCCCGACCGAGATGTCGAGGTGCTGAACTTCGGCGTGCCGGGCTTCAGCTCCGAGCAGGCCAAGCGCTTCATGGCGAGCCGCCTCAACGAGTTCTCGCCGGACTGGGTGCTGCTGGCGGTCGGTGTCAACGACGGTGCGCTGTACGATGGACTCACAGACGCCGAGCGTTTCGAGTCTTTGGACCGTGCCCGGACGCTTCCGTCATGGATCGAGAGCTGGAGTCGCCAGAGCTTCGTCTTCGAGATGCTGCGACGTGGAAGCGGCGCCGTCCCGGGTGCCTCCCGAGACGGCGCCTCGACTCGGCGCTCGCGGCGCGTGCCCGAAGATCGCTACCGAAGGAACGTGATCGAGATGCTCGATCGCTGTCAAGCGGAGGGATGGTCGGTGCTGCTCCTCGACGCCTGCCTGCCTTTCGGCTTCGCGGGTCGACAGCTCGAACCGTTGGCGGAAGCTCGCAGCCTCCCTTTCCTCGATGTGAGGTCCATTCTCGAATCGGCCGTTCCAGACACGCACGGGCCGCCCACGACCTGGACGCTCGGCGAATGGCCGGCGTCGGCCCCGGGAGAACCTGTGTCGATTCGATTCCGAGTTCGCGTCGGAGCCGCTCCGGACTTCGATCGACTCTGGCTGCTCTCCGCCGATCGAGACGAGCTGTCGCGCGCCAAAGACTTGCCACTCTTCGTTGAGATGCACCCGACGGAGAACGATCCGATGACCTGGTGGGCTGACGTGCAGCTCGAAGCCGGCCAGCTCGTCGATTTCACCTTCGCGACAGATCGATTGCTCTCTCCTGCGCGCCAAGAGCTCTCCCTGCTCACCAAGCTCTTCTATCATCAGCTTCGGGTCGGCAATGGAGCTCGCGAGCACGAGAGTCCGGTGTTCGAGCACGGCCGGAGCAGTCTCGACGCCTGCCTGCTCGAGCCGATCCATCCCAATGCCGACGGCCATCGGCTGATCGCCGAAGCCCTCGCCGCCTTGCTCATGCCGAAGATGCACGCTCGCTGAGCCCGGCACTCTTCACTCGAAGGCGCCCGGCTGTTTTCTTGGTGAGGCCGACTCCGGTTTCTGTCTCCTTGGGGTGGAAGCCCTCTCGCCATGAGGAGAGCCGGGCGAAACACGGGACCTGGAGGAGAGCCGATGCGTCGTCGTTCGCGAGCCATGAGTCGAGTTGGAGCGAGAGTCGTTGGAGTCGGGGTCCTCGTCTGGGCGAGCCTGGCGAGCGCTCAATGTCCCATGACCGAGGTCGCCAAGCTGACGGCCTCGGACGCGGCGGCGACCGACTGGTTCGGTGGGGCGGTCGGGATCAGCGGGGACCTCGCGGTCGTCGGCGTGCCTTGGGACGACAACGCGCTCGGCACGAACGCCGGAGCGGCCTACGCCTATCGGCGAGTGAATGGTCAGTGGGTCGAATCCCAGAAGCTGCTGTCGAATGAGCAGAGCTTTTCGTGGTTCGGTTACTCGGTGTCGCTGCACGGCGACCTCCTGGCCATCGGCTCGGCGACGGGTGGCGAGCAATCCGTCAGCGTCTATCGCTGGTCGGGGGCGACCTGGCTGCTCGAGCAGAAGGTTCTGCCCACGAACGGCCAACAGGGCGAGCGCTTCGGGCAATCGGTTGCCATCGCCCAGGACGTGCTGGTCGCCGGCGCGTATCGGCGGGACGTCGGCGGCACGAGCCAGGTCGGCGGCGCGTACGTCTTTCGGCATGACGGCGCGGGCTGGGTCGAGGAGGGCCTGCTCGAGCCATCGAATGGCGACTTCCAGGATCGTTTCGGGGAGTCCGTGGCCGTGTCGGGGAGCACGATCGTCATCGGCTCGCCGGGACGCGCCGTTGGCTCGAACAACAATGCGGGCGCCGTGCATGTCTATCGCCGCTCACAGGCCGGTTGGGCGTTGCAGAGCACTTTGACGGCTTCGGATCCTTGGGCGAACGCGCAGCTCGGTCGGTCCGTCTCCGTGAGTGGGCGCAGCATCGTGGCTGGAGCGCCGCAAGGCTTGGGCGCCGTCTATGCGTTTCGAAGCTCGGGCTCGGGCTGGGTCCAGGACGAGGTGCTCGTCTCACCCACGCCGTTCCCGGAAGGCCGCCTCGGCTATTCTGTCCAGGTCAGCGGCAATCAGCTCATCGCTGGCGCTCCGGGGGAAGACTTGGTGGGCGCGGCCCATCGCTGGCAGCACGACGGCTGGGGATGGCGCTGGGTCGAGAAGCTGGCGGCTTCGGATGGCGCCCAGGGGGAGAACTTCGGCATCGCCGTCGCCGTCAGTGGGGGAACGGCGCTGGTGGGCGCGCACGAGAACCCGGGCGGGCCCTCTCAAGATGCCGGCCGCGCCTACGTCTTTCAGGGCGTGACGAAGGTCCCGCTCGGCGGCAACCTCACGACCATCGAGGACTCGGGGTGCTACCGCGTCTACGTTCCCACGGCGGCCGGTGGAAGACTGAACGTGCTGACGACTCGGGGCACGATCTCGGAGCTGCGAAGCCCGTTCGGCGATCCGTACCTCAACGACACCGAGACCGGTCGTGGCGCGCAGGGCTGGTACACGTTCGTGGTGTCGGGAACGGGAGGCCTCCTCACCACGATCTCGACGGAGTTCGTCCAGGAGGGCACGGCCGAGACCGTGCCGTGGCACTTCTTCTACTACCCCTTCCGGTCACAGCTCGGTACGCCTGCCCTCCACGACGATCCGGGAGCCTACTCGAAGTTCGACAGCCATTTCGGCCTCGGTACGGCGTCGCGCGACTGGGAGCTCGCCCACCACGATGACGACACAGCCGAGAATTGGGAAGGTCACTGCTGGGGCGCCGCACTGGCGAGCATCATTCTCGAGCAGCCGGCCGCGACGGGAGCCTTCACCGAGGACGAGCTCGAAGGATTGGCGGCGGACTTCTTCGACGACAAAGGTGCTTCCGGGCTGGGTGGGAACCGGTTGCAGAAGCATGCCTTTCCGTTCGAGTCGCCGACCGAGGCCGATTCGCAGGGCGTCGACGTCCTGGTACATACATTTCATCAAGCGTTACGGCTCATGCTGCGCGATCGGCGCCAGCCGCTGCACATGGATCTTCGGCAGAGCTCGGTGGGCGGCGCCCCGGAGGTCTGGAATCAAGGCTGCTACACCTATCGGTCGGTGTTTCGCGAAGATCCGGCCGCCCTCGGAGATCCGGAGACGGACCGCATTCGCCAGATGCGGATCGAAACTCATTTCATCACCAACGGGGACTTCGCCCCGCCGACCTCCGGAGACCCCGTCACCGATCCGGCTCGGCGCCGAGAGCAAGTGACCGAGTATCGCCTGCTCTACAGCGACGGCGGCCTCATCTGGCCGGTGGGAAGCTACGGGGCTTGGCGGCAGAACTGGCTCAGCATGAAGCTGTCGAGTGGAGTGCCGGTCTACGTTCCTTCGCTGTTGAGCGACGTCAGTCTGGCCGCCGACGAGTTCGTCGACGATGTGGCGAAGCAAGGTAAGAACCCGCTCGTGAACGGACACCAGCTGATCGAGCTCGGACTGAAGAAGAGCGCCAGCTACCGGTGACGGGTGCCAGCAAGGCTCCCGAAGGAGAGACAACATGATCACGACATTGATCGCCGTTCTGCTCGCCTCGAGCACCGCCGACTTTCGTCCCGAATGGAAGCCCGGAGAGACCTGGCAAGTCGCCGTCACGGTGAACCTCGTCGCGCGTCCCAAGACGACGGAGCCGATCCAGCTCATCCCGGCGACCTCGGTATACACCTACACGGTCCTCGGAAAGCAAGGCGGTCCGCCCGGCGCCGGTCGGCTCTCGCGGGCTGAGCAGATTCGCATTCGAATCGACGACGCCAAGGACCGCCCCCGATGGTTGCTGCGCTTCGATCGCGAGAGCCGCTCGCTGCTCGCCGTCGAGGAGCTGCTCCGGCCAGGCAACCGCCTCGTCACGCGCTCGCCCTTCGCCGGCGATGCCTGGATGCCGGATGTCCACACGCTCGGCCTCGACGTCGCCATCGACTTTCCGCAGCTGCCGGAGTCGGGGCAGGACGAGACGCGCGTCGTCTTTCCGGAATCGGGCTCGGCGGCGATCGAGTTCACGCAGGCCGTCGTCTTCGGCGTCGGTCAGGTTCAGATCACGATGACGCGCACCGACCCGGTCACCGCGACACTCCACCGCACGACGCTCGTGTGGGAGACCGGGAAGCCGTGGCCGACGAGCACCCAGATCGAGCTCGGGGGGCAGGTGCTGCTCAGTGCCGTCTTGCAGTAGCCCGGCACTCCGTCTCTCGCAATGGCATGACCACTTGATGGGTAGTGGCGTGTGGCGGCTCGCCCGCCTGGACGTTCGAGGTCGATGGCGCCCCTGGGATCGCGGGGGGGGCGTCGAACCGGCGACCCGTATTGTCGTTGTCTCCGTGACCCCAGGCTGCTGCCGGGCTTCGCCCGTCCTGGCCCGGGGCTGGATGATGTCGGCCCTTCATGCCGAGCAACCGCCGTTCGATCCTCGTCGAGCCAACCGGTGGCGGATTGGTCGGGGTCGATCGATCCCCCCCTTGGGACCGCGGGCGGCTCGCCTGGCGGCTCGCCCGCCTCTGCTCTTGCGAAGCCGTGAATCCGTCCCCTGGGACCGCGGGCGGCTCGCCCGCCGCTGCTCTCGTGATGCGGACGACGACGAGACCTCTCCGTGACCGATCTTCTCAGGAAGCCGGAGCCGGGGCAGAATGGAGCTGCTGGCGCGGACTCACGGATCGGAGGCTCGAGATGATCGGCTCGAAGGCGAAACGTGTTTGGCTGATCGGCAGCGTGCTCTTCGCCATGGCCACGACCGAGCTGGGTGCACAAGAACCGCCGCCCGGCTTCGTGCGCACGCCGGAGTCGCGCTTCGACAACCTGCCGGATCTCGCCTTCGATCCGCAGTTTGTCACGCTTCCGAACGGCGTTCGCCTGCACTTCCTCGACGAAGGGGTCGGCGACCCTCTGCTGATTCTGCACGGCGAGCCGACCTGGGCGTTCTTGTTTCGCGACCTGATCGATCCGCTGGCGGAAGCCGGGCGGGTCGTCGTGCCGGATCTGGTGGGATTCGGGCGAAGTGACAAGGCGATTCACTCGAGCCAGTACACGGTGGCGGCGCATCTTGACTGGCTGTCGCAGCTCTTGGCGGAGCTCGATCTGATCAACATCACGCTGATCGGCCACGATTGGGGAGGTCTGCTGGGCTTGGTCCTCGCCGCCGAGCGGCCCGAGCGCTTCGCTCGGCTCGTGATCCTCAATACGCACGCCTGGCCTTTCCTCGGCAAGTACGGTCCGGAATCGCAAGGCGGCCCGACGCAGGCCTTTCTCGACTTCCGGCAGCGCGCCGAGAGCTGGGTCGATGTCAGCGCCTCCGGCCTGGTTCAAGGCGGGACGGTGTCGGTGCTGCCGCCCGACGTGCTCGCGGCCTACGATGCGCCTTTTCCCGACGTGTCCTTCAAGGCCGGCCCGCTGACGTTCCCGTTGCGGATGCCGATCACGACGACGGATCCCTCGGCCATCCGCTTCTATCAAGCGGGGCTCCGGCTTCAGCGCTGGGGGCGACCGACCTTCGTGTTGTTTTCGGACAAGGACCCGATCACCCGCGGAAGCGACGCCCGCTTTCGGCAGCTGATCGTGCCCGCCCAGAACGAGCCCGTGATCACGATTCAGAATGCCGGTCACTTCTTGCTCGAGGACGCCGGAGCGGAGATCGCCGACCACATCCTCGACTTCCTCGAGCGTCGTCCGATCAATCCGAAACGCTTGCGGTAAAGCTTCGCTCGATCGCGTCACCACCGTCACCCAACAAGGGCGCGACCGTTTCGTACACGAGTGACGTCGGGTGGGTACGCTCTCGAAGGGCAAGTCGAATTCGCCACGGAGATCGAGATGATTCGGGGTTGGCTGGCAGTGGGGCTCGTGCTCGGAGCGATCGGTGCTCGAGTGGCGCTCGGGCAAGAGAACGACGAGGCATGTCGCGGATGAGGCGCGACGTGACGGTCTTCCATCCTCGGACGCGGCTGCAACAAGGAAGGCCGAGCTGGCTCCGAATGGGTGGCCTGCGTCGGCCCTTCGTGCTGCCCACCGACGTGCTCGAGGGCGCGGCGCGCGCGTTGGTGTGCGCGCGGTCGGTCGGTGAAGGGGAAGACGCGATTCCCGTCGACCAGATCGAGATCGTGGCCGGGCGTGAGGTGCCCGTGCTTCTTCTCCCTCTGGGGGAGTTCACCGTCGAGGTCAAGTCGCCCGGTGACGAGACGCTGTGGACGAAGCGCGTAGAGATTCGCTGAGGGCGCAGGACCGGGCTAATCTTGCAGATCACGGTCGCGATCGAGATAGTGGTGGAGAGTGGGCGAGCTCTCCCGAACGCCCCGAACGCCTCGATGCGACTCCCGCTCTCTGATCGAGTGCCGATGGAACCCGCCTCGCGACCCTCCGACGACGAATCATTGGAAGCGCTGCTCGAGCGTATTCGTCGAGGTGAAGCCGAGGCCTGGAACGAGTTCTTCGAGCGCTATCACGACGAGCTTCTGTTCTCGATCCGAGCGCGCTTGGGCACGAAGCTGCGAACCATGCTCGAGAGCGAGGACGTCTTTCAGAGCGTCGCCATCGAGGCCCTCTCGGCGCTGCCCCGATTCGAGGCGCGTCATTCGGGCAGCTTCAAGGGCTTCATGAATCGCATCGTCTTGAGCAAGATCCGAGACCGGGCCGGGACCTTCTCGGCCAAGAAGCGATCCGGCGGTGTATCGCTCACCGACTCGATGCTGGCGCGAACACCCGGGACCGAGCCGGTCGCCTATCGAGAGCCCGAGCGCTATCTGCAGCTCGAGCGCTGTCTGGCGCGACTGACGGACGAGATGCGCCAGATCGTCTTGCTGCGGAAGATCGACGGCCTGTCGAGTCGTGAGGCCGCCGAGAAGATGCAGTGCTCGGATGCTGCCGCGCGCAAGCTCTATTCGAGAGCCTTGGCCCGCCTGTCCGTTCTGATGCGCGAGGAGCCGGAAGCGTGAGCCAGCCCGACTCGATCGAAGAGCTCGTTGCGGAGTACGTCGACCGTCGGGAGCGCGGCGAGCAAATGAACGCCGAGGCTTTCGCGGCGGATCATCCGAATCGCCGGGATCGTTTGCTCCAGGCGTTGCGCGATCTCGAGGTGACGGAGTCGTTGTTTCCCACCGTGACGCGGCCTCCTTTGGAGCGGCTCGGTCCCTATCGACTGACGCGCGAGATCGGTCGAGGCGGTATGGGGCGAGTGTTCGAGGCCTTTCACGAGGATCGCCCCGGGGAATCACTGGCGCTCAAGATCCTGGACCCGGCATTCGTTCTCGATGAGCGGGCCGCCAGTCGTTTCCGGCGCGAAGGCCGCCTGCTGACGAAGCTCGACCACCCGCACGTGGTGCGGGTCCACGAGGCCGATGTGGACTCCGGCACACCGTACCTCGTGCTGGACTTCGTCGATGGCCCGTCGTTGGCCAGCCTTCTGGTCCAGGCACGAGACCGCCCGGCGACTTCCCCTCGTTGTGCTGCGCTGTCCCTTGGGAACGACCCGCCTTTCGCACGCATTGCACACCTGATCGCATCCCTCGCGCGGGCCGTCGAAGCCGTGCACCGCGCCGGGTTGATCCATCGAGACCTCAAGCCCGCCAATGCGTTGCTGACCGAGTCCGGAGAGCCGACCTTGGTCGATTTCGGACTCGCGCGCGGCGAAGCTTCCCAGTCGCTGACGGGCACCGGCGACCTCCTGGGCACGCCGCGCTACATGGCGCCCGAGCAGGCGCGGGGCGAGGCCGCGAGCGAGCGCACTGACGTGTACGGCCTGGGAGCGATCTTGCACGAGCTGCTGACTCTGGAGCCCCCGCATGGGGAGATGGAGTCCTTGGCGCTGTGGCGTCGAATCCAGCAGCAGCCGTTACCTTCGGTGCGGCGATGCGACCGCTCGATTCCGCGCGACCTCGAGACGATCGTGCGACGAGCTCTCGCCTTCTCGCCTCGCCGGCGCTATGCGAGCGCGCAGTCGATGGCGGACGATCTCGAAGCCTTCGCGGAGGGTCGCCCCATCCAGGCGCGAGCCTACTCGGCCAGCGAGCATGTCCTCGATCTCTGGCAGAGCCGTCGTCGCTCGATCGTCGCCTCGCTGCTCGTGATCGTGGGGATGGTGGTCGGGGTGCTCGTCAGCTGGCCGGGCCATCAGAATCCGATCGACCCGAGCTGGTTGGCCGGCCGCATGGAGCAGGCCGCGTTGGCGTGGCTGAGCGAAGATCGGGAGCGCCTCGGAGTGCTCGGTCGTGAGGTTGCGGAGGCGGGCGTCCCGGAAGGCGAGCTCCTTCTCGCTCTGGGTGGCGAAGGCCGCGGCGACTTGCCAGAGGAGCCGTTCGCGGCGGCGCTGATCGAAGGCGATCGCCACGCTCGAGCAAGACGCTGGGACACGGCGCTCGCCTCCTTTACCCGAGCGACTCAGCTCGAGCCGACGTCGGCCCTCGCCCTGGCGATGCTGGCGAGAGCCGCCCGTGAAGGGGAGGATCTCGAGCGCGCCGAGTACGAGCTGCGAACGGCTATTCGGTCGGTGTCCGACTCGCCCGAGCTCTGGTTCGGGCTGGCTGAGGTGCTCTGGCGACGGAAGCTGAACGAGGAGTCTCTCGAGGCGATCGATCGAGCGCTGGCGCTCGACGAGGACGAGTACCGCTTCCACTTCCGACGCGCTCGGCTCCTGTTTCATCTCGACCGGGCTGCCGAGGCTTTGGAGACGGCGGAGCGAGCAAGAGAGGTCTGCTCCCAGGATCCCTTGCCGCAGGACCTCTTGGACGTGCTCGGAGTCCTCTACTCCGGTCAGGAACGTCGCCAGGAGGCGCGGGCCATCTGGCGAGTGCTCCTGGAGCGTCGGCCGGGGCACGTGAAGTGGCTGTACGACATCGCCCTGTCGTACGACTCCGATGACGAGTTCGAGAAAGCCATGAGCGCCTATCAGGATGTGCTCGCCGTCGATCCCGATCACGTCGGCTCACTGGCGAATCTCGCCTTTCTCGCCTCCGGATCGAAGCGGGAGACGTGTGAGCGCTGCCGGCACTACTTCGACGAGGATCCCACGCGCATCGACCTCGAGGCCGCGAAGGACTTCGCGATGCGGGCCGTGACGTCCTCGCGCGGCGGAAGCGAGCAGGCGTTGTGGGTCGCGGTCGAGACCGCGCGGCGCAGCGGTTGGCCCCCGGAGATCGAGAAGCAGCTCGAAGAGCTTCTGCTCGACGCGGACTCTACGGATGCGGACCGTGTCGTCCTGCTGCAACGCTATCTCCGAACGCTGCGACGAGAAAGCCGACGCTGAGCTCGGGTCCAGGAATGACGTCGACGGGCCGGCACGGAACGCCGCTCGCCATTCTTCGCTCACCGACTTCCAGCGGGCGGTTCCGCCTCAGCGATTCCCGATGTAGCCGAGCCTTCGCATCGCCTCGAGGTGCAGGACGTTTTGACTCCGTGGGCGCCCGTCGACTTCGCGCAGGCTCTCCTCCTGCGCCCATTCTTTTCGGAGCTTCTGCAGCTTCTGTCGCATGCGATCCAGCGATGGGGGGGGCGCGTCGATGAGGTTGTCTTGCTCGCCGGCGTCTCGCGAGAGCTCGAACAGGTACTCGCCGTTCATGCGTGAAAGCTCGTCGCCCGGCTCGGGTCGCACCTCGATGTACTTCCAGGCCTCCGAGATGATCGCGCCCCCCTCCACGGTGGTTCGACCGAAGTCGGCGATGGCGAGCGATGTCGACTGAGGCTTTCCCTTGAGCAGGGGCACCAGGCTTTCGCCCTCCATGCGAAGAGAGTCGCGCTCGACGCCGGCGAGCTCCAACAACGTCGGCAGGACGTCGACGTGCTCGACGATCGCGGGGACGCGCCGGGCCCGAAACGAGCGGTAGCGCTCCCGCGTGCGCGGGAGGCTCACGATCAACGGCACGTGAAGCTGGTCCTGGTAGAGGGTGCGGCCGTGGAAGAAGCCATCGTGCTCGCCGAACTCTTCGCCGTGATCCGAGGTCACGACCAAGATCGTGTCGTCAGTCAGCTCGAGTGCCGCGAGCCGCTCGACGAGTCGACCGACCCAGTGGTCCACCTTGACGATGCCGGCGTCGTAGAGGGCAATCATCTCGCGCAGCTCCTGCGGGCGGATCTCTCCGCCGGCATTCAGCAAGGCGAGCAGGCGCTCGGAGGAGACGCTTTCGGGGAGCGACTCCCAGTCTTCGGCGATCGCCCGCCGGAACTCGTCTTCGGCGTCGTAGGGGCTGTGCACTTCATACGTGTGCAGGAACAAGAGGAAGGGAACATCGCCCGAGCTCTTCATCCAGTCGAAGCCGCGCTCGAAAACGGACTCGACCCCATCACCCGTTTCGTCGAAGACATCAAAGCCGAGCCCCATGCCGAAGTACTCGGACATGAATCCGCCCTCGGTGAAACCGGCCGTCCGATAGCCGGCTAGGCTGAGGATTCCGGCCAGAGTCGGTGTGTTGGTCGGTGGGGTGACGTTCTCGAGAAAGCCGTGCTGCCGAGGGTAGAGCGAAGTGAAGAGCGATGCGTGCGAGGGAAGTGTGTAGGGCGCTTGGGCGTAGACGCGTTCGAACAGGATTCCGGTCCGAGCCAGAGCGTCGAGGTGGGGTGACGTGGGGAGCGGGTAGCCGTAGCACCCGAGATGATCGGCGCGCAGCGTGTCGAGAGAGATCACGATGTAGTTCGGGCGAAACGGCTCGCGCCCGCCGATGAGGACAGGGTCGCCCCAGATTGCGGAGCCCAGGGGCGCTGCCCCGTCTCCCTCGGACGCGAGCTCGAGCGTGATCCGGCGTCCGGCCCACTCCTGGAGGCCGACTCGCCAGTCCTGCCATCGGCGCCCTTGCGGACCCGCGGTCCAGCGGCAGGTGTCGAGGATCGTTCGGCGCCCGTCCGCAACGGCCGTCACGGTGAGCTCGATCTCGCCACCGCGCTCGAGCGACGGATCACCACCCACGGCGACGCGGAGCTCGGCGTCGTCCGGCACGTCGAGCGTTGCCTGAACGGCACCCGGCAGAGGCGTGAGAACGGCATCTCGGGTGAGCCCGCCGATCTGAATGCGCTCCTTCGAGCGCCCCGTGAACGCCAGACGCACCGGGAAGCTCGCGCGTGCCAGCACGAGATGGGCGATCGCGACCGCCGAATCTCCTTCGAAGGGCGTCAGCCGGAGCTCCGCCAGCGAGCCGCGCCACAGGTCGTGATCGCCCACGGGGATCGTGCAGGCCGCGAAGCGATGGCCGGCTTCAGGCGGCAAGGCAAAACTCAGAGACCGCTCGACCGAGAACTCGTCGTCAGGACCTCGCCACTCGAGACGTCCGAATGGAATGCTGTCACTCAGAGTCGCCTCCCCTTCGAGTCGCAGCTGCACCATCACCAGATTGACCTCGTCGGCATTGAAGCTCGTGACGATGCGCAACGTGGGCTGAGAAGGCGATCCGAAGGGCTCGATCACGAGGGCCGATCGGGTCGCATGTCGGTGAGAGGGCCCGTCGATCACGAGCTCGGGCGGCAGATCCGTTTGCTCGTCCACGGGCAGCGACCACGAACGAATCGTCTGCTGACTCGGTCCCGGCGTTTCGTCCGCGACCGGCCCGAGGAGTGGCTTCAGATGAAGCACCCGCCGCGACGCCTCGATCGGTGCCGCCGACTTCGAGTCCCCGCATCCGCCGAGAGCGACGAGCACGATCCACCCGAGTGCGGCCAGCACGGCTCGAGGTGATGAGGCTCGGGAGGGCAGAGCGTGAGGAGTGGTCGCGAACATGGAGCCGAGCCTATCAGCTTTCGGAATCCGGTCCACTCATCCGATGGGGGGATGTCCGGGGATCGAGGTGCCGCTCGAAGGCCGTACACGCGAGAAAGCCCGGGGGCAACTCAAGACCGAATCCCGTGGTCGATGGCCGGAGCCGTGCATCCTGATAGAACTGCCATGAGTCGTTCGACTCGATCGAGGCTCGGACCCGCCCAAAGTCCTCGTCATGCGAGGCCTTTCCCAGGGTGAGGCGATCCGGCCTGCGTCTCAGGGCTGGCCGGAGAAGGGACGAAGAGAGGAGGGGCTTCGACGCTTCGACGGGCGGTCCTACTCGGCTCGTGCTCCAACGGTTAAACTGGAGCGCTGCGGGAAGCTCTTGGCCCCGGGAGGAGCAGACTCCCTTCGATCGTCGATCCGCGGGCCAAATCGCGGCGAGGCTCCGACCAGTTTCACCGATGTGGCAAAGGACTGATCATGAGACGAGATGCGACGTTGTTCTTGGCCACGATCGCGGTTCTCGCGCTCGGTGGTGTTTGCTGGCTCGTCTTCCAGATGGTCCTGATGGAGCCGTCGATCGGTCGCGAAGACTCCGCGCGCAACGAAGCCGACTTCGCCGTGCCGGTGATCGATGATGAGAACCGGGCCTTGCGCCTTCGAATCGATGGACTCGAGGCGGACCTCGCGACCGCCAATCGTCGGCTGTCAGAGGTGCTCTCGCGGCTCGAGCGTTCGGATCGCGCTCCGGCTCCGGTCGAGACCAGCCGTCTCGAGACGGCTCCCGAGGGCTCCGAGCGCGGGAGCACCGCGGAGCTCGCACAAGAGCCGGCGGCCGTGGAGGACTCGGTGCCCGGATTGACCGCGTCGCAGCACAGCGCCGTGCGGGACGTGATCGCACGGGTGCAGGAGGAAGAGGAGCGTCGCCGCGAAGAGACGCGCCTGGCGCGTGAGCTCGAGCGGACGACGAAGACGGTCGATCGGCTGGCGGAGCAGGTCGGGTTCTCGGCGGTGCAGAAGGACGAGGTCAACAAGATCTACGCGCGCGAGGTCATGTCTCGTCGGGATCTCTATCGCGGCTTCGACTTCGAGCTCGCGTCCGAAGAGGACCGCTCGAGGCTTCGAGAAGAGGGCAATCGTCTGAGGGAAGATCGGGACGAGGCGGTGCTGCGACTGCTCGACGTCGCCCAGGCCGAGAAGCTCCAAGAGTTGAACTCCCGGCGCTTCCGACGAGGACGTGACGGGGCCGACCGCATTCAGCTCGGCGGCGCCGCGACTCCTCGACGAAATCGCTGACACGACCGCATTCGACAGCTTTCCATCACGGGTCGTTACGAGAGCGAGAGGGCCGAATCATCGGCAAGAAGAACGAACGTCGGGAGCGTCGCCCCAAGAAGCGCCGGCGCCTACTCGATCGCACCACCCGTCGCCTCGACGAGGGAATCGAGCGGGCGAGCCGCTGGCCTCTTCTCGGATGGGGAGCCCGCATCGCGCGTCCCTTCGTGCTGACCGTCTTCTACGCCTTCCGCGAGTTTCGAGGAGACGCGGGCTTCGAGCGCGCGGCCGCGCTGGCCTACAAGTTTCTGATCTCGTTGGTCCCGCTCCTGGCGGTGGCGCTGGCTCTCTTCGTGGCCTTCGCTCCGTTGCAAGACTACAGCGCTCAGGTCGAGTCGTTCCTGTTCGACGCGCTGCTGCCGCCCGGCGGCTTCGACTCCGACGAAGAGGCGAGCCAGAGCGAGGTGGCGGGCGAAGGTGAAGGGGCGGGAGACGAGGCCGCCGAAGAGGGCTTGGGTGAGGGGACCGAGGTCGAGGTGCCGGCTCCGGTCGAGGCGGGGCAGGCGCCACCGACGGAGGACTCGACGGCTCCACCAGCCGAAGGGCAGCGCGATCGCCTGCTCACCTCGAGCGAGATGCGCGAGTACCTGTCGGAGATCACCCGGCAGCTCCAGACGGCCAAGGGCGAGCTGGGTCTCTTCGGAACGCTGTTCCTGTTCGTGACGACGCTGTCGCTGTTCAGCACCATCGAGATCGCTTTCAATCGCGTCTGGAAGGTCAAGAAGCGGCGATCGGCGGTGCGAAAGTTCCAGTCGTTTTGGTCGATTGTGTCCCTGGGACCGCTGCTCCTGGGCGCGTCCTTGTTCCTCACGGGACGCCTCTCGCAGCAGGAGTTCCTCGGGCCCTTGGCCGACAGCCCGACCGCCAAGGTGTTCCGATGGATGGTGCCGTTCCTTTGCTCCTTCATCGCCATCTACCTCGTCTACCAGTTCGTTCCGTACACGCGCGTTCGCGTGCGTGCGGCCCTCATTGGTGCGTTCGTGGGCGCGACCCTGTGGGAGCTCGGCAAGCTCGGCTTCCGCTACTACATGACGCAGGCGGTGTCGTTCGAGCAGATCTACGGCGCGCTCGGAACGATCCCGGTGCTCTTGCTCTGGCTCTACTTGTCGTGGATCGTCGTGCTTTACGGCGCCGAGGTTGCCTACGTGTGGCAGAACCTCGAGAGCGTGCGTTCCGACGGCATGCGAAACCGAAAGATGCTCGGCTCACTGCTACCCGCTGCGCTCGGCTTGCTCGCGGCCATTGGCGAGCGCTTCCGGGCAGGGGCTGCGCCCGTCGGCCTGTCGGCCTTGATCGAGCAGACGGGTTGCTCCGACGCCGAGGCGAGGCACTGTCTGCAATTGTTGGCATCGAGCCGCCTCGTGCATCGCGCCGAGGGCGGTCAGGCCTTTGTCCTGGCGAAGCCGGCCGCGAAGATCCGCTTGGTCGACGTGGCGCATGCGCTGGGTGAGGGAGCCGAGGACCTCGCCGTCGCGCTTGGACCCGACAACGGCTCGCGGGGGGCTTTGTTGCGCGCTTGGCAGCGGCGGGATGCCGAGCTCGCCCAATCCACACTTCAAGAGCTGCTGACCTCGCCGCCGAACGCGGCTACCCCGAGCGACCGGAGCCAGGCGGCGACCCGATGACAGCCGCCGTGCGGCGACGAGGAGCTCTCGCCGCGCTCGGGTTGGGGGTCGGGCTCGCGAGCACGCTGTTCGGAATCGGTGGCGGCTTGATCATGGTGCCCGTGCTGCATCTGGCGTTCGGCTACGAGCTGAAGCGCGCGGTCGGCACCTCGCTCGTGGCGATCATCGGGATCGCGCTCATCGGAGTGACCGCCGAGTCCTGGGTCAGCCCGGGCTCCATTCGCTGGGTCATCGCTGCCGAGATCGCCATCGGAGCGATCGTAGGAGCCCGCTTGGGCGCGGCGCTCTTGGATCGCTTGCCGACCGAGGTCCTGCGATGGATCTTCACCCTCTTCCTGATCGGCGTCATCGTACGGCTCCTGCTCTTTGGAGGAGGTCAAGGCGGCGGAGTCGAAGCGTTGAGCCGCGAGCTCGCGCTCGTGGCTTGTCTGATCACGGGAGTCGTGACCGGGATCACGTCCGCGTTCTTCGGGATCGGCGGTGGTGTGGTCGTGGTGCCGGTGCTCCTGCTGCTGTTTGCCGACATCGACTTTCACACGGCTCGCGCCACCTCCTTGGCGATGATGGTGCCGACCGCGACCTTCGGCGCGATCTTCCACAAGAAGCTCGCAAACCTCGAGACCGAGGCCCTGCCCTTTCTGGTGCCGACCGCTTTCATCGGAGCCGTGCTCGGAGTCTTTCTCGCCGCCGATCTGTCGTCGGATCATCTGCGGGTCGCGTTCGCGTTCTTCTTGATGTATGCGGTCGTCCAGCTCCAGCGTGGACGAAAGACCGCACGCAGCTCGGCTTCGAACTCGGTGGCTCGCCCCGACGAGTCGAGCTGATCAAGGGCACGCGATTTTATCCGTAACAAATGGCCTTCCTCGCGCGATCCCCGTGTCGACCAGGAGTCTGTTCTGGTGTGCAGGGACTGCTTCGGGAGTGCCGCTTGAACCTCTGAGCCCAAAGGTTCGGGTGGCCGGGTCGCGATCGGGGGTGCCCTCCGGAAACCCGGTCGGGACGCGGCTCGCGTTGTGGGGGGGCGGGCCGCCTGCCTAGCCGGGTGGGGTCCAAGGGGCTCCACCCGGCTTCAGGGTCGATGGGGAAATGGGGTCCGCCGGTGGCTCGGCCATCTGACCCTTGTGAGGCCGGGCGAGAGCTCGTCGTGAGTGGCGGTCGCTGCTCGTGCTGTCGCGGGCTCCACTCATCTCGAGCTGTTATCCCCATTTCATGAATTGAGTTATGGTCGGAGGCACTTGCGGCTGCGCGCGAGCGGGAGCGTTTGCCGATCCCTACACGGCGGGAAACCTTGCCGGCGGTTTCCTCTTCCGCTTTCGCATCCTGTTGGACTACGGCCGAATGCGCATCGCGCTGCTCGATGGTGACCCGGGCTGAGACGAGTCGGAATGGCTGTCCCGATCGAGGATCGGGGAAGTCGCCGACTCAACCGGTGAGCGCGCAGAGGGCGGCGAGGCCTCGTCCGCTGGCGAAGAGGTCGATGACGTCGACGGATCGGACTTCGAAGTCGTGAGATTCGAGAAGGCTCACGGTCTCGGGGCAGCCGGCCGGAATCAAGAGACGCCGCCCGAGCACGATCGCTTCGGCGGCCACGCCTTCCTCTGGCGGCACCTCGAGGACCTCGTAGTCTTCGAGAAAGGGGAGGTCATCGGTGTCGGCGCGCGCCAAGAATCGACCTCCTTCGAGGTAGGTGGCTCGGGAGCGAAGGGGTATCTCACTGGGCACGGTTTGGACGTCGTAGCCGGCAAAGAACTCGGCGACTTGCGCGGCGCCCTGCTCGTTGGTGCGTTGGGAGAGCCCGATCCAGATCGCGAAGTCGCTGAAGATCACGTCGCCCGCGAACAGCTTGGCGGGTGACTCGGCGTGCCCGATCGCACAGATCTTGCCGATGGCCTCCTCGAGGTCGATCTCCTCGCCACGGCGCTTGGGATCGTAGAAGCGTGAGAAGAGAGCGCGGTCCAGCGCGATCGAGGCGACGTCGCCGACGAAGGCCGATTGTGGGCAGCGCTCGAGCGGCTTCATCTCGATGATCGTGAGGCCCAGGCTCTTCAGGCAGGTGGCGAACGCCGCGTGCTGCTCGACTGCCCGCTCCCAACTCCAACTGGGGCGATGCTCATCGAGCAGGACGCGCTCCATCCGGTGGGGCGGGGGACGAAGCACCGCGATCTCGGGTATGTCGAGCATGGTCCCAGTCTCGTTCCGGGGCGAAGCGCCGAGTCTCGGCGATTACTTCTTTCGATTCGGACGCCGCGCGAGCTTAGGCGCCGCCAAGTTGGGTCGATTCTTCATGTCCGGTAGGCGAGCGGGCTTCCATGCCGCCATCTGCTTCTTGATCTCCGCGAGTGCCCGCTGGAGCTGAGGGTCCTTGCCCGCGGCGGCATCCTGCGGCGAGAGCTCCACGAAGATGTCGGGGTCGGTTCCGTAGTTCTCGACGTCCCACCCGACGTCGACGAACCAGGTGCTGAACTCGGGCTGCGTCGTCACCGTGCCATCGACCAGCGCGTGGCGCGGCCAGATTCCGATCACGCCGCCCCAGGTGCGCTTGCCGATCAAGGGGCCGAGCCCCATCAGCTTCCAGGCGTGGCTGAAGATGTCGCCGTCGGATCCGGCGTACTCGTTCGTCAAGGCCACCATCGGTCCGGCGACCGAGTGCTCGGGGTAGGCGGAGACGTCTCCGTACCGGCTCACGTCGTAGCCGATGCGCCGGCGGGCGAGCTTCTCGAGCAGGAGCTGAGAGACGTGGCCTCCGCGGTTGAAGCGCACGTCGACGATCAGCCCGTCGCGACGCTCGGCCTCGAGGAGGTACCCCCGGTGGAACTCCGAGAAACCCGCCGGCCCCATGTCGGGGATGTGGACGTAGCCGACTCGGCCGCGCGTCGCGCGATGCACACGGTCACGATTCGCTTCGACCCACGCTCGATAGCGAGCGCCGGTTTCGTCGGCCAACGCACGGACCGTGACCGTTCGATTCTGCCGCTTCCCGCTCGATCGGACGAGTAGCTCCACTTCTTGACCTGCCTGATCGACCAGCACCGACTCCGGTGGCCGCGTCTTCGAGAGGCGTCGTCCGTTGATCGCCAGCACCACGTCACCCGGTTGGAGCTGGACGCCGGGGGCCGCCAGCGGCGAGTCGCAGCCCGCTCGCCAGGAGTCGCCCCGCACGATCGACACGATGCGATAGCCGTCCGACTTGGCCTCGTATCGGAAGTCGGCTCCCAGGAAACCCCGAGTGCCGTGAGTGCCGGGGCGGTGGTCGCCGCCCATCTCGTAGCAGTGGGAGGTCGCCAGCTCGCCCTGCGTCTCCCAGAGGAGATCCGAGAGCTCGCTGCGGCAGGCGATGCGCTCGACCAACGGTCGGTAGCGCTTGTGCACGCCGAGCCAATCGACCCGAGACATGTCGGCGACCCAGAACTGATCGCGTTGCAGGCGCCAGGCTTCGTCGAACATCTGGCGCCACTCGGCCGCCGGATCGATCCAGACCCGTAGCCGATCGAGGTCGACCCAGCCGCTCTTGCGCCCCGGCTTGGCTTCTTCTTCGTCGTCGTCGACGGCCTCGCCGGCCTTGATGACGCGCAGGCTGCGCGAGGTGGCGTAGGCGAGTGTCTTGGCGTCCCGCGAGAGGCGGAAGCCCCAGACACCGCCCGCGATCGGCGTGAGCTCCCGATCCTTGAGGTCGTAGCACTGCAGCAGGGCGCCGCTCGGCTCGTCTTCGTCGTCCTCCTCCTCGGCCCGCGGCAGGGCGGCTTGAGTGAAGAAGACCTTGTCGTTGCCACCTCGAATCTGGGCGTAGCGACCCTCGGCTACCGGGAAGGGCACGATGCGCTGATCGATGCCTTCGAAGTCGATCTCGACCTCGACCTTGGGCGTGTCGTCCTTCTTTCGCTTGCTGTCCTTCTTCTTGTCCTTCTCGTCTTCATCCTCCTTCGACTCGCCGGGCCGTCGCACGAAGGGCGACGGCAGATCGGCTCGGAGCGTGACGAGGAACGGACGCATGCCGCGCGGGAATCCGAGCTCGAACTGCAGCGCGTCGTACATGGGGTTGAACTCGCGCGCCGACAGGAAATAGAGGTACTTGCCTCCCGGATCGAAGGCGGGCTGGAAGTCGTGGTAGACGGCCTCGGTGACCGCTCGGACCTTGCCGGTGCTCACCTCGACGATCTGGATCGTCGAGACGTGCTGGGTCTCGTGCAATGCGTAGGCGATCCAACGGTTGTCGGGGGACCAGCTCAGCCCGCTGATGGGGAAGGCCTTGGAGCGATCCAGGACGCGCAGGGAGCGGCGAGCGACGTCGACCACGATCAGCTCTTGGCGCTGATTCGTCAGAGCGATCTTCTTGCCGTCCGGTGAAGGCTCGAGCGCTTGAACGCGACCGATGTCGAGCCGCGTCATCCGGACCCGCTCCTTGGTCGGATCCAGCGGGACGATCTCGAGGCGTTCCTCACCATCGGAGTCCGAGACGAGCGCCAGTCGATCGCCCGAGCCGAGGTAGCGCGGACGTCGCTCGCGGATGCCGTCCTGCTCGGTGCTCTGGCGAACGGCCCCTTCCCAGTTGCCGAGCGTGAGGGTCTTGCCACGTACGCTGACGGCGAGAGAGTGCGCGTCGGGATGGAGGTCGTAGTCCGTGAGGAAGTGCGCTGCGTAGATCGGCCGCCGCTGTCGCTGTGCGCGCGGGCTCCGGTGCTCGATCGGAACGCGGGTCGACTCGTCGGTCTTGGGGTCGAAGACCCAGAGATCGCCACCGGCGTGGTAGACGATGCGGCGACCGTCGGTGGACGGGTTGCGCGCGTAGAAGTCGTGATGATCCGTGCAGCGTTCGGGTGAGCGACCGGTCGGCGTGCAGCGGTAGAGGTTGCCGGTCCCTTCCTCGTCCGAGAGGAAGTAGACATGTCGCCCGACCCACAGCGGGCGGGCGAGGTTGGCGGACCGCTCGACGAGCTTCTCGTATTGGCCCTTGCCGTCTCGGTCGATCCAAAGATCGCCCATCGTGCCGCCGCGATACCGTTTCCACCTCGCGGGGTCGAGCGTGTGACGACCGATGACCATCCCGTCCTTCGGCCCGATGCTCGCATGCACGGCCGGGCCACAACGCATCCGCGTCGTCGGTCCCCCGGTTCGTGGGATCGTGTAGAGGTTGTATTGACGGACGTACCACTCGGCCGTCGTCGAGGCGAACAGGATTCGGCGGCTGTCCGGCGTCCAGCCGACGACCAGGGTGGCATCCGCCCCCAGGTACGTCAGGCGTTTGGCCTCACCTCCGGCGGCCGGCATCACGAAGACCTCGGGATGCGCCTCCTCGTAGGACGTGAAAGCCAACCATCGCCCGTCGGGTGAAAGTGCCGGCCGCGAGCAGCGCTGCTTGCTGCTCGTGAGTCGCATCGAGACGCCGCCGTCGGCGGGAACGCTCCAGAGATCGTCCTCGCAAGTGAAGACGATGCGGTCCCGATGAATGGTCGGGAACAGATAGTAGCCGTCGGTGGACATCCCTCTCACCTCGCGTCGCCGCTCGCTTGGCCGTCGTCGAAAGGGGCAACGGGCCACGAAGCATCGCGTCGTGACGAGGATTCCCCACCGGCCATCGGGTCGAAACGGAGCAGTATGCCGGGTCGGTCAGGGCCTCGCAACGCTGGGAGCCGAGGACTTGGAAAGTTCCCCAGTCAATGCCATCCGATCGGCGGAAGTGACTGCGCACGAATAGCTTGAGCCGCTCATTCGCGGGCGGTGCCGTGCCCGGTCGAGCCAGGCCTCAGGGCTTCTTGCCCTTCGGATCGATCTCGAACACGTCCGCGGCGCCCAAGAGCGTGCCCATCTCCGACCGGAAGCGCTTTTGGCGCAGGAACGTCTGAAGCCAGTCGACGTAGTCGATCGGTAGGACGAGGGCGTAGAAGGTGAGGAAGACGAGGCGCAAGTTGGCCTGGCCGAGAATCGGCAGCTCGAAATGCCCGAGCCATCCGACGTCGAGCACGGCGGCCACGGCGAGGAGCAGGATGGCGATGTCGAAGTTGGTGAGCAGGCAGCGCAGCGTCGAGAGGGTCCAGCGGAGTCGGAAGATCTGGTCGTCGGGGCGCTCCTTCGGCGGCGCTTGCGGGTCGACATGGCGCAGCAGATGCGCGTAGGCCTTGTCGTCGGCGAGGCGTCCGTTGAGCAGGATCTTCTTGCAGAAGATCGGAAACGTCATGTCCTTGAGCACCTTCAGGAACAAGGTGCTGATCAGGGCTGAGAAGGCCAGCCCGAAGATCCAGGGGTGTCCGAGCTCCCGGTAGAGCCCGACCCCGAGAAAGAAGAACATGAACGGCTTGACGATCAGATGGAACAGGAAGTCGAGCCACGCCCAGTCGAGGTTCTCGATCCCGCGATAGCGGGCCACCTCTCCGTCGACGCAATCGAAGACGTAGTAGAGGACGACGAGAAACGCGCCGGCGACGCTGACCCAACCGGGAAACGCGAGCGCGATCGAGCCGACGACGCCCGTGATGAGCATCGAGTAGCTCGCGACATCGGGGCTCCAGCCGCGGTCGACGAGCAGCTTGGTGAAGAGCAAGCTGATCCTGTCACCGTAGATCAGGCCGGCCACGTCGTTGTTCTCGCGCACCGGGCGCTGGCACCGCTCGCGCAGCTCCCGGAAAGAGACACCCATCCCGCGTTTCTCCAAAGGGGTCGTTCGGCGTAGGCAGAAGGGCGGCCAGTCTACGGGAGGGCGCGGGCGAAGTTCCACTCCGGAGGGAGGGAGAAGGACTTCGAGCTCCCGGTTGATCGGAGTGTTTCCGGCGGGCAGGCAGCGGGCACGCCATCGGCTCCTGGGACGCCCCGATGACTTTTCGGGCGGGTGGGTGTCCCTCCGGTTGTCTCTGTTCCTTCGGACCGCCGACTTCAGCCGGGATCGTGACGTGGTCGTCCGGTTGTCTCTGTTCCTTCGGACCGCCGGCTTTCACCCCAGCTTTGCAAAGCGAAATGCTCCAGACCGTCCCCTCGGAGGCCCGAATTCATTCGGGTGGGAGGTCGTCAACCTCGCCTCCGCTCGATCAGGCGGATTCAACGTTCAACGTTCAGATCTTCAAGTCGGCGCGCTGGAGCTTTTTCAACGCTCG
>JAJDCO010000068.1 GCA_029260795.1 Planctomycetota bacterium | reverse complement strand
GCGAATGCGGGCTCTGGGCGTTAGGCAGCGGCCCGGTTCAGCGACTCGATCGTGACCTCGAGTCCGAGGACCTTCATCTGTTCAGATGAGCTCAGTACTTCCCGGCGAAGCTGCATGAGCATGTCGCGGCATGAGGGTCTGATGGGCATCTTGCGTTTCATGGACCTCCACGGAGGGAGCTCGGGATACGCCTGGGTTCTGCTCGGGCCGAATGCCTCGATGCTCGCCAAGATGAGGAGACTGTAGGACGCGACGGCGAAGGCGGCGTTGCGAGAGACCGAGTCTTTGGACCAGACCTGTGCGTCGCCGACGCCGATTTGCTGCTTCTCGTCTCGGTGGTTGACCTCGATCTCCCAACGGTCGACGTATGCTTGAAGTAGGACGTGAAGTGGAGCTTCGAGATCGGTCGTGAGCAGGTATGCCGGCTCCCGGGTACTGGATCGTTTGGTCGAGAGACGGAACTCGGCTTTCTCGATGACGATCAGGCGGAGTGGGCGGCGACGGGCGCCTCCTTGCCAGAGGACGTTTCCGATCTCTCGGACCTGAAGGACGTGCTCGATGCCACGTTGGGGAACCGATACTTCTCGCCAAGGCAGATCCGGGTGCTTTCGAATGTCTTCTGCTCGATCTCGGTCCACGCGGAGGCATCGTTGGACTTGCGGGAGCGCCGGTACTTCATCGGATGGTGATGCGGGAAGTACACGACGTGCAGGAAGCCTCGGCTGTCGACGGTTCAACGCGGGACCGCCATGATTGTCGGCCGCGGTGCCGATGGTCGTGACCGCCGACCACGTCCTCGACTCGTGATCGAGCGTTCGGATCCGGACGAAGAACCCCTCCTTCTCCGAGTCGAGCCAAGCGACGTGCGTCTTGCCGCCCCAAGTCAACATCTTGTTGGCCTCCGCAGAGCCCGTCGCACGGCCACATCCCGTCTCGGAAATGACGGCAGTTGCGGTGAGGGCGCGGCACACACCGTCGGTCTGAGAGTGCGCGACGCCCGACATGATGCTGATGAGCAGTAGCAACGTGATCTTCATGATCGCGATCCTGCGGCCCGCGGAAGCGAGCGTCCACCGCTCCTTCGATTCCGGGAACTCACTGGCGCCCGCCTCGATCCCGAGTAGCTTGAGGGGCATGAACCGAGCTCTAGCCCCGAGGAGGTCTCCGTGATGTCGAAGCGACTGTTGGCTGTGTTGCTGTTCTTGGGCGTGACCGCTATCGCGGCCGAGCTCACCTCGACGACGTCCGATCCAATGGCCACCGCGGCAAACGAGCTGCTCGCGTCTCTCAGCGAAGAGCAGAGGGACCGTTGCGCCTACCCCTTCGACGATGCCGAGCGACGTCACTGGCAAGCGGCTCCGATGGGGGATGCGGGGATCCGGCTCGACACGCTCAGCGAAGCACAGCAAGCCCAGGTGCGCGCGCTCCTGAAGAGCGTGCTCTCGTCGGACGGGCTCGCCACGGTGGACGGCGTGCGAGTGCTCGAGGGCATTCTGGTGGCGATGGAGAAAGAGCGCGGTCAGGTCAGCCGCTTTCATGGTCCGGGCCGCTACTTCGTAACGGTGTACGGCGACCCGAGCACACAGGCCGCTTGGGGCTGGCGCCTCGAAGGTCACCATCTCTCGATGACCTTCACGTGCGTGAACGACCGATGGACCGCACATGGTCCGCTCTTCGTCGGATCCCAACCGGCGCACGTCCACGGCGGCAAGCACGACGGCACCCGGCTGCTCGGCAAGAAGGACGACGATGTGCGCACCTTGTTCGCGTCCCTCGACGCCGCGCAGAGTGCCAAGGCGACCGATCAAGGTGACATCCCGGGCAACATCCTCCTCGCCCCGGGCGAGGACCAGGGCTTCGATGAGCCGGGCGGAATCGTCGCCAGCGACTTGACGTCCGAGCAACGCGAAGCGCTCCAGAAGGCTCTGTTCGATTGGGCAAGCTGGCTGCGGCCCGATCTCGCCCAGCGCGAGAAGCAGCGCATGAAGCGAGGCCTCGATCAGACTCGCCTGCTCTGGCGAGGCGGTACGGGCATCGACGCGCCTCACTACTGGCGCATCGTCGGTCCCCACTTCGCCATCGAGTACGCCGCCCCTGAGCGCGATCCCGATCATGTCCACGCCCTGTGGCGCGACATCGAGAATGACTTCGGTGGCAACCTGCTGAAGCGGCACCTCGAGCTCGATCACGGCGATCGGTAGGCGCCGAGAGCCAGTCGGCCGACCGTTCAGACTGTGGCCTGTCCGCCAGGACCAGCCGCCGGCAGCGCACGCGGGCCGGCGGCCCGCTGATCGGCCCCACTCCGCCTACCCGCCCAATCCGGGCTCATGATACCGTCGTCGGTTCCCACACCGACCAGAACTCACTCTGCCGGACGAGGGCTCACTCATGACGTTTCGATTGCTCGTGACTCTCTCGGTCCTCTCGCTCCTCGGAGAAGCGCACGGCCTTCAGAACGGTCCCCTCGACCTCCACACTCGCCACCGTGTCACCGCCCCAAAGGGTCCGACCGAGCGCCAACCCTGCAAACGCGCCCAGTTTGAAGCCGTCTTGGCCTTCCTCATGGCCGAGCGCCTCGAGTATCAAGCTTTCTGCCAGCGCGCGGTCGTCTAATCCTCTCAGCGAGTTCAAGATCTCCATCCGAGCATGCAGCTTGCTCGGCTGACCGATCCAAGACCTGTAGAGACTCAGGAGTCTCCTGGTGTCGGCTCCAACGAAAGCGGTCTCGATCCCCTCCTCCCAGGACTCGCCGGGCTCAGTCGCGGATTCTAATAAAGCAAGCCAGGCGTCCTCATCGTGTTGCAGAACGAGAGAAGTCCTTTGTGGTGAAGGGCTCTCCACGGCTCCTCCTGTATGCCCTTTGGCCGAATCCGCAACTTTGTCAAAGGGGGCGAAGTCATCTTGCCTTTTCTCGCCTGTAAGCCACGGGTAAAGGCCGACAACACAGGCGATGATGAAGACAGCAAGCAGCGTCGCCTTGAGGCGCGTACCGATCATCATCTTGCGTACTCCGAACGAGACCAGGTAGCGGGCCACACTTGACTACGGGAGTTTGATAGCGTGCGTGGCTATTGGATTCTGGATTCGTCCACCCAATCAGCAGTCCGCAGTCGCGAGCCCGTCTCCCGTCATCAGGCAAGTCGACGATGTCAGGAGGAGACAAGCTTTCGGGTCGGCAACACAGTCTGTCTCGCTGACGACCTCCTCACAAGAGCATGAGACCTCTGCACTCCGGGTAAGGCCGCAGTTCGGGGTCGAGCCGCACTGACTTGGTGTTCCCGTCGTGCTGATGGTGTTGAGGACGTCGCGACCCTGGCGGCGCGGATGGGGAGCGAAGCGCGATGATCCAGATGACGCCTCAGATGCGCGTCCTGGTGGCGGTCGAGCCGGTGGACTTTCGGCGGGGCATCGACGGACTCGCGCGCCCTGGAAACGCCAAGCGAGAACGGCCCCACCCCTTCGTTCAATTGACCAGACCGGCCCTGCCGATTGCGGCGGGGCGAGCTCCTATCAGAGTGGCTCCTTCTCTCATTCTGGTCTGAGTTCTTTTGGGCGCCCGTGAGCGTCCGTTTACTTCGGTGGGCTGGTGCAGCATGTTCGGATGCCAGGTACATCCAACCTCTTCCGAACGGGGCAAGCTTCGGCGCTTCACTTCGAAACTTGCCTGGCCGACCACGCGTGCTCCGGTGGGTCGGTTTTGCTATCGTTGGGGCACTGCCATGGGTGGCCACGCTCGACGGACCGGATGAGTGCCGCGAGCGACTCAGTGGCCACCCCATCGTCGATCGGACCCGAGTAATGAAGATGTCTCAGATCGAAGACCCGCGGGGTCTCCCGCTCGCCGAGTCGGAAAACCCCGAGCAGCATCGCGTGCTCGTCGAGGCACACTCGGAGGAGGCGATCGCCCATCGCCTCGACGCCGGACCACAGCACTCCTACCTCAAGGACGGCATCTACGGCTCGATCGATGGCGCAGTGACAACGCTGGCCGTCGTTTCGGGCGTCGCCGGTGCGGGTCTCTCGAACGGTGTGTTGCTCGTCCTCGGGGTCGCGAACCTGGTCGCTGACGGGTTCAGCATGGCCGCCAGCAACTACCTGGGAACGAAAGCCGAGCGGGAGCTCCTCGCCAAGGCGCGCGAGATCGAGCGGCAGCACATCGACCATTTCCCCGAGGGCGAGCGCGAAGAAGTGCGCCAGATCTTCGCTCGCAAGGGCTTCGAGGGCGAGGATCTCGAGAAAGCCGTCGACGTGATCACGTCCGACCTCGATCGCTGGATCGACACGATGATCCAGGACGAGTGGGGCCTAGCACTCGAAGGTCCTCATCCCGCGCGCGCTGCTCTGACGACCTTTGCGGCGTTCGGTGTAGCCGGAGCCCTCCCGCTGATCGCGTTCTTGATCAACTGGATCCGCAGCGACACGATCGCGGCGCCGTTCCTTTGGAGCGCGATCCTGACCGGGCTCTGCTTCTATGGCGTCGGCTCACTCAAGGGCCGCATCCTCGGTCAGCGCCGCTGGATCGCTGGCCTCGAGACCCTCCTCGTCGGCGGCATTGCGGCCGGCCTCGCCTATGGCCTCGGCTTCGCATTGCAGGGCTTGGTGTAGAGCACGGCCAGGCCGTGAGGCCGGCCCAGCGAGGGGATGACCTCTCTCTCGCAATCGTTGCTCCCACGACTGGCGGCCCGACCTCGTGAGTCGCCGGCCTGTCATCCCCTGTGACGAGCTCCGTTCGCGTCTCTGTTTCGAAGGACGCTCGCGGCTGCGTCGCGACGGACCTCCCCGCCTCGGTTTGACGACTCACGGCCGAGCGCCGCCTGCTGAAGCGGTGACTCGGCCCGTCCCCCGCTCCGATCTCACTGGAGAATCCCCACCATGACACCGCGCGATGTCGATGAGCTCCGTCATTCGATCCGCCGACTTCGAGCCCCTGTTCCTCCTTGTCGGCGTCGTCGCGGCGAGCGGGCCCTTGGGGGCCCGAGGAGAAGAGAACGTCGTTCGCGCTCGCTCCATCGAGATCACCGATGATGAGGGTCGAGTCCGAGCTCGGCTTTTCGTGAACGAGGCCGGCCCGCGATTGGTGCTGTTCGACGAGGCAGGCCGCCATCGTCTCGCGCTCGCGTTGCAGGTCACGTCACCCGGGCCGGAGATCTTCGAAGAGAAGGGACGCCACGCGATCGAGGTGCGTCACTTGAATGGTCGACCGGTCGTGTCCCTCTACGACGACCACGGTCTCGGGCGGCTGACGTTGGAAGCTCCGACAGCTGACGCACCGGGACGAGTCCGATCCCAGGACGCTCGCGGCGAGGTTCCGGCGAGCTGGCCTGCAAAGGATCGCGACTGACGGACGCGGCTCGTGCGCCCGTCAGCCATCGCGTCTCGGTCTGTCGTCCGATCGGCTCGCGTCCGGGAGCGTCACCTTCAACGTCCGCTTCTGCGGCGGCAGGCAGCCACTCTCGTTGCAGGCCTGGTAAGTTACGTCGATCGCGATCGTCGATCCGGCCGCGCCGGGAGCCAGCTTCAAGCTCCAGTCCCAGCTCACGGAATCCTCGTAGATCCGGGTGCGAGGGTCCTGCAGCGAGACCACCGACTCGGGTGGGCTCCCCTCGTCGGTGGCCGTCACACCTTCGGGCCAGGTGGGCCGGACCTCGACGCGCCGCAGGCCGCTGTCCTTCGGCAGGTCGGCATAGAGATGCCATCCGGGGGCGATCTCGAAGCACACCGAGAGCGTCAGGTGCCCCGCGCTCGATCGCGTTAGCTCGGTCCGAAGCTCGATCGGGCCTTCCGACTTCGAGGGAGGGACCGCGCGGGTCGAGGCCTGGGCGGACGGTCCCGAAGTCGATCCCGAAGCGCGCGGCAGACGGCGGTAGAACCAGACATGGCTGGTCCGCTTGCCTTCTTCGTCGGCGAGGTAGTCCTTCTTCTTTTCGGCGAGCACGCCGAGGCCTTTACGATCGCCCTTCTTGGTGAGAGCGGCCTCCGCGGCTCGCAAGCCGGCGAAGTCCGCCCGCTCCTGCTCACTGAGATCCCGCAGTCGATGAACGTCGGAGTAGTCACCCAAGAGGATGTCGGAGAGGCCATCGCCATCGTAGTCGACGACGCAGATCTGGGCCCGCACCGCCGGAGCCGGCACCTCGTCGGCTTCGAGATACTGCGCCAGGAACTTGTTGTCGGACTTGGCTGGGATGAGCTCTCGCCAGGCGCCCAGCCGAGGCTTCTCGGCAGTGCCCTCGTTGCGGAACCAGCCCACGCTGCCGTCGGCGACGCCGACCACGAGATCCCAAAGGCCATCGCCGTCCCAATCGGTCGCGACGGGATCGCAATGCGAGTTGACCTTCAGGGGTTTACCATCCGCCTCGACGGGCAGGCTCTCGCTGGCATAGACCGGCCGTGCGCGCGTGCCCTCGTTGACGCGACGAAAGAGCTGACCCCCGAAGCTTCCGATCAGCAGATCGAGGTCCCCGTCATTCTCCCAGTCGACGGGCGTCACCCAACTGCCAAAGGACGCGACGCGCAGCTGAATCGCCTCGTTCGAGCCACGATCGACATTCGCTGGGAGCGCGTTGAACTCGGCGAGCTCCTTCGGATGATGCGCGATCGGCACTCCGGCCTCGTCGAGGAGCTTTTCGACCGCGGCGTACTTGCCCTGGCCTTGGCCGCGGAAGAGGTAGACGTCACCGGGGTCGTAGCTGCCGCTGATGAAGTCGAGGATGCCATCGGCGTCGTAGTCCACGAACTGTGGACTGGAAGCGATGCATCAGTAGACGGGCGTCTTGGCAGCCTCGCCGCCGGCCATCAGCTTGCCGCGCGCCGCGTACACGGGCGCCCCTTGCATCGCGGTGTTCTCAAAGAACCAGAAGTAACCGGGGAAGTCCCCGACCAGGAGGTCGCGATCACCGTCCCCATCGACGTCGGCCACCCAGGGCCCGGCGTGAGCGATGTTCGACAGCTGGCCGATGTCGATAGGCTTGCCATCGGCCTCGAGACGCACCGGCGGCGCGAAGGTGGATGCGTCTCCGGTGGCATCCTGCGCCAGGAGCGGAGACGCGGTGGCTCCGCTTAGGATCAACGTCATCAGGCTTACGAGTCTCATGGGCGAATCCTCTCGACGCTCATACGACCGGCCGAGCCGGGCGCGACCCAAGACCAAGGCCTGCCCCGAAGGAGGCACGCCGCACACTGGCGGATTCCCGCGGGTCCACCGCCAGCCCGATGGTAATGAGGTCCCTCGAGGTTGTCACGATGGCACGGAATCGGGAGGGAGCCTCGTGCGACTTCGGACGAGAAAGTACACAAGAGTGACATCGCCTTCCGCCTTGGGAAGCCGTAGGTTGTGTTCATTGGAGCTTGCCCGTCGTTCGGCAAGGACCGCTGCCCGCATCGCCTCACAATTCCAGGGGTCGAATCATGAGCCATCTCTCGCGACGTCGTCTCTTTCAGCTCGGTGCGGTCGGTTTGGGTGCGGTCGCCGCTCAGCGGCCCGCGTGGGCGAATCCACGCTGGTGGAAGACGGGTGCCTTTGCCGACGAGCTCGTCCAGACACCGCGGCAGACCGAAGGCCCCTTCTATCCCGACAAGATGCCCCTCGACACCGACAACGACCTGCTCGTAATCAACGACGCGATCACGCCGGCCGTCGGCGAGATCACCCACATGAGCGGACGCGTCCTCGACAAGAGCGGAAACCCCTTGCGCAACGTGGTCGTCGAGATCTGGCAAGTCGACAATGTGGGTGCCTATCTCCATAGCGGCAGCGACAACCGGGACAAACACGACGCGAACTTCCAGGGCTTCGGCCGCTTCTTGACGGCATCGACGGGCGAGTACTTCTTCCGGACCATCAAGCCGGTGCCGTATCCCGGACGCACGCCCCACATCCACCTCATGGTCAAGAAGGGCCGCCGCAAGCTGCTGACGACCCAATGCTACGTGAAGGGCCACCCGCAGAACCTGCAGGACGGCTTGCTGCAGAACATCCGCGACAAGAAGCAACGCGAGTCCGTGATCGTCGACTTCAAGAAGATGCCCGACTCGAAGATTGGTGAGCTCTCGGCCCGCTTCGACATCGTGCTGGGGCTGACGCCCGAAGAGGTCGAAAAGGACGGCTGAGCTTTTTGTTGTGATCGGTCTTTGCCCGCTCCCCGCTCATGCAGGTGACCGACGAGCAGCGCCTCCGGGCGACGCTCGACGAGCCACGCGCGAACCGGTCGCTCCTCACGGAGTCGGCGCGGCGGCGAGCGGGCAGAACGAACTCGATCACATCTTCATCAAACTTTGAATCGAGACGAGTTCGACGAGTCCCGCTGGCCGCGCAAGCCGCCTCCGGAGCGGATGAGCGGAACGAGCCGATCACGAACTTCACTCAAGCTTGAATTGAGATCGTGCTCCGCCTCGACTCATCTCACCGGTTCGCGCGTTCGCCCTTTCATCGCCTGCCAGCGTGAGACGACAGGGCCGTGGATTCCACTCTCTCATCGGTGTCGTCCGAAGGACCAACGGCCCATCCACGACTGGGGCAGGAGCTCGCGGGGGGTGACGAGCTCCGTTCGTGTCTCGGTAGGACTCCACTCTCTCATCGGTGGTATCCGAAGGACCAACGGCCCGACGACGACCCGGGCAGGAAACCGAACGATGTGACGAGCTCCGTTCGTGTCTCGGTACCTTGCGGCCGCCTGTCGCCGCTTGCCGTCCATCAGTCCCACGAAGGAGGCTGGCGGTAGCACTTGCGGATCAGTTCGCTGAAAGATGGCCTCTCGGAGGAAGACGATCACGTCGCGGAACGCTAGGCTGATCGGACGTTCGACCGAATGCCGAGACCCGACCTGCGCCGGAGGCTCCCCATGTTCGCCCTCTCAAAGCTCATATCGACATGGATGCTGCTGCTGATAGTCGGAGGCGATCTCGGCGCCCAAGACGCCGCAGCACCTGAAGCCGTCGCTCCCTCTGAGGTCCTCCTCAACTTCGAGGCCGAGGACGGCACGGCTCTCGAGGCGAAGCTGAGCCTCCCGGTGGAGCGCAGCGGACCGGTGCCGGTGGTGTACTACCTCCACGGTGCGGGTGCGAGGACCTACGACAACCCGTTCGCGTACGTCGATGTCGATGGCGAGCGGAAAGTCGGGCGCTATCTCGACCTCTTCGTGCAGGAGCTCACGAAGCGTGGGATCGGGTTTTGCCGCATGAGCAAGCGAGGCTGCCGGGCCCTACCTGCACCACGCTGGATGGCTCTCGATCGGGAGATCTTCTCCCAAGCGACGCCCAGCATCCTGATGTCCGACTACGCGCTCGGTCTCGAGGAGCTGCGAAAGCGCGACGAGATCGACGCGGCACGGATTCTCTTCGTCGGAGCCAGCGAAGGCACCTGGATCGCACCTCGCCTCGCACACCAAAGCCCCGAGGGCGTCATCGGCATCGCGATGCTCGGCTACGCGAGCGACAACACGCGTGACACGATCGTGTGGCAGAACACGATCGGACCCTGGCGCAACATCGCTCACCTGATTCCCGACGCTCGCGACGGAGAGCTCACGCAAGCCGAGTACGACGCCTTCGCGGAAGCGGAGCCGGAGACCGCTTCGACGCTGCCTTTCGGTATGCTGGATTCCGATCAGAGTGGAGCGATGACCACCGAGGACCTGCAGCGCCTGAACAAGCCGGCGCTCGAGATGATCCTGAAGGCCGTCGAAGAGGGGAATGACGAGTTCCTCTGGCACCAGCTCCTGAACTTGACCTCTGCCTACTGTAAGGAGTGGTGGGATACCGAGCCCAACTCGGCCGCCCTGCTCCGGCTCGACATTCCGCTGGCGATCTTCCATGGCGAGCTCGACGGCTCCTGCCGTGTCGAAGGCGTTCGGGAGACCGAGGCCGCCTTCAAAGAAGCGGGCCGAGACAACCTCCGAGTGCGGATCTATCCCGACGTGGATCATGGTCTCAACTGGACGCAGGAGGCCGTGTCCGAGGGTGGATCACAGCCCTTTCGCGACGTGTTCACGCTGCTCGAGGAGTGGGCGAAGGCAAAGAAGTAGGTCCCGCGAATCATGAGGTGACGATGACTGCGCTCATTCTGACCCTTTCATTGACCGTCCTCGTCGTTCCTGCTCAGGAGTCGGTCCCTCCCGCTCACGTGGCCGGAGCGGCCAAGATCGACATCACGCCCGAGCATCCCATCCTCCTCGCCGGATACGGTCATCGCACGATCGAGCACGAAGGCGTCGATGATCGACTCTGGGCGCGCGCACTCGTGATTGGAGCCGAAGACCCGGTGCTGCTGATTGCCGTCGACAACGCGGGCGTGCCGGCGACGCTCGTGGCGAAGGTCGCCGCCGCCCTCCTATCGGACGGTGTCCGGCGCGAGCATCTGGCTGTCAGCTCGACGCACACTCACACGGCTCCCAACCTGGTCGGCTTCGCGCCCGTCATGTGGGACGAGCGCATGACCGTCGAGGAGGAGGCGCACGTCCATCGCTACACGGCCTGGCTCACCGAGCGCCTGATCGAGGTCGCTCGCACGGCCCTGAAGAATCGTCGGCCGGCGCATCTGGCTTGGGCTCAAGGCTCGGTGACGTTCGGCGGCAATCGGAGGGTCATCGAAGACGGCACCTGGCGCGGGTTCGGCTTCGCGACCGACGGACCGGTCGACCACAGCTTGCCCGTGTTGGTCGCGAGGGACGCGTCCGACACCCCTATTGCGATCTGGACGAGCTTCGCCTGCCATTGCACGACGGTTGGAGGGCGAAACCACATCGGCGGTGACTGGGCTGGAGCCGCCAACCGGCTCATCGAGGAGCAGCATCCGCGAGCCATCGCCCTCCTGACGATCGGCTGCGGCGCCGACGTCGGACCTCAACCGTCCGGCAGCCTCGAGATCGCTCGGCAGCACGGTCGCCGCATCGCCGACGAGGTCGCGCGCTTGATCGAAGGCCCGTTGCACCTCCTCACCCGGCCTCCGGTCGCCCAGTATCACGAGCTCTCACTTCCTTTGAGTGAGCTCCCCGATCGGGCTCACTGGGAATCCGAGGCCGAGCGCGACGACTTCCGGGGCGTCCTGGCCCGACGCCAGCTCGCGACCCTCGAGCGCGGGGATTCACTGCCCTCGACGGTCGAGTACCCCTTCTCCGTCTGGTCGTTTGGCAACGAGCTGGCGATCGTCTTCCTCGCCGGTGAGGTCGTCGTCGATTACTCGGTGCGCTTGAAGAGTGAGCTCGACTGGCGGCGGCTTTGGATCAATGCGTACACGCATGATGTTCCTTGCTACATCCCCTCGCGACGCGTCCTGAACGAAGACGGCTACGAGCCCGACTTCTCGATGGTCTACTACGGCTGGCCGACCCGCTTCGATCCGAGCGTCGAGGATCAGATCGTCCGAGCGGTGATCGAGCGGGTCGGACCTCGCTTTCAACCCAGCGAAGCACCTCCGGTCGAGCTCTTTCACCACCCGCTGAGCGCCGCTCGCTTCCCCGACCGCTTGCGGACTCGGCTCGGTGGGGAGATCCCGCATGAAGTGAGGCGCGCCGTCGAACGGATTCAACGCTGGTCGACGGTCTCCCGAAGCGGCTTCGGAAGGCTCGTGCGCAATGAGGGTGAGGAAGGCGAGTGGCTCGACTTCGCGGGTGCGATGCGTCGACGCCCCTTCCTCCGCCAAGTCGAGGCGGGTCGGACTCTCGAGTGGGAAACCGGCCCCGCCTCCGAGGCGGCCGACAAATCCGGGCGAGTCTTTGTCTTCTTGGGAGGCCTCGGCTGGGAGAGTGAGCCGGAGACGGAGGGCTTCTCGTTGCACCTCGACGGAACGGAGCAGCTCCGCTTCGACCTGGCCCGGTCGCCCCGCACTTGGCGCAGCGCCGATCGTCGGGTGCAGCTGCACTACTTCCCGACTTGGACCTCCGATCTCGACTCGGGGGGCTTGTTCCACCTGATCGTCGCGGGCGAGCTGCTCGAGCCGGGGAAACCTTGCCGCCTGACGGTTCGCTCGGAAGGCAGCGGCTCGCGCCGTTGGTTCGCCGTCGACACGATCGAAGATCCCAAGGCCATCGAGCAGATGCTGGTCGACGCGGCCGATTGATCGGGCGAGACGCTCACTGGCAGCGCTCGGATGGGTTGAAGTAGAGGGCGACCGGGTATCCGCTGTCGGTCCACCACACGTGGGCCATCACACCGTTGGTCAAGAAGACGATCAGCTCGGACTGATCCATCCAGGTCGTGAGCACGATCGCCGGCAATCCGTGGTAGGTGCCGACGGCGTAGAATCCCATCCGCCCGGACCAGATGTCGGAGGCACCGCTCGCGCCGCCGCTGACGTAGCGGTAGTTGAAGGGCTGGTAGAAGGAGTACTGTGCGACGCTGCCGATCGGCGTGTCGCCGACGCGAATGCTGTAGGCGCCGTCCCAGCAGCTCGACTCGGTCATCGTGCGCCAGGCGCCCTCGAAGAGCATCCGCTGCTCGTCCGGATCGGTGGCCTCCTGAAAGGCGGCCAGGCCTTGGCTGAAGTCCATGCCCACCGCGCCACCACCTCCTCCACCTCCACCACTTCCGCCTCCCTTGCAGGCCAGGGGGAGGAGCATGATCACGGTCGAGAGTAGGAATCGAACGAGGGGTCGATATCGATCGGTGCCAGCGGTCATCGGCTCGGTCTCCAGAGTCTCGGTTTCGGGACTGCCCTTCGGCGGCCCTCCGAGCCCTGAAAACGGCGACCGGCTCTCGGCGCAACAGAGATTCTCGCGTGAAATGTGGACTCTTCGCGCGACCTCTCGTCTGATCCACGGGAACCGCAACCGCTCTCTCGTCGATGTGTGGCAAGGCATCGCGGTCCGCCAGGGCGCGTTGAACCTAAACCATCGACGTGACGGACTCCGTTCGGATCTCTGTTCCCCATGCACGTGCGAGAGCGCAGAGCCACCGACGGTAATCGTCAGGCGAGACCGACTGCGAAGCGGACTGAATCACGAGCGTTGCAAAGACTCCATCGCGCCGACTTTAAGATCTGAACGTTGAACGTTGCACATTGAACGTTTGAACGAGTGGAGGCGAGATTGACGACCTCCCACCCGAATGAATTCGGGCCTCCGAGGAGTCGGGCCTCCGAGGAGTCGGGCATCCGAGGAGTCGGGCATCCGAGGGGAAGTCATCGAGAGATCGAGAGCCGACTCATTGGAGATTCAGCCGATCACGATCGCATCGAATCCGCGCCGTGCGAACGACGCCGAGGTCGCCGATGCGATGAGACCGCTCGCTCCCGGCGGAAGCTCGGGGATGCGGCCCTCGAGCTGCCAGCCACAGCGGGCCAGCTCGGGGCGCTGCAGAGTCGCGGCCACGTCGGGGCGCTCTTGATCGATCGGTATCTGGGCCAGAGTCCGGCCCCCGACAGCAAGCTCGACGCTCAGCAGCGGAGCTCCCGACAGATCGACCGCCCAACCGGCGATCCAGAACCGGCCGTCGGCCTCGATCTGGACCTGATCGATGCGCCCCCGAACGACGGGAGCCGGCGTCCACGCCTCCAAGCCCGGACAGGCTCGGCGGCCGACCGCGAACAGGTCCTGAAAGTTCCAGAGCTCGCGCTCGCGGTGGTAGACGGCGGTCGCGTGGCGCTCGCGCGCCAAACGCTCGACCAGCTCGGGGCGCACGAAGGTCGAGCCGTACTCGTCGGGATCGAGGACGTCGCTCTCGCTGTGTCCCTGGAAGGTGAAGCCGTCGGGGGCCGCGCCGCTCTCGAGCAACGCCTCGCCGTGCGTGCTGAAGACGAGCAGACCGTCGGGCGTGAGCAGCTCGAGCAAGCGGGCGAGCCAGGCCTCGAAGCGGGCGCGTGGAAGATGGCTGAAGAGCGAGCCGACGAAGATCAGGTCGAAGCGATCTCCGAGCTCGAGCGCTGCCGGCTCGGTGGCGGAGAGGCGGCCCTGCACGCCGAAATGCCGGGTCACCCAATCCGGAGCGTCCTCGAGGATGTCGGCTGAGACCACGCGACTCGGCTCGACGACCTGGGCCAGGAATCGCGTGAACCGCCCGTAGCCACAGGCGAACTCGAGGACTCGTCCCAGATCCTCCCACTTTCGACCGGCGCAGGTGAGCAGATGCTCCAGTGTGATCAGAACATCAAAACCGGATTTGAAGTAATAGAAGCCGAGCGTGTGAGGACGATAGTCGGCGTGCCCCACCATGACGGTGTACATGTCGTCTCGAGGATGGATCTCGGTCTCGAAGCGCCCCGACCAACCGATCCCCCGGAGGTACTGCTCCGCCAGCTCATGCTCGAGCCGATCGCTCAGGGGCTCAGCCACCGAAGACCGCCTCCAGCGCAGCCCGCATGGCGCTCGGATCGGGGTCTTGACCGGTCCAGTAGCGGAAGCCCAGGACGCCTTGCCCGACCAACATGCCGAGCCCGTCGATGGTCGGGCAGCCTCGCTCGGCGGCGGACCTCAGCAGGCGCGTTCGAGGTGGGTTCGGGATCACGTCTGCCACGACCAATTCGGATCGCAACGAGTCTTCGGCGACGGCGACCCGGGCGTCCCCGTCCGGAGAGAGGCCGATCGAGGTCGCGTTGACGAGCACATCGACGTCCTCCGCGACCACCAGGTCACCCGTCCAAGGCACGAAGGTCGCGCTCGCGTCGGTCTTCTCGTCGATCAGGCGGGCAAGGTCCTCACCGCGGCTCGCCGTTCGATTGACGATCGTGAGCCTGCTCGCCCCCGAGAGCGCCAGCTCGGTCGCGATCGCGCGGGCCGCGCCTCCGGCACCGAGAATGACGACTCGCGCGCCAGCGGGGTCGCGGATCGGACGCAGCGACTCCGTGAATCCTCTCCCGTCCGTATTCTCGCCGATCAGCTCGTCGCCGCGCCGCACGACACAGTTCACGGCACCCATGATCGAGGCCGACTCTCCGAGTCCGTCGAGATGCTCGATCACCGCCAGCTTGTGCGGAATCGTGCAGTTGAAGCCACGGAACCCCATCGCGCGCGCTCCCTGCACGGCCGAGGCCAGGTCCGCGGGAGCCACCTCGATCGTCAGGTATCGCCAGGCCAGGCCAGCCGCCTGGTAGGCGGCCTCCATCATGACCTGGCTCGGATTCTCGGCCACCGGCTGTCCGAAGACACCCGTCAGCTCCTGCTTGAAGTTGGGCCCATCCGTCATCATCTTCCTCCGTCGGCTTACTCGATCGCGGCCCAGGATGTCCGAAGGCTGGCGCGCTGGCAACGGCGGTTTGCGGAAGGTCTTCGTTCATCCTCGCCTGGCCGGCGTCAGCTCCGCGGACCGCGCGGGCTCTCGCCGAGTCGGGTGTCTATGTGAGGGTCCGCTCCGCGAACGCACTCCGGCATGCTTCGTGGGCGGCCGGCCGGCTCGGCGATCTCAGCGTCAGCCTCTCGCGCCGCTTGCCAAATCCGGGCGCCGCGCCGAGAATGCGGTTCCAAGACTCGCCCTCGCCACGAAACCGCTTTCACGCGGAGCCTGAGCTTTCATGATTCTCGGAGCACTTCTTTGGGTGTTCGCGCTCGTTCCGCTGACGGGCTCGAACGATGAGGTCGACTTCCGCCGCGAAGTCTGGCCGATCCTCGATCTGAGTTGCATGGACTGTCACTCCGACGATCCCGAGAGAGCGCGACTCGATACCCGCGCGGGGTTGTTCGAGGGCCTGGGCGCCACGCCGGTCGTACCCGGTGATCCGGATGCCAGCCGGCTCTATCAGCTCGTCACCCTCGATCCGAACGACTCCGACCGTATGCCCAAGGACGGTCTGCCGCTCGCCGGTGACGAGATCGAGATCCTCCGACGCTGGATCGAAGAGGGCGCGAGCTGGTCCGATCCGAAAGGCAGCTCGAAACCAAAGAGCCGCTCGACTCGCGCACGCACACCGCGCCCGACGCCCGCGCAGAAGAAGGAACCGCCTCGCGCGGACGACGACCCGTTCGACGCCGCACTGAAACGACTGAAGAATGACGTTCCGGTCTCGAACTCGATCGACTTCGCGCGCGATATCCGACCGATCCTTTCGGACAACTGCTTCTTCTGCCACGGCCCCGATCGCTCGCAGCGACAAGCTCGCCTTCGCCTCGACACCAAAGAAGGCGCCTTCCGGACGCGGCGAGGTGTCACCACGATCACTGCGGGTGACGTCGGGGCCAGCGAGGTCGCTCGCCGCATCCTGGCCGACGATGAGCTCAGCGTCATGCCCCCCCTCGACTCGAACCAGACGCTCGACGACCGCGAGAAGCGCCTCATCACGGCCTGGATCGAGCAAGGTGCCGGCTGGGAGGAGCATTGGGCCTTTGTTCCGCCCACCGAGCCCGAGGTCCCCCTCACGGATCCGAGTTGGGAACGCAATGCGATCGACGCGTTCGTGGCGGCGAGACTGAAGGTCGAGGGCCTGACGCCCAACCCCGAGGCCGATCGCCACACCCTCATCCGAAGGGTGACGCTCGATCTGACGGGTCTGCCTCCGACCCGCGAGGAGATCGACGCGTTCGTGGCCGATGAATCGCCCGAAGCCTACGAGAACCTCGTCGACCGCTTGCTCGCCTCGGAGCGCCACGGAGAGCATCAAGCGCGCTTCTGGTTGGATGCAGCGCGCTACGGAGACACGCACGGGCTGCACCTCGACAACTACCGCGAGATGTGGCCCTTCCGCGACTGGGTCGTCCGCGCCTTCAACGAGAACATGCCCTACGACCAGTTCGCGCTCGAGCAGCTCGCCGGCGACCTACTCGAAGAGCCAACGCTCGATCAGCTGGTCGCGAGCGGCTTCAACCGCTGCCACGTCACGACCAATGAAGGCGGCTCGATCCTGGAAGAGGTCTACGTCCGCAACGTCGTCGACAGGGTGAGCACGACCGGCACCGTGTTCATGGGCCTGACGCTGGGCTGCGCCGTCTGCCACGACCACAAGTTCGACCCGGTGAGCCAGAAGGAGTTCTACGAGCTCTTCGCCTTCTTCAACAACCTCGACGGCTCGGCCATGGACGGCAACGTCAAGAACTCGGCGCCGGCGATCCCAGTCCCGACTCTCGAGCAGCTCGCGCGGCAAGCGGAGATCGCTGCGCAGCTCACCACCGTCGACGGCGAGATCGAGCAGGCGGTCGATCGAATCGAGTATGCCGATCCCTTGACCACGCTGCCCTGCGACGAAGGCGACACCGAGACGACGGTGTGGATCGACGACGGATTGCCGGCCGGTGCCCGCATCGAGGGCGACGGTATCGAGTGGGTCGAGGCGCCGCAGGCTCCGGTCCATTCCGGGCGGCGCGCGATGCGCCGACAAAGCCAGGGCAACCAGCAGCACTTCTTCCGCAACGCCGATCAAAAGCTGCGGATCGGACTCGGCGATCGACTGTTCGCCTGGGTCTGGCTCGACCCGGAGAACCCGCCGCGCGAGATCATGGTCCAGTACAACAGCGATGGCGATGCTGGCTGGCGCCATCGAGCCTTCTGGGGCGAGAACCTGATCGGCTATGGGCGCGACGCTTCGACCGAGCGGCGCCATCAGGGTCCCCTGCCCTCGCTCGGCGAGTGGACGCGACTCGAGATCGATCCGCTCGACGTTGGGCTGCGACCCGGCATGGTCGTCCATGGCGTCGCCTTCACGCAGTTCGACGGCACCAGCTACTGGGACACGATCGGCATCGAGTCGAGCGTTCTGCAGGAGGCGGAAGACTTCGTCTGGATCGACGACGCGCTCCCGCCCGGTGCTCAGCCGCAAGGTGATGGCGGGAGCTGGCAATGGATCACCGCGGCCGACGGGCCGGTGCTGCGCGGTGAGAAGGCGCTGCGACGCTCCGGGCGACCCGGGTTGCATCAGGACTTCTTCACCGAAGCCGACCGGTTGCGCCTCCAGCGAGGCGATACGCTCTTCGCCCACGTGTGGCTCGATCCGAACGACCCGCCGCGCGGCATCCAGCTGCAATTCAACAACGGGAACTGGAGTCATCGGGCCCGCTGGGGCGTGGGCGCTCACGGCGAAGGCGCCGGAGGCGGCGCCGATTTTCGAGCCGGCGATCTTCCGGCACTCGGCGAGTGGGTGCGGCTAGAGGTCGACCTGGCATCGGTCGGTCTGAAGCCCGGAGAGATGCTGAACGGTTGGGCCTTCACGCAGGTCGGTGGCACCGTCACTTGGGACCATGCCGGACTCCACACCTGGGGACCGCCCGACGAGCGCTTCCGACAGTCGCAGCTCATTTGGGAGCATCTCGCCGTCGCGGACGATAGCCTCCCGAAGCCAGTGCGCGAGGCCGCCCTCATCCCGGCCGGTGCGCGGAATGAGGACCAACACCGAAGGCTGCGGCGCTACTACCTTCGCTACGTTCACGGCGACTCGCGAACGACGCTGGCTCCCTTCGAGGCACGTGTACTCGCTCTGAATCAGGCGCGCGAGGCGCTCGAGAAGCAGATCCCGACGACGTTGATCATGAGGGAGCGCGCCGAGGCGCGGGAAGCGTTCGTGCTCGAGCGCGGCCAGTACGACGCCCGCGGTAAGGCGGTCGAGCGTGCCACCCCGCGCGTCCTGCCGCCGATGCCCGAGGACCTGGCTCGCAACCGACTCGGCCTGGCACGCTGGCTCACCTCCCCCTCACACCCGTTGATGGCGCGCGTCGCGGTCAATCGATTCTGGCAGCGCTTGTTCGGCGTCGGCTTGGTGAAGACCTCCGAGGACTTCGGCAACCAGGGCGAGCCACCGAGCCATCCCGAGCTCCTCGACTGGCTGGCCACGCAGTTCATCGCCGACGGGTGGGACATCAAGAAGACGATGAAGCGGCTCGTGATGTCGGCCACCTACCGTCAAAGCTCGGCACTTCGGCCGGAGCTGCTGGCGCGCGACCGCGAGAACCGGCTGCTCGCGCGCGGTCCCCGCTACCGGCTCGACGCCGAGATGATCCGTGATCAAGCCCTCGCCGTGAGCGGCCTACTCGTGAATCGCCTCGGTGGCCCGAGCGTCAAGCCACCTCAGCCGGACGGTCTCTGGTTCGCCGTTGGCTACTCCGGCTCGAACACCGTGCGCTTCTCGGCGGACCAGGGTCCCGACAAGGTGCATCGCCGCACGCTGTATACCTTCGTCAAGCGGACGGCGCCCCCGCCTCAGATGGCGACCTTCGACGCACCCAATCGCGAGGCGTGCTGCGTCCGGCGCGAGCGCACCAACACGCCGCTGCAGGCACTGCTCCTGATGAACGACCCGCAGTTTATCGAGGCAGCGCGAGCTCTTGCCGCTCGCCTTTTGCGCGAGGCGTCGAGCGATCGCGAGCGGGCCGCCCTCGCCTTCGAGCTCGCCACCTGCCGCCCACCGAGGGCAGACGAGCTCGACGTTCTGGTCGAGTTTGCGCGGGCCGAGCACGCGGCATTCGAGTCGTCTCCCGACCAGGCTCGCTCGCTGGTCGAGATCGGCGAGAGCCCACTCGCGCCCGATCTGGACGTGATCGATCTCGCCACTTGGACGCTGGTCGGAAACCTCATCCTCAACCTCGACGAAGTCATCAACAAGAGCTGAACCCGAGGAGCCTCCCCTGATGGATCCCCTTCACGAGAACCTTCGCCGGCGCACGCGTCGCCAGCTCTTCGGAGACGCTGCGCTCGGGCTCGGCCGCGCGGCCCTCGGAACGTTGGCCGGCGGGCTCCTGGGCGGGCTCGCTCGAGCAACCGGAGACGACGTTGTCGTTCATCGCGGGTTGCCGGGCCTGCCCCACTTTGCCCCCAAGGCCAAGCGCGCGATTTCGCTGTTCCTGGCCGGCGCGCCAGCGCAGATCGACACCCTCGACTACAAGCCGCGGCTCGACGAGCTCTTCGACACCGACTTGCCCGAGTCGATCCGCCGTGGGCAACGCCTGACGACGATGACCTCGGGTCAGACGCGGTTCCCGATCGCCCCCTCGATGTTCCAGTTCAAGAAGTACGACAACGGCGGCGAAGGGGCCTGGGTCAGCGAGCTCCTGCCGCACACGGCGACGATGGTGAAGGACATCGCCATCTTGCGCTCGGTGACCACGGAAGCGATCAACCACGATCCGGCGATCACGTACATCTGCACCGGTCGTCAGCTCCCGGGCTGGCCGAGCCTGGGATCCTGGATCAGCTACGGGCTGGGTTCCGAGAACGACGACCTGCCGACCTTCGTGGTGATGACGCCGAGCTGGACCGGTCGCAAGGAGGCGCAGGCGCTGTATCAACGCTTGTGGGGTGCCGGCGTCCTACCGAGCAAGTTCTCGGGCGTGTCGTTGCGCTCCCAAGGCGATCCGGTGCTGTTCCTCGAGAACCCGGACGGCATCGACCGCTCGAGTCGACGCCGCATGCTCGATGCGCTCTCGCAGCTCAATCAAGCGCAGTACGAGACCGTCGGCGATCCCGAGACGCAGACACGCATCGCACAGTACGAGATGGCGTTCCGCATGCAGGCTTCGGTCCCAGGACTCGCCGACATCTCGGACGAGTCGGAAGCCACGCTGGCGATGTACGGCCCCGACGTCACCAAGCCCGGCACCTTCGCGAACTGCTGCTTGCTGGCGCGGCGCATGATGGAGCGAGGCGTGCGATTCGTCCAACTCTTCCATCGCGGCTGGGATCAGCACTTCAACCTCCCCGGTGACATTCGCAACCAGTGCCGCGACATCGATCAGCCCTCGACCGCGCTCGTGCAGGACCTGAAACAGCGCGGCCTGCTCGACGAGACGCTCGTGGCGTGCGGCGGCGAGTTCGGGCGCACGGTCTACTGCCAAGGAGCGCTGACGCGCACCAGCTACGGCCGCGACCACCATCCGCGTTGCTTCTCGATGTGGCTCGCCGGCGGCGGGATCCAGGGGGGCGTCGTGCACGGAGAGACGGACGACTTCTCGTACAACGTCATCCGCGACCCGGTGCACATCCGCGACCTCAACGCGACGATCCTTCATTGCCTGGGAGTCGAAGCGTCCCGCCTGAGCGTCAAGCACCAGGGCCTCGGCGTGAAGCTCGTCGGCGTCGAGGAGGAAGCCCACATCGTGCGCGAGATCTTGGAGTAGAGGTCACGTTGGAGTGGCTTGCACACCGCGGACTCGCTCACGCTTGGCGAACGCCGTCGAGCGCGCACGGCGAGCTCACTTCAACCGACCTCGCGTGACGAATGCCGTCAGCGGCTCCGCTTGGTTTACCGCTTTGTTCGCGTTCGGCGCCCGATCATCTCGGTGAGACAGAGACCCGAACGGAGTCCGACAAGTCGGCTGTTCTCACCCGTCGCACGGTGGCGGGGAGGTCTGGCTTCGAATGACCTGAATGAGAGAGCGGTTGCGAGAAGCCCCGCGCGACGAACGCCTCCGAGGCACCCGATTTTCCCCTCGACACGGGCCATCCGAACCAATTAGGCTCTAGCGTCTTACACCCGCCTGCCGCAGTCCGACGACCTGGCCGTCATGGGATGCGTTCCTCCTGCAACTCGCTCCATCGGAGAACCCACATGGACCGTCTCTTGGTTTCCTTGTGGCTTGCTTGCTTGCTCTGCGGGTCGCTGTCCGCACAGACCCCGCCGATCCCGAGCCGACCGGCGGATACCACGACGGGTGACATCTTGAATCCCGAGCCCGGCACAGCCAGCGATCCGCTGTACCAGATCTCCACTGCCTGGGCACGCCGCCGACCGACGCTCGACGGCGTCGTCGACATCAATGTCGGGGGCGAAGGCTGGGACCAGTTTGCCTGGGGACCGATCGACGTCTCGCGCCTGCAGAACGGCACGGTGCTGGCCTGGTACCTGAATGACTGCACCCACCTGTACATCGGCCTGATCGACTTCAATCTGGTGAGCCCGAGCTCCCATGAGATCGGCATCTACTTCGACGATGCGTCGGCAACCGACACGGTCGGCCTGCTCGACGATCAATGGAGCGGCACGTGTGAGGGGCCGCCTCACACGACGGCCGCGGCGGAAGGAAACTTCTGGATCTCGCAGAGCCTGAAGAACGCCGGCGGCGACATCTTCCGGCAGTGGTCGTCCAGCGCACCCTCCTCAGCCGTGTGTGGGTCCTTCCCCCACGAGCAACCGGCCGCCGGACTGGTCAGCGTACACGGGGTCACCTCGGGCCGCGCATCGCTCGAAGTGCGGATCGATCTGCGGGACAATGCCAGTGCGCTCAATGCCGAGCCCGGCGACGTCCTCAACTACCGCCAGTACGTCTTCGACAAGCTCTCGTCGACCAACTTCGGCCTGTACCCGCCGACGGCGGTGTTCGACGATCCTTCGACCTACGCGATCATGACGCTCGACACGCCGCCGAGCTCCCGCTGCGGCTCGGGATTGGCCGGCGTCAACTTGGCTGGCGACCCGTCGCTCACGATCGAGGGCGCCCAGTTCGCGGGCTGCGGCTTCGATGCCTCCGAGATCGGCAACTTCGGCTTGGTCGTCCTGAGCATCTCGGGGACGGCCGGAATTCCGCTGCCCGGCTCCGGGGGTTGTCAGATCCCGCTCACCGCCGACATCTTCACGACGCTCGGCCTCGGCTTGCAGGTACTGTTCTCCGGTACGGTGCAAGGACCGGGCACGGATCGAATCCTGCAGACACTCGAGACGCCGCTCCTCGCGGCCGGCTCGTTGACGGTGCCCGTCTTCACGCTCTACGCCTCGTCGGTCACGCTCGACACCGCCGGCGGCATCTGGGGATCCGTATCGCCCGCGACGACGATCCTCATCGGCGGACTGTGAGGCTGTGAGGCGTCTGGGCTGCCCGAGGCCCGACCCCGGGCAAACCAGACGCCTTTCCGTGCTCCGAAAGATCAGCCTTTGGCTTTGCCGTTCCCGCGCCGCATCGCCGGCGGGGCCGGCTGAACCCGAATGCGGCCATCGTCGCCGCCGGACACGACCCAACGCCCGCCACCGGCGAAGCCCACGCCGTGGACGTACTCCTCGTGACCTCCCCAACGCGCGGCTTCTTTCCCGGTCTCGAGAGACCAGACCCTCACCGTGTTGTCGGTCGATCCGGAGACCAACCAGAGCCCATCCGGCGACCACGCCACGGACGACATGCCGTGTCCACTCTCCAGGTTGCCGCTCTTGGGATCCGCCAAGCGCTGCTTCTTCTCGGCGAGGTCCCAAACCCAAAGGGCGTGGTCACCGCAAGCCGCAGCGATCCGACGGCCGTCCGGTGAGAACGCGACGCGGTACACATTGAAGTCGCCGAGCTCGAGCACGGCGACGGGTTTCTCTTCTCCCAGCTTCCAGACCCGGATTCGTCCGTCATAGCAACCGGCCGCTAAGCGCTTCCCTTCCGAGTCGAAGTCCAAACAGGCGGCGCTCTCTTCGATCTCCTTCCAAGCCTGCACGACCTGCCCGCTCGACAGATCCCAGATGCCGATGCCTTCGCCCCATTCTCCGAGTCGAGAGGCGACGAGCTTGCCGTCCGGTGACAGGGCGATGCACTTGACGATCGAGTCGGCGAGCCGCAGCTCATGAAGCTTGGAGCCGCTCGCCGCGTCCCACACGCGCACAAAGCCATCATCGCCGGCGGTCGCCACCCAACCCCGAGCCACCACGGCGTCGAGGTCATTGATCATCTTGCCCGGATGCGCGTCGATCTCGCGGAGGCTGCGGCGCTCGGCGAGATCCCAAATCCTCAGCTTCCCGTCCCAATCGACCGAAGCGACATGTCCTTCCTTCGTGCATTCGACGACGCTCTCGACCTCGGAGGTGTGACCCTCGAGTTGGAACGCCGTCTCATCCTGCCATCCGCCGACCAAAGCCAGAACGCATCCGATGATCGCGAACATCTCGATACTCCTGCAAAGCGACAACGACCAGGGCCACTCGGGGGAAGATTACCAACGGCCTCGCCTCCCCACCAGAGGGTGGGAGACACCCCGTCCCGCGCGGCCACCGAGAAGCCCGGCAGCTCCTCCGAGCACACGACCGTCCGCAAACTTCACGATCCGATCCAGAACGGTGAACCTGGGCACCTCGGTCCCGGGGGCGTTGGACGTTTGTGGGACGCGGGACATGGGTAAGACACCGACCCGTGTCGCCCCGTTGCCAGTGCCGACTCGTCTGCCTAACATGTCCGGATGAATCCCGTCATTCGCGTCCACGACTTGAAGATGGCCTACCGCGATCAGCCGGTCCTCCGGGGCGTCGACCTGTCCGTCGGACCGGGTCAGATCCTGGGCTACCTCGGACCGAATGGCGCGGGCAAGACCACCACGGTTCGCATCTTGGCGGGCATGCTCGAAGGCTTCACGGGCGAGGTGGAGGTCTGCGGTCATGATGTGGCTCGGGACCCGCTCGCGGTGAAGCGACACATCGGATTCGTGCCTGAGCAAGCCGCCCTCTACGATCAGCTCACGCCCTTGGAGTTTCTCGACCTCGTCGCCGCGCTGCACGAGCTCGACGCGCGCGCGACACGCTCCAAGGCGACCGATCTCCTGGAGACACTCGGCCTCGAGCCGGGCGAGCTGCGCCGGCGCCTCGAGACGTACTCCAAGGGCATGCGCCAGAAAGTGCTGCTGGTGGCGGGCCTGGTGCACGATCCCCAGGTTCTCTTTCTCGACGAGCCGCTCTCGGGTCTCGATGCGAACACGGCCCTGATCGTGAAGGAGATCCTCCATGCGCTTCGGGACCGCGGGAAGACGGTGTTCTATTGCTCGCACGTGCTTGACGTGGTCGAGCGTACCTGCGACCGGATCGTGATCTTGGCGGACGGTCGGATCGTGGCCGACGGCACCTTCGAAGATCTGCAGGCACAGCAGACCGGACGCTCGCTCGAGCGCATCTTCACCGAGCTCACCAGTGAAGGTCAGCAGACGGCCCTCGCCGCTCGCTTCGACGCGCGCTTGCGGAGCCCTTGAGGATGCTCGATCGCCTCTTGCTCGTCGGCTGTCGCATGGCGGCGCGCCCCCTCCGCTCCCTGGACATCGATGCACGAGCGCTCGAAGCGATCGTGGCGGCCAAGCTCACCGCAGATCGACGTCGCGTGCCGCCGAGCTTCGGACCCGTGCGCAATGATCGCCCCCGAAACTGGTTCGCCTGGCAGCTCGCGATCTACACCTTCGTCGGCCTGCTTCTCGGAGTCGTCATCGCGACTCACGAGGCGGCGAATGCCGGGCTCACCGTGCTCCACTCCGGCGTGATGATGATCTTGGCGCTCGCCTTGCTCTCCGACTTCTCGACGGTTCTGCTCGACACGACCGACGTCGAGGTCCTCGCCTATCGCCCCGTCTCCGCTCGCACGATCCTGGGTGCTCGCCTCCTCCACGTCATCCACTACGTGAGTGCCATCGTGCTCGCCCTGGGCGGCTTTGGTTGGTTGGTCTGGACGGTGCGCGACGGCGTCCGCGGCTTCGTCGGATTCGGGCTCGCACTCATCGCCGACGCGAGCCTGATCCTCGGTCTCGTGACACTGGTCTATGTCTTGGGCATGCGGCTCCTGAGCCCGGCGCGACTCCGCTCGTTCCTCTTGTGGTCCCAGATCGCGGCCACGTTGACATTCCTCTTCGGCTTCCAGCTCATGCCGAGGCTGCTCGGCGTGTCGGTCCTCACCGACCGAGGACTCCATGAGGCGACTTGGCCTTGGTTCTATCCGCCGGCCTGGGCGGCGAGCTTGAGTCGACTCGGAGGTATCGGCTTGGACCGCACGACGGCCATGGCGCTGCTCGGTGTGGCGATTCCCACGATCGCGTTCGCGCTAACGGCACGGCTCTCACGACTCTTCCGCCCGGCCGCCTTGAGCGAGGCGGTCTCGTTCCCGAGAGCTCGCCGAGACAGCGGGTGGCTCGAGCGCTGGGCGCGGCGACTCACGCGCAATCCCGTCGAAGCGGCCTACTTCGCCTGGACCTGGCGGTTGGTCGGGCGCGACGCGGCCTTCAAGCTTCGCGTGTATCCCTCGTTGATCATGAGCTTGATCTTCCCGCCGCTCCTGATCGTCCTCGCCCCGGGATCCGACGACTTCTCGGAGGGTTGGTCCAGCCTACCGGGCACCGACCAGCATCTCTTGCTCCTCTACTTCGCCTGCCTAGCACTGCTCGGTTGCGTGCTGATGCTCCGCATGACCGATCGCCCCGAGGCGGGCTGGGTGCACTTCATCGGTCCGCAGCGAGGCCCGGGTGACGCACTGGTGGCGGCCTTCAAGGTCGTCCTGCTGCGCTTCATCCTTCCGCTCTTCGCGGTGGCGAGCACGCTTGTGCTGGCGATCTGGGGAGCTCGCGCGCTCGGGGACATCGCGATGGCGGGAGCGGCCACGTTCTTGATCGCCGCCCTCGAGACATACATCTTCGGGCGTCGGTTGCCATTCACCGAGCCCGCGTCACCGCAAAGCTCTGGCAGCGCCGCCGTGGTCGGCTTGATGCTGATGGTGATCCCGGCGACCTTCGGCCTCGGGCACTGGGCGCTGCGGTCGCTGCCGCTGCCGATCGCACCCGATCTGCGCGGGTGGCTCGTCGCTCCGATCCTGGCATTGTGCGCGCTCGGGATCTTGCGCGCCTATCGCTCGCTGCCGTGGCAGGCGCTCCGATCCCGGGCTCGGCCGGCACCGGAGCGCTCTCCACGTTCGGCTTACTTGCGGCGGTAGTCGATCTCCATCGACTTCCACATCTTGCCGTTGGCGTCGCTCGAGAACATCTCGAGCTTGCGCGAGCTCTTGTCGATCATCGTCACGACGCTCTTCGTGTCCTTCATCTGGCCAGCCATCGCATCGAGGTTCTCGCCCGTCAGCGTGATGGCCTTGCTGGACTTATTCGCCGTGCCTCGCTCCAGGAAGTACCCGGTGCTCGTGTTGTCGATCCAGATGGAGAAGAACTCCCTCTTGAAGTTGTCGTAGCCCATGAGGCTCATGCCCTCGAAGTCGTGGTCGGGCATCATCGCCATCTTGCCGCCGACGTCTTCCGCGAGGTAGCGGCCGCCCATGATGAGCTTGGACGTCGCCTTCATGGTTTCCTCGGTCCAAGGCGCTTCCTCGGCCATCCGCCAGCGGAGGGTCAGGTTCCAGTCGCCCACCATCGACTTCAGCTTCTCGTGATGCTCACTCGGCGACCCCAAGGCCATCATCTGGGCCATCGCGTCGTCCTCGGAGAGCGAAGCGTCTTGACCGACGACGTGGGAGGTGACGAGAGCCGTCGCGGCGACGACGGCCAAAACGCACAGACCATTCTTCCAAAGGCTTTTCATGTCGGGGATTCCTCTGAGATTGATTTGAAGGGGTGAGCAGGCCACACGGATCAACCTGCCGTTCGGGCGAGTGAACCGCTCGCCGGAGCGGAACGGCAGATTATCTCAATCCGACGCCGCATTTCCACGAGCCAACGCTTCGTCACCCCCGATACGACTCCATTCACCCCGACGCCCGGGACGTTTGAGGATCGACAGCAGAATCCAAAAAAGTCGGCCTAGCGGATCATGATCTCACCCAGATCCAAGAAAGCCTCCGCTCCGACGTCGCTCACATCTCCGATCCAACTGCCCTGCTCGCAGTCGATGCGGACTCGGGTGACGCCGGCCCGGATACCGGCCTTTCTCTCGAAGGAGCCCGTCTTCGACGAAGAGACGTTGAGATCGTCGTGCTCCCCATCCGAGTACGTGACGCGAAGACTCAGAGGAGCCTCGACGGGCAGCCCCTGAACATCCACGATGCGGCCCCGCACGCCGATCGCCGGTGACAGGCGAAACACGATCTCATCGAAAGGCTGCGGATCGGCACGGGAGAGTCGAACGGGGCGAGCCCAGGCCCCGTCTGGGAACTCGGCCACCTTGACCTCGACCGAAGTCGTCTCGTCGAAGAGCTCGATGCGTGTCCTCCCGTCTGCGTCCAGTTGAGCGGACCGCCCGACCTCGGTGCGAGGCTTCCCTGGACTCTCGAGGAGCAGACGCAGTTGGATGGACTCCACGGGCTCTCCCGAGGCATCGAGTACGCGCAGGGCCAAGACCAGCGGGTCCGGCACCTCGAGCTCGATCTCTCGGCTCTCGCCGGCCGAGAGAGTCAATTCTTCGCTCGCGAGGGAGACCCCACTCCCTGCGCGTGTCATGACCGAGAATCGATACCGTCCCGCTCCGGCCGAGATCCGAAGCTGAAAGCGCCCGTCGGAGTCCGACTCCGCAAAATGGTCCCACAGCGTTTGTCCGTCTCGGTCGACTTGGACGGGCAGGCCGGCAGCGGGTAAGCCACTGCGGGTTCGGACCACTCCGCTCACGGACGGGGGCGCCTCGACAACCGGGGACCACACTCGGACCTCTCCTGGCTGCGGTGACCAAGCCACGTCCTCGCGAAGGAGCGGAGGAGATAGCGGGTGGCCGTGGACTCGCTCGCCCGGCTCGACGACCGCCACGTCATAGGCGATTCCCGGTTGAACGTCCTCGAGCAAGTAGGAGCCGTCTTCGCCAATCTCGGTCTCGAACTCCAAGCGTAGACGCCAGCCCGTGTAGAAGACCGCGAGCTGCGGCTCGGGAAGCTCCCCCGAGATCCGAACCAGCGAGGCCTCACCCCGCTCGCCCGAAACGCGTCCTTTCAATGTGGCCCGCGCCCGATACGACAGGATCGCCGGCTCGTCGACGGGCACCCCTGCGAAGATCTCCTGACCGGCAACCTCCGAGTTCACGCGCACCGTCGCATGGGTGGCGGCCTCGACCAGTCCGAGCTCGAACCACCCGTCGACATTCGTCAGGCCGTATCCCCAGCCGAACGTGTACTCGCTGGCATCATTCGCCTCCAGTATCGCGACGACGGACTCCGGGAGGGGATGCCCCGCTCCATCGAGAATGCGCCCCCGAAAGGTCTTGCCAGACCCGAGCACGAGATCACAGCTTTCGACATGCTCTCCGGCCAGCTCGATCGTCTCGCGAGCTCCAGCAAACCCCTCCTGGAAGGCGGTCAGCTCTCCTTGTCCCGCGACGCGGACGCCCGAGAGCTCGAAAGCGCCGGCGGCATCGCAGCGGGTGCGGAGTACATCCGAGCGCAGGATGCGATCCGGTTGCAGCATTCCCCACTCGGGTTTCGCCTCCGACACTCGCAGCAGGACTTCTGCCGAAGGGATGCCGGTCCCTTGCGAGTCCCGAATCGTGCCGCGGACCGTCAGCCCCTTCGGAACGGCGCGCCCCTCGCCGGAGGGCGGCGCGGCTTCGAGGCGCGACGGCGACTCCTGGGACCGCCCGGCGGATTCCGTGACGAGCCGGGTCGCTTCCTCCGGCGGTGCCTGGGGACCGGCGGCGAAGATTGCTCCTGAACGCTGCGGCTCGAGCCGCTCTGGGTCCGATTGGCCGACCGGTCCCGAGCCGTCATTGCTCGAGAACCAATACCAAGCGGCGGCGATCAAGACGACACCGAGCCCCGCCAGGGAGATCGCAGCGGGTCGGGCTCGACGAGCGGGAGTCGAAGGCCGGCCGCTCCCTTCGAGAAGCCCGGGCCCCCCGATCGCCATCCGGCCGAGCTCGGCGATCGTTCCTACCGATGGACTCGCCTGACTCTCACCCGCCAAGCCCGAGACCAGAGCCGCGGCGCTGAGTCCGATCCCCGCCCGATTCAGCTGGCTTCGCACTCGCTCGATCCCTTGCTGAATCCGGTGAGAGACGGTCCGACGCGGCACCCCGAGGGCGTGCGCGATCTCCTCGTGCGTCTCTCCTTCGAGAAGGCTCTTGATGAGTGGCACCCTCTGCTCGTCAGGGAGGGCTTCAATCTCCTGATCGATTCGGCAACGAGCCTCCCGCCAAGTCGGATCTCGGACATCGGCCTCGGGAAGGGCGCGCCTCGCCTCCCGGGCCTCGCGACGCTTCTCTGATCGGAGGACGCTCAAGGCCCGGTTGGTGGCGACGCGATGGAGCCAGGCCGCCAGCGGAGCGACCGGACGCGTCTCGGAACTCAAGAGCGTCAAGAAGCAGTCCTGCGTGACGTCCTCGGCCAGCTGCTCGTCACCGAGCACGCGCCGGCCGGCTCGAAAGACCAAGCCGGAGTAACGCCGCACGATCTCTTGGAAAGCCTCGGCTTCCCCGGCCTGCCAACGTTCGAGGAGCTGCCTGTCTGCGATCGTCATGGTTGCCTCCGGATCAGCGAGGGGGGGGAGTCGGGAACTCAACCCCTCGACGCCACCGACGCGGATCCGGGCAACGGAATCCGAGAATGCTCGCCCCCGAGATGGCTCTCCTCAGCCGAGCGGTCAGCCCTGGGTGTAGGTCCCCTCCATCATGTTCATCCAAGCCGCGCCGTCGGGCGAGAACTGCATGCGGAAGGTGTAGGTCCCCGCCTTGCCCAGGTCGAAGACGGTCCGGTTGTGACCCATGGGTCCCGTGTGCTCGAGCGTGAGCCGGTCGCCATCGCGCTTCCCTCGAAAGTCGTTGACGCCCATACCCATCGAGTCCCACCAGTACAGGAGGTACTCCTCCGTCTTCCCGTCGTAGCTGAAGACGCCGTGCCCTTCGAAGGTCACCTTGCCCTCGATCTCTTGCCGATACTCCTGGATCAGCGAGAAGCCCCCGAGTGCCATGCGATTCTCGATGATGCCTTTGGCGGTACCGCCCTTGGGAGCCCAAGGCGAGGGCGACATGATCTCGGTTCCGGTCCAGGTCCCGGCGAGCTTCTCCAACCAGGCGTGGGCTTCGGTGGGCTGGGGCATCTCCATGGATTCCATCGAATCTCCTTCTCGATGAACGGGGTGTGGGCGAACGAAGCCTCAGTGTGTCCAACGGGTCGGGCACTGTCCACGTCCGAGAGGAAGGGACACTGTTGATCCTCGACCGGGGAACGCGATACTCGATGCGCTGGGCGATGCGTTCCGACCCACGACTTCTCGACCCCGCTGCACCGAGGACCCGTCATGAGCACGCGCTTTCGTCCTGTCGTCTCCTTCCTCCTGGCTGCGGCCTTCGTCGGTCCGGCCCTCGCCCAGGACTGGCCCCAATGGCGAGGCCCAAACTTCGACGGCTCGGCGGAGGCGAAGGACCTGCCGACCGACTTCACGAAAGAGAAGCACGTCCTGTGGCGGGCGGACCTCCCGGGACCGGGAGCCAGCACACCGATCGTGGTCGGCGACCATGTCTATCTCACGGCGATCGATCCGGAAGGCGGTCAACTCGTCGCGCTGTGCCTCGACCAATCGACCGGCAAGCTCCTGTGGCAGCATGCCGCGGGGAGCGGCTATCGCCCCGGCGAGTCTGGGGAGAAGACTTGGCTGCATCCGCGAAGCAACTACGCCTCTCCGTCCCCCGTGTCCGATGGCCAGCGAGTCGTGTTCTTCTTCGGCAACGGCGACTTGGTCGCCTACCAGCCGAGCGGCGAGAGGATCTGGGCGAGGAACCTGCAACAGGACTACGGCGACTTCACGTTTCAATGGACGTTCTCGTCGAGCCCGATCTTATACGACGGCCGACTCATCTTGCAGATCTTGCAGCGGGACGAGCCCGTCAACGGCATCGGCCAGGCCGATGCGCCGTCCTTCATCCTGGCGCTCGACCCCGCGACCGGAAAGGAGATCTACCGCCACATCCGGCCGTCGAATGCCGTGAAGGAGTCGCTCGAGTCCTATGCGACGCCGATTCCGTACGTCGGCCCGAGCGGCCGCGCCGAGATCCTCATCGTCGGCGGCGACGTGATCACGGGTCACGACCCGGCCACCGGCAAGGAGCTGTGGCGCTGGGGCACTTGGAATCCTGGGCATCGCGAGGTCTGGTGGCGCTTGGTGCCCTCGACGGTGGTCGGGGACGGCGTGGCTCTCGTCTGCGCACCGAAGCGAGCGCCTGTCTTTGCGGTACCGCTGGATGGCGAAGGGACGCTTTCCGAGGACGCGTTGCTCTGGAAGAGTGAAGGTCGCCAGAATCCCGTTTCGAGCGACGTTCCGACACCGCTCTTCTATCAAGGCAAGTTCTTCGTCTTGAGCGATGTGCGATCGGCGCTCTCCCGCGTCGACCCGAAGACCGGTGCTGTCGAGTGGACGACCTCGCTCCCCCAGCGAGCGCTCTGGCGCGGCTCCCCCACCGGTGCCGATGGCAAGATCTGGCTGATGAATCATGCGGGCGACGTCCTGATCGTCCAGCCCGAGACCGGCTCGATCCTGAACCAGATCGCGATGGGGGAAGAAGACGACGACACGATTCGTTCGAGCATCGTGGTCGCCCACGACCGTCTCTTCATCCGCACGAACTCGTCCGTCTTCTGCATCGGTGTCGGCAAGCAGTAGCCGCCGCGACGATCGCGCGTGGACGCTGCCAGATCATCGCCCGCGCGATCAAAGCTCACCTCACGAACGTCTCGAGAGTCTCCCTCCGCGCACCGATGAGCCCACGAGCCCATGCCGTCCTCGCCCGCTGACGCACCGAGCGCCCGCTCTCTTACTTGGAGAGCGAAGCTCCTCGCTCTCCTCTTCAGTACCGCCTTCGCTCTCGTCGTGGCCGAGGTCGCCTGGCGGACATGGCGGACGCCCGGATATGGGCCGACGACAAACCCTTACTACGTCCAACACGACGATCGTCTCGGCTGGCGATATCGCCCGGACTCCGAGGTGCGACACGCGACGGAGGACTTCGACGTTCCGATCCGCATCAATGCGCGCGGTCAGCGCGATGCGCTCGTGCCCTTCGAGCGCACACCCGGTCGTGATCGCATCGTCCTTCTGGGCGACTCCCTCACCTTCGGCTGGGGCGTGCGTGAAGAGGAGTCGTTCGCCAGCGGTCTCGAGAGCCGACTCGACTGCGAGGTCGTCAACTTGGCCGTGTCCGGATACGGCACCGATCAAGAGCTGCTGTGGCTGAAGGCCGAAGGCCTGCGGTATCGGCCCGACGTCGTGATCGTCACCGTCTGCGCCAACGATATCGAGGAGTGCAGCCGAGAGCGCATGTACGGCAAGGCCAAGCCCCGCTTCGTGCTCGAGAACGGGAGCCCGCGGCTGGTCGTCGATCGCGTCGAGCAGAGCTGGCTCGCAGCGACCAGCCACCTGTATCGCTCAATCGCGGGCAAGCTGCGGGCGGCTCTGCAACCGCCGCTGAGCAGTGCGCAGGTGATATCGGGGCAGGCGTTGGTCCGCGCGCTCCTGCGGGACATGGATGCCGTGACCCGCTCAGAGGGAGCTCGCCTCCTCGTCGTATCGGAGGGTGCCACCTGGCTCGGAGAGGGGAGCATCGCCGAGAGCGACATTCCCCATCTCGATCTGGCCGGCCTGTTGAAATCGACGGAGCGCGTGCGAGGCGCGGTTCGATTCGAGCACGACTCCCATTGGACCGCTCTCGGTCACGAGGTCGTCGCCGAGGGGCTGGCCTCCAAGCTCGAGGAGCTCGGCTGGCTGAGGTGAAGGGGCTGGCGGCGCTCCACGACCGCGCGGCTTCTCCCTCAGAATCCCCTGCCCATCGGCCAAATGGAGGGTGACATTGGAAGCCGCTGTGGGTTTTCTCCCGGCATCGATTCGGGCACAATGCCGGCCCAAGAACCTGAAGGCAACCTCGATCGAACAACCCAGGGAGAGAACCATGCTTACCCGGCTTCCGGTCCGCACTCTATTCGTGCTGCTTCTCATTGCCGCGCCAGCGCTGGCGCAGATCGAGATCAGCGAGATTCGCATCGACCAGCCGAGCAACGACGACGACGAGTACTTCGAGCTGCGCGGTGCCCCCGGTACCTCGCTCGACGGCTTGACCTACGTCGTCATCGGCGACGGAACGGGCGGCAGCGGTGTCATCGACACCGGAGGCGTGATCGACCTCACCGGTCAAGTGCTCGACGTCAACGGCTTCTTCGTGGCCGCCGAGTCGACCTTCTCGCTCGGCACCGCCGATCTGACGACGACGCTCGGATTCGAGAACAGCGACAACGTCACGCACCTGCTGGTCACGGGCTTCACGGGTGCTGCGGGCGACGACCTCGACACCGATGACGACTGTGTCCTCGACATCACGCCCTGGACGGCGATCATCGACTCGATCGCGCTCGTCGAGACCGTCGGCAGCGGCGACTGCAACTACGGACCGAACTCGATCGGTCCCGACGGTACCTTCGTCCCCGGCCATGTCTTCCGTTGCCACGGCGACAACTGGTTCATCGGCGAGTTCGATCACCTGATCGGCTTCGACACGCCGGGTGCCGGCAACTTCGAGGTCTTCATCAACGGAGACTTCGCGGCCGACAACAGCGTCAACTTCACGGTGTGCGCCGAGAACGACACCGGGAACACGGCCTACGTGCTCTTCTCCTGCGCCGGGACGTCGAGCACGATCTCGACGCCGAACGGACGCCCGATTCCGCTGACGTTCGACTCCTGCACGCTTGCCGGCCTCAAGCTCGGCGCCGTCTTCAGTGGCGTCGTCAGTGGAACCGGCGTTGCCAACACGCCAGTCGTGACGGTGCCTTCGGCCACGCCACCCGGATTGACCATCTACATGGCGTCGATCACGATCTCGGGCACCGGTATCAACTCGATCATCGGCCCGACGCAGTTCGTCTCGCAGTGAGTCGCTAAGAGGTGAAGGACGCGGCGGACCCGAGATCGGGTCCGCCGTGTTCACGCTCTCAGCTGTCGCTGGGCTTCGGTCGATGGTCGCGGGCCACGAGCTGCCCGAGACGGTTCCGCAGAGAGAGGCGCCTTGCACCAGGACCGGCGGGGTCCAGCACTTCCCGTCCTCAAGGATGGGCTCGCGCACGGTCGGCTCGAAGCCGGCTTCGCTGAGCGGACCGATCCGCAGCTGCCCGTCCTCGCTCATGACGATCCGGCGCCGTCCGAGACGATCAGGAGCCACCGGAAAGCGATCAGCTTGGCGGAGTCCTCTCACTCTTCGCCCGCTTGTTTGGCTGCGATTCGAGAAGCTCTCTCTCCTGAATGGCCGCGAGCTCTCGCCGGAACCAACGCCGCATCCAGGTGCGCGGCCAAGGCCAGCCATAGGCGGTCCAAAGGTTCATGACGAGCCGATCGACCTCCTCGAGGGTCGGGTGAACGGCCAGCTGCACCCGGTACGCTTCCCGCTCCGACCACCAGCGGCACCAGGCAAGCCCGATCGGCACCGGGAGCAGGAGGTACGCGATCCCGAACAGCGGCCCCCAGCGCCGCCACTGCCCCACGTGCACGAGCTCGTGGGCGACGATCTCGGGCTCGTCGGACGGTCGAACGTCGTCGGGGTGATAGATCCGGGAGCCGAGAGTGATCCAGGTCGTTTCCGGTGAGATCGCCAACCCGAGTCTGCCGGCAGAGCGCATGATCGCCCGTAGGACCGGTGCCCTCTGGTAGGGCACGAACTGGACCGGCGACTGATCGGATGAAGTCATGAACATTCCCTCAGGCCACCCGAGAACCCCCGCGCCATCGAGCATTGGTGTTGGCGCGCGGGAGGAGTTTTCCTACAATCTGCGTCACAAGGAAGAATCCGTCTAGTTTCGCATCCCAGCTCATAGCCCGTACCGGCGAGAGAAGTCCCGGGAGACACTCCGTCGGCACATGCCGCTCCGTCAGCTCCGTGCTCGGAGGGAGTCGGGATGTTTCCGCTCGAGGAGTCTCAATCCATGAAGAAGCTTGCCCTGGCCCTCGCTTTCGTCGGCTTCGCTTTCAGCGGCGTCACGACAGCCGGCGATTTCGTTACCGCGAACGGGGAGGCCGTCGATGGCCAGTACATCGTCACGCTGCACTCCGAGGCCTTGATGTCCGGCCTCAAGGCCGAGCGCACCTTCGTGCTCGATGACCTCGCCCGCCGCCATGGCGGCCAGCTGATCTGGGTCTACGACACCGTCCTCAACGGCGGCGTCCTTCGCCTCGATGCCATTCAAGCGCAGGCGCTCGCCCTGCTGCCTGAGGTCGCTCTCGTCGAGCAGGACCAGATCGCGACCGCGATTGGTGTCCAGTCCCCCGCCACTTGGGGCCTCGACCGCGTCGACCAGCGCAATCTGCCGCTCGACAACAGCTACACCTGGGACTTCGATGGCACCGGCGTCCACGTCTACATCATGGACACTGGCATTCGAAGCAGTCACAACGACTTCGGCGGCCGGGTCTCCGGTCAGTACTACGACTCCTTCGGTGGCAACGGTGAAGACTGCCATGGCCACGGTACCCACGTCGCCGGCACGGTGGGCAGCAGCACCTACGGTGTGGCCAAGAACGTGACGCTGTACAAGGTGCGCGTGCTCAACTGCAGCGGCTCGGGCTCGTATAGCGGCATCATCGCCGGCATCGACTGGGTCGCGAACAATCACAACTCTCCGGCCGTCGCGAACATGAGCCTCGGCGGCGGCGCCTCGAGCAGCCTCGACAACGCCGTCAACAATGCGGTTTCCTCAGGCGTGACGTTCGCCGTCGCGGCCGGCAACTCGAACGCGAACGCCTGCAACTACTCGCCGTCGCGCGCCGCGGACGCCATCACGGCCGCCTCGACCACCTCGAGCGACGCACGCTCGTCGTTCTCGAACTATGGCTCCTGCGTCGACCTCTTCGCGCCGGGCTCGAGCATCACCTCGACCTGGTACTCCAGCGACACCGCGACCGCGACCATCAGCGGCACCTCGATGGCCTCACCGCACGTCGCTGGCGTCGCCGCTCTCTACCTCGACGCCAACCCAGGAGCGTCGCCCTCGAGCGTGACGGCCTCCATGCTGGCCGATGCCACCTCGGGCGTCGTCTCGGGTGTCAATGGCTCGCCGAATCTACTGCTCTACTCACGCGGAAATGGCGGCGGCCCGCCGGTGAACGATCCGCCCACCGCCGAGTTCACCCACACGACCAACAATCTGATGGCGGACTTCACCGACGCCAGCACCGACACTGATGGAACCATCGTGTCGTGGTCTTGGAACTTCGGCGACGGTGGCACGTCTTCGGCCCAGAACCCGTCGCACACCTACGCGGCGGCCGGAACCTACAGCGCTTCGTTGACGGTCACCGACAACGAAGGCGCGACCGACTCGGTCTCCCATGACGTGACGGTCTCCGAGGACCCGCCTGGCAACATCGTGCTGACGATCACGAAGGCCACGCGAAACAACCGTCGCAACCGCAATCGCGTCGAGCTCTCCTGGACCGGTGCGACGACGGGTCAGGTCGAGATCTATCGCAACGGCGTGCTTATCGCCGTCACCAAGAACGACGGCTTCTATCGCAATCGCTGGACAGGCTCTGCCGGCTCGTACACCTACCAGGTCTGCGAGACCGGTGGTGGCGCGTGCTCGAACACTGAGACCGCCAATCTCTGATTCTCCGCGCCTCTCGCGGTGAGCCACCCGCTCACCGCGAGAGGCCTCAACGCTCGCCCCGAAGGCGCGACATCATGACGCCTGGGCGCGAAGCCTCCACGCTCGCCCCGAAGGGGCTTGCCCTGAAAGGGCGCCATCGACCTCGACGGCCGGGCGGGCGGGCCGCCTGGCGGGCCGCCCGCGCTCCCAGGGAGGGCACCCGGCGACCGCCGCTGCCGAGCCGGCCGCCGTTACTCGATCTGCACGCCCGTGCGCTCGTCGAGACCTCGCGCTTTGAGCGCGCTGAGCACTTCGGCCGGCAGGCGCCACAACACCAGCGACTTGCCGTCGCGCGTCGCTTCGTCGACCCGCCGTACGAAGGTCGTCCGACCGTCCTCATCGCTGCCGTCTACCTCGCCGAGATCGAGGTGCACCACGTTTCGGGGCGCGATGTATCGCTCCCAGAAGTGCTCGAGGCACGAGCAGCTCGAGACCTCGAGCTCGCCGCGAATCGCGACTCGAAGTCCCTGCCGGGTCTCACCCCACTCGAACTTCATCGGGCTTCGCCCACTCCACAACCCGACGTCATGGCAGGTAGTGGCGCTCGACCAGCTCGAAGAGGTGATCGACGCGCTGCTCCAGCTCATCGTACTCGTCGGCCGGAACGCGGAGGAACGCTTCGATGTGGGTCATCTCGGGGAAGGGGAGATTGACCGACCGAAACCGGTTGAGCGCCTGAGTCTTCTCGACCAAGGCGTGGTAGGGCATCTGGCTGGCATATCGGCTGAGTGCATCCCACTTACGCGCTTTCTCGGGAGTGATGTCCAGCAGATGAGTCGCGAGGTGCTGGTTGCCGACCTCGTACATCATCGACCAGCCGGTGAAGCCGGCTGCTTGCAGGCCCCGAGCCACGCGACGTCCGGCCGCGATATGGTCCGGGTGGATCTCGAAGATCGAAGGAAAGTAGACGACCTCGGGCTTCCACTCGCGGACGACCCTCGCGACTTGATCCTCGACGCCGGGCGCCTCGGCGAGCCCACCGTCGGGATGGTGCCAGAACTCGTACTCCTCGATCCCGAGAACGGCGAGCGCCGCTTTGGATTCGGCCTCGCGGATCGCGATCAAGTCACCCTCGATCTTGCCGTCCAGATCGCCCAACGCCCCATCGGTGAGGAACACGACCCGCACGCGCTCCCCCCGATCCCGGTGGATGGTCAACGTGCCTCCACATCCGATAACCTCATCGTCGGGATGCGGCGCGAAAGCCAACGCGCCACCTCGCGGCAAGGTGTTCCGATCGAGCAGGATCGGGTACTGGCGCCTCATGACGTGATCTCCCCCGTGGTCATGTCCGTGGGCGGTGGTGGAATGATGCGGCGATAGCGGCCTCGAAGCTCGAGGAGGATCTCATCGATGGCGGCCGAGCTCAGAGGGTCCGGGATCTCGCCGCCCAGGCGCGTGACGAACTGCGTCATCCGAAAGCGCTCGGGCGGCAGCTCCGAAGGGGGACCGATCTCGATCGCCTCGCGGTAGACATCCCGGAGACACCGAGCGTGCGCTTCGATGGTCGACGGTCGACGCAACGCCGCCGACGCGCCGCGCGCGACCAGCTCATCTCGGTGATCGAGCAGCTGCTCGATTCGTGCTGCCAGCGCGACCGAGTCACCCGCCGGAACCGTCCACCCCGCGTCTCCGACTCGCTCGGACAAAGCTCCGCGGTCGGAGACGATCGCCGGCAATCCCAGCAGAAGCGCTTCATCCAGCACGAAGGAGTACGACTCGAAGCACAGCGTCGGAAAGACGGCGACCTCGATCTGCCGTCCGATGGCGGGAAGGTCGTCCGGCGTGAAGGAACCATGGAACGTGACGGGCAGTCCGGTGGCGAGCTCTTCGAGGCGCGCCCGAAATGCCGGATCCGGCGAGCCACCCCAGAAGTGCAGCTCGAGGTCGGCCGACCGCCCGAGGCCCCGGACGGCCTCCAGCAGCACGCGCGGCCCTTTCGAATCGACCAGGTTGCCCCAGAAGCCGAGGCGCAGGCGTCCCGGACGATCGAGGGGCTCCACGCGCGCCGGCAGGCTCCGCGCATTGCCGTGGGGCAAGACCGTCATCCGCGCCGCCTCGGGCAAGACACGCTCCACGAACTCCCGCTGCGATTCCGAGGGCACGATCACGCAGCGCGCCAACGCCAGCTCGCGCCGGAGTGCCAGCTCACGAACGGCGAGCTCGAGCTCGAAGTCGTGCGTCTCGTAGACATACAGCCCGGACCCGCACGGGATGCAGGCCTCGAAGCCGAAGGAGCGCTCGCAGAACTGGCCGTCCACGACTCGGAAGAAGCGCGGACAGGTCGAGAACAGGTCGTGCAAGGTGACCACCGCCGGGATGCCGTGCCGTGTGAGCAGCGCGACGATCTCGGAGTCGAGGTTCATCCAATGGTGCACGTGGGCCACGTCTGGCCGCTCGCTCTCCAGCAGGTCAGGCAGCTTCTCCATCACGGTCGGGAACGACACATCGACGGCGTAGTTCTCGCCCGGACGACGCAGGATACGATGGACCCGCACACCCGCATGCTCGCCGGTATCGACGGCTCCCGCTGCGGCTCGTCGCTCGCTTCCCGCGATGACCACGCATTCCTCACCGAGCCGCTGCAGCGCACTGCAGGTCGCCTCGGTGTACATCTCGATCCCGCCGTGGAACTCGGGAGGATACGTCGGCAGGAGGTGGGCGATCTTCATGAGGACGCCCGTTCGCAGCGGCCGTCGCCTCGAGCGACGGATGGAGCGCTCATTCGCCGATCACCAGATCGAGGAACGCCTCGCCATAGCCACCGCTCTGCGGCAGGAACAGAGAGCGATACGTGTTGAGGCCGCGTACCAGGCGCAGATAGTCGTTGTACTTGAGCTGGCTGACGTACTTCTCACAGGCAGCCATCTTGATGTCGTAGACGTCGGTCACATCGACGACGTGAGTCGGCACGCAGGCGGACCACCCCTCGTAGCCGATCACGCGCACCGTCCGCTTCACCTGCGGCATGGCGACCTGAGCGATCTTGGAGACCACCCAGTGATCGCTATGGGCATCGCGCGGCCAAGGCACGTAGACGATGTCTGCGTCGAGCTCGTCCACAAGCCCGGAGACGCGGGGAGCGACGAGGTCGACGTCCTCCTGACGGACCTCGGTCCCGTCCGGGAATCCCCAGAACTCGATCTCGGTGACACCGAGAACGCCGAGCGCTTCCTTCGCCTCTCGCTGTCGCACCTCGGGGTAGCTCGCCGCATCGTAGTGCCCGTCGGGGTCGCCGCTCATCCCCGACGTCACGAAGACGACGCGGACGGCATCTCCCTGGCGGACGTGCTTGTGCAGCGTCCCCCCGAGGCTGAACGTCTCGTCATCCGGGTGCGGTGCGAAGCACAGGACCCGGCCGGTCGGAGGGCGATCGAGCACCTGGGGCGGTCGCTCGGGCTGGAAGAAGGGATTGGTCATCGGTTGAAGCGGTCAGCGCTTTCTGAATCGAACCACGTAGTTCTCGGAGAGGAACGGGCCGCTATGGTCACCGACCAGCGTGAAGCCGGCATCGAGGATCTCTTGCGTGAAGACCTCCTGACCCGCTCGCACGTGCCCGAGGATCCAGTCCTTGGAGACACCGGGAATCCGATGGAAGTCGATGACGACGAGCTGGCCGCCCGGCCGAAGTGCGCGGTGGATGGAGGCCAGCGTGTTCCGCGGGTACTCGAAGTGGTGATAGGTATCACACACGAAGACCAGATCGACCGAGGCGGGCTTCAGCTCGACGGATTTCTCGGTGCACACAACCGTCTCGAGGTTGTCGAGGCCTCGCTGCTTGGCGTCGGCCGCCACCGAATCCAGCATCGTCGGATTGATGTCGACAGCGAAGACCTTGCCCTTCGGCCCGACGCGCTCGGCGAAGAGCATCGACAGGAATCCCGAGCCCGAGCCGACGTCGGCGACCACGCTTCCGGGCGGCGGACCGACCAGCGCGACGATCTTCTCGCGCTCGGTGAAGATCTCACGGCTCTCGGACTCGAGACGCGCCACCAGCGGCTCGATCTCGTCACTCTTCCACGACTCGTTGATGCCGGGCTTGACGCTCTGCTCGTCGGCGACATCCAAGGTGGCCCGTCGAAGCTGCGCGAGCTTCGTCTCGAGCGCTTGAATCTGCTCCTGTAGCTCCTCGACCTGCTCGGCTGTCGGCGCCGCCGCCGGCCGATCCTGTGCCACCACCGGCATCCCGATGAGCAGCCACAGCCCGAGAATCGTCGTCATCCACTTCAACCGTATCGCCATGCTCGAAGCTCCCATTTCTCTTTCGATCCGGTGCCTTCCGCTACCGCAGTAACCGATCGGTTACTGCGCCGGGACGTTCGCATGATAGGGCGAAGCCCTCGGAGTCGCCAGCTGCGCGGTGGGAGAGAAAATCACTTGGAACGACTCGCCTCCTCCCTCTCTCGGTGCCGATAGGAACACCACTCGAGCGCATCGCTCGGGCCAAGCCTGATCGATCGACACCCACTGAGCAGCACGGCGTCCCCTCGCGAGCCCGCTTCCGTAATCCACGGATGCGCACCGAGCCCGGCGCCAGCGACGGCTGGAGAATCCCCCCATGACCGAGTCGGCTCTCCTCGAGAGCTTCCCGCCCCTCGATGCCACCAGAGCTCTGGGCGCCCTCACCGTTCGGAAGATCATCGACTTCGAATCGATCGTGCCCCTTCAGCCGCATGGCGAGCGACCGCCACTCTATCTCGTGCACTCGCTGGCTGGCACGCTGGTCGAGAGCCATGAGCTCGTGTCACAGCTCGGCACCGACCGTCCCGTCTACGGTATTCAGCCAGCGGCTGTCGCACCGGACCGTCCGACCACCGTCGAGGCCATGGCACAGCGATACCTCGAAGCCCTTCAGCATCATGCTCTCGATCGACCGGTTCACCTGGCGGGTTGGGGCTTCGGCGGCGCGATCGCGTGCGAGATGGCCCGGGCACTGCGCGCCAGCCGCCGGCCCGTCGCGTCTCTCGTCCTGATCGACACCTGGGCACGCCCGACGACGCTCCCGCGCCCGACGGCCCTCGTCCGCTCGGCCCTGCACTTCCTCCGAAACCTCCCGACCTGGCTCCTCGCCGAGCTCCACGATCACGGCCTGCGCTGGCCAATCGAGCTCGGGGCCAACCTCGTGTCGCCACGGCGGCGGTTGGGGCTGCGCAACCTGACTGGCGAGCATCGGCAGCTCGTTCGGAGTCATCTGTCGGCCTGGCGTCGCTATCGCCCGCGCCCACTCGAAGGGCGAGCGATCCTCTTCCGGGCCCGCACCGCCCCGCTCGCCTACGGTGTGACACCGGATGCCGGGTGGCGCTCCGTCATCAATCCGCTCGAGATCCGCACGCTTCCCGGCCGCCACGGTGCGCTGCTGCGCGGCGAGTTCGTGCGCCCGCTCGCGATCCAGCTCCGCACCTTGCTGAGCCAGAACGACCGGCGCTCCTGAGGAGCTGGCCTCCAGAGAACCGCTCACGCAGCGAGCGGAGGGGGGAGTGCGTTTCCAAGAACCGCGCACGCAGCGAGCGGGCCAAGCGCGATTGGTGGCGCCAGAGGCATACTTCCGCGAGCGGAGTAAGCGGCACGAGCGCCCAAGCTGAGGAGGTCGTCCACCGCTACCGAAAACAGGGTCCCGCCCCCCGCGATGCAGGGGCTCCAACAGAACCGCGCACGCAGCGAGCGGGGCGAAGGCGGTCGGGCACGCCGGGTGCGGGCAACCGCGAGCGCAGTAAGCGGCACGCGCGCAGCCCTACCTGAAGATGCAATACGGAACATGCGACAGAGCGACAGAGCAATACGGCTGCCTGGCCGCGAGCGGAGTGAAGCGGGATCGACACGGATCGGAAGACGAATCAACGTGCATCGGCTCGTCGAGACGATGCTCGCTCACGCTCTCCATTCGTCTTCGCCACAATGATCGCTTGACATGGCCGGAGAAAACGGCGCTCCGATAGCGGACGCTCCGATAGGCCCCTCAGTACTCGTGCCAAAGTTCGCCGAGCCTGGGCTCGGCACCCTCACTCTCCAAGGCTCTCGAGACGAGACAGCCAATCATCAAAGTGCGGGCAACGTTGGCGGATGACGTCCAAGCCGATTCGAGCTGCCACCTGCGGACCGACCACGGGCTTGGCATCTTCATAGTCCGGCAACAGCTTCGTGATCCGCTTGCTCGGAGCCGTTTGGGGCCCGTCATCAATCAGCTCAGGGCTGTCATAACCGTCAGCTATCGATGCGAGTTTCTCGATCATTCCGAGGTCGTCGTAGAAGAAGCCGAGCTCCCTCGGCTTCGAGAACAAGTACGCTTCGAATTCGTGAAGCTGGATGTAGGGAATGAAGCGTAAATCTCCGACATCCTTGGCGAGGGCTGCTTCGAGCAGCTTGACACGCTCGTAAGGAAGATGGCCCAGCTCCCTCGCTCTTTTCACTCCCGGGAACTTGTTCGGCAAGGCATACAAGTCGATCATCGTCGTGAAGAGGGCATCGGCGTTTTGATCCCTTTTCAAGGATCGCATGATGTCGTTCTTCATCGGCAGGTACTTGCTTCCCGACCCGCCTCGATGTTCCGTTCCCTTCTTCCGGGCATGCGCCACGAGTACGGCATGCGCATAGACTCCACGGGCGCTCAGGTGTTCACGCAACACGCTGTTCACGAAGACTTGCTCGGTTTGACCTTCGGCGAAGACGCGAAGGCGGGCCATCATTGAGGTCCCCCGCCCATCACGTTCTTCTCCCAGACCTCGCCGAGGCTGTACTCCTCGAGCCAGCCCTTCAACGTGTCCGGGTCCGGTCGAACGAACAGAGTCTCGCCATTGGTTCGCTCGGCCACGATGACATCGTCCGGCGCGAACCTATCAAGAAAGGTGCTCGATTGCGTACTCACCAAGATTTGAGTGTGGTGAGAGGCTTTCTGAAATAGCGCCGCCACGAGATTCAGCGCGAAGGGATGCAAGCCGAGCTCGGGCTCGTCAACGATCACGAGGTTGGGTAGACGGTCCTCGGGCTGGAGAAGCAGCGCGATGAGACACATGGCCCGCAGCGTACCGTCGGAGAGCTGATGCGGTCCGAAGAGGCGATCTGATCCCCGGTGACGCCAATTCAGCTTCACGTGATCGGAAGTATCCGGCTCCAAGTCGAAGTCGTCGAAGAAGGGGGCGACCAATCGGATCGTGCCGACGATTCTCTCGTAGGCCGAACTGTGTTCGTCACGAAGGTGCAACAGTATTGCTGCGAGATTACCGGCATCCGGCATCAAGAAGCGGTGATCGTCCGCATACCCAGATAGCCGTACGCGCGCTGTCGGCGACGTGTCGTGGAAGTGATACAAGCGGCAACGATTCAGTAGCCAGCGCACGGTCTTGGCGGCACCTCCCCCTCGATCGGCCTCTTCCTTGATTCGAGTCTCGGAATGCCCGGCGCCCAACGTGACGTTGGTCGGCTCCCGCGTGTCGGTCTCTAAGAAACTCAGAGTCTCCTCGGCGAATACCAAAGAGTCTCCTGCTGCGTGAAAGAGCCGCGTCTCATAGCTATTGATGCCGCGTACCACTTCGAACTCGAGGCGAGCATGAATCTGCGGCGAGACCTTGGGCCCGAAGTGAAGCAAAGAGCTCGCGTTTCCGCACGACCCGACATGCTGCTGAAGGCGCCCGCCCATCATCTCGTTCAGGAGCTTGAAGAACGAAAGAAGATTGCTCTTGCCGGAGCCATTGGCACCGATCAGCACGTTCATCGTCCCAAGCTCGAGATCCACCGCCTTGATGGACTTGTATCCCTCGAGCCTCAACCGCTTCAGCCGTTCCAAGACTCGGTTCTCCTGGAAGCTCCGAGAAGGGACCCCTTTCGGACACCCGATGAGGCGCCCGATCGGTCCCCAGTCGACCTCCCAGCCGACGACCCGCGCCACGAGGACACAGAATTCGGCAACCGGAGCGCTACCCAAGCACTGTACCACGATCGACAGGCTGGCAGAACCGCCGCCCGAGCCATCCACCCGCTGCCGCACCCGCCCCGAACGCGACCTCAATAGATGTCCGAGTCGCCCATCGCGAACTACCACTCGGGACACCTGACAGGTTTGATCCGACTCTGGGTAAGATCGGGGTCGTCGAGACGGATGCAGAGGTTGAAGAAGGTCTCGCGAGATTCGAAGCCTTGGCCGCGGAACCGTTCGGTCTCAGGCTGCTCGGGGTGGAACCGAGTTTGGAGCGACAACAAGCTGCTGGCGGCCTCCTCGGCGTCGAGCAACGTTTGGGCGGCCCCGGAATCATCGCACAGCACGAGCCCGTCGACGAGGGCGAGGACGTCCTTGTCGAGCCAACGCCCGCGCACGACTGCTGCTCCGCGGAGCTCCCCGTCGAGACCGAGCAGGCTCAGCAGGCGATCGATGACGCTCGGACAATCGAGGTACCGCCAGCTCCAGTAGCTGGAGTCCCGCCAGAGCCCGAAGGTGTGAACACCCTTCAATCGGTCCCAGAGACGATCGAGCTCGGGGCCGAAGCGCTCGACCTCGACCACTCAACTCGGTGCCGAAACGTCGTGTCGAGTCGGACGGTCGAGGATGGACAGAGGTGCGAACACCGGACGGTATTGCAGCAGACGCGTGCCTCGTTCGCGGCTTCTCAGGCTCCCTTCGCGAATCGGTGGTAGACGGCTGGCAAGACGAAGAGCGTCAACAGCATCGACGTGATGAGCCCTCCGATCACGACGGTTGCCAGGGGCCTCTGTACCTCGGCCCCGGCGCTGGCGGCGATCGCCATCGGGAAGAACCCGATGATGTCGGTGAAGGCTGTCATCAGCACCGGCCGCAGTCTCGAGTGTGCGGCCGTGCGCGCGGCCTCGTCCTTCGAGGCGCCCTCCTGCCGGCGCTGAACGATGGTCGAGACCAGCACGACGCCATTCATGACCGCGATGCCGAAGAGCGCGATGAAGCCGACGCCGGCCGAGATCGAGAAGGGATAGCCGCGCAGCATCAGAGCCGCGATCCCGCCCGTGAGTGCCAAGGGCACGTTCAAGAAGATGAGGAATGACAACCGACCGGAGTGAAACGTGGTGTAGAGCAGCACGAAGATCAGGATCAAGGCCACCGGCACCAGCAGGGTGAGTCGCTTCGAAGCGGCGGCGAGGTTCTCGAACTGACCGCCCCACTCGATGAACCATCCGGACGGCAAGCTCACTTCGGCCTCCACGTGCTCTTGAGCCTCGGCGACGGCCGAGGCGAGATCCCGATCACGCACGTTGAGCTCGACCGTGATCTTGCGTTGGATCTGCTCGCGACTGATCTGCGCCGGCCCGGTTCGGACGTCCAGGTGGGCTACCTGCTCGAGAGGCACCCAAGCGGCCGTCCCGCTATCGCTCGCCGGCAAGGCGACCGGGAGATGTCGAAGCGCCTCGAGGCTCTCGCGAACGGTGCCTTCGAAACGCACCTGGAGCGAGAAGCGGCGCTGCCCGTCGACGACCGTGCCCACCTGCGCCCCTCCGATCGTCTCGATGACGGCCAACACGTCCTGAGCGTTCACACCGAGCCGAGCGATGGCCGCTCGATCGATGGCGATGGTGAGGGTCGGCAGCCCGGTGGTCTGCTCGACCTTGACCTCCTCCATGCCGGGGACCTCGCGAACGACGGCTGCCACCTGCTCGGCCACTCGCCGCATGTCGTCGAGAGTGCCGCTGGCGGCGAAGATCTTGATCCCGACCTCCGAGCGCACGCCACTGATGAGCTCGTCGACCCGAAGCTCGATCGGCTGCGAGTAGCTGAACATCACTCCGGGCAAGGCCTCTTGCAGCTCCTCGTCCAGTGCCTCGATGAGTGCTTCCTTGGTCTCGAATCGCCAGGTGTCGGGCGGGTGGAGCATGAGATAGGTGTCGGAGATCTCGACTCCCATCGGATCGGTGGCTATCTCGGCACGCCCGGTTCGAGACACGACTGTCTTGACCTCGGGAAATGCCGCGACGACTTGCTCGGCCTTGGTGCTGATCTCGTTGGATGTCTCCAAGGACACGCTGGGCAGTCGCCAGACCTGCATGGCGATCGCACCTTCATCGAGCTTGGGGACAAACTCTGCGCCAAGGAAGGGAACGATCAGCAGGCTGATCGCGAAGACGAGAAACGCGGCGACACCGGTCCGGCCCGGTCGGGCCATGGCGCGGGCCAAGAGCGGGGTGTACATCCGGCGGAGCAGGCGAAAGAGAATGGGCTCCTTCTCGACGGCTTTCTTCAAGAAGAGGGACGCCAGCACGGGCATCAAAGTCAGCGCACAGATCAACGAGCCGCCCATCGCGAAGACCACGGTCAGCGCCATCGGCCGAAACATCTTTCCCTCGATCCCGCGGAGGGCGAGGATCGGAAGGTAGACGACCATGATGATCCCGACCGCGAAGACGACCGGCCGACCGACCTGGTGGCAAGCGGCTCGGACCTTCTCGAGGTGGGAGCGCCCGCTGTCGTCTCGATGGAGCGCGACATACGCGACGATGCTCTCGATGATGACCACGGCCCCATCGACGATGATGCCGAAGTCGATGGCGCCGAGGGACATCAAGTTGCCCGAGATATCGGTGCCGCGCATGACGATCACGGCCACCAACATCGAGAGCGGGATCGCCGATGCGACGATCAATCCGCCGCGAAAGCTCCCCAGGAGCAACAGCAGCACGATGACGACCAGCACGCCCCCTTCGATCAGATTCATCGCGACGGTGCGGATCGTCCGTTGGACCAACTCGGTGCGGTTGTAGAAGGTATCGATCGTGACGCCTTCGGGCAGCGTCTTCTGGATCTCCTGGACGCGTGCATGCACGTCCTCGGCGACCGTTCGGGAGTTGGCTCCCATGAGCATCATCACGATGCCCAGCACGGCCTCGCCCTTCCCGTCTCGCGTCACGGCGCCCTGGCGGATCATGGGGGCGAACTCCACCTCGCCCAGATTGGCTAGGGTGACCGGTGTGCCCCGAGCATCCTTGGACACGACGACGTTGGCGATGTCGTTCAGGTTTTCGATCAGCCCCTCGCCACGAATCAAGTACTGCTCGTTCGCGTGAACGATGTAGCCGCCGCCGACGTTGCGATTGTTCTGCTCGAGCGCGGCGAAGATCATCGCCATCGAGACGCCGTACGACGTCAGCTTCAGCGGGTCGAGCGAGACCTGATAGGTCCGAAGCTCCCCTCCGAACGAGTTGACCTCCACCACTCCGGGTACCGATCGGAGCTGAGTGCTCACGTTCCAGTCCAGGAGATCGCGGAGCTGCATCGGAGTGAATCCGTCGCCGCGCACCTCGAACTGGTAGATCTCTCCTAGTCCGGTGGAGATCGGCCCCATGCTCGGATCGCCGTAGCCTTCGGGAATGGCCGACCGGGCCTCGTTGAGACGCTCACCGACGAGTTGGCGTGCCCAGTAGATGTCGGTGCCTTCCTCGAAGACGACCGTCACCACCGAGAGCCCGAACTTCGAGACCGAGCGGATCTGCTCGATCTTGGGAAGGCCACTCAGCGCCGTCTCGATGGGGAAAGAGATGAACGACTCGACCTCTTGAGGTGCCAGCCCCGGGCTGTTGGTAAGGACCTGGACCTGGACGTTCGTGACGTCGGGCACCGCGTCGATGGGGAGCTTGCGCAGAGAGTCGAGGCCCAAGCCGAGGACCAAGAGCCAGCCCACGATCACCAGGAGTCGGTTGTCGAGTGAGAAGTCGATCAGACGGTTAACCACCGCAGTGCCCTCCTAGTGGCTGTGTCCGCCGCCGAGCTCCGCTTGGCGCTCGGCAGACTTCAAGAAGAAGGTTCCCGACACGGCGACCGACTCACCGGGCTCGAGCCCCGAGAGGATCTCGACTTGCTCACCCGCGACATGCCTGACCACGACGTTCCGATGCTCAAAGCCGAGCGGCTCGACCTGGACGAACACGTAGTCCTGCGAGTCATCGTGCACGAGGGCACGCTCGGGCAACACGAGCGCGGCGTCCCAGGATGCGGTCACGAGCTCCACCTGGCCGAACATCCCGGGCCGGAGGGGCCGGTCCTCGGGCCAGGCGTCGAGCTGCTCGTTGTCGAGCTGAACTCGCACGCCGACGGTCCGGCTGACGGGGTCCACGCGGTACAAGAGCAGGCTCACGCTGCCTTCGAAAGCGATCCCGGGGAAGGCGTCCAGCTGGACTCTGGCCAACTGCCCCACACGCAGAGACTGCAATCGCTCCTCGAACGCCGAGGCGATGAACCACACGTTCGAGAGATCCTCGATCACGTAGAGCTCGGAGCCCGCCTCGACAAACTCACCGATCGAAACGTGACGACTCGCCACCACACCGTCGCCCGGAGCGAGGATTCGGTACTCGCCTGAAAGCAACGGGGACTGATCATCCAACGAGGCCAAGGCCTCTGATTTGACCCCGAGCGCTCGAAGCCTATTCATCGCCGCTACGAGATCGACTCGACGAGATCGCAGCAACACCTCCAACCCCAGCAATCGAACGTCTCGCTCGGCGCTCAGCTCGGTGAGCTGCTTGTCCTTCTCGAGCCGAGCGAGCTGGAGAGCTTTCTCGGCTTCGAGAAGAGGGCGAATCGTCGTGACCGCCTTCTCTTGGAGCTCCAGCTCTCGCTGGTAGATGCGCTCTTGGACTGCGACAGCGCCTTCGAGCACGTTGGTGACCGCCTCAAGGCGGGAACCGAAGAGCTGGCGTTCTCGACTCAGCGTCTCTTCGGCCGCCTCGACCATCCCTCGATCGCGCATCAGGTCCGCGGCTGCCTCTCCGAGCGCGACGCTGTCGATGACGCAGAGGAGCTCTCCCGACGCGACCAACTCGCCAAGCGACTTGAAAACCTCGCGGACTCGCCCCGGAATGCGCGGTGTCACGTGCAGCACGGAATCGGCGTTGACGGCCACCGTGCCCGTGAGAGTGAGCGCTTCGGAGACCCGCCCTGGCCGAACCTGGACCACCTCGATTCCCGCCGATCGAAACTGCTGCTCGGTGAGCTCGACGTGCCCCTCTTCGTGATCGGTCTCCGGCTCCGTTCCCGTTACTTCGGCGGAGTCCGGGGAGCAGGCGCTCAACGCGAGTCCGAGGGAAATGGCCAGCCAAGTCATGAGTAGTGCCCTCATCGCTCATCCTCCTTCAAGTCGTCGGGATCCGATCTCAACAGCCACCCACTTTCTGCCAAGAGCGTCCACCCGGTCTTGGCTCGCCTGGCTCGGGCCTCGATCCGGAGCGTTCGCGCCTCGACCAACGCTCGTTGCAACGCCAGTGTCTCGAGCAGTGTCGCCTCACCCGCTCGGAACGCTTCTCGAGACAGCTCCAGGCTCGTCTCGACGTTGGGTAGCAGCTCGTTCTCGATGACGGCGACCTCGCGATGCGCCAACTCCCACTCGACATGCGTCTGGGCGATCTCCCGGCGGACCTCGTGGAGCGCCGCCGTCAGCTCGAGTGCGACTCGTGCTCGCCGAGCCCGCGCCGTCACGATGGCCGGCCGCCCGAAGTCCGATAGCAAGGGCAACGTGAGCTGCAGTCCGGTGCCCAGCGAGATCTGGGGCCACTGCTGAGCGACCGCCAATCGCAGCCCCTCCTCAGCGGCGCGATACCGTGCCTGAAGGGCCGTCAGGTCGGGTCGCGACTCGACCGCATGACGCGTCAAGGCCTGCCGATCGCTCTTCAGCGCTTCATGGCTCGATGGGTCCTCGATCTCTCCCAGGGCCAGCCGGATGTCGGGTGGGAGCCCGAGCAACGCGTTGAGCGACCGGCGACTCTGCTGGACTCGGGTGAACACGCGAGTGCTCTCGAGCCGCATTCGCTGAAGCTCACCGCGGGCGAGGCTCGCTTGAATGGCGGTCGCGGCGCCGGCAGCCTGCGCTTGCTCGAAGTAGGTCGCGTTCGATTCCGCCAGCTCCGTGAGGGTCTGTGTCTGACGCTCGAGCTCTTCGGCGGCTCGGACCTCTTCGAAGGCGACGTGAACGTCTCGCGTCAGAGCCCATTCGGCGGTGGCCACCTGCCAGAGCGCCTGGTCGAGCTGGGAGTCGGCGATCCCCTCGCGGGCCGACCTTTCACCCGGCCGAAGCAGCGGGAACATCACTCCGAACCCCGAGAGCACATCCACCGAGTCGGAGGTGCCGTCGACGATCTCGGAGGCGAGCAGGTCCATGGCATCCCAGCCGATCTGGGGGTCGGGCAGAAGCCCGGCTTCCACGAGCAACGCTCGCCGAACGCCGACCTCGGCTCGGATCGCGGCCAGCTGCGGCTGGTGGGTGATGGCGAACGCGGCCAGCTCCCGCGGTCCGTACACGGAAGAGTCCGGGTCCGCAGGGCCGACCCCAAGGTCGACCTCGTCGAGCCGCTGAAGCACGTCGAGGGGATCGATCGGCGCCGGTTCGTAAGTGACACAGCTCGTGAGCAGCAGGAGCGCCCACGCCGCGAGTCCCCGAGTCATCTCTCGGTTCATGCATCTGTTTCCGAGTCTCCTGGAGGTTGCAAAGTCGCGGGTGGGGCCTGGACGTGCTCGAGGCACGCAGGTCCGTCCACTCGCCCTTCCGGTGGGGAGTCTCGGGTATCAGAGTCGAAGCGGTCGATCGCTCTCGCGGTAGGGCAGAACGGTGCGGTCGATCAGCCCCGTGGCGCTCGAACGCAGGCCGCTCCGTAAGCCGCTCGCCTCCACCGGCGCGATCGAGCCGGGGGCAGCCGACGGGACCGATTCATCGCAGCCGACATCCGTCCTTTCGCCAGGACGGGTCAGGGACGAGCAGGGATCGTCGGGGCAAGACACCTCGTGCGAGCACGTGAGCTCGCTTCCGCAATCGCACTCATGCTCGAGGAGCCCGCCCAGGCAGAGCGCCGGCAGGAGCACGAGCATCGCGATGAGGAGAAGCGTGTTGGCGTGACGCATCATGAAGTCTACTTCGACCAGTTTGCTCGTCGGACTCGAACCTTCGGCACATGGTGTGTCGAATCGCTCGAAGCTCGGACGCTAGCACGGGCCACCCGTCATTCGCAACGTCTTTGATTCGGAGCCATCGTCGCGATGGCTTCGTCGGTCTCACGCGCCCGCTCTCTCCTCGACGTCGGCCGACAGCGAATCGCCCCGCCGACGGGCCATGGGGATTGAGCGGCCCGACGTGACGAGCTCCGTTCGCGTCTCTGTACCCCATGCACGTGCAAGAGCGCAGAGCCACCGACGGTAATCGTCACGCGAGACCGTCTGCGAAGCGGACTGAAACGGTGGCCAAACCGGAGGGCGGACTTCAGTCCGCTGGATACGCCCTTGGCGATCACGACGATTTCGGAAGGGCGAGCGACCCCCCACCCGAATGAATTCGGGCCTCCGAGGGGACGGTCTGGTTCAGTCCGTTGGATCGTCGCCGACCAAAAAACCGGAGCGCGGACTTCATCCGAGCGTTGAAAAACTCCAGCGCGGCGGCTTGAAGATCTGAACGTTGAACGTTCAACGTTGAACGTTCAACGTTCAACCATGAATCCGCCTGATCGAGCGAATGCGGGATTGACGACCTCCCACCCGAATGAATTCGGGCCTCCGAGGAAGCCGGGCCTCCGGCTCCGGAGGGCGGACTTCAGTCCGCTGGATACGCCCTTGGCGATCACGACGATTTCGAAAGGGCGAACGACCTCCCACCCGAATGAATTCGGGCCTCCGAGGGGCCGGTCTGGTTCAGTCCGTTGGATCGTCGCCGACCAAAAAACCGGAGCGCGGACTTCATCCGAGCGTTGAAAAACTCCAGCGCGCCGGCTTGAAGATCTGAACGTTGAACGTTCAACCATGAATCCGCCTGATCGAGCGAATGCGGGATTGACGACCTCCCACCCGAATGAATTCGGGCCTCCGAGGGGGTGCCTCAGTAGATGTCGGAGTCGCCCATGGTGAAGTACCACTCGGGCTTGATCCAGCGCAGGGTGAGGTCGGGGTGATAGATGCGGATGCAGAGGTTGAAGAAGGTATCGCGTGGTTCGAAGCCTTGCCCTCGGAACCACTCGGCCTCGGGCTGCTCGGGGTGGAACCAGGTCTGGAGCGGGGAGAGATCGCTGGCGGCGGCGAGGGCTTCCGCGGCATTCAGCAGGAGGGTGGCGGCCTCGGGATCGTCCCGGGGCACGAGCCAGTCGACGAGGGCGAGGACGTCCTTGTCGAGCCATTTCTCGCGCACGACTGCGGCGCCGCGGAGCTCGCCCTCGGCATCGGGCAGGCTCAGCATTCGATAGGTCACGCTCGGGCAGTCGACATAGCGCCAGTTCCAGTAGCTCGAGTCGCGCCAAAGCCCGAAGGATTGGGCGTCCTTCAGTCGATCCCAGAGGCGATCGAGCTCGGGTCCGAAGCGCTCGACCTCGACCACGTCTTCCGACCGTTTCACATCCGACCGAGTGGCGCGCTCGAGGATGGGCAACGGTGCAAAGACGGGTCGATAGTGCAGCAGGCGAGTCCCGACGGGAAAGGCGAGCTCGTTGGGGCATCCGTACATGAAGACATCGAGGTCTTCGCGTCCGTGCGTCTCGATGAACTCCTCGGCCAGGGAGACGAACAGCCCTCGCCTCCGAAGCCCTTTGCGGTATGCCTTCGCAACGAGCGAATCGACGGCTTCGGAGCAGAGCATCTTCTCGCCGCGGACGTTGGCCCAGGCCGGTCGACTGCAGAACTGCCCGACGATGCTGCCCTCGGTATCGATGGCCAAGAGGATGCGCTGCCCGGCCGGGTTCTTCTCGAACTCCCATTGCCAATGCTCGAGCCGCCGCGGCTCGAAGTCGGGGTTGTTCTCCGAGAAGACCTCGTTGAACAGGGCCAAGATCTCGGTCTCGTCGCCGGGCTGGTAGGGCCGGGTCGTCCACTCGAGAGGCGCGTCGGGCATCTCCGTTCTCCAGATTCGGGGCGGGTCGCAGCGGTCAGAAGCGCAGGATCTTCACGAGGGAACGAGTGACATGGGCCATCTCCCCCCGACAAGCGTCGTCGAGACGGCGATGACGACGCAAGGTCTCCCACCAGATCTCGAGCACGCGCACCACGGCGATGGACTTGAGGAAGAGCCCGCCGAACCAACCGTGATGCTTGCGGTAGAAAGCGATTCGATTGGTGGTGTAGATGACGGGAAAGTCCTGAAGCTGGCGGGTGCTCTGCCCGACGTGGTGGATGATCCTCGCCTCGGCCAAGAAGAAGACTCGGTAACCAGCATCGCGCAATCGCAGGCAGAAATCGACGTCGTTGAAGAAGATGGGTAGGCCTTCGTCGAGTAGTCCCACCTGGTCGAGCACCTTCTTGGGAACCAGCAGTGCAGCACCCGGTGGCTGGTCGACGACACGCGAGTCGGCGTGGTCCCAGTCCCGCATGAAGTAGCGATGGAGGACGGGGTTCTTCTTCCACACGCGCTCGAGGATCGTGTCGAAGAAGAGTGCGGTGAGCAGAGTCGGGAACCGGTGACAGGCCCGCTGAATACTGCCATCGGGATTGATGAGCTGGCAGCCGATGGCGCCATACTCGGGATGCGTCGCCGCGAAGTCGACGGCTCTTTCGAGCGCGTCGTCCAGGATCACGGTGTCGCTGTTCAAAAGCAGCACGAACTCACCGGAGCTGGCCTCGATCCCGATGTTGTTGCCGCGCGAGTAGCCCTCGTTGCGGTCGTTTCGGATCAGCGTGAGCTGGGGAAACTCCTTCTCGACCAGCTCCGCGCTCCCGTCGTGCGAGTCGTTGTCCACCACGAGGACCTCGGTCGCGAACGCAGGATGCTGTCGCTCGATCGAGGCCAGGCAGTCCCGGAGCAGCTCGCGGGTGTTCCACGACAAGACGACGATCGAGAGCCGGGGCCGAACGGCTGTCGGCTTCGTGACCGAGCGGCTCAGTCGGTCTCGCGCCGAAACTTCCATGTCCGGAGGACCTCCAGGGGCTCGAGGCGAATGGCGCGTACGTAGAACTCGCCCATGGTCACGAACGACCAGGCCGAATCACTGATCGTGAACTCAGGACCCGGGCCGAACATGGCTGCGGCGAGGAAGAAGAACGGGTCGGTCGTGATCTCGTAGAGGATCCGATCGGACTCGACGCCGCAATCGAAGGTCGGCACCTCGTCGCGCAGCACTCCGAGATCGATCACCGATCGAAACTTCGGAGGACCGAGGCCGATCTTCGGCCCGAAGGCGAGCGTCAGATTGAGTGCCTTGTAGACACCGTATCCGAGCCGGCCAAAGTGCTTTCGATAGTAGTAGGACTGCGCGCGGTAGTAGCGTCCCATCGCGTCATTGAAGACGGTGGCGGCGCTGCGATTGAAGTAGTGGATCAGATCGACGTCGCAGAGATAGAACAGCTTGAGGTCAGCCTTCCGCGCGCGCAGGAAGAAGTCGGTGTCCTCGTAGTAGAGCGGGAACCCTTCGTCGAAGAGACCCCCGATGCTCTCGAGCACATCGCGGCGCATCAGCATGCAGCAGCCGGTGAGCATCTCGGCCTCGAGAGGCTCCAGGGCCGTCCAGTAACGCACCGAGTCCCGGGTGCGGGCGATGGAGAATCGCCGCTGGGCCGACTCGAAGAGGTGACACGCGACCTCTCGGGCATGGCTCTTCAAGGTCGGCAGGATGTTCGGAGGCAGCATCATCTCGCGCTGATCGTCGAGGTAGGTCCGCGGGGAGACGGCTGCCACGTCGTCGCGACCGCGCAAGAAGGCGAGCATGCGCTCCAAGGAGCCCGGCGGCACGCGGACGTCGGGGTTCAGGATCAGCAGGTACTCACCATGGGCGCGCTGGAGTCCGAGGTTGTTCCCCCCGGCGTAGCCGTTGTTGACCGGGTTGTGAACGATCTCGACTCCCCAATCGGCGAGCGGATCGAGGAGCGAGAGATCGTCGTTGGGCGAGGAGTTCTCGATCACGACGATCTGTCGGGAGCCGCCGTGCTGTCCTTCGATCTCTTGGTCGAGGAGATCGCGCACGCAATCGACCGTGTAGCGCGCGGAGTTGTAGTTGACGATCAGCACGGTCAGATCGACAGCGCCCTCGGCCTGGGCTCGGTAGCGGGGCGGAGAGCCGGGAGCGGCCGTAGAGGGAGCTTCACTCACGATTCGAGAGACCTTCCCGGGCCCGCCGAAGAAGAAGAAGCCTCGGCCTCGGTGGTCGACTGGGCGGGAAGGATCTGCCAGGTGCAGGGCTGCATGAAGACCCCGACCTCGTGGCGCTCCGCCGTGATCACCAGGGTATCATCGCGCGCGATCTGACTGTAGCGATGCACGTGGTTCTCGTCGAAGAGGTGTCCGGTCACGACGAACTCGCCGTTGAGCTGCTGGAAGTTCGGCAGGCTCAGAACCGCGACCCCTTCTTTCTGAGTGAGCTCGATCCCCGAGTACTCCGAGGTCGTGCCGAAGGTGATGATGTTGTCGTTGCGCATGATCGCGACGACGGCGTTCACCTTGAAGCGATCGGGATACGGGTTCCGGAAGTGAATCCAGAACTCGATGTCGTCACCGTGTGCGATCGTGCGGATATCCTCGCTGCTCCCGGGCCGTCGCACCTCGATCTTGTCGATGACGGGCCGGTCGTCGAGCGTGACGTCCTGGACCTCCTCGCCGAGGAGATGTTTGTCGCTCTGTGACATCGAGCGGATGTAGTTCGCGTAGTCGGCCGTCACGTCGAGCGGATCGCCGATCGCCTCGAGGTTGCCGTGCTTGAGCCACATCACGCGGTCGCAGATCTGCCGCACGTCGAACATCGAGTGCGAGCAGAACAGGATGGTGCGGCCTTGCTTCTTGAACTCGAAGATCTTGTCGACGCACTTCTTTTGGAAGTGCATGTCGCCGACCGCGAAGACCTCGTCGATGATCAGCACCTCGGGCTCGATCGCCATCGCCACACTGAAGCCGAGACGCATCACCATTCCCGAGGAGTACGTCCGAACCGGCTGTTCGATGTAATCACCCAGCTCGGCGAAGTCGATCATCTTCGGCAGCAGCGCCTTGATCTCCTTGCGCCGGAAGCCGAGGATCGTCGCGTTCATGAACACGTTCTCGATCCCCGAGAAGTCGGGGTGGAAGCCCGCCCCGAGCTCGAGCAGGCTGCCGACCTGACCCTTGATGTTGAAGCTGCCCGTCGTCTGGGTCGTCGTGCCCGTCAAGATCTTCATGAAGGTCGACTTGCCCGAGCCGTTGGCGCCAATGACTCCCAGGGCGCTGCCTCGGTGCACGTCGAGATGCAGGTCCTTCAACGCCCACTTCGGCGTGTGGTACTGCTTCCGACCGAAGGTAAACAGCTCTTTCATGCGATCCGAGTTGCGGCCGAAGAGCTTGTACTTCTTGGACAGCCCACGGACCTCGATCACCGCGCTCACGGTCGATCTCCCAGCACAGATGGAGCAGCGTACGGTAGGGCAGCAGTCGGCTCAGATCTCATCGGCGAACTTGCTCTTGGAGGCAGAGAAGATGGCGAGCCCGGCCACGAACAGGCCGACGGCGACGACTGCGAAGATCCCGATCTCGCGCCACGGAGCCCCAGAGGACTCCGGATGGATCAGAATCTGACGGTAGGCGGTCACGAGGTGATACAGCGGGTTCAGCTCGAAGAGTGAGCGCGTCTGCTCCGTCAGGCCCTGCACCCCTTCGAGTGAGTAGAAGATCGGCGTCAGGAACATCAGGAAGAGCATCATCACGTTCACCATCGGCTGTGTGTCGCGCAGGAACACGTTCGCGCTCGCGAAGAACAGCGTCAGCCCGGCCGTGAACAAGATCTGCAGGAACAGCACCAACGGGAACAGCCCCAGCCGCAGCCAGTACTCGCCGCCCGGGAAGGACTCGGCCGTGAAGCACACCGCACCGATGACCAGCACCGTGCCGATCAGCTGATTCACCAGCGTCACGATCACGATGTACACCGGGAGGAGCTCGGACGGAAAGTAGATCTTCTTGATGAGGTTCGCGTTCTCGAAGATGATCCCGCACGAGCGCATCAGCGACTCGGAGAGCGCCAGGTAGGGCAGCACACCGGTCAGGATGTAGAACGCGGCGTAGGGGCCTTCTTTGAGGCCGCGGCGCTCCGCCACGTTCTCGCCGATGCCGACTCCCATGATCTCCACGAAGATCAGGTAGTACACGCCGAGCAACGCCAGCGGCATGATCACCTGCCACAAGCCCCCCACGATCGAGCCCCGATAGCGGGCCTTCAGCTCGCGGGACACGAAGGCGGAGATGATCTCGCGGCAACGGAAGACGATCGCCGGGAAGCGGCTGATATCTCGCCAGACTCTCGCGGCCAAAGGCTGTACTCCGCATGATTTGCGCGTGGTCTCGATACACGACCGTCACCGCCGCCCACCCCGACGGCGGAGGGCGCTGAAACCAATTGAGGGACGGACCCCTGCAGAAGATCGAGAGCTCTGGGACGCGCAGCTAGGCTTTCGCTCGGAGATTACAAGTCACAAGCTCTTGTGGATCAAGCGAATTCTGCTTCCGCGCCAGCTCGAGGATCCTCTACGGATTCCCCACCTCTTTGCTCGGAACGAGTGGCCTCCCCCCTTGACCCCGAAAACCAGGATCTGGCCGGGAAGCCTCTCTCATTGCACCTGCTTGCGCTCGTAGCGCCGCTTGAACTCCTCGGACTCGGTGCCCCGAGTCGCCTGAAGAACGACCCGCAGATGCATCATCAGCGTCTGGGCCTCTTCGATGTCGTCGTCGGCCGAGTCCCAATCGGCCAGCTGGGACTCCAAGGTGTCGTGCCAGGCGGAGTTGATCTCGCGCTCGATGCGCATCCCGACGATGAAGGCATCCTCGTCGGTGCTGGCCGGCTCGACCTTCAAGTAGGCTCGCCGGCGCTCCCCCTTGTTGTGGAAGATGCCGAGCTCCTCTCGCCAGGCCATGGTGGCCTCACCCTGCTGGGCGTCAGCGATGTCGACCTCGTAGTGGCCCTTCTCCCAGAGCACGTCGAGGGAGGCCTGCCACACGAGCTGCCGGTCGACGCCCCGTACGGTGGCGAACATCCACTTCTCGGTTGCACAGCCACCGAGCAGAGCCGCCCCCAGCAACAGCAGCGCGAAAACGCTACGCGTCATGACACCGTCCTTTCGTCGGTCGAAGGCACGGCTCAGGCCGAGCCTTCCTTCTGGAACATCGACTGGCGCTTGCGGAACACGAACCGCAGGGGCACTTCCTGGAAGGGGAACTGCTCGCGGAAGCGGTTCTCGAGATACCGCACGTAGCTGCGCGGCACGAGCTGAGGATCGTTGAGGAACAACGCGAAGGTCGGCGGGTGCACGTCGGTCTGCGTGCCGTAGTAGAACTTCGCGATCTTGCCGTGCGATGCTTTGGGCGCCTTGCGGGTGACCGCCTCCTGGAGCACGCGATTGACCTCGGCGGTCGAGACACGACGGCGAGCCTGCTCGAAGAGCTCGTGGGCGAGGTCGATCACGGTGCTGACGCGCTCGCCTTCTTTGGCCGAGATGAAGATGATCGGGCAGAAGAAGAAGAACGGCAGCTTCTTGCGCACGTACTCGGTGAACTTGTCCGGCTCGAAGTCCTTGGCGAGGTCCCACTTGTTGCCGACCAGGATGCACGGCTTGTAATGCGTGCGCGTGTAGTCGGCGATCTTCTTGTCGATCTCGGAGATGTCTTGAGTGACGTCGAAGAGGTGCAGGATCACGTCGGCGCGGCGGATGCTCCGCTCGGCCCGATGCTGGCTGTAGTACTCGATCGAGCCTTGAATCGAGCTGCGCTTGCGCATCCCGGCGGTGTCGATGGCGAGATAGCGGCGATCGTCTCGCTCGAACATCACGTCGACGGCGTCCCGAGTGGTACCGGGAATCTCACTGACGATGACGCGGTCCTCATTGGCGAGGCAATTGACCATCGTCGACTTGCCCGCATTGCGCTTGCCGACGATGGCGAGCTTCATGGTCGGGTCTTCGGCCGCCGGCGCCGACGACGACTCGGGCAGGTGCTCGGTGACCGCCGTCAGCAGCTCGAGGACACCATAGCCCTCTTTGGCCGAGATGTTCCAGGGCTCTCCCATCCCGAGCCGGTAGAACTCGGAAACCGACTGCTCGGCGGCCGTGCCTTCGACCTTGTTGGCCACCAGGAGCACCTGGGTCTTGGTTCGACGCAGATGCCGGGCGACGACCTCGTCGAGCGGGTTGATGCCCTCGCGAGCATCGACCAGGAAGAGAATGAGATCGCCTTGAGCGAGCGCGAGATCGATCTGGCTCTGGACGTGTTCGGCGAGGTCGGCCTCGTCCACCATGCCGATGCCGCCCGTGTCGACGACCTCGAGTGAGCAACCTTCGTGCTCGATCCGCGCCGCGACGCGGTCGCGCGTGACTCCCGGCGTCTGCTCGACGATCGAGATCCGCCGCTTGGCGAGGCGGTTGATCAGCGAGGACTTGCCGACATTCGGCCTTCCTACGATGACGACCACCGGTAACCCTGGACTGCTCGCACTCATGGCCTGATTCGCCTCGATATCCTCTGGTCCGCACTGATTTCAAGCCCGTCATTCTAACGCGACGGGACCCGGACTGCGACTGCTCAATCGGCGTCGCTGACGACCGAGATCGCGGGCGGTCCCCTCCTGCAGACGCCCACGGTCGAGACAGACTCACGGCAGGATTCACGCCCACGAGACAACGCTCCGAGTCTTCGAGCTGGTCACCGTTTGCAATCGGTTGCGGCCGGCCTGTACCCCAGGCCAGAAAGCGAGATTCGTCGTCGGCCTGGCACGTCCCCTGCGATGGGTTCGCCGCCGGCAAACAGAGATCAACTGGAATCCGAGGAGCCGGCAGCATAAGTTGAGCCCGACGACACCGGCCGGTCGGCACCAGGCGCCGACCGGGTACGAGTTGGGTGATCAGGGAGGAGCTCATGAGTGGGGACGAGCGTTCGGAGTCCGCTCCGAACGACGCGCGACGTGGTTTCGGTGCCCGGGTCGCTTCCTGGGCGATGGTCGGAGGCCTCCTTGCGGGCTACGGGGCCTTCGCCGCGATCGCCGGGCGTTTTCTGTATCCGGCTCGTGGAGCGCACAAGGGCTGGATGTTCGTCGGTGACTTGGAGACCTTTCAGCCGGGTCAGTCCTTGATCTACCGAACGCCGGGCGGTGCACCCGTGAGTATCGCCCGCGTCGGATCGAAGGGGACGGCCGAGGACTTCATCGCACTCTCGAGCACCTGCCCGCATCTCGGTTGCCAAGTGCATTGGGAGGGTCAGAAGAATCGCTTCTTCTGCCCGTGCCACAACGGCGTCTTCGATCCGACGGGCAAGGCGACGGAGGGGCCGCCGGCCGAGGCCGGACAGTCGCTGCCGCGCTTTCCGCTCGAGGTCCGCAACGGTTTGCTGTTCATCGAGGTGAAGCTCGAAGAGCTCACGTTGGGTGAAGGTCACCTCGAGCCCGAAGGAGGCCCGCCCGGACCGGGACACGATCCGTGCCTCTTCGAGTCCCCGGCGGACGGCTCCGAGCCGAGGAAGGCGTGACATGGGTGTGATCTCACGCTGGGTCCAGGAGCGTCTCCCGGTGTCGGGCGATCAGCTGCGAGAGCTGACGAACGAGCCGGTGCCAAACCACCTCAAGCGCTGGTGGTTCTGCCTGGGCGGCACGCCGATGTACCTGTTCGTCGTGCAGATCGCGACTGGCATCCTGCTGGCGATCTACTACGAGCCTTCGCCGCGGACCGCCTACGACTCGGTGCGCTACATCACCGAGGAAGCCTCCTTCGGCTGGTACATTCGCGGCCTGCACAAGTGGGCGGCGACGCTGATGGTGGCGGCCGTGATCCTGCATCAGATCCGGATTTACTTCACGGGCGCCTATCGAAAGCCGCGCGAGCTCAACTGGATGATCGGGGTCTTTCTGCTCATCTGCACGCTGGTGACGGGATTCACGGGCTACAGCCTGGTCTACGAGCAGCTGAGCTACTGGGGCGCGACCGTCGGCGCAAACATCACGGACAGCATTCCCGTGGTCGGCCCATGGATGAAGAGCATGCTGCTCGGCGGCGCCGACTACAGCGAGCGCACGCTATCGCGGTTCTTCATTCTCCACGCGGCGATCCTGCCCGCGACCATGGTCATGCTGCTCGCCATTCACGTGTCCTTGATCCGTCTCCAAGGGATCACGGACCTGCGCTTCGAAGATGACGACTCCGAGAAACGGACCTTCAATTTCTTCCCGGATCATCTCTACACCGAGCTGATCATGGGCCTGGTACTGATGATCCTGTTGAGTGTTCTGGCGACGGTCTTGCCGGCGACGATGGGTCCGCGTGCGGACCCCCTCACCACGCCGGAGGTGATCAAGCCAGAGTGGTTCTTCTACGTCGCCTTCCGCTGGCTCAAGCTCTTCTCAGGGACGTTCGCGGTCCTGAGCATGGGCTTCATCGTGTTCGTCATGCTGATCTGGCCGTTCGTCGACAAGTGGCTCTTGAAGCGGTTTCCCGCCACCGAGATGAGCGTCTGGATCGGAATCGTCGGGGCTTTGACGATCATCGGCTTCACCATTTGGGAAGCTGCCGTCGCCCACTGAGACGCGGTCTTTCGGCCGAGTATCACCAGGTAGTGCTCGCGCGGCACCGCGCCTCCGAGCCGATTGATGGGATTGGGAGAGATGAGCCTCAGATTCAAGCAGTTCGTAATCGCGTTCCTCGGCCTGGCCTTTCTGGGCTCGCTGATCTTCGTGCAGTATATGGAGGTCACCCGCAAGCGTCAGGAGTCCGGTCTGGCGGACAGCCACGTCGCCGTGCCCGACAGCTCGAAGCGCTGCGTGAGCTGCCACGAGCAGCAGACGGCGGGCATCGTGGCGCACTGGGAGGGCAGCACGCACGCCGAGAAAGGCATCGGCTGCTTCGACTGCCATGAGGCGAAGCAAGGAGACGCGGATGCCTTCCAGCACGAGGGCTATCTGATCGCCACGGTCGTGACCCCCCTCGACTGCGCGCGGTGTCATGCTCAAGTGGTCGAGGAGTTCAGCCGCAGCCACCACGCCGCGGCAGGCAACATCCTCGCCTCGCTCGATAACTTCCTCGCCGAGACGGTCGAAGGCAACCGACAGCCCTTCAATCCGCATTCTCCGACGCCCGGCCGACCCGACATCGATTCCGTGAATGGCATGGCCAGCTCCTTCCTGGGCTGCCAGCAATGCCACGGCAGCAAGGTCGCACTCCAGTCCACCGACGGCGGCAAGATCACGGTCGACGATCTGCAGCCCGGCCCCAACGGCCAACCCACCAACCGGGAGGCTCTCGGAAAGATCGTCAAGGACCAGAATGGCAAGCCGCAGTTCGATTCCGGCACTTGGCCGAACACCGGCATCGGCCGCCTGAACCTCGACGGCTCCAACGGCTCGTGCACCGCCTGCCACAGTCGGCACGACTTCTCGCCGCGGCGAGCTCGCCAGCCCGAGAACTGCGGTAAGTGCCACCTCGGCCCGGACCATCCTCAGAAGGAGATCTACGAGGAGTCGAAGCACGGTGTCGCGTTCCGGGACCTCAAGGACAAGATGAACCTCGAAGCCACCGATTGGGTGCTCGGCGAGGACTACTCGCAAGCCCCGACCTGCGCGACCTGCCACATGTCGGGTCACAGCAAGAACGGGGGTCGCATCACTCACGATCCCGGCGAGCGCCTGTCGTGGACGAACCGCCCGCCCGTCAGCTTGGTGCTCGACACGGACATCAACGGCAAGGTGGTGAAAGAGGCCGACCCCACGAAGCGGGCTCAGCTCGTCGTGCATTCCGCCGAGTCGAAGCGCAACGAGATGAAGCAGGTCTGCAGCCACTGCCACACCAACGACTACATCAACTCGTTCTACAAGCAGTACGACGACCTGGTGGTGCTCTTCAACGAGAAGTTCGCCAAGCCGGGTCAGAAGATCATCGGTGCGCTCCGAGAGAATGGGCTGATCACCGATCTCCAGTTCGACGAGGAGATCGAGTTCACCTGGTTCTACCTCTGGCACCACGAGGGCCGTCGCGCTCGCCACGGTGCCTCCATGATGGCTCCGGACTACACGCACTGGCACGGCATGTACGAAGTGGCCGAGCGCTTCTACATGGAGCTGATCCCGCAAGCCCGTGAGATCGCACACCAGGCCGAAGAGGAAGGCAACACCGACGCCGCCGAGAAGGTGAACGCCGCGATCGAAGCCATCCTCGCCCGCCCCGAGCATCAGTGGTTCGAGAGCGGCAAGTAGCACCGACCCCAATCGCAATCGAATGATACGCGCCTGCGGGCTCTCCGCCCGCGGGCGCTTCGGAGAATCATGATGGACCAGACCTTCGATCGACGATCGGCCCTCAAGGCCATCGGACTGAGCGCCGGTAGCATCGCCGCCTTCTCGTGCTCCGACCGCGAAGAAGCCGCGCGGCTCCAAGGAGCGAACGCGACGACTCCCGCCGATCTCGATTGGGGCAAGGCCCCCTGCCGCTTCTGCGGCACGGGCTGCGGTGTCGAGGTCGGCGTCAAGGACGGCCAGGTCCTCGCCGTACGCGGTGACGTCAAGAGTCCCGTCAACAAGGGCCTCCTGTGCGTCAAGGGCTACCACCTGCCCAGCTTCCTCACCGGCAAGGATCGCCTGACTCGCCCGCTGCGCCGCCAGGCTGACGGGAGCTTTCAGCCGATCACCTGGGAAGCCGCGCTCGACGAGATCGCTCAGCGATTCCAATCCACGCTCGAGGAGAGCGGGCCCGAGGCCGTCGCGGTCTATGGCTCGGGGCAGTGGACCGTCTTCGATGGCTACGCGGCCCTGAAGTGGGTCAAGGGCGGCATGAAGAGCAACAACCTCGACCCGAATGCACGCCTGTGCATGGCGAGCGCGGTGATGGGCTTCATGACGCAGTTCCAAAGCGACGAGCCGATGGGCTGCTACGAGGACTTCGAGGCCGGCGACGACTTCGTCCTCTGGGGCAACAACATGGCCGAGATGCACCCGGTGCTCTTCAGTCGCATCCTCGAGCGCAAGCGCCAGAAGCCCTCGACGCGCATCGTCGACATGGGAACCCGTCGCACCCCGACCACCGAGTATGCCGACCTCTATGTCGAGTTTCGGCCCGGCTCCGACCTGGCGATCGCCAACGGCATCCTGCACCTGCTCGTCAAGAACAAGAAGCTCGACCAGGCCTTCATCGAGGACAACATCGTCTTCCGGCGCGGGATCGAAGATCTCGAGAAGATCGGCTACGGCTGCTACGGAGACCAAGCCGAGCGGTACACGTTCAAGGACGAGGCGAAGGAAGCGACCTTCGACGACTTCGTCGCCTTTCTCGAGGAGTACACGCCCGAGAAAGTCGAGGCCATCAGTGGCGTGCCCGCTGCTCAGGTCCGCTCGCTGGCCGAGATCTACGGGGACCGACGCCGCGGCACGGTCAGCCTCTGGTGCATGGGGGTCAACCAGCACACCCGCGGTACCTGGATGAACAATCTGATCACCGATCTGCACCTGGTCACCGGCAAGATCTCACGCCCCGGCAACAACCCGTTCAGCTTGACGGGACAGCCCTCGGCCTGCGGCACCGTGCGCGAGGTCGGAACGCTCTCCAATCGCCTGCCCGCCGACATGGTCGTCACCAACGAGGAGCACCGGAAGAAGGCCGAGAAGATCTGGGGCCTCCCCGAGGGCACCATCAATCCCAAGCCGGGCTACCACGCCGTCGACATGTTTCGCGCCCTCTCGCGCGGTGACATCCAGACGATGTGGATCCAGGTCACGAACCCCTGGGTGTCGATGCCGAACCTCGAGCGCTTCGAGCGCTCGCCGAACGATGGTCGCTTCATCGTCGTCAGCGACATCTACCCGACGCCGACCACCGCCGTTGCCGACCTGATTCTGCCGTCGGCCGCCTGGGTGGAGCGCGAGGGTGTCTTCGGCAACACCGAGCGTCGGACGCAGCAGTGGAATCAGCTCGTGCCACCGCCCGGCGAGGCGAAGGAAGATGCCTGGCAGATCATTCAGGTCGCCAAACGCATGGGCATGGGGCACCTCTTCCCCTGGCCCGAGAATGACTGGCACGAGCCCATGTTCGAGGAGTACCGCAGCTTCACGCTCGGCGCGGGCAAGGATCTGGGGAGCTACCAACACCTCAAGCAGGCCCGAGGTCTGATCTGGCCGGTCGTCGACGGGAAGGAGACTCCCTACCGATATGCGGCGGGCATCGACCCCTACGTGAAGAAGAAGGAAGGCGTCCACTTCTACAAGGCCAAGGGGTATGGCGAGCGGGCCGCGGTGTGGTTGCGCCCGTATCATCCGCCGGCCGAGGAGCCGGACGAGGCGTTCCCGTTCTGGCTGTGCACGGGTCGGGTGCTCGAGCATTGGCACACGGGCTCGATGACTCGCCGCATCCGCGAGCTGCACCAGGCAGTGCCGAAGGCGTACGTCGAGATCAACCGTGCCGATGCAAAGCAGCTCGGCATTCAGAACGGCGATGTCGTGAAGCTGGCGAGCCGACGCGGCGAGATCGAGCTCGAAGCGGTGATCGACGGCCGGGGCCAGACGCCGCGCGGCAGCGTCTTCGTTCCCTTCTTCGACGAGAGCCGTCTCATCAACAAGCTAACACTCGACGCGATGGACTCCATCAGCAAGGAGCCCGACTACAAGAAGTGCGCGGTTCGCATCGAGCTAACGACATGAGCGTCCTGAAGAGCGCCCTGATCGGCGTTGTCTTGCTCGCCACCGCTTGTGGCGGCTCGGAGCCGGCTGAGAAGGTCGGTGTGCCCGGCCAGCCCGGTCGCCTCAAGAGTGCGGGCTGGGTCCGGGCCGAGCGGCGAGCCTTCGATGGAGCGCCGCCGGTGATTCCCCATCAGCGCTTCGGGCCACCGTGCCTCTCCTGTCACAACGAGCGCGGTATGGAGGTTGCCGGCGTCGGCTTCGCGCCTGCGAACCCACATGCCGACACGGACGGTCTCTCGAGCCGGAGCCGTTGCAATCAGTGCCACGTGTTTCGGATTACCGACGAGGTCTTCGTCGCGAACGACTTCGCGGGACTGCCGCAGCGCGCCGTCCCGGCCGCGCGGTCCTACATCGGGGCTCCCCCGGTCATCCCACACGCGGTCTTCATGCGCGAGAACTGCCACGCCTGCCACGACGGTCCGGCCGCCCGCGAAGAGATTCGCTGCAGCCACCCCGAGCGCGTCCACTGCCAGCAGTGCCACGTCCCCGTGACAACACGAGGCAAGTTCCTCGAGTAAGGCTCCGGCTGGCCGTGAGGCCGTTTCGAAGAGCGGGCCTCCGAGGAGACGATCGCATCGGAGGGCGGACTTCAGTCCGCTGAAGGGTCGTCCAATCAAGACGGGTCAACAGAATCAGCGTTCCGCTGCCGCCTGCTCGTCTCGTTCCGAAGATCGATCGATCACCCTCCGATCTGCTCCGAGCCCGACCATCGTCCCCACGACCGTCTCGAGGCGCGCGACCTCCCACCCGAATGAACTCGGGCCTCCGAGGGGACGGTCGCATCGGAAGGCGGACTTCAGTCCGCTGGAGGGTCGCCCCTTCGTCTCGTTCCAACGATCGATCGATTCGAGGCGCGCGACCTCCCACCCGAATGAACTCGGGCCTCCGAGGGGACGGTCTGCAACCAAACGGAGTCTGTCACGTCGGCGACAGCCTGCAGCAGTGCTGCAGGCTGTCGATCGCGAAGCGGTTCTCAGAAGTTGACTGTCAGCTGGGCGAACAGGAAGTTGCCGACCGGGGCGCTGCCCGTGTCGCGGACGTAGGTGCCCGGCTGGAAGAACGAGTAGCCGAACCACAGCTGCATCTGCTCGCGAATGGACCAGCGCGCATGGAGGTCGAACTCGCTGCCGACGTAGTGCCGGGACTTCCCGGTCGGATCGCGTCGGAGAGGCGCCCCGGTCGCGCTGTACCAGGCGTCCTGGGTGTCGTCGAGCCAGAAGTTGTGCCAGTCGAGCTGAAGATGGAGCTCCTCGATCGGCGAGAAGCCGCCCGAGAAGTACAGGTCGTGTCCGTTGCTCCAACTGAAGATGTCGTAGAAGCCTTGGAAGTAGTGACCGAAGGGGAACAGCGGGACGAACGTTCCGCTGCGACCATCGGTCGGATCATCGTCACCGGTGGCAAAGTCCCAGCCGGCACCGAGACGAAGCTTCTTGCTCTCGTCGAGGATCACGCCGCCCTTGATCGCGTAGGCGTAGGCCTCGACGCGGTCGCCCCCTCGGGTGCCGAACTGGTAGTCCGCCTCGGCCGAGACGTCGTAGGTCGAGGTCTTGCGCGCGTAGCGCACTCCGAGCGTGTAATCCTCGAGATCCGAGAGGCCGCCCGTCTCACCGGCAAACGTGCGATCACCGAACAGGCGCTGGAACAAGTAGAAGTCGAGCTCGCCTTCGTCATCGGGCTGTATCGAGACGTAGGCGCCGTTGAACATTCGATCCCGGCCCGTCGACGATCCCTCGAGAACGTTGGATGCGAAGACATCGATCCACCACTCGCGGCCCTCATACCTTCCTTTGATGGCATCGAAGGCTCGGAAGCGCCAGTCGAGCGGGCTGACCAGGCGCTGGTCACCATAGGAGAGCTCCTGGCGACCGATCTTCAGGCCGAAGGGGCGATCGAAGAGGTTCTCGATCTCGACGAACGCTTGATGGATGTCGACACCCTCGTCATCGACGGAGGTCGCGAGCGCGGGCGGAGCTTCGGCGCCCCAGAAGCGGAAGTCCTGAAGCTGCACGAAGACTCGCAGGTTCTCCTCGATCTGCGCGTTCGCGTGCAGACGCGTCCGCATCAAGACCGCGTCGTCATCGGCGTTCCCGCGGGCGAGCGGGGACAATCCGAAAGTCCCGGGCACGACGTAGCTGGCGGGGTCCCGATACTCGAACTGAGTGCGGAACTGTCCACCGAACTCGAGCCACTCGACGTTCGGAGCCCGCACGTTCGAAAGGGGCGCTTCGTCGTCTTCGTGCTCGTCATTCCCGTCCTGATGCCGTGACGACTCGACCGGCCGAACGGGCGATTCGATTGGAGCCGTCTCAACCGGTGTCTCGGGGGCATCCTCCTGGGGCGCGGCCGCCTCGACCGGCTCCTCCTGAGCTGCGGCCGCCCGGGGACTTCCCCAGACTCCTCCGAAGCCGATCACGATGGCAGCGGTCCACAACATCGCACGCATGCGATTCCTCCTCCTGCTTTCTCCCGATGGCATCGGCATCCGACGGAGACCGCCGTCACACGCGCGAGACGCATGTGCTCAGAGATTCCCACCTCTCGGATGCCTCTCTCGAACGAGGCCAGCGAGTCCGCCCGCGAATCACGATGCCGGCTCGACTCTCAGCCCCTCCTGCTGTCGCTCCGCAAAGCAGAGCCCAAGTCGATTCATCTCAAACCCGGATCATGGTCCGGCTTTCGACCCAGGGGCCGAAAACCGAGTACCGATCATACTCCTTCACGTCACTATGGGAATGATGTGACCGTCATCGGGACGGAAACTTCTCTTCCTTCGAATCGCGCCCTCGAGGCACATGCCCCCCTCCTCACCACTCGAATGCCTGCAACGCGGAGACTTGCGAGGCCTGGAGGCGATCGTCCGCCAACACGGACCGGCCCTCCTGCGCTTTCTCGAGCGCCAGGCACCGCGCGGCGTCGATTCGGAAGATCTCGTCCAAGACACCTTCCTCGTCCTCCTCAAGAACGCTCGACAGGTTCAGTCACCGGAGCGGCTGGCCGCCTACCTCCGCGGTGTGGCCCGACGGTTGGCCCTCGAAGCGGCGCGGAAGAGCCAGCGCCGGCGACGCTTGCTGGAGAAGCTCGATCCACCGACCGATGCCGCACCCCCCGATGAGCCGGATGACGAGCTGATGGCCGCCCTGGCGCTCTTGGACCCACCCCTCGAGACCGTGATCGACATCTACTACTCTCGCGACCTGACCTACGAGCAAGGCGCCGCCCTGCTGGGTATCTCGCGAGCGACTTTCCAGAGCCGCCTCCGCCGCGGTCTCGCCGAGCTGCGACGCCGCCTCGGTGGAGTCCGCTCCTCCCAGGAGAATCCCTCATGACCCCCGAGATCTCGCAATCCGACCCTCTCAGCGAGCGCCTGCGACGGGCCTTGACCGTGCCGGATGCGACCCTGGACCGGCTCGTCAACGGAGTCTCCGAGAGCTGCAAGCGCCGGCGACGTCAGAGGGTGCTGTCGATCGCGGCCGCCGCCCTCGGGCTCGTCGCCGCGACGGCTTGGCTGCTCACCCAGGGCAACGGATCCGAGTCGGCGTCCGTCGCGCGCTCGGCCAAAGCGCCGGCACTCGAAGCTCCGAGCATCGATCCCGACGATCCGGTCGTCTGGGACATCCGCGCGAGCCTGGACGAGGGCGGCAGCGCCTACGACGAAGAGCCCGGCATCGGCTGGCTGCTCGAAGAGAGCGACGGTGTCGTCTTCGGCGAAGTGAAGCGATTGCAAGATGGGCTCATCCGCTTCGAGGTTCGATTCTCTCAGCCGACCTGGCTCGCGCAGCAGGGTCTGCGATCACTTCCGCGCGATGGCGCCTACCCGGAGGTCTCTTGCTCGCGCGCCTTGAGTTGGAAGCCGGGCGAGCGAGTGTGGCTGTTCTTGAAGCGTCATCCCGAGACGAAGCAGCTCGAGGTCGTGCGCGATGGGAGTGGCAAGATCGAAGCGCCGCTGTACGACCTGTTCGAAGACGCGGACATTCGCGATGTCGTGCGTCGCCGCCGCTTGTCCGACGAGCGCCTCGCGAGCCTCATCGATCGACACGGTGCCGAAGCGATCCTGTACGTCGAGTCGATGATGTCTTGGCTGCCCGAGTGGCGTGAGCCCTGGGGCACGCCCGTTCTCCAGGCGGCGATCCAAAACCAGTTGTCCCGGTTCGCCGCAGCCGGCTCGGAAGACATCCCCTACCCGGCGGTCGCGCTTCGCAAGCTGCAGCCCGAGCGTTGGCTCGCTTTGCCGACCGCGGCCCGTGAGGAGATCCGGCGACGCTTCGAAGCGATCGAGGAGCCTTGGTCGCGACTCGCCTGGCTCGAGGGGCTACACCGTTTCCGGGATGCGCGCGGCGATGCACCATACGCACCCGACGTCACGGCATTGGTCGCGCGTGCCGAGGCCGACTTCGTGGCCGGGGGAGGCAAGACCGGTTACCGCGAGCGCCTCCGAGAGTCTCTTCGATTGTCGTTGGCGCACGATCGCGAGCGTGCCGTGGCTCGACTCTGGGAGCTGACCCACGAGATCGAGGAGAGCTCGTTCTGGGGACCGATCCAGTTTCTGGAACCACTCCTCCAGGCCGATCGCGAGCGCGCCGAGGCCGAGCTCGTTCGGATGATGGGTCGAGACCGACCGCGCCGCCGGCCCTTGCGTCTCGACCTCCTCGCCGCGTGTGAAGGCACGGCGGGCATCGAGTGCTTTCAGGAATGGCTCACCGACGAGGACTTCGACTTCGGCTCGATGACGTATCTCGGCCAGCTCGAGCGGGCCTTGGTCCGAGACCCCGATGCCGACGTCCGTTTCGAGCGTTTTCGAGACTTCTTCCGTCGACTCCTCGGCGCGCCGCAGCCGAGCCTCAGTCGTTTCGTGGCGCTGGTCGAGATACAGCTGGCGCAGGGCGAAGATCTCGCGCCGGCCGTCGATCAGCTGCGGCGGTGGCTGTTGCGCGCCGATGGCGAGGATCTCGAGACGCTCGCGCGATTGGTCCGACGCGTCCAGGAGCGCCTCGGCGTCCAGCCTCTCCTTTGGCGAGACCCGACGCGTACCGAAGTGATCGCGGCGGCGAAGGACCTTCTGACCAGGCTGATGCGATGAGGAACGACCGAGATGGGACTCGTCTTCCCACCTCGGTTCTGGACGTCTCTACTGCGTGACGACCTGCTCGGTCGGCAGGATGGAGCCGAAGGCGCCCCCATTCGTCACGATGCCGCCGAAGAAGACCGTGAGACCGGCCGGCGTGTTGCCTGGCAGCGGAATCGCAAAGGTCGAAGCGGTTCCACCCGTGATGACACCCGTCGTCAGGAAGGGCGCCAAGGAGAGGCCGAGCTGCGTGATCGGATCGAAGCGAATGTCGATCGTGCCGGCGCAGGGTCCACCGGGCACCGCGATGCCCGGACTGGTGCCCGTGATCGACAGCAGCACGAGGGCCCGGCCGCCCTCGTCGCTGGCCGGCAGGTTGGCCACCGTGAAGCTCACCGGATTCCCGGCCGAAGGCGTGCCGTTGATCGAGAGCGCCGAGACGGACACCGAGCCGAACATGTTCAGGAACTCGTGGGGAAGGCAGTAGTAGTCGAACTTGCCCGCCTCATTGAACGTGAACGTGAACGTCGTGTTGGCGAAGTCGCTGGGGGCGTCGAAGAGAACCCCTGAGTTCGAGCAAGCCGAGCCATTGCCACTGGTGACCGTGTGAAACCCTCCCTTCCAATCCCAGCGCACGCTGTCGCCTGGTTGGATCGAGATGTCTTTCGGCGAATAAAAGTTACTGAAGACCTCGACGACGTGAGTCGTCTGTGCGGTCGCCGCATCGGCGAGGCCGAAGGCGAGAATCACGGCGGCCAAAGAAACAGAGCGCATCATGAAATCCTCCTGGCGAGGTCCGGCGGCGTCGCGGCGACGAGCCGGCCTCGTTGGCGACGATCGACCGCCTTCCAGGTCCGCCGGGAAGACGAAGATCGCACGCGTCAAATCGGGTAGGTGGCTTTGGGCCGCACCCGTCACGAGAGGCGGGTACGGAGCGAATCTTAAGCAATCTGGCGAGGGAGCGCGACCGAACGGACCCTTTTTGACGTGCCTCGCCCTGAGTCATGCGGCACAGGTGGCGGGAAAGTGCGGCCCCGGAAGTTCCAAGGACCGGGCGCGCGACGGAGCGCTCGTCAGAGCGTGACGACCACTTCCGTGGGCAGGACCGAGCCGAATCCCGAGCTTCGGAGTACCACTCCCCCATAGTAGACGGGGAGCCCGACGGGCAGGCCGGCCGGCAGCTGGATGCTGGAGGTGGATGCTGTTCCGCGCCGGATGGACCTCGTCGTCAGAATCGGAGCGATGGAGAGGCCGAGCTGCGTGACAGGATCGAAGTGCAGATCGACGACGCGGGAGCAGGCTCCTTCAGGCAATCGGATTCCGGGCGATGTTCCGCTGACCGACAGCAAGACGAGCGCTCGGCCGCCATCGTCCGAGCTCGGAACATTCGCGAGCGAGAAGAAGACGAAGCTCCCCGCCGACGGAGTACCGATCAAGTTGAGCGCCGACACCGAGACCGAGCCGACCATGTCGAGGCTCTCGTGCGGGCGACAGAAGTAGTCGAACTTTCCGGCGTCGTCGAAGGTGAAGGCGAAAGAGGGTTGGCCCGCGTCGCTGGGAGCATCGAACAGCACTCCCGCGTTCGGACAAGCCGCACCGAGACCGGACGTGATCGTGTGTGCTCCCTGCATCCAATCCCAGCGAACCGTGTCTCCCGGTTGGATGTGCAGATCCTTCGGAGTAAAGAAGTTGTCGAAGACCTGAACGACATGGGTCGTTTGTGCGCGACCCTCTTCGACGAGGCCGAAGGCCAGGAACAGGACCGAGCAGATCGCGAAACGCATCATTGGAATCTCCTCATGCAGCGAGTGGAGTGAGCGGCGTCGACACCGCCTGATGCAGAAGAGAGATTCCGCGTCCGGTTTCGTGAGAGACCATTCAGTCGTGCGGCCGTCCGGATTGCCGGCGGTCGCTCGCTGCGGCATCAATCCCTCGAGCCGTACGCCTCGACGATCGCACGAACCCACTCGTCGACGACCTCTTCGATCATCCGACGCAGGCGAGACTCGGCGAGCGTCGGAGCCTCCGGCCAGGCCCCCGTACCGGTCGCCGTCGCCTCCTGTTTCAAGAGCACGGTTCGTTGCGCGGGATCCCAGACGGTGAGCGTGGCCAACAAGCCTTCGCGTCGGCCGAGGCCACGATCGAGGGTGAAAGCGGTGTCGAGGGGCTCCCGGAAGCTCAGGTCCTGGATCCCGATCCAGAGCGCCTCGGAGGTCGGTTCCTCAGCCACCGCGACCCGATCGAAGGGGCCCCGCGCCTCGAGCTCCTCGAGAAGCTGCGCGCGCAAGGCGGGCCCGACCCAGGCGGGGAGCTCGCCGCTCGACTCGGGCGCGGGTCCCAGGAACGCGATCGCATGGCCGGCTAAGGGTCGCTCGGGCGCGAGGCATCCTGTGGCGAGTATGACGAGGGTCAGAGGCCGCCAAACACACCGGGGGATGAAGCGCTTTCGAAAACCCGACATCGGATCAGTTGCTCCCAAAGGACCTCGGAGGCCGGTACCATGATCGCCCTGGCGGGTGAGCTCGTCCATCTCACTCGACTCCGCCGCATTGTCAACCGAGCGACCGATGAAGAACGAGATTCTCGAGCTGACCCGTCGTCTGGTCGCGATCCCGAGCGTGAGCCCGTCGCTGGGTGAAAACGCAGTGATCGACACCTTGGAGCAGGAGCTGCGGGCCGCCGGAGTCGAGATCCTCGAGACGCCGCTCCGCGAGCTCCCCGACGGACGGCGCAACCTGTATGCGCGGGTGCGCGGCCAAGGCTCGGGCTGCGTTCTGCTCTCCGGCCACATCGACACGGTGCCGATCGATGACTACGCGCGCTACGCCTCGCACGGTGTTTCGAAGGAGGTCGCGTTCGATCCGGACGCCCTGGCCAAGATCCTCGCCCCAACCTTCGGCGAAGGCTTCCTCTTCGGCCGCGGCGCGCTCGACATGAAGGGCGCGGTCGCGACCTGCGTCACGTTGATGAAGCGCTTCGCGGCGCGACCGGAGGCTCTTCCCGGAGAGGTTCTCTTGGTCGCGGTGTGTGACGAGGAGAACGCCTCGGCCGGCATACTGCGCGCCGGCGAGTTCCTGCGTGACTACCGACGCCAGGAGGGAGTCACGTTTCGAGGCTTCATCAACACCGACTACACAAGCCCGATGCACACAGACGATCCGACGCGGTTCGCGTACCTCGGCACGATCGGCAAGCTGCTGCCGGCCTTTCTCGTGAACGGCCGAGTGAGCCATGTCGGCGAGCCCTTCTACGGGCTCCCGGCGACGCGGCTGGCGGCCGAGCTCCACCGTCGGATCGAGCTGGAGCCATCGCTGTGCGAGCAGGCGGCCGGAGAAGCGACACCGCCGGCCACCGCCCTGAAGCTGGAAGATCTCAAAGGGCACTACGACGTACAGACGCCTCGGCAGGTGCATCAATACTACAACGTCTTCACCTTCGAGCGAGCTCCGAGCGCCGTCATTCATCAAATGAAGGAAGTGGCGATCGCCGCCTTCGTGGCCGTCATCGAGGAGCTACAGGAGCAGCGTCTACGTCATGCGGCTCTGACGGAACAGGCGCCTCCTCCGCTCCCTTGGAAGACGCGCGTGCTCACACTGGCCGAGCTCAGAGACACGGTGCGACGTGCCGGACACGATCCCGACCTCGTGCTCGCCACGGCCTTGGCCGAGCACGACGATGCCGACGAGCGCGTCGCCTGCCGAGAAGCCGTTCGTACACTCTGGGAGTTTCTCCCGGCCGCTGATGAGCCCGGCATCGTCGTGTACCTCGCCCCTCCCTACTACCCCGGCTTTGCGACCTCCGATGACACGCCGCTCGCGCGCGCGGTGCATCGGCTGATCGAGCGGCATCGCACCCATCTGCCCGAGCTCGTGCTGCGACGCTTCTACCCGTACATCTCGGACATGAGCTACCTCGCCTTTCCGGAGTCCCTGCGAAGCAGCATCGAGGACTTGAAGGCGAACCTCCCGGGCTGGGGCGAACGCTATCGCCTCGATCTCGACACGATCGCCGACCTGGACATGCCGGTCGTCAACCTCGGCCCGGTCGGCTTCGATGCGCACAAGGATACCGAGCGCGTCGAGATCGAGTACTCGTTCGGCGTCCTTCCGGGCCTGATCGAGGAGCTCGTCATCGACACCTTGCGCGACGCGTGAGAGACGGAGGGCGGACTTCAGTCCGCTGGATACGCCCTCGGCGATCACGACGGCTTCGAAGGGGCGAACGACCTCCCACCCGAATGAATTCGGGCCTCCGAGGGGACGGTCTGGAGCATTTTGTTTTGCAACGCCCGGCGAGCCGCGCGACTCAGTCCCGGTCGGTGAAGAGTCCCGCGAAGCGCTGGCTCTGTTGAGCGAGCCACTCTCGAAGCTCGGGGTCGGCGTCGGCCGCTCCCTCCTCGTCGAGAAGCCGCCCCTCCTCTACCTCATAGAGCAATCGCATCGCCCGAACGTCGTACTTGCCGAACGGGGCCAGGAGGGTATCCCCTTCGAGGTCACGAGGCGGATTGATGCTCAGGGTGTGACAGACGGTGGCGAAGACTCCGACTTGGTGCACGGGCTCGTCGGTGCGCCCGCCCCCCTTCAGCCCAGCGCCGGCGATCCAGAGAGGTGGCATGGCCTCACCCGAATCGCTACCGCGGACACCCATCACGACCACCAGCGTCTGACCGAGCTCGCCGGCGAGGACGCGCTCGACCACGGAGCGCGCCTGCGACCACGGGTCGGGGTCCTCTTCCGTCCGACTCGAGAGCAAGGCGACCAGGCTCGGCGAATCCCCGTATCGATCGAGCCAGTCGAGGGCGTCCACAACCGCCGACTCGGACCGCGCGTACACGGACGCCTCGCCGAAGCCCTGGAAGAGCGAAGCGTCGGGCTCGAGCTCCACACCGCTGACGAAGCACGCCGTTGTCCAGCCTTCCTTGCCGGCCAGCTCAGGGATCGTCAAGAATCCCGATGGCAACCGGGCTGTCCTCGAGAAGCCGACCCGATGCTGTGGAGTGTAGAGACCGGTCAGCATGCTGGCCCACGAGGCGACCGGGTCGCTGGCTGCTGGCCAACCGTGCTCGTAGAGAAAGCCTCGCTCGTCGGGAAAATCGCTGTCGCGTGAGTCGAAGCCATCGCAGCTCACGAGCACGACTCGTCGACGCAGCCGCGCTTCGGGGACGGTCAACCGAGGGTCGCCGACGAAGACGGCGGCATCCGGTTGCGACGAGTGGAATCGGAAGGTCAGCTCGACAGGGCCCTCGTAAGCACGCATCCAAACCCGCTCGCGCCGCCAGCTCGGAATCTCACCGAGATCTCGGAAGAAGACGAGGGCTTGATCCTCGCCGGGGCGAGCAACGATGACCTCGAAGCGGCCTCGGTCCCCGCTCTTGGCACGCAGAGTGAGGTCGAGTGCGCTTTGAGGTGGCAGGACGATCTGGAGCGACTCGGTGCTGTTGCGCGGCAAGGTGAACCCACGCAGAGCTCGCCCATCGACACTCTCGATCCCGAAGGGGGGCGGCGACTCGATCCGATCACCGACGAACACCACGCCGCCGAAGGTCCACTGGAGCGGGCTGCCGGGGAACTGCGTGTGATACCAGACCGCGAACACGCCGCAAGCAACCGCGACCAGTCCGATCGCAACAAAGAGCCGCTGATACTTCTTCATCGAGTCACGCGACCGCCGTTCAACGTTCGATGATTGCGTCGACGTTCAACGCTCGAAGGACCGTTCAACGTTCGAAGCTCAATGTTCAATGTTTCAAAGCATCCCGAGATACTTGTGCAGCTGCGGGAGGACTCGCACATCCGTGAGACGAGCCCTCGCCACGGAGACCGCTTCGCGAATCAGATCTCGATGCGCCTCATCGGTCGTGCGCAGCGACCGAAACTCGGGTTGCAGGATGAAGGGCAACGTCGAGTCCTGCTCGGCGACCAGGCGTACGCCTCGTTCCAGCTCGGCGAGGTCGAGGCGCGGATCGATGACGACCTTGACCTGAATGCGGCGATCCGCATTCCGGGCGACCTCGAGGAATGCTCGGTGGGCCCCCAAGAGATCGGCCTCACCCGAAACCGACGGCAGCTTGAGATCCATGCTGACCAGATCGATCCACGAGACGACACGCTCGAGGTTCTCGACACGCGTGCCGGCCGTCTCGAGGAGGATCTCATGCCCACGCGCACGCAATGCGGGAAGGAGCTCGACCAAGTAGGGTGTGCGCAGCAAAGGCTCACCGCCGGTGAGAGCGACCATCGGGCGATGACCGAGTGGCTCCACGGCCTCGTCGACGAGCTGGAGCAATCGCTCCTGCGTCACCGGATTGGGCTCGCGCCTCGGCTGGCCTCGCAAGAGCCCGCCGCCGATGCGCACGCCACGATCGACCTGATCGAGCCCGAGGCTGCCCGGCGTGTCGCAGTAGCTGCAGCGGAGATCGCAACCGGCGAAGCGCAGAAAGAGATGCACCTGCCCCGCGACCACGCCTTCGCCTTGCACTGAAACGAAGATCTCGGTCAGATCCGCGCTGGTCGCCGAGGCCGAGGCGGCCAGAACGATCGCGGCGATCTCGTCCGGCGGCTCGGCCGACCGCTCCCCGGCAAGGATCACCGGCCGGCTCATCGTCAGGAAGACGCCGCTTGGACGGCGATCCCGTTCAAGACATCGAGTCCGCGCTTGAGCACGTCGTTGGGAGCCGCGAAGGAGAGTCGGAAGTGAGTCGCGCGGCGCGAGCAGGCCGAGCCGGGGACGAGCAGGACGTCCTTGCGGATCGCTTGATCGATGAACGCCTTCTCGTCGAGCCCCGGGGGCAGCTCGGGGAACAGGTAGAACGAGCCATCGGGACGCACGATCGAGTAGTTCTCCTTCAGGCTGTCGAAGACCAAGTTGCGCTTCTGACGGTAGGCGTCGATGTACTCGCTCATGTCGACGTCCATCGCCGCGACGCAGGCGCGCTGCGCCATCGAGGGCGCGCACACGAACGAGAACTGTTGCAGCTTGCGCATCGCCTCGAGAATGTCCTTCGGTCCGACCGCCCATCCCACTCGCCAACCCGGCATGCCGTAGGTCTTTGAGAAGCCGCCCAGCACGACGGCATCGGCCAAGTGCTGACACATGGACCGATAGCGAGCCCCGTAGGCGAACGACTCGTAGATCTCGTCGGAGATCACCGTGATGTCGTGCTCGCGAGCGATCTCGGCGATCACCTGGAGCTCCGGCGCCGTGAAGACCGCGCCGGTCGGGTTCGACGGCGAGTTGATCAGCATCACCTTGGTGCGATCGGTGATCTGGCTCTCGAGGAGCTCACGCGTCACTCGAAAGCTCGGGTAGGTGTCGTAGAACTTCGGCACACCTCCGGTCAGGTGGACCAGATGCTTGTACATGACGAAGTACGGATCCGGGATCAGGACCTCGTCGCCGGGATCGACCAGGACGAGCATCGCGAGGAGCAAGCCGCCCGAGACGCCTGAGGTCACGAGCGAGGACTCGATGCGAAAGTCGTAGGTCTCGCGGTAGTGCTGAGCGATGCGGTCGTTCAGCTCGGGAATACCCTGGGTGACGGTGTAACGGTTGAAGCCGTCGCGGATCGCCTGGATCGCGGCCTCTTTCACGGACTCGGGCACATCGAAGTCGGCCTGGCCGATCGAGAGGTTGATGGGGTCCTTCATGCTGGCGACCAGCTCGAACATCCGGCGAATGCCGCTGGGCTCGACCTTTTGGACCCTCTCGGTGATGCGATCCGAGCTCATGCAGCCAGCTTTCTTGTCAGAGGGGGGGGGGATGGTCTCGGGGGTATCCCGAAAATGAAGCGCGCTGCGACCCGATGGGGGCCGCAGCGTACTCGGTGGCGCTTGGGGGAGCGCAGGGTCGAGCGGAGCCGCGCGACGGAGACGAGAAGCACGACCGCGGAGCGGCGTTACTTCTTCTTGGCTTTCGCCTTGGCGACTCGCACCTTCGGGAGTCCGAAGATGCTGTTCTGGCCTTTCTTGAAGCGGCCATCTCGCTGAAGGATCGCGAGACGCTCGACACGGGTCAGCACGTTGCGACTGCGCGCCAGCATGTTCTTGGGCGCGAGGCTCTTGTGAATCGACATGGGGCCCTCCTCGGGCCGAATCGAGACTTCGGAATCCGGGTCAATTCCCGAAAGAGTAAACTCTCAACTCAGCCTTGCCAAAAGGTTTTTGGGTCGACTCCCCGTCGACGAGCTCGAAGCTCTGGATCGCCTCGAGCAGACCGGAGCGCTTTGCCGCCGCCTGGCTCTCGAAGCGCCCGATCACCAGCTCGACGGGCCCGCCGTCCTGAACGTTGACCACCTCGGCCGTATCGGCGAATCGGCCGGATTGATTGAGCCAGCGTGCGACCTGGAAGGCCTCCTGCTCATCCTCGAAGGCCGCCGCCCGGACGGCGATGGCGGTTCCCGCCGGAATCGCGCCTTCGCGTGCCGTGCCTCCCGAGTTTGCCCACAGGGTCGGAGCCTCCGCTGCCTGACCTCGCGAGAAGCCGAGCAAGTAGCTCGAGAAAACGAGCACCGCCGCCAGGATCGAGATCGCGATCCCGACCGGCGTCGAGAAGCTCACGCTCCTCTGATACCAACGCTCGTCGGGGGCAGCCTCGATCTCAGAGGGCTCCTCGTTGGCCAGTGGCCTCTCCACCTCCGGAGCGTCGACCGCGGTGACCTCGACCTCCGGCTTGGCCTCTACCGGGTAGCGGTCGAGGGTCGCGGTCGGTGCCTCGTAGCTGGAGATCGGCTCGGGCTCGGGGATGTCGTGATGTGACATCTGATTCTTGAGCGAGCGCTGACGCAGCAGCTCGTAGAGCCCTGGTTGACTCTTGGTCATGACGATTCCCTCCCTAATCGCGCGGCGCACGCCCTGCGTCGCAAGCTGGAGCCGATCGTGACCTCGGACCCGCCCAGATCCTCGGACTCGCCTGCTTTCCGGAATCGGAAAATCAGCAGGCGTCGGCTCGTCGAAAACCTCGTCATGGTACCCGGCCGACCCAGGATTGAAAAGAACCTACAAACAATGGAAAGGCGAGAATGATGCAAGGAAGGTTCAGGCCCCTGGCTGAGCCCCCTCCCTCTCAAGACGATCGCCAGAACACGACCACGGCCAACGCCAAGCAGGCGAGCAGCCCGACTCCGGCGAACGGCGCCTGCCGTGGCAAGTGCTTTCGCATCGGCAAAGCGCGCCTCTCCCCGACGACCCGAGTCGGGGAGACGACCTCCGGACGAGGCTCGGGCGCCGTCCAGGACTGCGAGCCGAGCACCTCACGTGGGCCGATGGAACGAGCCGAGACCGTCAGGCGCTCCCCCGGCTTCGGCAAGGGCAGCACCGCACGCCAGAGGCGAGCACCGATCGCGATCGCGGGCAGCGGCTCCTCACGCCCACCGGTGCTTCGACTCAGCGCAACGGCTTCCCCGGCTCCCAAGCGCTCGGGAGCGACCTCCGCCTCGACGACCGCGTGGCGCTCGAACCATCCGACGCGCCAGGTCACAATCGGACGGGGAGCCGGCAAGAGCGCGCTCGTCGTGCGCCCCAAGAACCGGCCCAGCTCAGGCCAGGCCAAGAACCCACCGCCCCAAGGTCCCGAGAGACCGCTCGCCCACACCCCCACTCGACCGAGGCCCGCCGCACCGATCGTCATCACGACATCTTCGTTGCCCACAACACGAATGAGGGGGCGAGCGAAGACTCGGGGGCGAGCCGGCTCATAGCCACTCAGCTCCGGGAGCCCGGCCGGACTGGAGTCCAGAGTCAGCGCATCGGGCGTCACGAGCTCGAGCGAGAATCGGGGTGCCTCCTCGGTAGGATCGGGCAGCGGCGTCGTCTCGGGCTCGGGCTCGGGCTTCGGCGGATCGAGCTCGGGAGGCCGATCGGGCGGCGTTCGATCGGAGACCACTCGCCGCACGTCGATGTTGAAGATCTGCGGGACGTCCTCGATGGTCGCGAAGTAGTAGCGGCCGCCCCCCCAGGCCGCGAGCCGCCCCAACGCCTCGTGGTCGTGGTCTTCGCCCAGCCCCACCGTCGACAACGTGATGCCCTGGGCTCGCATTCTTTCGACGATCGGACGCGTGGCCTCGGGCCAGGCGCGGCCATCGGACAAGAAGATGACGTGCCGCACCGAAGCCGGGTCGTCGCGCAGAACGGCCAACGCCGACTCGAGCGCCGGCGCAAAGCGCGTCTCTCCGCCGACGCCGATGCCTGTCAGCGTCAGCCGAATCAACGTCTGATCGCTCGCCGACGTCAATCTCAAGATCAGTCGAGAATCCGAGTCGAAGCTGAGGATCGCGACTCGGTCTCGCTCGTCCAACGCCTCGACCGCCGCCCAAGCCGCCTTCTTGGCCGCCGCGATCTTGCGACCCGCCATGCTGCCCGAGGTGTCGAGCACCAACGCCAAAGAGACGGTGTCCGCCAGGCGCTCCTCGAGCTCGGGGTCTCTGGGCTCCTCGGCCGGCGGAGAACTCAGGGACTCGGGATCGGGCTCGGCTCGATCGGGATCCGGCTCGGGCTCGGGCGATCGTTCAGGGGGCGGCGGCTCGGAGCGAGGCGCCATCACGACCGGAAGAAGGTCTCCGAGCGGCGTCTCTGCCCAGCCGGCCATCGAATGATCCGGGTCACCCAGCACGAGCAAGCCTCCCCCGCGCTCTTGCACGAAGGTGTCGAGCCAAACGAGCCGCTCGTCATCGACCTCGAAGCCCTTGCCGAGGACGACCAGCTCCCAGCGCTCGGGATCGTCTCCGCCTCGCTCTCGCCCCACCGTCCAGCCGCGCTGATCGAAGAGCTGGCTCAGCGCACTCGGGAGCTCGCCTTCCCCCCACCAGAGCACGCGCGGACGAGGGGCGACCTCGAAAGAAGCACTCGTGGCCGAGCCGCTTTCGAGCGCCGCGGTCAGCTCGTATCGCCCCGCCTCGACTCCGGCGAGCTCGATCGGCATCGCGACGACCTCGTGTGCAAGGAGGTCGACCTCGAAGAGTCGAGGCGCGCCATTGCCGAGGAGCAGCGAGCCTCGCACCCGGCGGGCCGTGTTGCTCGTCAGCTCGAGCCAGACCTCGATCGGCTCGCCGCTTCGCACGGCATCCGGTGGCCGAATCCGGATTAACGACGCGCCGGGACCGACTGGCGCATCGATCGCCACCGCGCGCACTCGAAGGCCGGCGAGCTCGAGCCGCTCGGCGGCGGCAGTGACATCTCCCGACGGCCCGATCAATCCAATCCAATCGACGGCGTCTTCGGCCAAGAGCTCGCGGGTGACGACGTCGAGGTTTCCGGCGCCCTCTCCCGACAGCAGGGCCCGCTCGAGAGTGGCTCGCACGGCAGCGCGATCGCCCGGCGTCAGCGGGACGCCCTCGCCGTGAGCCGATCGCAAGAGCAGAGAGTCTCCGAGACCGAAGCGATCCAGCCCGGGTGCGAGCTCGTTCCACACTTGGTGGAAGTCCGTGCCCTCGAGCCCCGGTACCGACTGCACGACCAACAGCCCGTTCAAGGGTGCCGGCGGATGAGTCTGCCAGGCCGGCCCAGCGAGCAGCGTCGCCAGCGACAACCAGAGCAAAGCAATACAGGCAACCGTGCCTCGTCGACCCGCAGTCGCTCCCCTCACGGCGAAGCCCCACCAAGCCCACGCTGGCAGGATCAACCACAAGAACGCGGGGTGCTCCCAGACGAGGCCATCCATGCCGGCATTATAAAGGAGGAGGTTCGGCGCGCGGACCGCTAGCTGCACACAAGATTCAGAGACCCGAGCGGCGCCCGGCACAACCGAGCCGCCGACGGCAGAGGCGGTCCGCAGGCGACACGGCGAATCCGAGCCGCCGACGGCATTCGTCAAGAACGCGCTCGATCTCTCGAACCGAGCTCGGGCAGAAAGGCGACCGAGAACCATCGGTGAGTCCGCGGTGGTGCGGCCAACGCGCCTCAACCGAAAGCGCTCTCTACTGACCGCGTCCCATCGGGATCGCGACCGTCGTTTGCACCGAGACGATCTGGCGTTCGGGGAGCTGCAAGGTGACCGGTGAACCGGTTCCCAGGCTCGTCGAGAACGTCTTGATGGGCCTCTTCAGCTTCACCATCGTTGCCCGCACCTCGGCCAGCCCGGTTTGTTGAACGCGCAGCTCTCGCCAATAAGCATCGAAGCGCCGCTGCACCTGCACGGCCTTGGCGGCCACGTCCCGGTTCTTGAGCTCGCGCGCGATCTCGATCACATCGCGGAGCGCTCGGTCGGAGCGGGATTTCGAGCCGTAGGCGATCTCGCGGATCAGCGCGTTGATGCGCACCTCGAGTAGGCGAAGCCTTCGCCGCTCCTCCCGCTGCTCGGCGCGCTCGACACGCTCGATCTTTCTCGCGGCGCTCGCCAGTCGTCGCTCCTCACGAAGACGCAGCGACTCTTCGAGCGACTCGACAGCCGCCGACGCCAACACATGATCGGGAGCAGCCTTCACGACCTCTCGATACACCGACAAGGCCGCCTTCTCTTCGCCTTGAGACTCGCACCAGCGAGCCAGCTCCACGAGACCCTCGAGATCCTCAGGCGCCAATCGATCTCGCCGCTGGAGCAGCTCCTTCTCGAAGGCCGCCTCATGCGCAGCCCGCCGTTGCTCGGCAACAGTGAGCTTGGTTGCACTCCCGTCGCCCCAGGAAGGCTTCTCGGTCTTCGCGTCTTGGAAGACGGGCGCCGCTGCGAGCCAGCAGCTGAGAATCAACGACACGTGCATGGTGCCCTCTCGAATGATGACCGAGACCCCGAACGAACATTCAGGCTAGCAAATCCACGGCCCGGTCGGCCCCTCGGTCTCGATGCGTTGTCGAGTCAGGGCTTTGGTGCGGCGGGCGGCGAGCAGTGAGCTCCGAGCGGGCGAAACGCATCGCTGCTCTGAGCGCTTCCGCACGCCGATGTCAATCGCCGATGGGGCGACCGTCCCACAGCAGTACCCGCCCCGAGCTGTCCCGCGAGACCAACGTCTGCCCATCCGCCGTGAACTCGATCTGAACGACAAACGCGTCGTGACCCCGAAGCGTGAGCAGCTCCTCCCACGTCTTCGTCGACCAGATCTTGATAGTGTGATCTTCGGATGAGGTGGCGACACGAGGTTCGAAAGGATGAAAGCAGACGTCGACGACCGAAGCATCGTGGCCCCGTAACACGGCCACTTCTTGGAAGTCGACGCTGTCCAAGAGGTAGACCTCGCCTTCCACACCGGCCGTCGCCAACACGGCACCCGTTGGATCGAAGGCGACGGCGAGCGCGTTGTTCCAGTGATGATTCAGCTCGCGAATCGTCGTGCCGAGAGCCAGATCGAAGATACGGATGCGAGGCTCTGCCGCGGCGACGACCAACCAAGGATGCTTCGGATGAAAGGCAATCGAGAGGGGACGGTCATCGAACTGAGCGAGCGGTCCTCGCATTCGCCCACTATCCACCTCATGGAGGAACAGCTCGTTCGCCGAGTTGACCACGGTGAGCACCCCGCGAACAGGATCTGCTCCGACGACGCTCCAACCCGACAAGCGAGGCGCCGCATCGCCCGGACTACCGAATGGCGAGAGGAATACTGCCGGCTCACCGTTCTTCTTAGGCCGAATCGTCTGCACGAGGAGCTCGCTTGACCACGGGTCAAGCCGCACCTCCGAGAGGACACTGACTCGTTCTTGGACTCTTCCAGAATCGACCTTCTCCCAAACGAGCTCCTCGTCACGAACCAGGTAGAGGTCCGCATCGTTCACGGCAAACCCACGGGCTTGCCCCCGAGTCAAGGGGAAGGCGCGTCGGCCGAGCTCGCCGACCGACCACACCTTGACACAATTGTCCCACCCCCCAGAGACGAGCCGATCACCCGCGAACTTCACCGAGCGGACAAACCCCTCGTGACCGGGGATCTGATAAACGAGCTGACCCGACTCCTGGTTCCACCAACCGATGGTTCGATCCCGGGAGGCGGTGGCAATCCACTTCCCGTCGGCCGAGACACTGATCCCGGCGATGCAGTCGGGGTGCCCATCGAGATCGCGGAGCTGTTCTCCACTGCCAGTCTCCCACTCCAGGAGCCCGCCGGCCACGTCGCCGCTGAAGAGCGTTTTTCCATCCGGCAAGAAGGCCAACGCCGTCACGTCCGCTTCGTGACCGCGCAGCGTTCGTCGGACATCTCCGGTGGCCACGTCCCAAACGATGAGCGTGTCGTCAGTCGATCCGGTCACCAGCTGCCGGCCATCCGGGGAGAAAGCCAAACACCAGATCCACTCAGCGTGTCCGGGCAAGATCCGCAGCAGCTCACCGGTCTGGCCATGCCAGAGCCGCAGGCTCCCATTGTTGGCGCCCGAAGCCAGGAGCTCGCCATTCGGAGAGAAGGCCAGTGCAAAGATGCCATCGTCATGCCCCTCGAGCACGGCAACCGTCTCGAAGGTCTCTGCATCTCGCAGGCGAACCATCTTGTCCGAGGACCCCGAGGCCAGGCGTCGCCCCGTCGGATCGGCCGCGATCGAGAAGACGCGTCCCGTGTGATCTTCGAGCACCCGAATCGACTCGCCGCTGGCGAGATCCCAAACGCGAGCCGTGGCATCCCCAGCACACGAGTACGCTCGCCGGCCATCTGCCGAAACGTCCACGTTCCAGATGTGGTAGCTGTGGCCGGTCATCGTGAGGGAGCTCGCATCCGCCCAGCGGCGGACCAGGTTCCACTCGAAGCTCCGCATCACGAGGGGGGCCTTCTCGAGACGGCTCTTGGCGGCTGTGATCTTGCCCTCTCGCCAATTGGCGTCGGCTGCGACGAGATTCGCGACGTAGGATTGCCACAGGGCTTCGTCGCGATCCCGCGCTGCTTGACGCGCGAGCTGGAGACTGATGACCGAGCCGGCCACTAGGGCGAGGAACAACCCGAAGAGACTCCAGCTCAACCCGCGGTTGCGCTGCATCCACTTCTTGAGCTCGACGAACGGACCGGTGGCATGAGCCCGAACCACGCGACCGTCCAAGAACGCTCGCAGGTCGTCGGTCAGGCGAGCAGCCTCCGCATAGCGTGCGCTCGGCTCCCGTGCCATCGCACGCTCGCAGATGGAGATCAGCTCCGCAGGGCTGCGCCGCGCACGGTCTCGGATCGGCCTCGGCGGCCCGGTCAACAGGGAGCTCAGATACTCGTCCGCGCTGCGCGTCGTGTCGGGATCCCCATAAGGTGGATGACCCGCCATCAGCTCATACAGCATCGCTCCGATGGAGTACACGTCGCTCGCCGGACCGACCTCGCCGCCCGTCGCCTGCTCGGGTGACATGTAGGCGGGAGTTCCAACAACGGCGCCGGCTCGAGTCTGGACACCGTCGTCAGTCGCGGCCGAGCGCAGTGTCTCGACGGGCTCGGCCACCTCGGACATCTTTAAGGTGGCCAAGATCTTGGCCAGCCCCCAGTCCATCAGGTACACCTCACCGAAGGACCCGATCATGACGTTGGCCGGCTTGAGATCGCGGTGGATGACTCCGCGCGAATGCGCGAAAGCCACGATCTCGCTGACCGTCAAGAGCACCCGAAGAATCCGAGGGAGTGTCCACTCAGTCGAGCCTCGAAGGCAGTCTTGGAAAGCCTCTCGCAGGTCGCGGCCCGAGACGAGCTGCATGGTAAAGAAGACATGGCCCGCGTCGTCGAGCCCGAGCTCGTGTAGTGGCACGATCCCCGGGTGATCCAGCTGACTCGTGATCTGCGCCTCATCGAGAAACCGTGCGACGAGTCGTTCCTTCGCAGCCGCGGTCAGACCGGTCTCGCCGTCCGCTCGACGGACGGGACAGATCTTGCGAGCCACCGAACGGTGCAGGAGTGGATCCCAGGCTCGCTCGACGATCCCCATGCCGCCGCGACCGATCTCACCGACGGTCTTGTAGCGTTCGGCCGCTTTCCCGGTCGCTTCGAGCTGATCGGCCTCGGCGGACCAGTCGAGGGAGCCCGAACCCGCGTCGCCCATCAGCCTGGAGGCGACCTCCGCGCTCCACGCACCGTCGAGCCGTGAGGCCTTCGGGTCGAGAAACCTCCAAGCTGCTTGAAGCTCTCGCAGCTCGCCGTCGAGAGACGGGTGCTCCCGACAGAAGTCCTCGAAAGAGACCGGCTCGCTCCGTTCCGAATGCTCCAAGTATTCGTAGAAGAGCTGCTCGGCGGGAGACGGATCCTGAGAGCGAGAAGCCTGGTCCCCCATCGCGCTCGATCCTCCGTCTTCAGCTCCTGGCGTTCTTGGCAACGAGCTCCCGCAGCTTGACGGATCCCCGTAGCAAGCGCTTCTTGACGGCTTCGTGACTGATCCCGAGTCGCTCGGCGATCGCGGCTCGCGTCATCCCCTCCGCACGCAGACGAAGCACGTCGGCGTAGGGCTCGGGCAGCTGGAGAAGGTGCTTCCTCAATTGCTCGAGCTCGTCGGCTCGCGTGACGACTCCGGTCCGGGGCTTGGAATCGGCCGCAGCCGAAAGACCCTCGGGCGCCGACGACTCCCCTGCCAGCCGCTTCACCTGACGGGCCCGATCTTGAACGGCCCACCTCGCCTGGGTGAGCAGCAATGCCCTGAAGTCCTCCGGGGTCGCGCCCTCCCGTAGGCGCTCCAAGCCCATTAGAGCTCGGAGATAGGTGTCCTGGCACATGTCTGACAGCGACAGGAACCGGCGCAGCTTGGGCCCTGCTTGCAGGGAGATGTACCGCCGCAAGAAGCGCTCGCTCAAGCGAAACAGCACGTCCCTCGCGCCGCAATCACCTCCGCGGGCTGCCTCGACGAGGACGCTGGGAGACTGGTGGGGGTCCGGTTGCTGCTCAGGTGGCACGGTTCCTCTTCCCAGAGATTCTGTGCGATCAGAGGACAGCGTAGAGTTTCCGGCGGACCTGCCACAAGGTTTTTCCCGGCCGGAGCTTAGTCAATCGACACGGCAGCGTCCCTCTCTTTTCTTCTCAGGACATTGTCCCCTGTCGCTCCTTCGGCTCGCTCTGGTGAGCAGAGACTTGGGACGCCTGCTGTCCACCGCATCGTTGCGGCGCGAGACACAGCCAACGGCTCGACATTCTCTCTCCTGCTCGTCGGCGGACGAGCCGTTCTCGACCCGGCACGGGGACGACCGGAGCAACGTCGTGGGCGGTCCTCCTGCTCGGCAAGCAACACCCCCCCGACAGCGAGTCCCAATCATCGGTTGTAAGTGAATGGAACGAACTCTTGAAAAGCAGCTACCGACGGCAACTTCTACCTCCGCTCGTCTCCACAGTCCTTCTGGGTCTCTTCGAGAACGCACGGGCATCGAGGAGCGAGTCTGCTGCCCCGAACCCGACTCTCCTGCAAGGCTCCCCGACCACGAGCCGAGGCGGCGAAGAAGAGTCCAATCTCCAGCTGCCCCGAACGCTCTGTCTCGAGCTGGATACAAAGAACCGGCGCATTGCCCAACGACCTCCCCGCTCTTCCTGTGAATACATTTCGCTTTCACCCGGCCGACAGCAATTGGGTCTACATCGGGACGGATCTCGGCGCCCTGTCCTCCGAGGACAAGGGACAGAGCTGGAGCGTCATGCCTCGCTTTGGAGACATCGAAGGTCCCGTGAACACGGAGGTTTCCGAGCTCTTCTGGCAGGGTAGCGATTACCTGATCGCCGCAACTCACGGTCGCGGCATGTTCCGAGCGCGACCGCTCAAGATCGTCTACGTCGATGTCGCCTGGAACGGTGCCGAGGACGGCAGCCAGGCGAAGCCCTTCAATACGATTGAAGAAGCGTGGCCGCAGCAGGGAATGACTCCGCTATCCCCATCCAGGGCGGCGTCAATCTAGAGGCTCCGATCACGTTCCTCAAACGAGGTCAAATCACAGTGACCAATGGAACCGTGACCATCAAATGACGCCTCAGCTGGGAGCACCGTCCGAAGGGATCCCTACCCGGCATTCGAAGACCGTGGTCGCGCAAGAACCGCCCGCAACACGATCCAACTTGGAGAATCTCGATGCCCTCATTCTGCATTGCTCTCCTGCTGACTCTTCTCCCTGGTCAGGCCGATCTCATGAACCGCTTCGAAGATGTCACAGGCGATGGTCTTCGCGACGTCGTCACGATCACGGAGGCCGGTTACTTGACCGTCGCCGTGAACCGGCAAGGGCGAGTCTTCGAGGTTGCGATGACCGAGCTGCCGATTCCAATCACCTCGACTCAGGACATCTTGATCTCCGACTTGGATGGGGATGGTCATCTCGACCTCTACCTCGTCGGACCCGGGCCGAACCTGGCCCTCTGCGGCGACTCCACAGGCTACTTCATCGAGAGCACCGATCGTCTCGGCCTCGCTGATGCCGGATGCGGTCTCCACGCGTCGCGCTCCGACCTGGATGGTGATGGGCTCGCAGACCTCGTCCTCAGGAATCGAGAGACGGACGTTCTGTTTTGGGCGGAGACCGGAGGAGTCTTTTCGCGCCACACCCCCAACCAACTCGCTAGCCCGCCCATGCCAGTGACGGCTCGCGCCGAGCCGGCTGTCAAGACGTCTCCTGTGGGAGTGGTCTCTCGAAACGGTGATATCGCAGAGCAAGGGGCCCTCGAATCGGACTCGAGGAGTGGGACGCCCGGAAAGCCGGCGGCGAAAGGTCGACCGCAGGTGAGCCCGTCGCCTCGCGCGCTGACTCCGAGCTCGACCCCGAAGGTTGCGCCCCCTGACTCGAAGACCCCGCCCTCGAGCGCCAGTCAGAGTCCGGGAGCCGCCGATCGAACCGGACGCAATGACGACGATCCCAATACAACAGCAACGCCCGGACTGGGTAGTGCGGGTACGACCAAGGGCACGCTGGGCTCCGAGGTCGGCCCCGATGCCCGTTACGTCAATGACAACCAGCTCGAAGTCGAGGGCCCCACCGACATCGTCGACGAGACAGTCACGGGCGACGACATCCAGGACGGGAGCCTCACCGGGGCCGACGTATCGACCAGCTCGGGAGACGTGACGTTTCAAGCCGGAATCGTGACCGTAGACAGTAGCTCGAACGGTGAGATCGCCCGCTTTCGCTCGAGCTCACCCGGCAACTCATGGATCTCCGTCATTCAGGAATCTGGCGGACCGTCACAGAGCCACCTCAACTTGGGAGTCGGCTCACTCGCACCGACGCAGGGGACTCCTTATCTCTTCTCAAGCAATGGAAGCTTCTTCTTCGGGCCCGACGGGGATCCCAAGATTCAGATGGGGCTTTTCCCGTCCGGCACCTTGAGCCTCAACAGCTTCTTCGACTCGGGTGGTGGTTTCCACCATCCCCCCTTTATCAACTTGATCAGTGACGGTCCGCATACGGACGGAGGAGGCCCTTACCTCGACTTCTACTCACAAGGGGCAGGCACGGGGAATCAGGCACGAGTTCGTCTCTGGGATCGCACTCTCGCCTTTGATGCGCAAGAAGGCTTCTCCTACCTAGTGCGGAGCTTGAGTCTCGGCTCACCAATTCCCCCGCTGACCGCGTTCGACGTCTCTGTTGAGTCCTTCGGTTCGGCAGCGAACGCATCCGCGAGCTCATTTCTCAAGTTCACGGATGTTGGAGCTGGCACGACGCCCTTCCGAGTGAGCGGTTCCGGCCGCCTGGAGGCAACTTCTCACGAGAATGGTCTCGCCACGTTCGCCGGGTCGACCAGCGGTAACCACTGGGTCACGGTCTCCAACGCCGCCGGCACCCAAGTCAATCTCGGTATCGGCAGCCAAACTCCCGACCCGTATCTGTATTCCTCCACGGGAAGACTCTTCTTCGGTCCCGACGGCGCACCATCGACCATCCTCAAGCCAACGGGTCTCGAAACGAAAGTGCTCGAGATCACAGGCGCCGACCTCGTCGAGGCCTTCGAGACGGCCGACGGCACGCACGAGCCCGGCTCGGTGCTGGTCATCGATCCCGAGAACGCGGGCGAGCTGATCCTCTCCCAGACGCCCTACGACAAGAAGGTCGCCGGCATCGTCTCGGGTGCCAACGGCATCGAACACGGCATCCAGATGGGCAAGGACAGCGCTCTCGATGGCGACCACCTCATCGCCATGACGGGCCGCGTCTACGTGAAGTGCTCCACCGAGAACGGCGCCATCGAGCCGGGTGACCTGCTCACCACCGCCTCGCTTCCGGGCCACGCCATGAAGGCGAGCGATTCGAGTCGCGCCTTCGGCAGCGTCATCGGCAAGGCCATGACCGGTCTCGAAGACGGTGAAGGCTTCGTCCTCGTCCTCGTCAGCCTGCAGTGAGAGGAGCCACGATCATGACTCGTCTCATTCTCATCCTGGCCGTCGCGGCGGTGACCCTCCCCGCCGCGGCAGGGCAAACACTCCTCCCCCATTGCGAGCGACTCGAGCGCGATCACCTGATCGTCCAGCTCGAGCGACCCGAGGCGGAGGCAATCGTCCAGGCCTTCCTGCAGCCTCGCCAAGGGGTCGCCTCGATGCGGCCCTTCGGACCCTCCGACTTCCGCCTCATCGCGCTCCAGAGGCCACTGGCCGATGAAGCCGCGCTCGTCGCTCTGAGTGGCGAGCTCGCGGACGAGCCCGGCGTCTCGTTCGTCGGCCCCGTCTACACGGACACCTCCGGCTACCGGCGCGCGCCCTCTCGCCACGTCCTCGTCCGCTTCGAAGCGGGTGTCGTCGGCGGCGAGCAGGTCGCCCGGATGGGTGCGTCGCCCGGCTGGCGAGTGGTCGAGTCGACCTTCGGCGGCTTGCCGGACGCTCACCGCGTCGAGAGCGCGGCCACACTGGGCTTCGACACCATCGAAGCCGTCGATCGCCTCTCGAAGCGGCCCGGCGTGCGCTGGGCCGAGCCCGACTGGATCGCCGAGATGCGCAAGCTCGACTGCCCGGAGACGCCGAACGACACGCTCTGGGGCAACTGCTGGGGCCTGCTCAACACGGGCCAATCCGGCGGCACCGTCGACATGGACATGGACGCCGATGAAGCCTGGTGCGTGACGTTCGGCCAGGCGTCGGTCCTCGTCGTCGTGCTCGACGACGGCGTGCAGCAGAACCACCCCGACATCCAGCAGATTGCGGGACAGGACTTCACCGGCAACGGGACCAACGGCGGTCCCGGCAACGCTTGTGACAACCACGGAACGGCGGTCGCCGGCTGCATCTCGGCAACGGTCGACAACAGCCTCGGCACCGTCGGTGTCGCGCCGGGCTGCCGAGTGGCCTCGGCGAAGTTCACCAACGCGAATGTTCCGTGCGATGGAGCCGGCTCCTTCCAAGTCAACTGGCTCGTGAACGCCATCAATTGGTCGACGACGATCGGTGCGCGCGTCACCAACAACAGCAACGGCTTCGGCTTCTTCCAGGCGATCTCGAACGCCTATGCCAACACCCGAGCTGCCGGCGTGATCCACTTCGCCTCGAGCGGAAACGACAGCACCGGCACGATCGGGTACCCGTCCTCCGACGCCTCGGTCGAGGCGGTCGGAGCGATCAACCGAACGGGCGCCCTGGCCTGGTTCAGCAATTGGGGCACCGGTACCTTCTGCGTGGCGCCGGGCGACACGATCCAAACGACGGATCGCACCGGCAACGACGGCTACAACGCCGGCGACTACGCCAGCGTCAACGGAACGTCATTCTCGTCGCCCTATGCGGCGGGCGTGGCCGCTCTCGTGCTCTCGGTCGATCCGAGCCTCACGCCCGGCGAGATCCGGACGATCCTCGCCAGTACGGCGCGGGATCTCGGGGCGAGCGGCTACGACACGACGTTCGGCAACGGCCTCCTCAACGCAGTCGATGCGATCAACGCCGTCGGTGACGTCTTCGTCGATGCGTCCGCACCGAGTGGCGGCAACGGCAGCTACAACTCGCCGTTCAAAACGGTCACGGCCGGCTACGGCGCCCTCTCTCCGGGTGAGACATTGGTCATCCGATCGGGCTCGTATAACGAGACCCTGACGATGAGCAAAAACATCCGCATCCTCACCCCGACCGGCTTGGTCACCATCAACTAGCCTGAGCCATCTCTTCCCGGCACGAGTGTTTCATGAACATGGGACATCTCTGCCGGGAGGAGACGTTTCACTCTCGGTAGGCACCCTCTGGCCGGTGGCTTGGGATCGGCTTAGGCTGGGGCTGAAAGATCGAGCGACTTCGCGAAGGAGAAGGAGAATGTCGCTGCTATTGACGATGGCCGTCACCGTCCTCGCCCTCCAGGAAGACGCTGCAAGCGTCCAGCGTGTGGCCTGGCCCGCGGACGCTAGCGGCGAGCCGGTCACCTCGGTCTGGCTCGAGCGCGACGTCGACTCCGCACCGTGTGAGCTCGCCGTATTCGCCGTCGGCGGCGAACTCGATATCGAGATGCGGCTGTGGCCGCCTGACACCGAGACTCGCGACGCGACACCGATCGCGATCGACGACGACTCGGGTGGTGGCAACACGCCCTTCCTGATCCTCGACGTGCCGAAGGCCACACGCGTGCGGATCGAGGTACGAGCGAAACAGCCTCGAGCCGGCACCTCCATCGCAGTGCACTGGGTTCTGACCACCGCCTCCGAGTCGGAGGCGCGATTCGCCGAAGCCGTCCAAACAACGCTCGCGGAGAGCCAACGCCTGCAAGCCAGTGGTCAGCCTGACGAGGCGCGAGAATGCTTGGCGGCCATCAGCTCGCAAGTCGCCGAGCTGCCGGTCGAGCGTGCAGACCGATCGGTGCGAGAGTCCCTCTACTCCCTCGGCATGGCCGCCTATCGACTCAGTGACGTGGAGACGGCCTTCGCTGCTTGGGAGAAGCTGCTCCGCTGCAACGAACGTGTTCTGCCGCCCTGGCATCCCGGCCGCCTCACCTCCATGCAGAACCTCGCCGCCGTCCTCAAGCAGCGCGGCGATCTCCAAGGGGCCCGCGAGCTCGAGGAGCAGGTCCTCACCGCACGCGCGGCCTCCTTGCCCGAAGACCACGCCGACATCCTCACGGCGGAAGCAAACCTTGCCGCGACGCTTCTCGAGCTCGGCGAGCTCGACCGAACGCGGCGCCTCGAAGAGCACGTGCTCGAGGTCCGCGAGCGCACGCTGCCCGAGGACGATCCCGTCTTGCAGATGATCCGGCTGAACCACGCCGCCACGTTGAAGGCCCTTCAGGATCTTCGGGGCGCGTTGGCCCTCGAGCAGAAGGTGGTCGCGTCTTTCGAGCGGACCTTGCCGCAGAATCATCTCAACCTCCACATCGCTCGTGCGAACCTGGCCGGGACGCTCCGCGAGATGGGGGAGATTCGGAGGAGTGCCGAGATCTACGAGGCCGTGGTCCAGGGAATGGAAGAGCAGCTTCCGCCCGACCACCCCTACCTAGTCACCACGCGCCTGAACCTCGCCGATTCCTGGCGAGCGCTGCGGCGACCTGCCGAGGCCGCCGAGCAGCAGCGAGCCATCGTCGAGCTCTGGACGAAGACGCTGCCGCCCGATCACCTGCGCCTTCAGAACGCCCGGGGCTACCTCGCCGCCAGCCTGCTCCAGCTGGGGCGAGCGGAGGAAGCTCGCGATCTCCTGCGCCAAGTGCTCGATGTCTACGAGCGCACGATTCCCGAGCACCATCCCGACCGGCTCGACGCCGACCTCTGGCTCGCCCACGTCCACCTGCAGCTCGACGATCCCTTGAGCTCCCTGATGCTCACGCAGCGCGTCGTTCGCATCGCCGAACGCGAGCACGATCCGGATCACCCCCTCCGCTTGCGCGCACTGCGAGAGCTCGGCGATCGGCTGATCACGGCCGGCGACTTCCTTGGGGCCGCCGATGCCTTAGAGTGGGTCGTCTCCCGATTGGTCGCCCAGGAGACTCTCGACGTGTCCGCGCTCGTACTCGCGCGATCCTCGCTGGCCCATGCGCTGAAGCGACTGAATCGTCTCGAACGAGCGGCTCGACTCGAGCGACAGAATCTCGAGCTATTGAGCAGCAGGGAGCTCGACACGCCGGAGAAGCTGCCCTTGACCCGAGTCCAGCTCGCCGGGACGCTCGAGCTGGCCGGGGATCTGCCCGGGGCACGCGCGCTCATCGAGCAAGCGCTCGTCGAGCTCGAGGCGAAGTTCGGTCCAGACCATCCCTATCTGCAAGGCGCTCGTGTCGCCTTGGCTGGGGTTCTCGAGTTGCAAGGCGAGCTCGAGCAAGCGCACGCCCTCCTGGTGCAAGCTTCGAGGCAGATCGAAGACATCCGCGACCTCACCTTCGACGCCATCGACGTGCAGATCGCGGCCCGTCGAGCCACGCTGACGGCGCGGCAAGGTGAGCTCGGGACCAGCCTCGTGCACACCGAGAACCTCGTCGACCTACTCGAGTCACGGCTGACACGATCCGGCTTTCTCTCCCCACGGGAACGCGAAGAGCGGGTCATCAGCCACGAAGCATTCGTCAGCGTCGCTCTCGCTCTCTCGACGGTTTCCAAAGACTCGAAGCTCCAGCAGGGGGTCTTCGAGATGTGTGAAGCATTACGCCTCACGGTCAACGACGTTCCGAAGCGCTCTCGGCACGGAGACGACCCCGAAACTCGGTCGCTCCTCGAGCGGGTTGATCGGCTGAATCGCCAGATCTCCCGCGCCGCCAGCGAGCCGACTTCCGAGGGCCGCTCGCTCGGGGAGCTCCTGCGCGAGCGCGAGAGCATTCAGCGAGAGCTCGCGACCTCATGGCCCGAGTCGGACGACGACCGTTTCGAGCTCGAGGCTCTGCAGTCGGCGCTCGCGCCGGATCAGGCGTACATCAGCGTCTGGAGATTCCGGCACCAGGACTATCACGCCACGTCGGGTCGTGATCAGCCCACAGAAGAGAGATACCTCGCTTGGATCGTTCGCCGAGATCAACCGCTCAGCCGCGTCGACTTGGGGGAGGCAGGCCAGATCGATACGGCGATCGATGCTTGGCGTGAAGCTCTCTTCCGGGAGCGCTCACGAGGACTGACGGCCGAGGGTTCCCGATCTCGAGAGCCGGAGCTCGGGCTCGTGGTCACCGAGAGGATTTGGAAGCCGCTCCAACCCCACCTCGAAGGGACGCGAAGGATTCGCGTCGCACCCGCAGAGTCGCTGTTCTTACTTCCATTCGAGGCGATGCCTCTCGGGGAGGAGGGGCGAGTCCTCGGAGATCACGTGCGCATCACGCGGACCGGCAGCAGCCGAGAGCTCCTCCAACCTCGATCGGCGCCCCTGGGGCCACCGAGCCTGCTCGCGGTCGGGGGAGTCAGCTACGACCCGAAGCCCGTCGCCGACCCGATCGTCGCACTGCGCTCTTTGCCAACCGAAGCCTCTCCGTACACATGGAGCTTTGGGCGCCTTCCCGAGACCCGAATCGAAGTCTTGACGATCGAGGAGTACTTTCTCGACGCGTTCGAGGCGCAGGGCGGACGGCAACCGGTGGTCCTGACGCGACGCGATGCGACCCGTGAACGCTTCGAGCGGCTCGCGCCGCGCGCCCGCTACCTGCACCTGGCGACGCACGGATGGTTCGCGCCGGAATCGATCCCGTCCCTCGCGGCCTCCGACCTTCCGGGCCGGATCGGAGTCGCCGGACTCGACTGGCGCGAGCGCATTGCGGGTCTCGCGCCCTCTCTGCTCTGCGGCCTCGTGTTCGCCAATGCGAATGGTCCTGCCGACGGTGAAGGGCGAGTTCGGGGCATCCTCACGGCCGAGGAGATCGCGGGGCTAAACCTCACGGGGTGCGAGCTGGCAGTTCTGTCTGCCTGCGAGACCGCGATCGGGCTACGACGAGGAGGACATGGCATCGCGTCGCTGCAACGGGCCTTCCACCAGGCGGGCGCCCGCACCACCATCACCTCCCTGTGGAAGATCCCCGATGGGCCGACGCGAGAGCTGATGGGTGAGTTTTATCGACGCTTGTGGATTCTGGGACAGTCGAAAGCCGAGGCGCTGTGGGGCGCGAAGAAGAAGCTCCGCGAACAGCTCGACCGCGAGGGGCGGCCCCTCTACCGAACTCGCGACTGGGCAGGATGGGCGCTTTCGGTTCGGTGAACACGGATCGAGAGAGCCATCGACGCCGCCTCGGTCCGTCGCATCGCACGACGATTCTCCGATTTTCTGTCCCGCTTTGGCGTCAAACTGCGCTTTTCAGTTGAGGGAGCCTCGAGCGAATCCAAGGAGGGTGAGATGCCAGATTCGGCAGGGTTGGAAGGCCTTCGGACGCGGCAGGATGACCCGCTGCACAGTGAGCCGGAGGGGACCGAGCGAGAGATCATTGAGCAGGCGCAGCGAGAGCTGCTGAGCGAGGATCTCTTGAGTTACCGGCTCGAGTTTCGATCTCGCCCCTACGAAGCCCACATCCAATTCGGCACCTACTGCAACCAGTCCTGCATCATGTGCTGGGACGGGGAGAATCCTCCGGCGATCCGAATGCCTGGGGCCCTCTTGGACAAGGTGCGGCGTCAGCTCGGCCCGACGTTGTCGCTCATGACGCCGTACAGTGGCAGCGAGCCACTGGCCGCCCACTGGCAAGCCGCCCAGGAGATGGCCGAGGACTACGACATCCGGATCGCGCTCACGACCAACACCGAGCTGCTCGACACGCGACGCTTCACCGCCATCGCGCCGCATCTGCAGACGCTGATGCTCTCCGTCGACAGCCATGACCCCGACGTCCTCGGCCGCATCCGCGGAAGCCGCCATCCGGACCGGATCCTGGCAAACCTCGAGACGAGCGCTCGCCAGGCGAGGGAGCTCGGTCTCGAGTGCCTCGCGCAGATCGTCTTCCTCACCGAGAACGCCCGGGACCTGCCCGAGACGATCGCCGACTTCGCGCGCCGCGGCGTCGAAAGCATCTCCATCATTCCCCTGATCGACGTGAACGGGCACAGCCGCTCCCTCGATCCTCGCGCCGTCTGGCCTTCGGACGAGGTCCAGGCGATTCGACGGCGTTGCTTCGAAGCAGCCTCTCGCGCAGCGGTCCGCCTGGTCTGGCACGTCGACGAGTTCGAGTGCGTGGATCCTCGCTCTCGAGCCATCGAGCCGCATCCCGAGAAGCGTCGCCAGGAAGTCTGGCAGTACGAGCTCCAGCGCACCTTGCCCGGCTACTGCCCCTTCGTCATGAGCAGCGTGCGCGTCGATGTCCGCGGAGACGTCGCTCCCTGCTGCTACGACGTGACCGGTGAGCTCTCGTTCGGCAACCTCGGGCGCAGCGACTTCGAGGATCTCTGGAACGGTCCGACGGCGCGGGATCTGCGGCGGGCCATGCAGACGGGGGACCTGCCTTCGCTCTGTGAAGGGTGCCGCTTCGTCGGGTCTCCGCCACCGGCCATCGAGAGCCTCCCGTTCACGATCGCGTTCGAGAAACGGCTTTCGGGGTACCGGAAACTGAGCTCGTTCGTGGAGGCACCGATCCATCTCTCGCGGACCCCCGAGCCACCCGAGGTCCGGTGGCGCCACCCGAGCCCCCCGATTCGCGAGTACGTCGTGCTCATTGCGCTGGGCGGAGAAGGGACGTCTTCCTCGCAGCCGGAGCCGGCTCACGAGACCCTCGAGCTCCGCGTTCCGTGTCCGGCATCGGCTCGCGAGGGTGAGATCTTCCGTTTCGAGGTGCCCGAGGAGATCTGGGAGCGGCTCCGCGTCAACCTGGGCTACTGGTGGACGGTCTACGCCTTGCCGATCGATCCTGAGCTCGCGCCCATCCGATCCTCCGACATCCGTTGTGTGATCCGACACCGCTCCCGGCCGCGTGTGTCCGGGAGCCGGCTTCGTTACCCGAAGGGCTCACAACCGAGCCCAGATGAGTGAATGATGAAAAGTCCTCCTTCGGCGATGGCCGTCGATCGCGACGCAATCGATCAGACCGCTCTCCTGATGGGCCGGGCCCGTCAGGTCCTCGCCTACGGCGGCCTCGATGGCGTCATCCAGCGGCCTCTCTTCGCCGACGACGGCTCGTTGTTCCCCCAGTTCGCGGTGGCGGCCGAGGGCTGCACCATCATCGATTCCACGGGTCGGGAGTCCATCGACTGGACCAACGGCTGGGGACCGGTGCTCTTGGGCTATCGTCACCCGACCGTCGAGGCAGCCATCCGGCGGCAGATGACCGCCGGGCCGACACTGTCCCTCATGCATCCCATCGAGGTCGAGCTCGCCGAGCGTCTCGTCGACTGGATCCCCTGTGCCGAGATGGTGGCGTTTGCCAAGAATGGCTCGGATGCCGTCACGGCCGCCGTGCGGCTCGCCAAGGCCATCACGGGCCGGGAGAAGATCCTCCAGTTCGGCTTCCACGGCTTCCACGATTGGTACACCTGCCAGCATCCCGAGGTGCGAGGCATCCCGGCGGTGCTGCGCGACTTCGTGACGCCGTTCCCCTACAACGACCTTCCGGCGCTCGAGCGGCTCTTCCAAAAGAACCCGGGCCGCGTGGCCGGAGTGGTGATGGAGCCGGTCAACATGTTCCTGCCCGAGCCCGGCTATCTCGAGGGCGTCCGGGAGTTGACACGGCGCCACGGAGCGCTCTTGATCTTCGACGAGATCGTGACGGGGTTCCGCTTCCACCGCGGCGGCGCACAGGGCCTCTACGGCGTCACACCCGACCTGGCCACCTTCGGCAAGGGCTTGGCCAACGGCATGCCGCTCTCGGCCATCGCCGGCCGTCGGGAGTACATGCAGTCCCTGCCCAGCGTGGGCGTCGGGATGACGTTCCGAGGGGAGACGCTGTCGATGGCCGCGGCGCAGGGTGTGCTCGACGTGATGGAAGAGGTCGACGTCCCGGCACATCTGCGACGCGTCGGAGAGGGAATTCGAAGGGGCTTCGCCGAGGCGTGTCACACGACGGGGATCCGGGCCCACCTGTCCGGCCACCCGGCCCGCCAGACGTTCGTCTTCCACGATCAGGACGGAGTGAGCTGGCAGGACATTCGCCACGAGTTCCTCCTGGAGTGCCTCAAGCGAGGCGTCCTGACCAATGGCAACCTCCTGCCCTCGCTCGCAATCGACGAGGAGGCCGTCGAGAGAACCCGGACGGTCTTCGAGCAGTCTCTGGCCGCCGTGCGACGAGCACTCGACGGCCAGGCTCCCCGCGACGGTCGCCCTCACGGCGGATTCCCTTTCGGCCCGAAGGCTCGTCAGGCCGACGGCTTCGTCGAGACGCTCGCCCTCGAGGAAGGCACTCTCCGAGTCGGTGGTTGGCTGCTCCTCGCCGACGGTGCTCCCGAGGCGATCGAGGTGATCGCGCGAGACGGATCTCGGTGGCAAGCCGAGAAGCGTCCACGACCCGATCTCGCCGAGGCCTTTTCCACGCGCCCGGGCGTCGACCGTTGCGGCTTCGAGGCACGGGTGCCGGCGACCGAGGTCCGGCAGGGCTCCGACTTCGAGTTCACGCTCGTGGCGATGAGAGCCGGAGGCGCCGCGTTCCGCTGCCACGTCGTTCGCCGCTCGATCGAGACGACGGAAGCGCCCGGCCCATTCTGGTTGGGCGACGGCGTGCTGTACGTCTGAAGGAAGAGCGCTCGCCCGTCACGGGATCTGCATGTATACCCATCACAAGTTCGACCACGAGTTCCCGGAGGGCACCGAGCCGCGCTGCCTCTACTGGATCTGCTCGACGCCCCGATCGGGTAGCTCGCTGCTGTGCGAGCTCCTTTGCAACAGCGGCCTCTCCGGCGCGCCAACCGAGTACTTCGACCGGGAGCAGATGGAGGGCTTCGCGCGCGCTTGGGGAACGAGCGGCTTTGCCGAGTATCGGGCCGCCCTTCTCGCCAAGAAGACGAGCCCCAACGGCGTGTTCGGGGCCAAGATCCACTGGGGACAGGTACTCGACGTCTTTGCCGATCAGGATCTCGGAGAAGCTCTGCCGGGCGCTCGGTACGTGTGGATCACCCGCCGCGATCGCGTGCGACAGGCCATCTCCTGGGACAAGGCGATGCAGACCGGGCAGTGGGCCTCGGATCATGCGGCCTCGGGACAGCGCCCGGTCTTCGACTTTGATCGGATCGACGCGGCCTTCCGTGAGATCGAGCGAGGCGATGCGGCTTGGGAGCAGTACTTCTCAGAGCGGGGCATCATCCCGCTTCGCGTCGTCTACGAGGACCTCGTCTCGCACCGCGACCGAATGGTCCGAAGCGTCCTCGCCTTCCTCGACATCGAGCTCCCCGCGGGATTCGAGCTTCGGCCCCCGACCCTGCGCCGGCAGGCGAACTTGCGTTCCACTCTGTGGGCTCGTCGCTTTCGACGACTTCGGCGCCGCCATGGCGAGAGCGAGCGCCACGGCGGTCAAACGCGTCCGGGGCCCCACGGCCCTAGTGAATGACGAAGCTTTGCGTCGCCGAACCGTTGCGAATAGCGTCTTCCCGATCTGGAGCCTGGCCGATCAAGGCTTGGCCGAGTCCGTTCTAGCGAAATCATGTCCCCCGCCACCATCTCGACTCGCTTGGTTATTCAGAGCGAGTGAGAATCACGTCACCCAGGACTCGGCGACCACCGATCCCCTCGCCCAAAGGGCTTCCTTCCCGGCATTTGAAGCCGTGGCTCCCACGAACAACATGGGCAACCCCGTTGGCGGATTTCGATGCCATCCCTTTGCATTGCGCTCCTGATGAGCCTCATTCCAGGTCAAGCCGCCCAGGAAACTGAGGCAGTCGAAACCATCTCCCGCGTCCGAACTATGGTCACACAAGAAGATCCGTCACCGCCTTCCACTTTCATCGAGAGCATCGAACCGACTCAGGCCGTTTCCTTGAACACAGCTGCTGAAGCGCAGTCTGTCCCCGTCCAGCTCGACGATGCCGTACCGCTGCCGAACCCAGCCTTCGTCGTTGCGGGCGACCAGGGGGATGTGGTCCTGCGGCCGGCTTCAGGTGATCCGTTCTTCCTGGGCTTCGCCTCCGGCACGTTCTCGCCGAAGGCCGGCGAGCGGTTCGCGTCCGAGTGGCGAACGCTGCAGCTCTCACCCGACAGCGATGCCCGTCCGACTGGCCACACCTACGGCTTCGTGATGTTCTCGAGGCGCATGACGCCCGAGCGACTCGAGGAGCTCGGGAAGCTGGGCTGCCGCGTCCTGGGATTTCATCCTCATTACAGCGTCAAGGTGGCTCTGCTTCCCGAGGCCGCTCGAGACATCGCCGCGCTCCCGTTCGTTCGCTGGATCGGACCGGCGCCCCGGGAGTTGAAGATCGCCCCACAGCTCCGAGAGCAGATCGAGTCCGCTCCGGGCGGAGAGTCGATTGTCTACATCAACGTCTTCGAGTCGGACCTGTCCGAGGCCTCGGTGCCGCAGAGCACACCCCAGCCCACGACGAGCGAGGGCGGTGAGTCGAACGCTCCCAAGGAGAGCCGGTCGATCTGGCAGACCTTCGGGTGGCAGCACCAGGCCCTCGAGGCGCGCGGCATCGAGATCCTCGAGTACGTCGCGGCGATTCGCGCCTTCCGCGCCCGAATGCCCCGCTCTACGATCGAGGAGATCGCGTCACTCGACTTCGTGCAGTACATCCTGCCCTTCAGAAGCGAGCTCAAACCTACCTCGGTGCCACCTCGAAGGTGACCATCGTCCTCGATCTCATACACGCCGTCGAGCGACTGTGGCATGCGGCGCCCGCCTTCCACCCCGAAGGTTCCAAGGAAGCTGCCGAGTGGGTCATGCAACGCTTGCAGATGCTTCTCGAAGGCAAGGTCGGCCGGGTGATCGGCGGTCTCCGTCAGAGCGTCACCAAGCGCAAGCTCTCCGCTTCGAAGCGGAGAGCCGTCGAGTCGGCTGCCAACTACATGCACAACAACCGCCAGTTCATGCGCTACGACGAGTACCTCGCGAAGGGATACCCCATCGCCACCGGTGTGGTCGAAGGAGCGTGCGGCCATCTCGTCCGGGACCGCATGGAGAAGACTGGCATGCGATGGACGATCGAAGGTGCCCAAGCAATCCTCGAGCTCCGAGCCGCTGACAAGAATGGTGACTGGCAGGAGTTCTGGAGATTCCGAGCCGACCGAGAGCATCGCCGACTCTATGGCAACGCCGCCTGAAACGGTCAACAAGGATCACATGCGCCCAGACCGTTTCCCGCAACCCAGGCTACTCCGTCTTCGAATCGACCGTCAACCGCACTCGGCTCTGGGTGGAGCCTGACGACCGCGTCTGCATACAGCGAGCTGCGAGGCCCTGCGACGTACGGGATCACGGGGCAGGGCTTCCATCCTCTCGCCTCGTTTCTTCGTGAATGAGGGTTGGTGTTTCCCTCGTCGGTTGCAGCAACGATGACCCGCTCGAGTGGATGCTGGCTGGCAGAAGGCTTTCACTCTCGGTGCTCCCAGCCAAGCGAATCGATAGATGAGAATTCAGAAGAGAGAGTGAACTCTCTCGAGCTCGGGTCCCTGACGTCACGAAGACCCCGCGAATCGATCGGCCGCGCTCGTCAGGCGACGCGATGCGGCCCGAGTGATGTCGCTTTCGGTGCAGGATCGCCAGGAGCACATCTCGCGGGGCAGGACCCTCAAACCTCGGGAGACGAACAATGAAAACTCTCAGATACTACGTGGGCGCCTCTATTCTCGTCGGTCTCTTAGAGCTCGCCTCGATGACGGTCGTACACGGCCAGGTGGACTTCGACATCGTGTACATCGACCGCGAGCCACCCGCTTGGGACCCGGATGGAGCGTGCCTCCAAGACGTTGTCGAGACCGCCGCGCAGCGGTGGGAGGCTATCTTCGCGGACGTTCCCGAGCACGACGTGACGCTTCGGATCAGCTGGGACGATCCCTTTACCGGTGCGGGGCTGTCACGGTTCACTTCCGGCGATTGTGTCGGCGCAACGACTCACCGCCGATTCGGTGCTCTCTCCCCCAACACCTACACGATTCGCTTCATGACGCGTCACGGTGATGGTGAGCTGCCCTGGTTCGTGGATTCGACCCCTCGCAACCATTCCGAGTACGACATGCGCCCTCGCATGTACCTCGATCCGTTCGACTCAGCGACCTGGAACGCCCTCGACGGCACGGTAGACATGCCAGTTGAGGTGGGCATGTCCGGACTCGCTCTGCAAGAGGTCCCGAGTGATGTGGCCTGCGGCCCCGCCACGGCAGAAGATGGCCTCGACCTGCATTCGATCGCGCTGCACGAGCTCGGACACGCGCTGGGTCTCGGCTTCGTCGGAAAGGCCGACGCGGCGGACGATGGCGACTACGAATCCTTTCTAGGATTCGGGGTCCGTGTGTCTCCGGGATTCCGCGACTTCGGACACCTCCAATCGTCGCATGCTCTGATGAATTCAAGCATCCAATTTGGTGAGCGCCGACTGCCCAGCATGGCCGACATTCTCGCGATCGCGAGCGTGAACGGCTGGCCGACGGCTTATTTCCCTCGCAAAGTGTGGATCGATGCGGGCGCGGCCGAGGACTGGCGACACGAGCCCTCCTGGTTCGACGCGGTCCCTTTGGGCAACGAAGCCGCTCTCCTGTATCCGATGGATGCTCCCACGACCGTCGTTCTGGCGGACGACGCCTTCGCGGCCGGGATCTTTCTCGGTGATCTGATGACGGTGCAATACGGCGCTCAAACCCTGACCGGAGTGGAACGCTTGACGCTCGAGCGTCGCTCCAAGCTGATCACGCAGTCCGGCAGAGTCCGATCGAATGTCGTCTTGCACCACGGCGACGCGATCGAGATCTGGGAGGGGGGGGATCTCGAGGCTTGGAGCATGGTCGAGGCCGACAACAAAGCCGAGATCATCATGCAGGGCAGGCCCGAAGATCCCTCCCGCCTGGACGTTCCCCTGGGTACGGTCCGGCTCTGGGACAAGGCCCGCCTGAATCTGACCACGACGCTGGGCGAAGTCGCTCACCTCGAGCTGTGGGGCAAAGACACGCGTCTCGTCGGAAAGGACACCGCCATTCGAGGCCTGCGCAGCTTGGAGTCTCGCGGCACGATTCAGGCCGTAGACGAAGGTCTGGCCTTCACACCCTACGATGGGGATGTCCGTTTCGAATTGACCGATGTGAATTGTAGGCTGCGAGCGGTGTCGGGGTCGATTCGGTTCTTCGCGCCCCTGTCGGGAGACTTCAATGGTGACATGATCGTTGACGGCTCCCACGACTTGCAGTTCGTGGACCAGGTGACCTTGTCATCCCTCTCCGCGCTCACTCTCCAAGGAGACCGGTCATCGTTCCTGGCGGATCACCTCGTGATCAAGCTGGGAGCCGAGCTGAACGTGACCGCGTTCAACGGCCAGATTCACGCACCCCAGCAGTGGCGGCGGGGCGCGCGTGCGACCGTGACCTCGGGTGCGAAGCTTCGTCTGCTCGGCGACTCGGTCTACCTCGGAGGCGGCGCCCCGCTGATCGGGGCGGGCACGGTGGTGCAGCGAGGCAACGCCCTCTTTGCCGAGTCGGGCGAGTTCCGAATCACGGCGGCGCAGTACTTCTGGGATGGAGACGATCCCGTGGATCCGGTCGGGAGTCACTCCGAGACATTCATCGAGTCCGGCTCGACGCTGATCATCACGGGCCAGATCGGAACGGATGAGCTCGATGGGTTCGATGGCCGCATCATCGTCGAAGCTGGTGCTGCCCTGCGGGTCGACCAGGATTGGATTCTCGAAGGAGAGCTGGTGGTCGATGGCACGGTCCTCGAGGGTGGCATCATCTTCAACCGAGGGTCGATCAGTGGCTCGGGCGAGATCCTCACCGAGGTGCGCTGACTCCGGATCTCGAAAGACTCACCCGTAGGCGGTCGGCCTTGACCCAACTCCGTGGGAAGTCACTTCCCCCGAGAAGCGGTCAGGGCCGACAGCTTTCGATACCAGCGCATCTGCTCGAAGCCATCCGTCGGCAACGGCAGCCAGGCGAGGCGGAGCCAATGGAGGCGGACGTTCTCTTCGCGCTCCCAGCCCTTCGATCCCAGGCGCCAACAGGTGTCGGCCCATGCGTCAGAATCGTCATCGACCAAGATCCAGTCGAGCTCACCGTCGAGATCTCGATCATAGGCGGCGACTCGGTGGTCATCGAAGACCTGCAAGATGATCTCGGGCTCGAAGAGGTCCTCGAGTCGACCGCCGGATTCAGGATCGAAGGGCGGAGACTCGTCCAGATCGATCCAGAAAGAGCGGAAGCCCACTCCTTCGGTCACCATCATGTCGTCAACGGCCGAGTCCTCGCCGAGAAGCCGGACGGATCCGAAGCGATGCCCTGGCCGTCGGGGATCGGGTCGGCCTCGGGTCGGCGTCGGTCGGGGCTTCATCTCAACTTCCCACCAGTGAGCTCCCAAGGAATCGCTTGGCGGGAGCTGGCTTCGCCACGAGAACTGCAAGGGCTGCCGATGCATACGCACTGTGACTTCTTCTCCGCCCGAACGATTCGCCCTCAAACGGAGCAAGTCTCTCATCGGGTCTCCCGGGCCGCCGCGGTCGCTGCGACAGGGGTCGCGCTCCAACCAGTCGAGACGGGTGGGAGTCTGCGCCGGGAGAACGATCGTGAGGAGGGAGGCTTCTCGAAGCGTCTCGTCATTGGCCAAAAACTCGATGGCCTCCGTTCGATCCCCGGGAAGGCGCGTCGGGGAATCACCGTCGAGAGGATGAAGAAGAGTGAGTTGGCTCATCTCGTCCAGCAGAAAGCACCACACGTCCCACGGGCGCCCGCCTTCATGAAGCAACCGAAAGGAAAGCACCGCTCCCGGTTCGACCGACTCACCGGAAAGCGGCTCTCCCTGCACCCGAAGCTCCGCCCGAATCCCGCCCGGGAAACGCGCGCCGTCAGAATTCGACGGAAGGTCGCCCAGGTTCTTGGCGCGCTGAGCTTGCAGAAGGCTGCATGGGAGCGAGCGGCCCAGATCCTCGAGGGGCCATTGGGGGCCATCGCGCTCGAACGCCACCCGCAGGTTCCCCGATGGCGTCACGACGATCGCGGCTTCTTCGGACCCCGGAGCGACACGCAGGATCCAACCGGATCCATCCACGAGGCACTTCGAGACCTCACTCGGAAGAGACTGGCAGTCCTGGCCATCCGGGTCGAGGATCGAGACTCGAAGCGGTCGTGGGGCCGCGGCACGCTCGACGACTTCGGCCGCAAAGGTCCCGGCACCGAGCGAGGAAGGGAAGCTTGCCCTGTCCTCGGTGACTTCGGCAACGATGGGTCGGCAGCGGGCCGTGAGCCAGCCTGCATCCTCGACCTCGACCCAGCCGAGCGCATCGGCGCTTTCTCCGAGGCGATGCACGGAGAGTCGCGTTCCCTGCGAGATGCCGTGAAGCTGCCCGGCTTCGAGGATCCACGCTCTTTTGCGACTGATTCGAAGCCGAAGCCGCCGTTTCGCTCCGCTTCCGATCAACGGTCTCTCGGTCGCGCCCGTGAAGACGGGAAGGGGCAGTCCATAGAGCCGTCTGTCGGCCAGGAGACCTTCGTACGCGCGGCGCATTTGGCTCTCCAAGTCTCGAAACGTCATGCGTCCGCCGCTGGCCCGGAGCTGATGGACCAGCGCCCAGGTGAAGACGCCGGCCACGGTGGCATCGCTTTGGCCGGGAGGCAGGGGAAGCTCTTTGGCCGCCAGATGGCTCAGAGTCGCGAAGCACGCGACCAGATTGCCACGCTCGCCCTCGAGCATCGCTTCGGAATCGCGAGCACCGCCTCGGTGGTGAACCGGGTCGGGTGGGGCGAGGCCGAAGCGCTCAGGAGAGACATGGCGACTGCGAGTGTCGGCGCCATCTCGGTCCAAGGTACCCGAGTGGCAAGCATCGACGATCAACCAGACGAAAGCACCACCAGAGCGCAGGCGATCCAAAGCCTGGCCCAGCTCGTCGTCGACGAGTGCGTTGGGAATGGTGCCCGGGCCATCTGGACCGGAAGGGTAGACGTCTTCCGGCAGAAACACCTCGTCCCAGCCATCGGCCTCGTCTCCCGAATCGTCTCGTTGTCGGGTTCCATGACCGGAGAGGTAGATGACGATCTCGTCCCCGGGGCGCACCGACGAGGACAATTGAGCGAGCCCGGCCAAGATGTTTGCCTTGGTCGGTCGACCCTCGGGTTGGGAACGATTTGTCGACAGCTCGAGGATGTCCCGTTCATTGAATCCCAAGACGTCGACGAGCAGGGAGCGAATGAGGCGAACGTCTTCGCGTGGCCCCGACAGCGAGGGGAGCGAGCTCATTCGAGAGTACTCGGCCACTCCGACGATCAGGGCGCGGCGACTCGGGGCCTCCGGTGGCTCGAAGGTGGCGAGTGTCCCCGCCAGGAGCAGAGCCAGACCCAAGCCGTTCATCCAGATGTCCTTCGGTCCCATGGTGACGACCGCGACGTCGACGATCTCGAGGCATCTCCACCCAGCACACAGTATGGCGTGTTCGCGCCCCGGCTGGCAATGAACGGCTTGCGTGTCCGCGTCGCGAGGCGTCCCCGAGAAGACGCTCGCCGCCAGCGCGCTTCGATCGAGAGCGGTATTCGCGATGTCGCCTTTCTGGTATCAGGGGCCGGTGGTGAAAAGAGTGTCGCAGGTGGACGCCGCGGCGCTCCGTGCGATGGATGCCCGACTTCCGCAGCTCGAGAGCCTCTCGAGATCCGCGAGGAATCATGAGACGGAACGACCCGAAAGACGAGCTCCTCGCTCGATTGCGATCCGAGAAAGGGCCGAGTGAGGAACCCGATCTGGAGGTCGTAGCCGGATTGAACGAGGGCTCCATCGATCTTCGCCAGCTCAGCGAGGAAGCGGTCGAGGGCCTGCTCGACGAAGCCGAGCCTCCATGCGTCGAGCACCGACGGCCGTTGAGAAGACTGCCTGGGATTCGAATCTGGGTCGCCGCCGCGGCTTTGGTCGCAGCCGCCCTCTTGCTCGTTCGCCTCTTGGACGAGGATGCGGAGCGCTTTCCCAAAGTGTTGGACCTGGAGCTCGCACGGGCGGAACGCACTTGGAGCGCGCCGCCTGGGAAGCGGGAGCTCCGCTGGAGGGCGATCAGCGACGAAGCGCGTCGCAGCCCCATCTCCCCGGCGAGCGCCGTCTTCGTGTCGTCACCAGATGGCGTCTTTGGAGGGAGCCTCTTCCGGCAGGGCAACGAATCGGGGCCAGCCTGGATCGTGACCACGATCGAGGCCGTGGAGCAGGCGATGCGAGAAGCGGCCCTCACCGACCAGCCGCCTCGGGTCCAGATCCGAACCTACTCGGAGGCCTCGGCGGCGATGCGAGCTGCTCGGGTGCGGCAGGTGTCGGTCGAAAGCGGCTTGGCGATCCTCTCGCTCGAGGACGGACCGCCCGGGAGCCGCCTCGGCCGGCTCCGCCCGGACGGCGTCACCGTCTTTGGAGTGGTGGACGGTACCGGCTGGACGTCGCGCTCGGCATTTCTGGATCCCGAAGGAGCTCGCCTGCCGGAGGCCTTCCCGGGTCTCGATGCTCGCGATCGCCGCTCGGCACTCGTTCAGCGCCTCGATGTCGAACTGCCGGCCGGATTCTTCGGCTCGGGCCTCTTGCAGGGCGGCGTCGACGATCCACTCTCACCGCAGGAGGTCATTCTCGGAGGCGTGGTGTTGGATGCGGGATCGACCCCCGATGGCCCCGCCACCTTCTGTGCAGAGCTCTCCGCACTGGAGGGACTCCTCGAGCGAGCTGGCGACGAGCCTTTCGTCTACCCATTCGATTTCTGGCCCGTGTATCGACGCTCGGCGGTCGAAGCGCATCGCATCGAGCTCTCCGGTGAGACTCAACTCCTTTGGACTCGGAAGAGCAAGAGTACGATCGAGTCGCTCGTTCTCTTCGTCTCCGACGGCGAGCCCGGAACGGTGCCCCGTCCCGTACTCGGCTCGCCGCTCGGAGCAGACTTCGACATTCGACATGCGTTGCATGTCGAGTCCACCGGGGTCGTGGTCCTGACGATCGTCGAGGGGCAGGAAACTCGGCAAGTTCGGTTGGACGGCGATGGTGACGGGCAGGTCGATCGGATCTGGCGCCGCACGGAATCTGGCCACTGGGAGGTCGAGGAGTCCTCGACCGGGCTCTTTGACGGGATTCGAGCGAGAGAGCGAGACATCCTGACTGCATTCCGCCGACGTCTGCGGGGGGAGTGACTGGTGCCGGGAGTCGAGGTCGCACCCGCGAGAATCGAAGCGACATTCGATCGCGTGCTCGAAGTGCGTCGCGACGATCTGGCCGGCGCGGTAACGCTCGCCTGCCGCCAAGGCCTCGAATGCGAGGCCGAGGAGGCTCGGCTCGATCTCGCCTGGAGAGTCGCGCTCAACCTGATCGATCGGACGAAGGGCTATCGATCGACCAAGGTCTGGCGGGACGATGCCGATGAAGAGGCGCTCTGGAGGCGGATAACGCAACCGAGAACGAGTGGTCTCTCCTCCGAGCCCTACAGTTTCCTGAGCGAGCAGCTCTGGTCATTGTCCTGTGAGCGAAGCACCGTTTGGCGCCGACCCGGAACGAGGGTCGACCTCGCTCGCACCGAGGAGGCCCTCGCCCACCTGATCGATCGGACGGGACCGGGTCTGGCGCGCGCGCTGCGCGGCCAGCATGCTCTCGATGCTGCCGCGCTGGAGACCCTGGTTCAAGATGCCTGGGTTCAGGTGTTCCGCTCCTACTGGGCAGAGAACGCCCGGAGTCGCTTCTTGGGGCTGTGCAGGATCTCCTCGCTGCTGGTCACCGCGGCGCGGCGGATCCAGATCGCGAGCAGAGCCCGAGCAACAGACTTGGAGCCTCTGCCGACGGTCGAGCCCGAGGCTCCTGTCGATCGTTCGCGCGAGACTGAGCGCCTTTGGTCCGCTCTCCTCGACTGCATCGACAGGCTGCCGGAAAAGCAGCGCGACGTCTGGTGCCATCTGATGAACGGCCGCCGGGAATCCGAGATCGCCAGTGACCTCGGGATCGGGCGGCCAGCGATTTCCAACCACAAGATTCGCGCTCGCCCCAGTCTCGAGAAGTGCCTGGAGCGCCGGGGCATCGAGCTTCCCGATTGATTCGGCCGCGTGCCGAGCTCGCGCCTCGACTCGCAGAGGGACTCGCGCTGGTGCGGTCAGGGGGGGCTCTGCGGGATCGTTCCGGCCGGCTCGGCAAGAAGCCAAGACCGGTCCACGGCCTCACTGCTCGGAATAAGAACGAGCCACCCCTCTGGGTGGGAGGGGTGGCTCAGTCCGGCTGCTGGGGTTTTCGCGATCCTTCAACGACGCAGGGCGGCCCGCGCATCTCGGAGTCGGACCGGCTGCACCTCGTAGGCGCCGATGTCGATAGAGCGCTGTCGGTTCCAATTCACATCTTCATCCGGGTATTGGAAGGGAGTCGTGATGCGCCGAGCGCCGTCCAGATCGGTCCGCTCGGCGTAGCCCGGCAAGAAGTACCGAGAGCCGGTATCCAAGCAGGGAGAGGACAAGCTGATGCGAAGGTCCTCATCCACGAAGCGGGGATCCGCGCTGAAGTTCTCCTGGGCATTCGGGCCGATGCCTTCGATGCAGTTGTGATGGAGGCGCGAGTCCTCGAAGCCCGCGACTTGCTGCGGAGAGTTCTGCCACAGGATCGAGTTGGCCAGGCGAGAGAGGCCTGCAAGCTGAGCTCCCTGGATCGCGGCCGCACCTGCGCTCGGGCTCTGATTATCGACGACGGTGAGATTGGTCAGTTGCGCCGTACCGCGATCGACGTAGATGGCCGCGCCGTCTCCCTGGGCTCGATTTCGGAGGAACAACGAGCTGGTCACCGAAAGCTGACCGGAGACCGAAGCGATCGCGCCCCCATGCTGCGAAGAGCTGTTGTCGATGAATCGGCAGCGACTGATGCGAAGGTCACTCCCGCCGGAGACGATCGCGCCGCCGCCGTAACGCGTGCTCCGATTGTCGGAAAACGTCGCCTGGGAGATCGAGACCGTCGAACCGACGCTCGTGACTTGGAGGAACATCGCTCCATATTGACCTTCGTTGTCCGAGAGCGTGCACCGAGTCAAGGTGAAGCCACTTTGGGAGAGGAGGCCACACACACCGCGAGCGCCCGTGATCGAGAAGCCGTCGAGCACTGTATTCGCTCCCTTGACCCACAGCACGACCCCGGCGTTGTCGGAGTCATCGCCGGGGATTCCGATGTCCCCGCTGAGGACGCTGTGATAGCGCTCCGGATCGCGGAGCTCGAACGAGCCTCCGCCCGCCGGGAAGCCCCCGTAGAGGCGAACGTCCGCTGGCAGCGAGAAGAAGCTGTCCTCAGGGCCCAGGTCCTCGGGTCGGTACGTGCCCTCGGCGACGAAGATCATCTCGACCGCGACATCGGATGTCGCGGCATCGAGCGCGGGCTGGAGCTCGGGGAACGCATCCCGCCAGCTCGAGCCATCGTGACGACCCCGGGCTCCCGGGTCGACGTAGAGGACGCTTTGAGAACCGGCCGCGGTCGCGGGACCCGCGATGAGGGCGGCCCCGAAGAACGCCAGCGAAAACAGGACATTGGTCAGGGTGAATCGATGCGAACTCATGGCTATCTCCTTGGTTTTGGATTCCAGTTTTCCAGCGCGAGCTTGCGCTGGCACCCGGTTGGGAGGCCGCCACCACCAGAGTTCACACATTGTTTTTCGAATCCGCTTGGTCGAGATCAACGCATAAGGCCTCTTCGCCGTCGTCTGGCTCGTTTGCGTTGGTTGCAACGACTTCGGATGGTCACACGAGACAAGCCGGTGCCCCGCTGCCGGTCAATCGGACCCGCACCGTCAATCCGGCTCTCCCGCCTTCACGAAAGCCCTCGCGACGGGCAAGCGTATCGCGCCACGGATTTGACGGGCTGGTCTTCGGTCAGAGCGGAGGGTCTCGACCCTTTCGCCGAGCTGGCAAGGCGCGGTTCTTCTTGTGCGAGTCCATCCGCCGGCGAGCCGCGACTCAGGCATCCATTGGGCCTGCGATCGCCAAAATGTCCTGCGCTTTAATCGTCGACTCGCCACCTGCCTGCCGAACAGTTCGGCAGGCATTACGCTCTCTGCCGCCGCGCCGGCGGTGTGCGGAACGCTCCGCGGGCAACCGATCCCTCTTGCGAATGATAGAACCATGCAGGCCAGACCCATTGCGAAGGCCCTCTTCGCCTACGGTGCCTTCCTCATTCTTGCCGGTCTCACCGGCTACTTGTCGAACCCCGAGAAGGCCAAGACCGCTCTCCTGTCCGGCGGGTTCTTTGGCCTGTCGAATGTGGGGCTCGGCTGGCTGGCGCTGCGCGGCTGGCGACGGACACCCCGGGTAGCCCTCGGGCTCGCCAGCTTCCTCGGCGCCGTCTTCATCTGGCGGGCTACCGTCAGCTGGATGGCCGTGGCCGACGGGCAGTCGGAAAAGCAGGTTGCCGCCGTGCTCATCACCGCGATGCTCGTGGCGACACTCTGTCAGATCTTCTTCCTGATCAAAGTGCGCAAACGAGTTTGAGCGTCTCCGCGCCCATGGCTCGGTAGCCGGCTGGGCGGTTTCGGTAGGCGGATCGGGTGTGACCGAATACCAAACTACCGCTCACTGCTCACCGAACTCCCGGGTCGCCGCTGAGCACCCAGCCGGCCCAATCGCGAACGGTGTAGATGGGCTCCCCGTTCGCATCGAGTTGAGCGCGGAGCTTCTGCTTTGCGTTCCACAGCGCCTTCGCCTTGGATTCCTGCAGCACCCAGAGTCGACGATAGAACTCGGTCATCAGCTCGCGCGTTGCTTCGTCGGGGACCTTCCACAGCGAGGTGATGGCCGTCCGCACGCCGGCGGCATGCAGCGCCGATTGCAGGGACGCGATGCCTTGCCCGCCTCGGCGGAGGCCGACGTTCGTCTCACAGGCCGAAAGCACACAGAGCTCGACGCCGCTGAGGTCCATCGCGCGGATCTCCTCGGCCGTCATCACGCCGCGCACTCGCCCATGACTGTCGACGGCGAGGACCTGCTCGAAGAGCGCGCGTGCGCCGTGGAGGTCGCCCAGGCCCTTGATCGTCAGGGCGAGGTTCGTTCGGGAGACTTGTAGAGAGGGGTGGTTTTCGGGCCGGGTGCGGGAGCGGAAGTCGTGTGCGAAGGAAAGAGCCGTTTTCGTTGCGGGCAACTCGCTGAGCCGGTAGGTCGAGCGTCCGATTTTCCTAGCGGTCTGCGCAATCGTGGCGCTGGATGGACGGCCTTCGGTGGCCAGCATCGTCGTCAGCGCTTCGGACAAGGTGGTGCGAGCCCTTTCGAGATCTCCCGCAGCAGCAAGACGGTCGCTCTCTTCGATGGCCGCTGCACCGGCGGCGGCCGCGGCGCGGGTGGCGGCGGTCTCCCGCGCCTCGAAGCAGTGAACGGTGAACGGCTTGGCCGGTGATTCAGTGAGCGGTGTTTCGGTGGCCGGTCCGGAGCGTTTCGCGGCGACCGTTATCGTGAGGGTGCCACCGCCTTGGTGTTGGATGCGGAGGGCGAGTGTGGTGCCGCCGCCCGAGTCGTCGTCGGTGAAGGCTTCGACTGGCTTCTTGCCGGCGAGGAGGGCGGCGGGGCCCGTGGGCTTCGAGCCGCTACCGCTCTCGAACTCTACTCGAAGCACCAGATCCGCCTGGTCCGAGGCCGCCCAGATGAACAGCACCGAGTCGTCGGCCTCGAGCTCGTAGCGAAACGCCTTCGAAGGGCCGATGCCTTCGAGAACGGGATCGCTCGGTCCGAGGGTGGACTCGTGCTTCGTGGCGTGGCGGAGGAGCGGAGTGGCGTCCTGAAGGGGTGTGGCCAGGAACGCGACGATCGTCAGTGTAAGCATGGTGTGTCAGTAGTCCTCGCGAACCTGAGATGCAGAGCTTGCTCTCCATTGAGCGTACGCCGAGGCGCCATCGATTCAAGCCTGGGCGCGGTTCCTGGGACGGGACGGCAGTCCTGCGCGTGCTGCCAGGAGCGGACGCCACGAGCGACCTCCTCCGGACTCCGCGGGTGCCGCTTGCTTCGCAGCGCGGTTCCTGGGACGGGACGGCAGTCCTGCCACGTGCTGCCAGGAGCGGACGCCACGATCGACCTCCTCTGGACTCCGGTGGTGACGCTTGCTTCGCGGCGCGGTTCATCACCTTCGCGGTGGGCGCACCCATGTCCGCTTGCTTCGCGCGCGGTTCCTGGGACGGGACGGCAGTCCTGCGCGTGCTGCCAGGAGTGGACGCCACGAGCGACCTCCTCTGGACTCCGGTGGTGCCGCTTGCTTCGCGGCGCGGTTCCTGACGCCGGTGACTCAGTCCGGATCGCCGCTCAACACCCAGCCGGCCCAATCGCGAATGGTGTAGATGGGCTTCCCTTCACCATCGAGCTGCTCGCGGAGCTTCTTCTTTGCGTTCCAGAGCGCCTTCGCCTTGGGCTGCTTCAGCACCCACAGACGTCGATAAAACTCGGTCATCAGCTCGCGAGTCGCTTGGTCGGGGACCTTCCACAGTGAGGTGATGGCTGTCCGAACCCCGGCCGCGTGCAGCGCCGATTGCAACGACGCGATGCCTTGCCCATCTCGGAGAGCACCCACATTCGTTTGGCAGGCGGACAGCACGCAGAGCTCGACGCCGGTCAGGTCCATCAGGCTGATCTCTTCGGCCGTCATGATACCGCGGACTCGGCCGAAGGCATTCGCGTCGCTGTTGGCGCCGGCGAATGCAAGCCCGCAAAGGAGATAGGGGGCGAGGCCGATAACCTGGTCTCGGAAGGAAGATCCCTCCAGGCTCGCTTCCGAGTCGATAACGGTCGGTTCGGCTCTGGAAGCCACCGACTCGGGAGCAAACCAACCGTGTGTCGCCAGGTGCAGGAATCGGCTGCGCGGTGCCAGGCCCCCGAACGCGTCGCGAGTTGCCTCGGCGCCCGAGAGCAGGATGGCTCTCGTTTTCACCTGCTTCGAGCTGCCCGGCGCACTCACGTTGAATACGTCACAGATCTCGAGAACCTCCTCAGCCGCACCCTGCAGTGGCGAGAACTTGCCGAGGCCGCTCCTTTGGCCCATTCGGGAATTGCCGTCATTCCCGGCACCTTGCAGTGCCCTTTGGATCGAATCGTCTTGATTGGTGTCGAATCGTGCCTGATCATAGTCGATCCCGCCGATTGCCAAGAGCTGAGGCTTTGCCAGCTCGGCAGATGATTCAAACGTCAGCTCACTGAGGGCGCTGAGCATGACGACCTCCAGCCGGTCCCCCAGTTGTTCCTGGCCGACTGGCAGAGCGTCGATTGGGATAAGGTGCAGCGTGCCAGCTGGAGCGACCCAGAGGCGTCGAGCGTCTGTGATTCTCTCCAGGATCGGCTCCAGAATCAGCTGAGACACTCGGCGGGAACCGGAGCTTACATCCAGGGTCTTGGTCGTCTCCCCAGAGTTCAGCCTCGTGACACCGGGCGTCCGCGATCCCGAGTCCACCTGAATCGCTTGTTGGAGGTCGCCGATCGCCGCGTCGATCTTCGAGACCGAGCCGAGTTCGATGCGCTGGAGTGGGTGGTCGCGCTCGATCAACCAGGCCAAGTAGCTAGGCGTCGTGGAGGTCGTCCTATCCATCGGATCAATCTGCCAACGTTCATAGCGGCAGAAGCCGATGGCCACTTCGCCGGCCCCGAGCTGGGCCTGAATGCTCCCGAAATCGACTCGAGGGACGTTCAAGTCGGCGGCCGAGGAAGAGGCGAGGTCGAGGATCTGGCTTCGGAGGCGGCTCCGCTCTTGCACGAGCTCGGAGAACAGCTCCTGCGCTGCGACGCTCCGGAGGGTCTCGCTCAGATCCCACCCAACCTGGGCGAGGCGCTCGTGGAGTGCGTTTGCTTCGTCGTGACTTGCCCAGCTTCGCCGGAGTCGGGCCTCGGTGAGAAAGGAAGCGCGGTCGAGCTCGCTCAATGCAAAGGCGAGGAGCTCTGTGGAAGCGTCACTCTCAAAGGCTCCAGCTCCTGAGGCAATCGAGAGCACTGTATCCAGAACCCACTTGTCGATCGAGACGCGCTCGAGCGCCCGTCTGAGCACGGCCTGTTCGTCGAGGAGAGACTCCGCGATGTCGCCGATGAGAGCTCGGCTCCTTTCCCGGCGTTGCTGAGCCACACTCAGCCGGGCGACGTTTCCGCGAGCTTTCTGCAAGAGGGGGTGATCGTGGGACAGTCGCCGCGATCGAACCTCCAGCACTTGCTCGAGCAGGTCGCTGGCGGCCACCACCTCTCCGAGCCTCCACAGGGTCAGGGCAAGATTGCTTTGAGCTGATTGAAGGTCGAAGTGCTCTTCGGGCAGAGCTCGGTCGAGGATAGAGAGCACCTGCTCTTGCAGGGTGCGCGCCGAGTCCAGGTCTCCTAGAGCTCGATCGACGATGGCCAGATTAGACCGGACTTTCTGAAGCTCGAGACTCTCGCTCTCGAGGACTCCGGACTGTACCTCGAGAGCCCTTTCGAGGAGCGCTCTCGCCTCGTTGGTAAGGCCGAGGCGGATCAACGTGGCCGCGAGATTCGAGCGAGCGGACTGGAGATGGGGATGCGCCGGCGGAAGCGAGCTTGAATAGTGACCGAGGACGGCCTCCTGGAGCGCCCTGGCTCCTGGGAGGTCTCCGAGGATGAAGAGCGTGGCCGCCAGGCCCGCTCGGGTCGCTTGCAGGTCGGGATGGTCTTTGGGGAGTTTGCGCGTGTAGGCCTCGAAGGCGCTCTCCTGAAGGGCGCGGGCCGCTTGAAGATCCCCGAGCGATCGGAGCGTCGCGGCGAGGTGGAGTCGAATTCCCTGAATCGCGAGATGGTCTTCGGGAAGTGTATGTTCGTAGTTCTTCATGACGTCTTGATAGAGGCGAAGCGCACCGCTCAGATCTCCGAGAGCGAGATCCTCCGAGGCCAGGTTGACTCGTGCTTTTTGAAGATCCGGGTGCCCCTCCGGCAGTGTTCGCGAACGAGTTTCGAGGATCGCTTGAAAGAGCTCTCGAGCTCCGCGCCGATCTCCCAGATTCCTGCGCGTCAAAGCCAGATTGCCCTGGGCCGTCAAGAGGTCGGGATGCTCGGGTTGAAGGGTTCGTGTATACACCTCGACAACCTGTTCCTCGAGCTCTCGGGCCTCTTCGAGCTCGCCGAGGGTTGCCAGCGTGCGAGCCAAATTGACGCGGGCTGCCTGGGTGTGCGGGTGGTCCGGTGGGAGTGCCTGCATAAAGGAATGGAGTACTCGTTGCTGGAGTGCACGCGCACGAGGAAGCTCTCCAAGATCCACCAAGCAATTGGCCAGATTCAGGCGCGCAACCTGGACATCGATGTGGTCGTCCGGCCGAAACCGCGATCGAGCCTCGAGAACTTTCTCGAATTCCGAGCGAGCGCCCGCGTGATCGCCAAGTCGACCCAGCACAGCCCCGAGATTCTGGCGGACGGTCAGGAGGGAAGGATGCGCGTCGGGTCTGGTTGCTTGGTAGAACGCAAGCACTTGGGCCCATGCCTTTCGGCAGGTCTTCAGATCCTCACCGCGATAGCTGGCGAGGCCCAGTTTCCAGGCCGCCTGGTGGAGCACTTCACTGCGTGCCAGGTCCTCGACAGAGAGGATCGCCGACAGACACTTCGCGAGCTTGTCACGCGACTGCTGTGACTCACCGGCCCGAGCGAGGATCCGGCTCTCCTCGATGGCGCGCTCGCTCTCGGCAGCGGCACTCCGGGTCGCGTCGGTCTCCTTGGCCTCGAAGCAATGCACGGTGATCGGTGTCTCGGTTACAGGTGCATCGAGTGCCTTGACGGCGATAGAGAACTCGAGCTTGCCACCGCCTTTTCGCTCGAGGCGGAGAAACGGCGTCGTGCCACCGCCGGAGTCGTCGTCTGCGATGTTGCCCGGGGACCGCTTCTTGCCCGCCAGGAGGGCCGCCGCTTCTGAAGGCTTGGCTTCGCCCTCGAGCTGGGCGTGCAGGACGAGGTTTGCTTGCTCCGAGGCGGCCCAAACGAACAGTGTCGAGTCCTCGCCTTCGAGCTCGTAGCGAAAGGTCCGCGACGGCCCAATGCCTTCCAGTACCGCGTGGTTCCGTCCGATGGCGAAGGACTGCCTTTCGGCGTGCCGCAGCGTCGGCACGTCCTGGGCGATCGTGGCGGCGACGAAAAGGAGCGCGCACAGCATGCAGATTGAACTCCTACGGGATGGGATGTTCGAGCGAGACCGTTTGGGTGTGTTTGGTTTTTGTTGGGATACAACCGCTTGTCGTTAAGCGGCTTGAGTGAGAAAGGCGTTGCGGGATAAGATCCCTCAGGGCGGTCCATTTTGGGTTTGAACAGATGAACGCAACCCGGAGGGGTCAAATGAAGAGCCGAAGTCTGCCACAGGGTGCGCCAAGCCGTCAACTTCATGAGGTGGAAGCCGACAAGTGCGCAGAGCTGGAGCGGAGCGCGGTCGAGCAGCTCGAGAGGATCCTGTCGTACCTTCGGGGCGAGGCTCAGTCGG
>JAJDCO010000067.1 GCA_029260795.1 Planctomycetota bacterium | reverse complement strand
CGAGCGTTGAAAAAGCTCCAGCGCGCCGACTTGAAGATCTGAACGTTGAACGTTGAATCCGCCTGATCGAGCGGAGGCGAGGTTGACGACCTCCCACCCGAATGAATTCGGGCCTCCGAGGGGACGGTCTGGAGCATTTCGTTTTGCAACCTTGGGGTGAAGCCTACCCGGGCGGGTCATCCTGCGGGCAATTGCGGCCGAGGTCCCAGGGGGGGCTCAGCCGACCTCGAGGATGCGCCGGTAGAAGCGGAAGACCTCTTCGGGATCCTCGGTCATGAGGACATGGGTCTTCAGCCAAGCCGGGCCTCGGCCCTCATTCGCGATCTGCACGAGCTGGTCGCCCAACGAGGTCCAGTAGGACTCGCCCGCCTTGTTCTTGCCGTAGAAGACGAGCGGGGCGAGCTCGATGACGCCGAGCTTCATGTCGGTGAGTGTCAGGCCGACCTCTTCGAGCGTGCCGATTCCGCCGACGCAGAAGATCTGGAAGCTCGCCACCTCGAACCAGCGCTGTCGGCTGTGACGACTGAGATCTTGGAATGCCTGATAGAAGTCGGCCGACTTGTTGGTGGACTGATCGACCGTCTCGATGTAGTTCGCGCCCACGAAAAGGCCGAGCTTGTGCGCGATGTCGGTCGCCTCCTGCATGGCGCCGGGGCCGCCGCCGGTCAGGATGGCGATGTCGCCACCGAACAGGCGCTTGAGCTCGCGCAGCAATCTTTCCAACCGCTCCGACTCGTCCGCCGCCAGCGGGACCGAAGATCCGTAGAAGGAGAAGATGAGGGCGTTCTCGAAGCGCGTGACGCAGCCCGCATCCATGAAGTAGCCGCGCAGCCCTCGAAAGACGTGCACGGCGACGTGTTCACGCGGGTCGTTGCACCAGAAGACCTCGAGGCCGAGCGAGTGATACTCGGCGAGGCGAGCATGGTCCTTGGCCGAGAAGAACGGACCGTGCTCGTACGAGGCGCGCCGAAACACGATGCGCTTGACGCGTCTCGTTAACGCCGCGTGCGACAGCTCGATGTGCTCGATCACGTTGGGAAAGTAGCCGAGGAGGACGGTGGCCTCGGCGCCTGGTTCCAGATCCTGGAGCAGGTGCGTTCCGAAGTTCGGCTGACCGTTGGCATCACAAGCGGCTTCTCGGCGCGCTGCGACGTCGATGATCGCGTCGTCGGCGATCTTGGGACCTTCCCATTGCAGATCGGGGGCTTTGCCGGCGTACGCAGCATCGAGGTCGCGGTAGACCGCCACCACGCGGCGGTGATAGTGGCCGGCCGCGGTGCCGTTCTCGAGCCGATCGAAGATGGCCTTGACGCGTTGATACTGATCGTCCGTGCTAGGCGCTTCCTTGTCGGGATCCTTGGCCGGGAAGAAAACCAACGAGCGGTCGGGGACGCGCTTGACCGGAATCGCATCGTAGATGGCCGCCTTCACCGACGGATTCACGATGCGCGTCTTCGAGGTGTTCCGAAACTCCAGGTAGACGTTGGTGCCTCGAGTCGAGACCGGGTCGAGCACGACCGCTTGCAGATGCGTGCCGAGCGACTGGCTCTCGCGATCCAGCACGACGAAGTGGCGGTGCAAGAACATCGAGCAGGACGTGACCAAGCCGTTGTCGGGAGACAGGACGATGCGATCGACCGGGCGACCGACCTGCACCCGATTGAGCAGGTTCTTGCCGTCGGCCTTGGCCAGGATCGTCAGGACGTCGTCCTTGGTGAGGGGGCGAGTGAGCTCGTAAATGCGCCGGTGCGGGCGAATCGTGAAGAGGCCGTCGCTGTCGATCGAGAAGGCCTCGGGAAGCTGGAACGCGTGCTCGAGAACGCCCTTGTAGATCTGCTCCGTCGAAAGCCGCCGCTCGGGAGGGCAGAAGACCAACCGCCCCAGCGGAAGACCGGGCAGAATGACGTCGGGCAGGATGCTGTCGAGACCGTACTTGGCGAGCGTCGGCCGGATGTTCGCCTCGAGGTGCGCTTGGTTCCCCTCGATCACGATCTCGCTGCTGGTCGGGACCACGTCGATACCGAGGCGCGCCAAGCGACTCCGCGAGGCGAACACTAAATGCTCGGTCCGCCCGGACATCAGATCGCGGAAGCGATCCGACAGCTCGAAGACGATCTCGGCCCGCAGGCCTCTGCCATCGATGCGCTCGACGCGACGAGCGAGCCCGTCGGCGGTTTCGGGCGTCTGAAACGACTCGAACATCGGTGAGAGGCTCCGGCTCAGGAATCGGGGATGGCCCGGGGGGTCGTCGAGCACGGCATCGGGCTCGCCGCCCTGGGGGGCGGTACTATACATTTCCCGTCGGACCCTCGCGACGCTCGCTTGAGGCCGCTCGGCGTTTCTCCCGCGGCACGGATCCGGTCGCGCTCCTCCCCCTGGGCGCCCACGGCCGCCGCCCATCGCCGGAACCGGCGCCGGACACTCGGCATCGAGGCGCGTATCACCCCGGCTTGCAATCGGTCGAACCGAACGCTAACCTCGACCCCGTCGGCCGACCGACCGGCGATGTTCCCCCAACAGAAGCAACGGCTTGCGAAGGATCTCGACTCAGCGATGAGAAGGTGGACGCTTTGGTTGGGTCTCGTGACCTTGCTCCTCGGAGGAGGCGGCTGCGCCTCATCCGCCAGCCGCTTCGACTCGGAAGCCGGCTATCGAGTGACCCGCATCGATTTTCGATCGGGGCAACAGTTCACGCTGATCAACCGCAGCCACCCCGCCACGCGAGCGGATCGAGGGGGAATGGGCTCCGGCGTCAAGGTGATCGAGGACGACCGCATGGTCGAGCTCCTCGACTTCTTCGACGACTGGGATTACTTCGAGCTGGCGATCGTCACTCCCGAGACCGGTCCCCTGGTGGATGACAACGCTCTGAAGGCGATCGTCGTCGGCATCGACGATCGAACCCAGTCGCTCGTTCACGAGCTCCCGACGGCGAGCCGCCCGATCGATGACGATCTCCTCGAGGCCATCCAGGCCATCGACACCGAGTTTCGTTACGTCTTCAACACGACGCATCAGCTCTTCTACACCGACAACCCCGAAGGCGCCCAGATGTTCGATGCGTACAAGCGCCGCAGCAGCGCGGGGCGAAGTCGCTGATGCGGCGCGCGATCGTCATTCCCGTTCGCCTCGAATCGACACGCCTTCCCCGCAAGCCTCTCCTCGCACGCACCAGTCGCTCGCTCGTCCAGCATGTCTGGGATCGCGCTCGAGCGTCCGGCGCCGCAGAACGGATCGGCATCGCGACGGATAGCGAGGAGATCCGGCGCGAGGCGGAGTCGTTCGGCGCCGAGGTCTTCTGGACACGCGCCGACCATCGCTGCGGAACCGACCGCGTGGCCGAGGTCGTGGAGCGCGAGCTCCGCCCGGCCGGCATCGAGCTGATCGTCAATCTCCAAGGGGACGAGCCCGACATCCCTGCCGAAGCCCTCGAGCGACTGTTCGCGAGCCTCGAAGACGAGGCGTCGGTTTGCCTCAGCACGCTGGCCTGTCCGATCGAGAGCGACGCCGAGCTCCAAGATCCGAGTGTCGTCAAGGTGGTCCTCGATCGGCGGGGACACGCCCTGTACTTCTCCCGCGCCCCCATTCCCGCCGCCCGCGAAGCCCGAGTGTCTCCGCCGCTCCGTCACGTGGGCATCTACGGATACCGGGCAGACTACCTACTCGAATTCGCGGCCAGGGCCCCGACTCCCCTGGAGCAGTGTGAGAGCTTGGAGCAGCTCCGAGCTCTCGAGTCGGGTGATCCGATTCGCGTGACGACCATCGACTGGATCCCTCGTGGGATCGATACTCCGGAAGACTACGAGGCGTTCGTCCAGCGCCGTCGAGCCGACGCCGTTCCGCCGGCGCCCTCTCTCACTCAACCTTCGCGCGGAGGCGACTGACCCCCCATGGCCCACAAAGCGACCAAGCACATCTTCGTGACCGGCGGTGTCGTCTCGTCCCTCGGCAAGGGGTTGACGAGCGCTGCCATCGGGATGCTGCTGGAGTCCCGCGGCCTCCGCGTCGGGCTCCAGAAGCTCGACCCTTACCTCAACGTCGACCCGGGAACGATGAACCCGTTCCAGCACGGTGAAGTCTACGTGCTCGACGACGGTACCGAGACCGATCTCGACCTCGGTCACTACGAACGGTTCACCCACGCCAAGCTCAACCTGCACAGCAACTACACCACCGGCAAGATCTACCACAAGGTCATCTCGAACGAGCGTGCCGGCAAGTATCTCGGCTCGACCGTGCAGGTCATCCCTCACGTCACGGACGAGATCAAGGAGTCGATCCTACGCGCCGTCGATCCGCAGAACGACGTCACGATCACCGAGATCGGAGGAACGGTCGGCGACATCGAGTCTCTCCCGTTCCTCGAAGCGATTCGACAGTTCCGACACGACCGGGGAAGCAAGAATGTCTTCTACATCCACTTGACGCTGCTGCCGTATCTGCGAGCCGCCGGCGAGCTCAAGACCAAGCCCACTCAGCAGTCGGTCAGCCAGCTGCGCCAGATCGGTATCCAGCCGGATGCGATCATCTGCCGCACCGAGCGCCCGATGACCAAGGACATCCGCGACAAGATCTCGCTCTTCACGAACGTCGACAAAGAGACGGTCATCGAAGAGCGCGACGTCGAGTACTCGATCTACGAGGTGCCGATCGTCCTCCAAGAGCAGAAGCTCGACGAGACCATCATCGAGCGCCTCTCTCTGGATGCCGGCCCCAGCGACATCTCCGACTGGAAGCGCATGCTCGCCGTCGTGCGCAACCCCGAGCGCGAGACGCGCATCGCCGTCGTCGGCAAGTACATCCAGCTCACCGACGCCTACAAGTCGATCTACGAAGCGCTGACCCACGCGGGAATCGCCAACAAGACTCGTGTCCGCATCGAGAAGGTCGAAGCCGAGGACGTCGAAGCGCACGGGCCCGCTCGCTACCTCGAAGGCGTCGGGGGCATCCTGGTGCCGGGCGGTTTCGGGGAGCGCGGCTCCGACGGAAAGATCGAAGCCGTCCGCTACGCGCGTGAGAACAAGATCCCCTACTTCGGGATCTGCCTCGGCCTCCAGAGCGCCGTCATCGAGTACGCCCGCAACGTGGCCGGACTCGCCGCCGCGAACTCGAGCGAGTTCGATGCTCAAACGCAGCACCCCGTCATCGCACTCATGGACGATCAGCGCGACGTCCACAACAAGGGGGGCACGATGCGACTCGGCTCCTATCCTTGCAGCCTCTTGGAGGGATCGAAGGCCTTCGAAGCCTATGGCGAGCGCGTCATCTTCGAGCGGCATCGACATCGGTTCGAGGTCAACAACCTCTACCGCGAGCGCCTCAGCCAGGCCGGGCTCCAGATCACCGGCATCTACGAGAAGGGGGACCTGGTCGAGGTCGTCGAGATCGAGAACCATCCCTTCTTCGTCGGAGTGCAGTTCCACCCCGAGTTCAAGTCGAAGCCGATCAGCCCACACCCACTCTTTCGGGCCTTCGTGCGTGCGGCGCTCGACAATCGGGCGACCCAGGTCCCAAGCGATGAGGCTCCCTCGACCAGCGACGAGCCTCATCAAGAGCCCTCCGAGATCCTCTGACCGCCTCGCGGGCTCCGCGATCGGAGCCTCGCCTCCGGCCAACTCAACCGGGCCCCCCACCATCGCAAGAGATGACTGACGAAGCTGCCAAGAAGAATAAGAAGGCCTGGTCGAGCCAAACCGATCAGCCCTTGCCCGAGCCCTCTTTCAAAGTCCACGTCTCCGCCTTGGCCAGCCAGGCGTTGCTGCACCTCGGGATTTTTCCTCATCCCGCCACCGGCGAGACGAGCCGCAACCTCGACCAGGCGCGCTTCGTCATCGAGATGATCGCGATGCTCGAGATCAAGACCGCCGGCAATCTCGACGAGGCCGAGCAGGCCTTCGTGAGCCACATGGTCCGAGACCTGCGAGAGAAGCTCGCCGCGGCCGCGAATCCCTCTTGAGACACACCGGTCCCTCTCCTCTGCGAAGACACGATGTCCACCCCTGAGCTCCCCGCCCTGCCCGAGGACTTCGACCCCGCCGCACCGTCTGCCGCGGACTCGGGCATCTTCGGTCTTCCGGTCCGTCCCGATGCCAGCCGCTTCCACCTCATTCCCGTTCCGTTCGAGGCGACGACCTCGTATCGACCCGGCACCGCCCGCGGACCCGAGGCACTCCTCGCCGCCAGCCACCAGGTCGACCTCTACGACCTCGAGACCGAGCGGCCCTACAAGCAGGGCATCTTCCTGCGCGAGCCGTCCGCAGAGATCGTGGCAATGAATGCCGAGGCGAGACCGTTGGCCGAGCAGGTGATCGCGGCGATCGGCACCGAGGATTCCGAGGAGGTCCGAGCCGCCCGCGATCGCGTCAACGAGTGCGGCGACCGCCTCAACGCGATCGTGCGGCGCGAGGTCGAGCGTGCCCTCGCCGGCGGCCGCGTCGTCGGCACGATCGGCGGGGACCACGCCGTGCCCTTCGGCGCCATCGCCGCGCACCTGGAGCGCTTCCCGAAGCTCGGCATCCTGCACATCGACGCGCATGCGGACCTGCGCCCGGCCTACGAGGGCTTCACCTGGTCCCACGCCTCGATCTTCTACAACGTGAGCACGCGTCTCGGTGCGCCGCCGATCGTCCAGGTCGGCATCCGGGACCTGAGCGAGGAAGAGCACGAGTTCATCGAGTCCTCGAACGGCCAGATCCGGCTGAACAGCGGCCCCGAGCTCTCCCGACAGAAGCTCGAAGGGATCGCATTCAGCGACCTCGCCGAGCGGATCGTGGCCGATCTACCCGAGCAGGTCTACGTCTCCTTCGACATCGACGGTCTCGACCCCACGCTGTGCCCGCACACCGGAACGCCCGTCCCGGACGGACTCTCCTTCGCGGAGGCGACGTACCTGCTGCGCGAGGTGGTCGACTCAGGCCGGCGGATCGTGGGCTTTGATCTCTGCGAGGTCGCCCCGGGTCCGGAGCTGGACGGCTGGGACGCGATGGTCGGAGCGCGGCTGCTCTACAAGCTGATCGGCTTCACCCTGCTCTCGCAGCGCTGAGCGGACCCGAAGGAGGGTTCGGAGCAGGCGCGCGAGCGCAGGGAGGCATCCGCAGCGGCGCCCCCGGCCCCGCTGAGCCTACAAGCCACCGCAGCTCACGATCGGGCCCCAGCTCCCGGACGTGGCGTCGTAGCACATCTTGAAGCAGCAGCCTTCGTCGGACTCGCCTTCATCAGTGCCGGTGAATCGCACGGTGATGCACTGACTTTCGTCGTCGGGGATCTTGAACGTGATGTTGAGGTCATAGGAGTTCGGGTTGGTCAGATCGGTACTCGGCGCGGCCGTGCCGACTTGAGGGCCCCCGCCCAGCCCACCAATGGCCTCGCCGCCCCAGTCCTTGATCCCACTGGGATCCTCCACCTCCAAGTCGGAAGCTCCACCACCGGGGATTGAGATCGTGACACCATCGATGGTATCGAGCCCGCACAGGGCGGGTGACAGAGTATCGAAGCTCATGACGAAGTCGACCGTTCCTGCGGCGCGGACCGCCCGCCAGTGCGAGAGACTCGCGGCGAAGGCACCGACCAAGACTGTCAGGCAACACAGCAATCTGGACATTGCAAACGCTCCTCTTCTCTCGACGGCACAATGCCGCCGCTCACTGACGAAGATCGACTCAGGCCGCGCGCGACTGGATGGCTGGCCCGAATCCCCCATGTCCTGAAATGATTCAGGGATCGCTGAAATGCTCTCTCCTACGGCGAGAGTCTCAGAGCGGATGGCGATTCCCGAGTGCGATCGATCAATTGCTGGTCAGCTGTCGAATCGGCGCCAGCCCCAGCGATCGGTCAGGGAACGGAAGGCCTCGTGCTGGCCAGCATCGAACACGGTGAAGAAGAAGTCATCGTAGAGGCTTCGAAGCTCTGCGAAATCCAGCTTCACCTGAGGGTATTCTCGCGGCGAGGACTCTCGGATCATTCCAGTGCTGACGCTGACGACGGAGTGCTGACCCTTCTCGCTGGCGGAGAGCACGATTCGCTTCGAGACAATGCTGCAGAATCCGCGCTCGTTCAGCTCCAAGAATGCAATGATCCGATCGAGCTGGTCCATCGAGAGGTCGGGTACGGATCGAATGATGTCTCCGATCGTGCCCAGCGACTTGCCTTGCCAGATCGCTGTCTGGGCGAGAAGACTCTCCCGTATCTCCTGCTGACCGAGTCCGAAACGCTGAGCGATGGCTGGATCGACAGTGACGAGCGGCACGACCGACGTGGGTGCCTCTGGCGCGACCTCGAGAGCCGGGTCCCCCACATCCGCACTCTCGTGGGCGGCCTCGAAAACAGGACGCGGTTGGGAGGCGAGCGGCTGCAGCACTCGTTCGGGGCCGCTGCCGGGAGTTTCCACCGGCAGCTCGGTCCACGGAGCCTGGGGCTCTTCCGATTGCCAGGAGTAGAAGCCCAAGAAGCAGCCCACGAAAGCCAGCAACGGCAGAGTGATTACGATCTTCTTCACGTCCCGCTCCACTCACTGGACCCTGGCGGCTCTCAGATGTCCGGGTCCTCCGCAGTCGCAGGGGCCGGTCTGAGAACCTCTCCTCTTCAAGAGGGACGCGCGAGAGCCGCTCGTCGCCATGGTCCGAATAATAGAAAAAGGATATCGAGGTCATTCCGAGCTCCGGATCTACGGATTCTCGAAACGCCAACATCATGAATTCATACCCTCAATGGTCGAGTCCGGAGTCAGGACCTGACTCACCGGCGTGTGGTATTCCGGCTGGCTCTTCAACTGGCGGGAGACTCCATTCACCCAGATCTCTCCAGCCAGCGTCGAGAGTGCCTGGTTTTGCCGAATTCGATTGGGTGTGTTTGGTTTTTGTTGGGGTGTAACCGGTTATTGCGAATCGACTTGAACGAGGAGGGCGTTGAGGGATAGGATCCCTCCGGGCGGTCCATTTAGGGCTTGAACACATGAACTTAGCCCGGAGGGTTCAAATGAG
>JAJDCO010000066.1 GCA_029260795.1 Planctomycetota bacterium | reverse complement strand
AACGTTGAACGTTCAACGTTGAACGTTCAACGTTCAGATCTTCAAGTCGGCGCGCTGTAGCTTTTTCAACGCTCGGGTTTCAGTTCGCTTCGCAGTCGGTCTCGCGTGACGATTACCGTCGGTGGCTCTGCCTTCTCGCACGTGCATGGAGTACAGAGACCCGAACGGAGTTCGACAGGTCGCGCCACTTCATCCTCGTGGCCTGTCGGCGGTGCGATCTGCCTTCGAAGAGCGTGGGTGAGAGAGCGGTGCGCGAGAAGCCCTCCCGTTCGACTGAATCCCAGCTTTGCAGCACGAGACGGTGTTTTCTGGGGAGCGGAGCGTCGTGACCGAACGGGCTCTCTTGTTGCACTAAAATGAGGTAAATATCATATGATTACCAAGTCGGCCCGAATAACCTTCCGTTAGTCGGGGTGGCGGCCAGCCAACAGGCCTCCTCCCCTGACAAGGCTGGCCAAGACTGCCCCGAAAGGCCTAGGTTTTTGCAACCTTGGGGGAAAGTCGTGTTGTTGTGGCCGAGAAGAAGGTCACTCGATCGACAACCCCACCTTCGCGGCCCGCCGCGAGTCGGATGCGATGACAGGGCGCTCGAGGAAGATGATGACCGATTCCCTGCTTCGAACACAGTCCCGTGTGACCGGAAGGCGGGTCGGCCTGATTCGAGTGATTCTTCCCAGGTCAGAGCACTCTCGCCACCGCTCTCGGCGGCTTGAAGGTCGTCGACCGCGTCGTGCGTCGAGTGAGGAGTTGAGACGTTACTTGCCGCCGGCTCCGATCTGTTTCTGCAGCGAGGCGTAGTCGACGTAGTCGATCTGCCGCGTGACGCGACTGTCCTTCACGAAGAGGAAGGTTGCGAACCGAACGTCGAATGGCCTCCCGGAGATCTTCCCCGTGACCCGGCCTTCGACCGCCGCCCGATCTCCTTGAATCACCCGCGTCTCGATCTTCCAGTCGAGCTCGGTGTACGTCGCGAGCGACTGCTTCCACATCACGTCGAGGGCGGCCCGGCTCTTCAGATGAAGGCCCCCGGTCGGATCCTCGTGCGACAGAGACTCCGCATAGAAGCGCTCCACGCGGTCGACCTCCATGCGGCCATAGGCCGCGAAGAACTCGGTGACGAAGGCTTCGAGGTCCTCGGTGTCGTTCGAAGATCTCGACCCCGGAGCCAGGACACTCAAGGCGAGCAGACAGGCAGTCAACAGCGTTCGCTTCATGCAGAGGCTCCGAGTACGTGATGGGTCCGGTCGGGTGGGAGACGCGCCCAGTCTGACCAGCCCGGGCGAGTGATCTTTCTGGGCCGTCCGAGGATCGACGCATTCTGCGGTTGCCTGCTCAGTGCTCTCCCGGGTGAAGCGCCGAACGCCGAAGACTACTCGAAGATCTCGTCGGGACAGTGGGCGGTCCGTCGTTCATCAGATCTCCCGGTCCTTCCAGCGTCCTTTCCAGAAGAGCACGGTCAGTAGGGCGGCCTTGAGCATGGTCGTGACGTTGACGGCCCACCAGATGCCGAGGATGCCGAGCGAGGTGTGAAAGGCGAGCCACCACGCAATGGGGATGCGCAGCAGGTTGCACGGGACGACCACGAGCATGAACCACCGCGGGACGCCGGCTCCGATCAGTGCCTCCCCGAAGACCTCCTCGAAGGCGAGGAAGAACTGCGACCACGCGATGGTGGAGATGTAACCGATCGTGAAGTGCGTGATGCCAGGCGCGCTCGTATAGAGCGCGACCAACGACTCGGGAAACAGCAGGAATGCGGCGGCAGACAGAGTCGCCGGCACGATCGCGATTCCGACCGCGACCCAGGCGCTCCGCACGGCCCGTTCGGGCTTCAAGGCTCCGAGGTTTTGACCGACCAAGGTGGCACTCGCGAAGCCGAAGCCGACCATCACATGGAAGCAGAAGCTCTCGAGGCCGCGAAAGCCGATTCCCAGCGCGCCCAACGCATCCTGCCCGAAGTCGGAGATGAAGTTCGTCAGCACGATGTAGACGGCCGAGTACATGGCGATCGAGGTGGCGGTCGGCAAGCCCAGGCGAGCGATCCGCCAATAGGTCGCGCGTCGAGGACGCCACTGACCCTTGAGCAGCGGACGCGCACCGGACGCCCCGCGGAAGATCGCGATCAGACCGATCACTCCCGCCAGTCCTCGCGAGAACGCGGTCGTCAGCGCGAGGCCTCCCAGCCCGAGCTCGGGGAGGCCGAGCTCCTCGGGACCGTACACGACCAGCCAGTTCAGGACCGTGTTGATCGCCACCGAGAGGCCTTGCAGCAGCATCGGCATGACGGTGTTGCCCGAAGCGATCAAGATCGAGTCGACGAGCGGTGCCAGGAAGATCGCCCATTGGCACAGATACAGCGTGCGCAGATAGCTCGTGCCCGGGCCGACGGTTTCGCCCGAACCTCCGAGCCATCCGATGAAGTGCGGCGAGAGTACCGATCCGACGATGCTGACGATCGTCGCCAGCGTCATCGAGAAGACGAGCCCTTGCGCGATCACGTGGTCGACGGTCGCTCGATCCTTGGCTCCGATGTACCGCGACACCAGCGGCATGACGCCGCGATTCACGATCGCCGAGACCGAGAAGTTCAGGATGAGGATGAACAGGATCACCCCCATCGCGTTGCTCTCGGCCTGACCGAGCTTGGCGGCGAAGAACGTGTCGTTCACGCCGAAGAAGTTGTGGAGGATCAGCGCCAGGATTGCCGGCCCGGACAATCGCAGCAGATGAGGAACGAGGGGGCCCTCGGTCAGGTCTCGCCGTTCTTTCTTCAGCGGTTCGGTTCCTTCGGCTCGGGTCGCGGAGGAGTCGGGGATTGGAACACGCTGAATACGCGGGGGCACGGAGATTCGTGGGGGCTCGTTTCGGACGAGCTCGGAGGTGCGAGGGCTTCCCCTGGGAACGCGGGCGGCTCGCCCGCTCTCTCTTCGAATTCGCTCGGGGGCGAAGGAGCCCGCCGACTCGCTCCGCGTGATTGTCAGGCGAGGTGTCGGACTTCGTTCGCGTCTCTGATTCGAGCGTGATGCCGCCTCAGCCGCGGGCCGGGTTGCCGCTGGCGAGCCCCAGCTCGGGCTCAGCGATCCTCGCGACGCTTCATCGTCTCGGTGTGGAGCTGCGGCGTGCCGCCGGGAATCGTGAAGCTCTTCGCCAGACGGTCATGGCCGTCGAGGGTCGCGGAGACGCGATAGCTGCCAATGAGCAGGTCGCCGGCTTCGAACTGGCCGTCCGCGTCGGTCTCGCCCACTCGCTGATATCCGAAGCCGCGGTGGTAGAGACGGACCTGAACGCCGGACAGCGGCAGGCCGTTCTCACCGACGACCGTCAGCTCCAGCCGGCCCGTTGCCGCGATGCGGAACGTGTGCTCGGTCGACTGCCCCGCCGTGACGAGGACTGGACTGACCTCTTCGATCGGCTCGGCGATCTGCCCGAGGACGAGACGATAGTCACCGGGCAAAAGGCCTTCGAAGCGAAAGGCTCCCTGCGGACCGGTCTGCTGGCTCGGGCTCTGGGCCGGCAAGGAGCGGCCGGCAATCGGCGGTCTCGATTGCGCCGGCATCGCCGTCACCCACATGCCGACCAGCGGCTCGCCGGCGGTCGAGAGCACGCTCCCGTGCAGGGCGCCGCCGGCTGGGAGCTGGACCTGGAGCGGCTGCTCCGACGGCACGATGCCGCGGAGCTCGAGGCGAGGGTGCCGAGGTGCATCGAAGTGCAGAAGCAATCGGGCCTCCGGGAGCCCGGTCAGCTCGAAGCGGCCATTGCGGAATCGGTCGCCGAGTCGGACGTCGGGCGAGTCCTCACCGAGGGCGAGTAGAGTGAACTCCTCGACCGGTTGACCGTCCGCGGTCCGCAGCTCACCGAAGACGGCCAGGGCTCGCCGCAATCGGATCTCGAGGAGCTCGGGATCCGGATGACCCCGAAAGCGTGCGTACCCGTTCGCTTCGACCTCGAGGGCTTCACCTCGAGACCATCCGACCGGGAGCGGTAGGCGGCCCCCGATGTTCGTGGCTCCGAGCTCTTGCTCGCCTTGAGTGACGTGAGCGCCTTCGATGGGGCCACCCAGCCAATCGAGCACTCGTAGCTCTGGAACGGCTGGCTCCCTGGGGGTGACGTCGGTGCCAGCTTCGGTCGTGGAGCTCGGATCCGCCAGGGTGGTGACGCTCGACACCGGGTCATCCGAAGCAGTCGCCGGCCCGGGCACTTCGCTCACCCTGGAGGGACTCCGTGGCGTGTCCTCGCTCTGCAGCAGCCACCAAAGGGCGGCCGTCAGGAGCAGGATGACGAGGACCGGGAGGCTGGCGCGCTGAATCAGACGCATCCGGTGGGCATTCGACTGGTAGGGGGGACCCTCAGCTCGACCCACCGAAGGGTCGATAGATACCAGGGGGTCCGGCGCGATCCGCGGTCGCGGTGGTTCCGTAGGACCGCGCTGCGAGGCGGTTTTCCTTTTGACAGCGATCATCGTAAATGGTTGCATTCTCGATTCGTGCCTCAAAAACGAGAATCGACTGAGCCCTTCCTAACCCGCGATATACGTCCACTTACGACGAGCGAACCATCACATGGCCGGTACCTTCTTCCGTGGCCGTGCGCTGCCTTATTGGCGCACCCTCACCCTGATCCTGGCACTCTTCTTCGGGGGCGCGAACGTTGACGCGGCCGAGGATTCCCGGGTCATCGTCTTGGGCTTCGACGGCATCGACAGCGACCTGGTCGAGATGTGGATGCAGGACGGCTCGCTGCCCAACATGCAGCGTCTGAGGGAGCAGGGCAGCTACGCACCGCTGGAGAGCGCGAATCCTCCTCAATCGCCGGTCTCCTGGTCGAGCTTCGCCACGGGTACGAATCCCGGCAAGCACAGCGTCTTCGGATTCATCCGGCGCAACAACACCCAGAGTGGGCCGCTTCCCGACATCGGGCTCGCAAAGATCGTCAACAAGCCGACCCAAGACGTCATCGGCTACGGCCCCGAGAGCAAGATCCTCTACGCCGCGATCGCGGGCGGCGTCCTGCTGATCCTGGGGTTCGCGGTCGGCAAGCTGCTCAAGCGAGGCGCGCTGGTCTTTCCCATCGGGGTCGGGTTGATCTTGGCTGTGGCAGGCGCAGGCGGAGTCTACTGGATCTGCGATCAGCTCCCCTCCGAGCTGCCGGTGGGAGAGCAGGTCCGCATCGGAGACTCGTTCTGGAAGATCGCCGCGGAGAATGGTGTCGAGACCATCGGGCTTCAGCTTCCGATGGAGTTCCCGGTCGAAGACATCCCCAATGCGCGCATCACGGCAGGCCTCGGCGTTCCCGACGTCCAAGGCTCCCCGGGCACCTGGTACCTCTTCACCGATGGTCAGTTCATGATCCGAGCCCAGGAGGAGACGAGCACGGCTGGCTACGAGGTCAAGGTCACCGAGCAGGAGGACGGCAGCCTGACGGTCGATCTCCAGGGGCCGACGAACTACGTGGTCGCCGAGCGTGTCGCGGCCATCCGCAAGCTCGAGGAGAACGATGAGCTGACTTGGAAGGAGCGCGAGAAGCTCGAGAACGAGCGCTTCGACCTGTCCAAGACTCAGACCACCTCGGCTCCGCTCACGCTCCGCCCGGATTGGTCAGGCCGCAAGATGGGCATCGAGCTCCAGGGAAAGAAGCAGTCTTTGGGAGTCGGCGAGTGGAGCGACTGGTTCCGTGTGACCTTCGTGATCAACCGGATGATTGAGGTCGAGGCGATCACGCGCTTCGCGCTGACCAGCATGTCGGAGGACAAGCACTTCACGCTCTTCATGCCTCCGATCAACATGAGTCCGGAGAACCCGCCGAAGACGATCTCGATCTCCTCGCCGGAAGGCTTCGGTCAAGAGCTCGCAAGCCAAGGCCTCTACCACACGCTCGGCTGGGCGTGCATGACGAACCCGCTCAAGGACGAGCTCATCGACGAGGAGACGTTCGTCCAGAACATGGGCTACCTGTTCGAAGAGCGCGCACGATTGATCACGGCGGCGCTCGAGAAGAAGGACTGGCGACTTCTGGTCGGCGTCTTCGGCTCCACGGATCGCATGGCGCACATGATGTATCGCCTCTACCTTCCTCAAACCGAGGAGGAGAAGGAGCTCGCCGACACGATGAGCCCCTTCATGGGCGTGACCTATCGCGACTCGATCAAGTGGATGTATCAGAAGATGGATGCCTTCGTCGGCGAGGTGATGGCGAAGCATCTGTCGGACGACACGACCCTGATGGTCGTCAGCGATCACGGCTTCTCGCCCTTCCGCCGCGGCGTCAACCTCAACACGTGGCTGGCGCAGAACGGTTTCATCCGGTCGAAGATCGGAGAGGTCACGCCCGACGCCGACATCCCGAGCCTGTTCCCGGCGCAGAGCTTCTTCATGACGGTCGACTGGGAAAACACCAGAGCCTACTCGATGGGTCTCGGCAAGATCTTCCTGAACCTCCAAGGGCGCGAAGCCTACGGCAGCGTCCCGCTCGCCGAGAAGCGCGCGGTCGAGGAGGAGATCATCGCCAAGCTGCTGGAGCTGCGTGACGATGACGGTAGCCCGGTCGTCCGTCGAGTCTTCCGCGGCGACGAGATCTACAATGGACCCTTTGCCAAAGAGAATGCTCCCGATCTGCTCCTCGGGTTCCACGACAACTACCGCGTCTCGTGGACGACGACTTTGGGCGACTTCGGCGAGACGGTTCTCGAGGACAACGACCAGAAGTGGAGCGGTGGCCATCCGAGCGTCGATCCGCAGCTCGTGACCGGAGTGCTGTTCAGCACGCGGCCTCTCAGCCAAGTCAGCGATGGCCAAGTCTTCCACAACATCATGGACATCGCACCGAGCGTATTGAAGATCCTCGGCATCCAGATTCCCGCCGAGATGGACGGAAGCGCCTTCTTCTGATCCGGGCCGAACCGAAGGCCTGAAAGGCGCCGACCATGAGCTTCGAGAAGAATGCCGCGCAGGCACGGGAAGAGGTCGAAGTGATCCTCGCCCGTACCCTGCCCCCGGCGGATACCTTTCCGCCTGGACTGCACCAGGCGATGCGCTACACGATCGAGGCGGGAGGAAAGCGGCTGCGGCCGCTCCTCGCGCTCTGGGTCGGCGAGCTCGTCGGTGCGGAGAGTCGGGTCATCGAGCCGATGGCCGCCGTCGTCGAGCTCATCCACAACTGCTCGCTGATCCTCGACGACCTCCCGTGTATGGACGACGGCTTTCGGCGTCACGGCAAGCCCGCGCTCCATCTCGCATTCGACGAGTCGACGGCACTCCTCGCCGCCGAGGGGCTCCTGATGTTGGCCTTCGAGGTGCTCGGCGAAGCCATCGCCGCCTCGACCCTCAAGCCGAAGGATGCCGGCGAGCTGCTCAGCCTCTTTGGCAGCACGCTCGGCTCGAGCGGGATGATCGGAGGGCAACAGGTCGACTTGCAGATGGTCCAGAGCCGCGTCGACATCCAGGTGATGGAGTACCGGCACAGCCGAAAGACCGGCTCGCTGTTCCACCTCGCCGTCAAAGGACCTGCCCTGATCGGGCAGGCCTCCTCGGAGTCCATCCAGGCGCTCGAGGTCTATGCGAAGAACCTCGGTCTCGCCTACCAAATCGCCGACGACCTGCTCGAGCAGACCCCGTCGACAGCGTCTTCCGAAGACAAGGCCGCCCGACGCAAGGCGCCGACATTCGTCGATCTTTGTGGACGCGAAGAGGCCGTCCAGCTCCATCGGCAGCTCGTGACGACTGCCGAGCAGAGCTTGTCGGCCTTCGGCCCCGCCGCTCGTCGGCTGATCGAGTTTGCTCAGGCCATCGGCGAGCGCGTCCCATGAGCTGCACCGAGTCGTCCAGTGGAAGAGCGTCATGAACGGCCGCGATCCGGCTCAGGACATCCACGAGAAGCTCCGGCAGCTCGGCTACCTGCAAGCGCCCGACGGAACCGAGTCGGCGCGTGCCTTTCGGGAGAATCGACGACAGCTCGTTCACTTGGCCGTTGGCCTGGGTGCGACGTCGTTGGCGTTTCTGCCGGCCTGGGCGGTCATCGTCGGCGGCCTCTTTGGCGTGCTGCTGAACTTCTTGATCCTGCCGGCCATCGGCTGGGACCGGCCTCTGCTTCGACCGGGCGAGCGCTATCTGTCGGGGTTCAAGCTGTACCCCGTTGCAGTGCTGGCACTGGTCTTGATCTTCCCGCTACCGATCGCGGCGGCGGCTTGGGGTATTCTGGCAGTCGGCGACGCCGCCTCGAACTGGTTCGGCCGACGTTACGGTCGTGTTCGGCTTCCCTGGAATCGGCAGAAGAGCTGGGCCGGCACGGTGGCCTTCTTCCTGGTCGCGCTCCCGATCGCCGGAGGCCTGATCCAGTGGACCCAGTGGGGGCGAGGTTGGATCTACGATGAGGCCGCCATCCTCGTGGGCACGCAGCTATGGATTGCGGGCGCCTTGGGTGCGGGAGTCGCCGCGGTTCTCGAGTCGTTGCCGATTCCGATCGATGACAACGTGACCGTCTCCCTCGGAAGTGCGCTCGCCATGGGTGGATGGTGGACATGGGGCAGCTCGATCGCCTTCTAGAGGCCTTGCTCGTCAACGGCGCGCTGGCCGCGATCGCTTGGTGGTTGGGGCTCGTCAGCCGGTCGGGCGTCATGGGAGGGGTCGTCCTCGGCACCGTCATCTATGTCGCGACGGGCTGGCAAGGGTTTGTGATCCTGTTTGCGTTCTTCGCGGTCGGCTCGGGGTTGTCGAAGCTGGGGTATCGGCGAAAGGCCTCACTGGGAGTCGCCCAGGAGAATCGCGGGCGGCGGGGCGCGCGTCACGCGTTGGCGAACTGCCTGACGAGCGTGTTGTGTGCAATCGTGTTCGCGGTGACTGACGATCCGCTCTGGCTGGTGGGATTCGCGGCGGCGTTCGCGACCGCACTGTCAGATACCACTGCGAGCGAGATCGGTCAGCTCTACGGTCGGCACCCGGTGCTAGCGACGACCTGGAAGCGGGTGCCCATTGGCACCGAAGGCGCGATCTCCCTCGAAGGCACGGCAGCCGGCGCCGTGGCAGCGTTGGGGCTGGGGCTCCTGGCGGCGGCACTCCTCGCCGAGCTCACGGGAATCATGGCGGCTTGGATCGCCCTCGGCGGCTTCGCGGGCATGATGATCGAGAGCATTCTCGGCGCGGCGAGCCCTTTCTTTCGACGACTGGGCAACGAAGCGCTGAACTTTGCCAACACCGTCGTCGGTGCGGCCATTGCGATGGGGTTGGCGGCCATTTGATCTCGTCTCGCGGCGCTCCTCGTCGACTCGTCTGCTTCAGCTCACCGATTGATGGCTTCTTCGGGGCGCAAGGAACCAGCCTAGGACACCTTGGTGTCGATCGACGAACCACCCGACTGAAGTCGGGCCTCCGGTGAAGTCGGGCCTCCGAATCGGAGGGCGGACTTCAGTCCGCTGAAGGGTCCTCCGTATGGCCCACTGGGCCGACTCTTTCGCCGGTTACTCGATGTTCGTGCTCCTGGTAGACTCTCCGCTCCTAGCGGATCCCCTCGGCACCTGGAGAACGATGAGCGGCACTCTCGAACGACTGGCTCTCTACTGGCGATTGGCGCGCCCGTTCACGCTGCTACCTCCGCTGCTCGGAATGGTGTCGGGAGCCGTGACCGCCCTCGGTGCCGTGGCCCGCAGCGAGGGGCAAGCGTTCTTTCCGTGGTTTCAATCCGCGGGTTGGAGTCGCTACGGGGTCGGCATCCTTCTCGGTGCCTTCGTGGCGGCGGCACTGAATGCCGGCAGCAACGCCGTCAACCAGTGGACGGACCTCGAGAACGATCGCATCAACAAGCCGCACCGACCGATCCCCAGCGGGCGTCTCGGAATCGGCGAGTCGTTGGTGGTCGCGGCGCTGTTCTACCTGGCCGCCATCGGGACCAGCTGGTTCATTCGGCCGCTGGGCAGCGAAGCGGGCTTCTTCGTCGAGCATCAGTGCTTCTTGATCGTGTTGGCGGGAGCGCTGTTCACCTTGATCTACTCGGTGCCGGCCTTCGGTCGGACGAAGCGTTGGGCATGGCCGGCGCAGCTCACGATCTCGATTCCTCGTGGCTGCCTCCTGAAGGTCGCGGGCTGGTCCTGTGTGGCGACCGCTGTCTCGGACGTTGAGCCCTGGTTCATTGGGGCGATCTTCTTCCTGTTCCTGCTCGGGGCATCGGCCACCAAGGACTTCGCCGATATGGACGGCGATCGCGCCGCCGGCTGTGCCACTCTACCGGTGCGCTACGGTCCGCGTGGAGCCGCACGTCAGATCGCTCCCTTCTTCGTGCTGCCGTGGCTGCTGATTCCCTTGGGCCTCGTGTTGACGAAAGCGGGCGGCGAGCCCGTGCTGTCGGGCAACGCGGCCATGCTCCTCATCCTCGGCGGTGTCCTGGTCGCCTACGGGCTCTTTACCTTGCGCCTGATCCTGGAAGATCCCGACGAGCTGGCTCGCAGCGAGAATCATCCGTCGTGGGGTCATATGTACCGCATGATGATGCTGGCCCAGATCGGGCTGGCAGTCGCCTACATGATCTGACGAGAGACCGGTCGATGAGTGAGCGAATTCTGGTGACGGGAGGAACGGGATTCCTGGGGCGGCGCCTCACGGAGACCTTGGCCGGGCGAGGTGAGCAGCTGCGAGTGCTCGTGCGTGCAAGCAGCAACATCGAGGGGCTCGCCGGGCCGAATGTCGAGCTCGTCGAAGGAGACCTCGCTGACGAGTCGACATGGGATCGAGCGCTGGAGGGCTGCGACCGGGTCTTCCACGCCGCGGCCGTCGTCAAGAAATGGGCACGCGATCGTCGGATCTTCGATCGTGTCAACGTGGAGGCCGTCGATCGCCTCCTCACGCGCGCGCCCGCTCATGGCGTGCGACGCATCGTGCTCACCTCGTCCTTCATGGCGTTGGGGCCCTCGCCGGAGGACGGCACTCTCGGCCACGAGAACCAGCGGCCCCAGCTCTCTCCGCACAACGACTACGAGCGCACCAAGCGAGCGGCCGACGAGGTCATTCAACGACACCTCTCGAGCGGCGCTTGTGAGATCATCACGACCTATCCCGGCGTCATCTACGGGCCGGGCCTGCTCACCGAGGGCAACATCCTGGTCAAGACGTTCCGCGACTTTCTCCGAGGCAAGCTGCCTGGGATCCCCGGCTCGGGTCGGCAGCGGTGGTGCTACGCGTTCGTCGACGATGTGGTCGAAGGACATCGACTCGCGATGCAGGCGGGGCAGCCAGGCCGTCGCTACCTGCTCGGTGGTGATAATGTGACGATCGACGAAGTCTTCGGGCACTTCGCTCGCCTCAGCGGCCGAGCTCCGCTGCGCCGGCATCTTCCGATCGGACTGCTCTCGATCGTGGGTGCGACCGAAGAGCTCCTGGCCTGGCTGTTCGGCCGAGAGCCCGAGCTCACGCGCGGGATCGCGAGCATCTACCGACACAGCTGGGCCTATCGATCGGACACTGCGGAGAACGAGCTCGGCTATCGCCCGCGCACGTTCGCATCCGGTCTCGAGGAGACCTGGAGCTGGATGCAGAGCCAGGGTTTGGACCAGCCGCGAGCCTGAGGACGAACCAGCCCCGTCGAGGCTCAGGCGCGTGGCACGCGGAGCGTGAAGGTCGTTCCGAAGCCTTCGGAAGTCGCCCAGCGCAGCTTTCCGTCGTTGGCCTCACCGAGAGACCGGCAAGTCTGCAGCAAGGGAGCCAGCTGGCCGACTTGACGAGGATGGTAGCCCGCCCCCTCGTCCGAGATGGCCAGGAACACGTCCCGCTCGTCACAAGAGACGCGGACGTAGACCGTGCCCTGCTCGGGCGTGACACGGATGGCGCGTAGCAGGAGGTTCTCACAGAGCCTTCGGATGTCGCTGCGATCCACGCGCGCCGGGCCGCAGTCGAGCTCGACCCACAGGCGAACGGTGATGTCACGCCGGCTCAATACGGTACCGAAGCGGGTGATCACACCGCGAGCGATGTCCGAAAGATCGGCTGCGTGCCGGGGACTGAATGACGTGGTCATGCTGCTCCTCGTTCGTCAGGACCTGGGGTCCTATCGACACGAGGAGTCGGTTGACTTGAGGGTTGGGCAGCTTGAAGAGGTTTTGGAGGAGGTGGGGCGGGTCAGCGGGTGTCGTCGTCGGAGCTCGACGCGGTCGAGTCGTGCTCGGAAGTTGTCTCCGTTTCGCCTTCGGCAAGCTCCTTTGCCGAGTCGGCTTCGACCGCTTTCGAGTCGGCGTCCAGCGCTTCCCCGTCGTTGTTGACCGCTTCCGAGTCACCCTCGACGTCACTCTCGACGTCGTCCCCTCGATCTCGGGCGAGGTCGTCGAGAATCGAGGAAACCCGGATCGCGCCCTCGATCGACTCGTCGAACTGGAACTGCAGGATGGGGAGGGTTCGCGTGTGGAGAGTTCGTCCGAGCAACGACTGGATGTGTCCGCGGGCATCCTCGAGGGCGTGGGCGGCCTTCGAGCGATCGCCGGCCGAGCCGAGCACCGAGTAGTAGACCTTGCAGTAGTGCTTGTCCCGGGTGAGCTTGACGCGCGTCACGGTCAGGAAGCCCAGGCGGGGATCGGTGAGGTCCCGCTGAATGATGACGGCGATCTTCTGCTTGATTTGGGACTCGAGGCGACCAAAGCTCGGGTTGTTCATCGGAGTCTCGGGCTCAGTGGTTCCAGGGACGGTCGAAAGTCACAGCGTCTCGATCTGGTGATCGATGAGCTGGACATCCGGTTGGCTCGTAACGAAGTTCACGACATGATCGAGCGTGGACTGGACGTGCCGCCCGTCGTTCGAGACGGTCGTCACGCCGAGGCGCGCTTGCTGATGAACGTCCTGATACTCGACCTCGGCGATCGCGATGTTGAACTTCTGCCGCGCCCTGTCCTTGAGCCGGAGCAAGACGCGGCGTTTGTCCTTCAGGCTGTGCGCAGCCGGTATTCGGAGATCGAGTTGCAGGATGCCGACGATCATGCACACACCGGCGAGGGGAGGCTGAGCTCACGTCAGAGTGTTTGCTTCTCTTCGACGAGCTTGTAGGTCTCGACGACGTCATCGACCTTGATGTCCTCGTAGCCCTCGATCTTGATGCCGCACTCGAACCCGCTCCGTACCTCGCGCACGTCTTCCTTGAAGCGCTTGAGGCTGGAGAGCTTGCCGGTGTAGATCACGATGCCGTTGCGAACGAGGCGAGCCATGTTGCTGCGCTGCATCGCGCCGTCGGTGACGTAGCAACCGGCGATGTTGCCGATGCCCGACGCCGAGAACACTTTTCGGATGTTCGCATGGGCGGTGATGACCTCTCGCTGGATCGGCTCGAGGAGGCCCTCCATGGCCTTCTTGACGTCGTCAAGCAGGTCGTAGATGACGTGGTAGACCTGGATGTCGACGCCCTTCTCCTCGGCCAGCGAGCGAGCGGTATCGTCCGCCACGACATGGAAGCCGATGATGATGGCCTCGGAGGTCTGGGCGAGGAGCACGTCGCTTTCCGACACGCCACCGATGGCGGCTCGTAGGACGCGCACCTTGATGTCGTCGGTCGCCATGTCCACGAGCTCACGGCGCAGCACTTCGAGGGAGCCCTTGACGTCCGCCTTGACGATGAGCCGCACTTCCTTGGTCTTGCCCTCGGAGATGCGATCGAAGAGGTTGGTCAGGGTCACGGACGAACGCTCGGCCAAGTCGGCCTGGCGCATCTTCTCGCGACGCTCGCGTGCCACCTGCTGGGCCCGCTTCACGTCACTCTTCGAGACGACATAGAACTGAGCGCCGGCCTCAGGAACCTCATCGAGGCCGAGGATCTCGACCGGGGTGGAGGGGCCGGCTTCGTCGACCGACTTTCCGTGATCGTCGAACATGGCCTTGATGCGTCCGGCCGCGACGCCACAGATGAAGTTGTCACCGAGGCGCAGCGTGCCGTCTTGGACCAGCACGTTGGCGAGGATACCCCGGCCTTCGCTGATTCGCGCCTCGAGCACGGTGCCGATGGCTCGCCGGCTCGGGGTCGCCGTGTACTCCTCGAGCTCGGCTCGCAGCGCGATCATCTCGAGCAGCTCGTCGATGCCTTGCTTCTTGAGCGCCGACACGGGTACGACGATGGTCTCGCCGCCCCAGTCCTCGGGGATGAGCTCCTTGGCCGCCAGCTGCTGCTTCACCCGATCGGTGTTTGCGTTGGCCTTGTCGATCTTGTTCATGGCGACGACGATCGGGACACCGGCCGCCTTGGCGTGGTCGATGGCCTCCTCGGTCTGCGGCATCATGCCGTCGTCCGCGGCCACCACCAGCACGACGATGTCCGTCGTGTTGGCACCGCGCGCTCGCATCTCGGTGAACGCCTTGTGACCGGGCGTGTCGAGAAAGGCGATCTGACGGCCGTCCTTGGTGGTCACCTTGTAGGCGCCGATGTGCTGGGTGATGCCACCGGACTCGGTGGAGACGACATCGGCTTTCCGGATGGCATCGATCAACGAGGTCTTGCCGTGATCGACGTGTCCGAGGAACGCCACGACCGGCGGGCGAATGACGCGCTCACCCTCTTCGACCACCTCGGTCTCGGGCGACTCGATGTCGGCCGCTTCGGGGGAATGGCCCACCGACTCCATCAACGACTCTTCGGCCGTCTTCTCTTTCTTGATGACCAGCTCACGCTCGAACTCGAGGGCGACGACCTGGGCCTGATCCTCGGGGATGACCGTGTTGATGCTGACCATCATGCCCATATCCATGAGCTTCCGGAGGAACTGGTTGGCCTTGATGCCGAACGCGGCCGACAGAGCCTTGACCGTGATCGGCGGCGCCATCTCGACCCTCTTCGGCATCTCGATGATGGTCGCGGAGCGTCCGCTTCCCGAGCGCCGGCGGCGTCCACCGACCGGAGGACGTCCGCGATGAGCCGGGCCGCGTCGTAGTCGCGAGCGATCCTGAGCGCGTTGACGCTCGATCTCTCTCAGGCCCTTGCGTGTCAGCTTTCCCTTGTTGGGATCGGCTGCCGCGCCGGCGGCCGTCGGCGCCGGCGCCTCGCCGGCGCGCTTGGTGTGAATCGGACCCGTGATGTTGGCGGGACGCTTGACCAAACGACGCGGGAGCGGTCGATCCGGTACCGCATCGGGGCGCTCGGGCGTTCCGGCCGGCTTGCCAGGCGCCGGCTTTCCCGCAGCGGGCTTGGCGCCTGCGGGCTTGGCTGCTGCTGGCTTGGCGGCCGCGGGCTTCGCATCCGTGGGCGTGGCCGGTGCGGGCGGAGTCTCGGCCGACTTGGCGGCCGGCTCGGTCTCGGCTGCAGCTGGCTCCTCGGCCTTCGCGGCCTCGGCCTCGGCCTCGGCCTCCTCCGGAGCCGCCGCCACCAACCCGAAACGGCTCGAGTCGGGCACATCGGACTGGGGGTTTCGGTTCGAACCCTCCGGGGCGAGTTGGGCTTCGATCCGCTCGGCGTCTTCGACCGTCACTGCCGCCATATGGCTGGTGATGTCCAAACCCAGCGCCCGCGCACAGTCCAAGACCTGCTCGGGCGTGAGCTTGAGTCTATGCGAGATCTGATACACCCGCATCGTGTTGCGCTTAGCGGTCTTCGTATTCGTCACACCTACTCCGACTGGAGGGTCAGTTTCCCTGGCTGCCCGGCGACCTGGCCTGGAGCTTCCCCCGCTTGGCCCAATCCAGCGGGAGAGCAGCCGTCAGGGGCTTCGAGAGCTCCTGGACGGGGTCCAGACGCACGTTAGCTCGGGTTGAAACCCGGAGTCTACCAGAGCGATTCCGGCAAATACAAGGTTCGAAATCGCGCGCTACCAACGACTCGCGAATTGGTCGTGGATCGTTGAATCAGGCGTCTTTCTCTTCAGTCTCGTCCTCGCTCGACTCGGCCTCCTCGGCCGATACTGCCGACTCCTCGGCGTGCTTTCTCGCCGCTCGCGCAAAGGGGTCGTTGGCATCGACCGGCGTCGGCTCGGCCGACTCGGTCGTCTCCGCTTCTTGACGCTGCCGGGCCGCCTCGGCCCTCACGGCACGCGTCAGCGGATCGAGCGCTTCGCCGCCCTCGGTCGTCCCGGCCCCGGCCGGAACCGCCGGTCCAGGAGGCTTCAATGCACCCGATCCTTCCTCGGCTCGACCGATGATGCTCGCCCGCTCGCCCGAGTGCGTGATGATGTTGATGTCCCATCCGCAGAGCTTTGCCGCGAGGCGGACGTTCTGGCCCTTCTTGCCGATGGCCAGCGAGAGCTGGTCCTCATCGACGATGACCGTGGCCTCGCGGGTGTCGTAGTTCAGCTCGATCTCGGCGACCTCGGCCGGCTTGAGCGCGTTCTTGATCAGGATCTCCGAGGACTCGTTCCACCGAATGATGTCGATCTTCTCACCATTGAGCTCGTCGATGATCGAGCGGATTCGTGATCCGCGAACACCGACGCAGGCGCCCACGCAGTCGATCTTGAGATCGAGCGAAGACACCGCCACCTTCGTGCGATATCCCGGCTCGCGCACTAGGCGCTTGATCTCGATGATCCCGTCGGCGAACTCGGGGATCTCGAGTTCGAAGAGCTTCTTGACCAGCTCGGGGTGGCTTCGGGACAGGATGATGTAGACCTTGCTCCCGACCCGCTTTACCTCCAGCACGTAGGCGCGGATCCGATCCCCGATGTGGTACGACTCGCCGCGCACCATCTCCGACTTGGGCAGCAGCCCCTCGGCCTTGCCGAGGTTGACGATCATGTTGCCCGACTCGAATCGCTGCACCGTGCCGGTGACGATCGTGTCGGTGCGACCCGCGTACTCGCGCAGGATCACGTCCTGCTCAGCCTCGCGGATCTTCTGGATGATCACCTGCTTCGCCGTCTGGGCGGCGATCCGGCCCAGCTCGATCGGCGAGATATCCTCGTCCGTTCCCGACGCCTCGAGGTCGCCGGTCTGACGGTTGATGTGGACGACAATGTCTTCGTTGGCGCCGTACTTCTTTCGCGCCGCTGTCAGGAGGGCTGCTTCGATGCTCTCGAAGAGCACCTCTTTCTCGATGTCCTTGTCGCGATGGATCGCGTCGATGATGCGCAGGAGCTCAGTGCTCATGGCGAATTGGCTCCGGGCGGCCCTCGTGAAAATAAAAAAAAGCGGGTCGGCGCCCACTTTTTCAGGAACTTCCGGTACGGACGTTTCGCGCTACTATAGTCGAACCCTGAGCAGACCGTCAAACCGCTTTTCCAGGGCCCCCGAGACCGTCGCAACACGCCATGAGCGATCTCATCCGTGACCTCTCCCACAAGCTGATCGGAAGCGCTCCCGCCCTGAAGGACCTGAGGCGCCAAGTCCTGCGGGTGGCCCCTCAGGATTCCCATGTATTGATCCTCGGCGAGAGTGGGTCGGGCAAAGAGCTCGTCGCCGAGGCCATTCACGAGGGCAGCCCGCGTGCCAGCGGCCCATTCGTCAAGGTCAATTGCGCCGCCTTGCCGCCCAACCTCCTCGAAGCCGAGCTCTTTGGCCATGAAGCGGGTGCTTTCACCGGGGCCACCCAGTCCCGTCGCGGGCGTTTTGCGCTCGCCGATGGCGGAACGATCTTCCTCGACGAGATCGCCGAGATTCCCCGCAGCGTGCAGACTAGCCTGCTCCGCGTACTGCAAGATCACGAGTTCACGCCGATCGGCTCCGAGCAGACCCTCCATTCCGATTTCCGGCTCGTCTGTGCGACCAATCGGGACCTGGGTCGAGCCGTCGCCGACGGGACATTCCAATCCGACCTCTATTTCCGCATCCATGTCGTGGTGCTCGAGCTGCCACCCTTGCGCGATCGTAGCGGCGACGTCCCTCGCCTCGCCGAGCACTTCTTGAAGCAGCTCGCCGATCGCTATTCGCTGCCCTGCCCCCAGCTCGGAGCCGACGCTCGAGAGCGCCTCCAAGAGCACCCCTGGCCGGGCAACGTTCGGGAGCTCCAGAATGCCGTCGAGCGGGTGCTCGTCACGGGCGCGACCGATCGCGATCTCAATGCCGCTGACTTCGCATTCCTCGATGAAGCCACTCAGCCCGCCACACCGAGCACGCTCGTCCATCGGCTCGTCCATGGCGATTTGACGCTGGAGCTCTTCGAGGGCGCCATTCTCCGCTGGGTCGTCGACGACGAGGGCGGAAACCTATCTCGAGCGGCCGCCCGGCTCGGCCTCACTCCGCGTCAGCTCCGATACCGACTCGACAAGATCTCGTCCACCGCCGGTCGCCGCGAGCCTCGCTGAGGCTGGCGAATCGGAGCGACAGGCCGCTCTCGCACCCGGGCCGATGCGGCGTTAGGATGAGCGCGCCGACGCGCTCGGGCTCGTCGATTCGGCTGATGGAAGGCCGGCTGAGGCGGCCGGTGAATGCGCTCCCAGAGGGTATGTGAACTTTGAAAGTGACCGTGAACGGCGAGGCGCGTGAGCTGCCGGAGCGGCTCAGCCTGACTGATCTCCTGGAGAGCCTCGGGCTTCCGGCAAGCCGAGTCGCCATCGAGGTGAATCGAGAGATCGTCACCCGCGCGACGTTTCCCGAATGCCGCTTGCAAGACGGTGACTGCGTGGAGATCGTCACCTTCGTCGGAGGTGGCTGAGTCCCTTTGCCCGATTGCTTCCCTTGACCGAAGGACGACGCGAAGATGTCTCAAAACTCCCTCCCGTTCGATCAGCCACTGCAAGTGGGGTCCCATTCGTTTCAGTCGCGACTGTTCGTCGGGACCGGCAAGTACCCGAGCCTCGACGTCATGCGGGAGGCCCATGACGCGTCCGGCGCCGAGGTCGTCACGGTCGCCTTGCGGCGAGTCAAGCTCGACGACGACGGGCCGTCCTTGCTCGAGGCGATCGCCGATCGGATGACCTTGCTCCCGAATACGGCCGGCTGCTACTCGGCCGACGACGCCGTGCGCACCGCACACCTCGGTCGTGAGCTCGGCCTGTCGGAGCTGATCAAGCTCGAGGTACTCGGTGATCCGAAGACCCTCCTGCCCGATCCGATCGAGACGCTTCAAGCCACCGAGCGCCTCGTGAAAGACGGATTCACGGTGCTCGTGTACACGTCGGACGACCCCATCTTGGCCCGGCGCCTTCGGGACGCGGGCGCCGCCTCGGTCATGCCGGCCGGCTCTCCGATCGGCTCCGGGCAAGGGATCCTCAATCCGAACAACATTCGACTGATTCTCGAGTCCGTGACCGACGTGCCGATCATCGTCGATGCCGGAGTCGGCACGGCCTCGGACGTGAGCGTGGCTTTCGAGCTGGGCGCAGCCGGTGTTCTGCTGAACACGGCCATTGCGCTGGCCAAGGAGCCGGTCCACATGGCCCATGCAATGCGCCTGGCTGCTCTGGCGGGCCGCGCCGCCTTTCTCGCCGGTCGCATGCCGAGGCGTCTGTACGCCAGCGCTTCGAGTCCGCTCGAAGGCCAGCTCGAGTCGGTCGCCACTACCTGAGGAGCGCTCGTCGCTCTCACCGGTTTCGCCTTCGCTAGCGGGGGTGGGATTCTCGTGTCGAGCCGGTAGACTGCGGCCGTCGCCCAGCCAATCCCAAGAACGCATCCGATCGAGGTCTTCATGCGCGCCGAGTTCGTCGAGCACCTTCCCGAGATGGAGCAAGCGATCAGCTCGAATGATCGCGACACTTTTCGCGAGCGGCTCCACGCGCTCGGCGCAGTCATTCGCGATCTCAAGGGAGCCGAGCTGAAGAACTCGGCGCGGGATCTCGGCGAGGCGATCGGCAACAGCATCCTTCGGCACAAGCACTTCGCGCTCTGGGCCATGCGCATGCTGTGCGAGCAAAAGCCGGCTCAGGTTCGCCTCATGGCGACACGCGTCGTGGCAGTCTTCGGGCGAGAGTACGACCGGGAGATGGTCGAGTTCGCCTACACCCTGTGCGACGACTCCAACGGCGATGTCCGCGAGGCGATGTCCGAGTCCCTCGGCGAGATCCTCGGCCACCACAAGCCCGGTTTCCTCGTGCACCTGATGGAGCGTTGGACCAAGGACGAGAAGGAGACGATCCGGCGCGTGCCGACCATCGCCTTGCTCGGCTGCGCGCGCGAGCACGCCTGGGACTCGCTCGGGTTGATGACTCCCTTGGCGAATGACGAGTCCGAGCGGGTTCGGATGAGCTTGGTCAAGTTCCTCCGCCGCCTACCCGAGTTCGTCGACTCGCCGGCGGGAGCGCCCGTTGGGCCGGCGCTCGTTCTCGCCACGCTCGAGCGTTGGCTGAGCGTGGACGACGACCGCGTGCGCTGGGTTGCCGCCGCCTCCTTGGGCGCCCCATGGGTCCACGCGCAGCTCGAGCGCGGCCTCGAGCTCCTCAAGAGGCTCGGTCTCGCCGGCGACAAGCACGTGCGCGAGGCGGTCTCGGCGTCCATTGCGGCGCTCGCGGCCACCGACACGGCCCCCGTCGGCGAGATCGTCGGCAAGTGGTTTGCCTCGCCGGAGCCCGAGATCAAGAACCTCGCCAAGCTCGTCCGCAAGAACGCCCGACTCTGAGCCTCCGGTCGGAGGGCGGGCTTCAGCCCGCTGGGAGGTCGTTCGAAACGATTGGGTTGCGCTGGAGTGGCTTCGCCCGACGATCGCCGCCATCGTTCTGACGAACGGGCGCCGCTGCTCGAGGGAACGACGACTTGCTTGCGGCTTCCCACCTGGCTGAAGCCAGGCCTCCGGATTCCAGGCCTCCGGATTCCAGGCCTCCGAAGCTACGCCACCCGCCAGATTTGCCTTTCCGCTGTCGTGGGGTAGTCTCACCTCGGGAAAGTTGTGTCAAACCCTCGCCTCACTCCAGCAGAAACAGCTCGCGCGACCTGAGCGCTCCGAATGAGATCCTCCGTCTCGAGACGGCTTGAGATCGTGTGGGATCAGGGAGCGGTGTGTCCTGTCCGCTGGGGGGCGGTGAGGCCAAGCGTCGTCGGCACTCGAGCCTTCGAGTGGTCTCGTGTATTCGAGACAGCTCGAAGCGTCCGTTCTTCGGGGGAAGAACGCGGTGCACGCTCGGGAAGTCGGCGGCCGTTCGAAGGAGTCATACGGCATGCCTATGAGCCTCCCCGGAAGCCTCCGGGTCGCCCTCTGTCTGCTGGTCGGAGCCACCGGCACCACACTGGGCCAAGTCGACAAGGAACCACCCGTCACCACGGATCCCCATCTGGGCTCGACGACCACGGGAAAGGGAAACCTGGAAAGGCAAGCGCCTCGCCGCACGCCGGTCTCCGATGCCGAGGCGGATGTCCCGACGCTCGGCCGGCCTGACAAGCGCGTGCCCGGTCCGGTCGGTGATGGGCCTGGCAGTCCTGAAGGGCCGCTTCCTCCGGCTCCCAGCGGACCGAGCTTGGATGGGACCTCAGCGGGACCCGGCCACGCCGACAAGAAAGCGCCTCGGCGAACGCCGGTGACACACGCCAATCCTTCTCCACCCGGCCTGGATCGCAAGGAGCGCCGTGAACCGATTCTCATCCCGGGCGAACCCGAGGGCCCGATGCCTCCGGATGGTCTGACGCCGGGAAGCCCGCAGCTGGGCGGCCCGCTCGCCCCGGAGGCTCCTCGGATCAACGGACCGTCTGCGAGTGCTCCTCTAGCGGGCCGGTTGGACAGGCGGACGCCGACTCTGTTCGATCGGCAGGCCTTCTGGGACATGACGCTGTCGAAGGGCCTCGTCTCCGAGCCCGCTTCGACGCTCTTGCCCGCCGCGAGCGGGAGCGCCTGGCTCGACTACGATCGCGATGGCGATCCCGACCTCTTCCTGGCGCAACTCGAGGGCGCCTCGCGCCTGTATCGCAACGATGAAGGAGCCTTCATCGATGTTACTGAAGCGGCTGGAGCCGGAGCTCCGAACGACGAGACGCTCGGTGTCAGTGCCGCCGACTTCGATGGCGATGGCTGGCTGGACCTGCTGCTCCTCAATCAAGGCGCCGATCGCCTGCTCCGGAATGCCGGCGACGGGACGTTCCTCGATGTGACCGTGCAGGCTGGCATTGCCGGCGACGCGTTTCTCTCGACCGGGGCTTCCTGGGCCGACTTCGACGGCGACGGTGACCTCGACGTCTACATCACCACGGCGGCAAATCCGACAGCCCCCGAAGCGTTTCCGACGTCGCCCTTCGCCAATCGACTGTTCCGGAACGAAGGCGATGGGACCTTCGTCGAGCGTGCCGACGCGCTCGGCATCGCCGGCAATGGCGCATCCTTTGGTGCTCTCTTCACCGACTTCGATCAGGACGGTGATCCCGACCTCCTCGTCGCGCACGACGCGAGCCGTCACGCCGAGCTGACGCGGTACTATCGCAATGACGGCGGCATCTTCACCGAGATGGCCTTCGACGCGGAGCCGATAGCGCTCCTCAACGCGACCGGTGCCGCGGCCGGTGACCTCGACAACGACGGCGACCTCGATCTGATCTTGGCGCGCCAGGGCCGCGATCTGCTCGCGCTCAACAACGGCGACGGCCACTTCCAGAGTGTCGGCCGCGCCTACGGGCTCCTCCGCGATCAGGAAGGCGGCATCCTCGCCCAAGGTTGGGGTGCCACCTTCCTCGACTACGACAGTGACGGCTTCCTCGACCTGCTCATCGCCCAGGGCACGGCGGCCGATCCGCAGCCTCTGAGGCTCTACCGCAACCTCGAAGGCGCCGGCTTCCTCGACGTCTCGGCCCGCGAAGGCGTCCTCCGCTTCCAGAACGTCCGCACGGTCTCGCCGGCGGACTTCGACCAGGACGGTGACATCGATCTCTTGATCGGTGCTCTCGACGGCCGCTATCGACTCCTCGTCAACCGCGATCGGGATCAAGCCCATGCGATCACGGTTCGACCGTTGAACCGATCCGGCAGCCCGGCCTTGGGCGCGATGATCCGCATCGCGACCTCCCAAGGAAACCGCCTCCACGAAGTCGGTGCCGAGCGCACGCTTCTCAGCTCGCCCGACCCGGCAGCGCTCTTTGGCCTCGGAGACTCCGATCGGGCCGACGCCCTCGAGATCGAGTATCCGAGTGGCGTGCGCAGTGAATGGCGACACGTCGCGGCGGGGACGGCGATCGATGCGTCCGAGCCGGCCTTGACCATCGAGGCCTCTCAGGACGTGATCGTCGCGACTGCAGGTCAGCTGATTCGGTACACGCTGACTTTTACGAACCACAGCCAGAGCCAGGCTCTCGCGGCTGAGTCGCGCATCGATGTCAACCTCGGCGGACTCGCCGACCATCCGTGGATTCCCACGACCCGAATCGGGCTCTTGGCTCCTCAGTCGACCGTCCAGCTCACGGTCTCGATTCTCGTCCCGGCCGGTACGCCACCGGGGACTTACGCTCTCGTTCACCGTATTGGAGCGCTGGGGCAAGGCGCCGCACTCCACCAAAGCTACTTGGACGTCGTCGTCCAGTAGGCTCTGTCAGTCCACCCGGGCCGGCTGCTCTGGCCGGCCCGGGTGGCGACTTCCACCGTCTCGGTTTCGCTCGCGAGACGTGTGAGTTAGCTTTCTCCCTCGGGCTCGAGTCGCCAAGCCGCCGTGATCGGAGAGGAGACAAGCGATGAAGCTCTATGGGCGCCCACAGTCTGGCTACACCAAGAAGGTCCGGATCGGCCTCGCCGAGAAGGGGCGGCTCGAGCAGGTGCCCCTCGTCGTCGTGAGCCGCGAGGAGAGTCGGAAAGCCGCTCATCGCGCGCGACATCCGTTAGGCCTCGTCCCGGTACTCGAGCACGATGGCCGCTATCTGGCGGAGTCGACCGCGATCCTGGTCTACCTCGATGCCGTGCACCCCGAGCCACCGCTCCTCCCGGTCGACGCTTGGCAGCGTGCCGAGGCCTTTGGATGGGACCGCTACGCCGACCAGGCACTCACGCCTCCGGTGCGGACGATGATGTTCCGCGACGAGAGGGGCGACGATGCGCCGATGATTCAGGCGGCACAAGCGGAGATTCGGGCGGTCTTCGATCACCTCGACCACTCGCTCGCGGACAAGGACTTCCTCGTCGGTGATGCCTTCAGCCTCGCCGACCTCGCCTTCGTCGCAAGGCTCCAGCTCTTCCCGAAGATCCAATTCCCGCTCCCCGACGAGCTCGAGCACGTCGTCGCTTGGCGCGATCGCTTGGCCGAGCGCCCGAGCTGGACGGCGACAGGCTGAAGCAGAGCCGAGGCGAGCCTCGGGGCGTCAGCTCCGCTACCGGTGTCGGTCCGACTTGTTCGCGCGCCATTGAGGGGCAGCAGCGCGGACGCACTCGTTTTCACAAACGGAAGCCGTGCGTCGGTATCGGCGGGGAGCGTCGATGGGACAAAGCCGTCGGGACTGCGTCCGCGAAGCGGAGCTTCTCGCCGTTCACGACTCGGAGTGCCCCGTACGAGGCGAAGCTGACGCCGGAGAGAGCTCGGGGCGTCAGCTCCACTGCCGGTCTCGGTATGAATCGCGCACACCGTTCGGGTCGAGGCGCCGGCCCCCGCAAGGAGGAATCCTCGCGGGGGGCCGGTTGGCATGAGATGTCGATCCGAAGTCCGTGCCGCTTGTCGGGTCGCCGCCAGAAGCGCTCGCGTTGACGGACGACTACCGGCTGGATGGCTCGAGGTCGAACCGATCGAGATTCATCACCTTGCTCCAGGCCGCCACGAAGTCATGGACGAGCTTCTGCCGCGAGTCGTCGCTGGCGTACACTTCCGCGAGGGCTCGCAGTTGCGAGTTTGAACCGAATACGAGATCGACCGAGGTGGCCGTCCACTCGAGCTCACCTGTCTTGCGGTCCCGTCCTTCGTAGAGGTGCTCGTCTTTGGCGGACCTCTTCCACTCCGTGCTCATGTCCAGCAAGTTCACGAAGAAGTCGTTGGTCAGGGCTCCCGGTCGCTTCGTGAGGACGCCCTGCTGCGAGCTCCCATGATTGGCGTTCAGGGCCCGCAGGCCACCGATGAGAACGGTCATCTCCGGAGCGGTGAGCGTGAGCAAGTTCGCTCGATCGACCAGCGACTCCTCCAACCGTCGAGTGTGCCGGTCAGCGGCGAAGTTGCGGAAGCCATCCGCCGTCGGCTCGAGGGGTGCAAACGACATCGCGTCAGTCTGCTGCTGAGACGCGTCCGTGCGGCCCGGCGTGAACGGAGCGATCACCTCGTATCCGGCCTTCTTGGCCGCGGCCTCGACGCCGGCACATCCGCCCAGGACGATCAGGTCGGCGAGCGAGACCTTCTTGCCACCGGCCTGTGAGCGGTTGAAGTCCGCTTGGATCTTCTCCAGCGTCTTCAGCACGCTCGCCAACTCAGCCGGCTCGTTGGCCTGCCAGTCCTTCTGGGGAGCGAGGCGAATGCGCGCCCCATTGGCTCCACCGCGCTTGTCGCTGTCTCGGTACGTCGAGGCGGACGCCCAGGCGGTCGAGACCAACTGAGAGATGGAAAGCCCCGAGTCGAGGATCTCGCTCTTGAGAGCCGCGATGTCCTGATCGCCGATCAGCTCGTGGTCGATATCCGGGACCGGGTCTTGCCAGAGCTGCGGCGGTGCGACGTCCGGACCGAGCAAGCGCGAGACGGGCCCCATGTCGCGGTGCGTCAGCTTGTACCAGGCCCTCGCGAACGCGTCATTGAGCTCTTTCGGGTGCTCCTGGAAGCGCTTCGAGATCGGACCGTAGATCGGGTCCATCCTCAGCGCGAGGTCCGTCGTGAGCATGATCGGCTTGTTGTACTTGCCGTCGATGTGCGCGTCCGGCACATTCTCCGTCCCGCCCTTCGGCGTCCACTGGTGCGCGCCGGCGGGGCTCTTCGTCAGCTCCCACTCGTACTTGTACAGGTTGTCCAAGTAGCCGCTCGACCACTTCGTCGGCGTGGACGTCCACGCGCCTTCGAGCCCGCTGGTGATCGTGTCGGCGCCCTTGCCGGTGCGGTACGTGTTCTTCCAGCCGAGGCCTTGCTGCTCGATCGGGGCGCCCTCGGGCTCCGGACCGACGTACTTTGACGGATTGGCGGCACCGTGCATCTTGCCGAGCGTGTGTCCGCCCGCGATCAGGGCCACGGTCTCCTCGTCGTTCATCGCCATGCGGCCGAAGGTCTCCCGGATGTCCTTCGCCGCGAGGAGCGGATCCGGTTTGCCGTTCGGTCCTTCCGGGTTCACATAGATTAGGCCCATCTGCACCGCGGCGAGAGGGTTCTCGAGCACCCGATCCCCACGGGTGCGTTCGTCTGCCAGCCACTTGTTCTCGGGGCCCCAGAAGACATCGTTCTGCGGCTCCCAGACATCCTCGCGACCGCCGGCGAATCCGAACGTCTCGAGCCCTGCCGACTCGAGCGCGCAGTTGCCGGTGAGGACCATCAGGTCGGCCCACGAGATGCTCTTGCCGTACTTCTTCTTGATCGGCCAGAGCAGTCGACGGGCCTTGTCGAGGTTGGCGTTGTCGGGCCAGCTGTTGAGGGGCGCAAAGCGCTGCGCACCATCGGAGGAGCCACCGCGGCCGTCGGCGACGCGATACGTGCCGGCGCTGTGCCAGGCCATCCGAATGAAGAACGGCCCGTAATGGCCCCAGTCGGCCGGCCACCAGTCTTGGGAGGTCGTCATCACCTGCTCGATGTCCTTCTTCAAGGCATCGAGATCGAGCTTCGCGAACTCCTTGGCATAGTCGAAGTCCTCGCCCATCGGATGACTCTCGAGCGAGTTTTGGTGGAGGATCGACAGGTCCAGCCGGTTCGGCCACCAGTCTTGATTCGAACGTCTCTCGGCCGCCATGTTTTTGCCCTTCTCCGGGTACTCCCGACTCGACGGCTTGGACTCTCCAGGCGACCCAGCTCTTGGGGACTCCTGGGCGAGTACGTAGGGGGCGAGGCACAGCGCTGCGAAGCTCGTGACGGCACGAGCGAAGTGAGCTGCAGAGGTCATGGTTTCTCCTGCTATTGCGGATGAACTTCGAGGCATGCGCCGAGAGCAGGCCAAGAGTGGAGGGGTAAGCCGGGGCTTCTCCTGTTCGCAGCCTGGATTGAGCCGGATGCGCTCTCCATGGAAGACGTGGTTGGTGAGATCGGGATTCCGAACGGCAGTCGCGGGTGAATCTCCCGCCTTCTGACGCGCCCCTCGAGTGTCGTGCCGCCGCTTCACTGGATCGGATCGTTGAGGAGTGGACGGGTCCGTGCTCTCGAGCGACGTCCTCTTCTAGCTCCACGACCCGGCGGCTTCTAATCACAAGTCCCGATGTTCGTGATAGCGACGACTTATCCGGACGCCGAAGAGGTCGGAGAGCGCTCCGCTGGAAGACGTCGCCAAGGCGCCGTTCCGAAGACTCCCTCGCTACCGTCCGGGCACGGCGAGACGGTGCGACCACGCAGGCTGAGCTAGCCGCTCTGCAGCAGATGCAGCCGGTGATACAGCCCGCGCTGCTCGACCAGCTCCTCGTGGGTACCGGCTTCACGGAGCTGGCCGTGGTGGAAGACCAAGATCCGGTCCGCGTGTCGGATCGTGGCGAGTCGGTGTGCGATCAGGATCGCAGTTCTCCCAGTGAGAGTCTTCTCGAGAGCTCTCTGCAGGAGCCGCTCGGTCTCGGGGTCGATGTGGGCCGTCGCTTCATCGAGCACGAGAATCGCCGGATCGAAGGTCAAGACGCGTGCGAAGGCGATGAGCTGCTTCTCGCCGACCGACTGCGTGGCGCCTCGCTCGCGCACCTCCGAGCGATAGCCGTCGGGTAGCCCTTCGATGAATCGGTCCGCGCCGACCAGGCGTGCCGCCTCGTGCACGCGCTCCTCCGAGATGCCGGCGTCCCCGAGGCGAATGTTCTCGAGGATGTCCCCCGGGAACAGGAAGACGTCTTGTAGAACGAGGCCGATCTGTCGACGGAGTGCGCGAGGGTCGAGCTGACGCACGTCGTGTCCGTCGACGCGCACGTGGCCACTTCGGACGTCGTAGTAGCGACCGAGCAAGTTGATGATCGTGGTCTTGCCGGCTCCGGTGGCGCCGACGATGGCGATCTTCTCACCGGGTGCGATGCGGAACGAGACGTCGCGCAGCACGTCGGGCCCTTCGCCGTAGCCGAACGTGACTTGGTCGAACTCGATCGCACCGCGGGCCGCCTCGAGGGGAACGGGCTTCTCGGGTGCCTCGATCTCCGAGCGCTCATCGAGCAGGCCGAAGACCCGCTCGGCCGAAGCCATGGCCGACTGGAAGACGTTGTACTTCTCGGACAGCTCCCGAATGGGATCGAAGAGATAGCCGAGCATCATCCAGAACTGGAGGAACAGCCCGAACTGGATCTCGCCGTCGACGATCGCCAGCCCCGAGTACCAGACGACTGCGGCCAGGATCGCGGTGCTCACGAGATCGATGGACGGAAAGAAGAGCGACCAGTTGAGGTGAGCGCGCACGTGGGCCTTGCGGTGCTCGGCGTTGATGCCGTCGAAGCGCTCCAGGACTCGTCGCTCCTGATTGAAGAGCTGGACCACGCGCATGCCTTGGAAGCACTCCTGCAGGAACGCATTCAATCGGCTGACTCGAGTGCGGATCTCCCGATAGGCGTGTCGGGCGTGGTTGCGGAATGCGAAGGACACGACGACCAGGATGGGCAAGCCGATCAAGGCGACACCCGTCAGCCGCGGCTCGATGAAGAGCAGCACCACGATCACGCCCACGATCTTCACCAGATCGTAGAAGACGACGCTGACCCCCGACGTGAACAGCTCGTTGAGGGTCTCGATGTCGTTCGTGACCCGCGTCACCAACCGCCCGACCGGATTGCGATCGAAGTAGGACAGCGAGAGCGACTGGAGGTGGGAGAAGGCCTTCAGCCTCAGATCGTGCAGGATCGACTGACCCACTTGTGTCATCACGAGGAGCTGCCCGAGCTGGAGCGCCAGGCGGATCGCTGCCACGGCACCGAGGATCGCGACCAGGCCTCCGAGCTCTCGAAGAGCGGAGCCGACATCGCCGTCCGCGCGGGCGTCGGCAATCGGGCCGTCGACGCCGAGGCGAATGACGTAGGGGATGACGAGGTCGGCCGCGAACATGCCGAGCAGGAGCGCGATGCTCCCGGCGAATCGACGCCGATAGGGGCGGGCGAACGGAATCAGCCTTCGCACCAGGCGAGCGTCGTAGGCCTTGCCGTGGATCGGCTCTTCGAGGGAGGTGGTCATGGCAGGTCCTCGAGCTGCTGCTCGAGCTCGTGCTGGTGGAACAGGCGCGCATAGACGCCACCGAGCGCGACCAGGTCAGCGTGGCATCCCTGCTCGACCAGTCGACCTTCATCGAGGACCAGCAGCCGATCGGCATCGCGCAGTGCCGAGAGGCGGTGCGAGATGAACAGGCAGGTCCGGTCGCGCATGACCTCCCGGAGCTCGTGCAAGATGCGCTCCTCGGTATCGGCATCGACCGAGGCGAGCGAGTCGTCCAGGATGAGGATGCTCGGCTCCATCAGCACCGCCCGAGACAAGGCGGTCCGCTGGCGCTGGCCGCCGGACAACGTCACGCCGCGCTCACCGATCATTTGCTCATAACCGTCTTTGAAGTCTACGATGTCCCGGTCGATCTGGGAGACCCGTGCCGCCCAGCGCACCGCCTCGTCCGTCGCGTCGGGCCGCCCAAAGCGGATGTTCGCCTCGATCGTGTCGGAGAGCAGGAAAGTCTCCTGGGGCACGAATCCGATCTGGTGTCGGAGCCAGGCGAGCGGGAGCTCCTCGATCGGTAGGTCGTCCAAACGAAGGGAGCCGGCGGGCACCGGATAGAGATGTGCGATCAGGCGCGCCAATGTCGACTTGCCGCTGCCCGTGCGCCCGACGATGCCGACCGTCTCGCCGGCGTGAATGTGCAGATCGAGATCGCGCAGCACCGGGCAGTCCGGCTCGTAGCCGAAGGTGAGGCCGTCGAAGCGGATGTCACCCGACAGCCGGGGAAGCGGCGGCTCGCCGGTCGCAGCGCACACCTCCGGCGTCGCCGTGAAGACTTCGTCCAAGCGGTCCCATGCCGCACGGCCGCGCTGAAACAGCCCTAGCACCCAGCCGAATGCCATCAGCGGGAAGAACAGCATCTCCGTGTACTGGATGAACACGAAGAAGTCACCGAGCGAGAGCCGATCGCGCATCACCGCCCACCCGCCGATCATCAGGATCGCCAAGATGCAGACGCGACGACCGGCCCCCAGGAACACCTGCAGCCAGCCGCGCGTCTTGGCGAGCTCGAGCTGGCTGTGCGCGTAGTCGCGTGAGAGCATCCCGAAGGCGTCGACCTCGGACTGCTCGCGGTTGAAGGCCTGGATGACCCGGACACCTTGAAAGCCGTCCACGGCTCGGGCACTCAGATCGGCGGCTCGATCTTGAACGGCGCGGGAGCGGCGATAGAGGCGAGGACCGAGAAGCCGTACCGTCAGCGCGATGGCGGCCAACGGCACTGAGAGCGCCAGCGTCAACGTCGCGTCGAGCGAGAGGAGGTAGGCGAGGGCGAAGGGTAACACCAGCAGCGTGTTCACGAGGTACATCAACCCCGGCCCGATCGCCATCCGGATCGCTTCGATGTCGGCGGTCGCTCGGCTGAGCAAATCGCCCGTCCGATTCCGATCGAAGTAGCCGGCGCTCAGCGACTCGAGATGGGCCAGGAGGTCGTGGCGCAGCTCCTCCTCGACCACGCGACAACCGACGTTCTGCCAGTAGCGCATGCCGAATCGGAAGGCGCTCTTGAGCGCCGTCAGGCCGACCACGACCACGAACAAGGTGAAGAGCCGGTCGCCGATGTCGATCGTGCCGCCGTCGTCGCCACGGCTGACGCGCTCCACGTCGTCGATGCCCTTGCCCAGCAGGCGCGGGATCCAAAGCTCGAGCGTGACCGCACCGGGCACGCAGATCAGGCCGGCCAGGAACCACCGGCGATGGTGCCGGAGCAGGCGTCCGAGTCTTCGGAAGCGGCTCATGCGAAGACCGGACGCGGAGGCGCGTGCTCCCCGCACGTTCTCACGACGAGCCGAGCTGCTCGAAGTCCTGGCGGATTCGCCTCAGAGCAGACCGCAGTCGATCGACCTCCACCCGCACTCGGTCGGCGTCCGCAGTCTCGGCCGCCTCACGGAGACCCGGCAGCGTCTGCCCGCCGTAGCCGAGCTTTGGGTCGGGTGCGAACACGAGGTGCCGATACCAGGGGCGACCGAACAGCCCGGCGTCCGAGGTGAAGTGCTGCTCGATCCGGCGAAGAGCGCCGTTGATGGCGGCCAGCTCCGCCGCCTCGACGGCGCCGTCGAGGAGCCGTTGCTCGATGCGGCCTTGACGCTGTCCGATCAGGTCGCCGACGGCATTGGCTTCGCGAATGACCGTGTCGACGTCGATCGTGGGGTGAGCTGCCTTCAGCTTCTCGCTCTCGGTGGCAACTCGCCGGACCGCCAGGGCACCGTCGATGGGAAGCAGGTCCGCGTTTGCCAGTCGCAGCGCCACCACGCCGACGAGCCGTGCCGCCGTCGTGTGAAAGTGGAAGGTCGGATCTCCGAAGCGCTGCATCCACTCGAACGTATCGTACATCGAATGGTAGTTGCCGTTCGGGCCACCGAAGCCGAAGCTCAGCGCGGGGATGCCGGCGTGCTGGACGAAGGCCGCGTAGTCCGAGCCCGACCCGAGGTCTCCCAATCGCGGTTCGCCACGGCCACCGCTCCAACGGTCGTAGACCGTGTCACCGCTGAGCGGTTCCTCGACCCGCTGCGTCGCCGTCCGGAGCACGTTCTTGAGCGAGGGCGAGCCCGAGCCGCCGAACGTGGGCCCCGAGATGGCCGCGTCGAGGTTGAGATAGGCGATCGCGTGCTCGCGCAGCTCCTCGAGATGCGCTTCGACGAACTCGGTCGAGCCGATGATCCCGAACTCCTCACCGTCCCAGAGCGCGACCACGATCGTACGCCGCGGGCGATGGCCTTGACGCGCCGCTTCGCCGAGCGCGCGCGCGGCTTCGATCAGAGCCGTCGATCCGCTGCCGTTGTCGACGGCGCCGTGCGTCCACGAGTCGAGGTGCCCCCCGAGCAGCACCTGCTGCTCGGGATACTCGGCGCCTTCGAGCCGCGCGATGACGTTGGCGATCGGGCGCAGCTCCTCCTTCATCTTCACCTTCATCTCGACCTCGGCCGGACCGGGGCCGAGGTGGTAGGTGAAGGGCAGGGCGCCTTGCCAGCCGCTCGGGACGTTGTCGCCGGCGAGGGCCTCGAGGATCGGGGTGGCCTCTTTGGCACTGATCGGCACGCACGGAATCGCCGGCATCGTGAGCGCCTCGCTCGGCTGAATGCGCTGCGCGTCCTCGCGGGCGGCCCAGCCCGGCGTGAGCGGGTCGCCCGGATGAATCGTCATATCGAGGATGCTGCCGCGCTGGATGCCGGACGCGGGCCGCCAGGGGCCGCGAGGATAAGCGTCGCCGCGGAAGAAGCCGTCGTCGGCCGGATCCGTATAGAGCAGGATGCCGACCGCCCCGCGCTCCGCCGCATTGCGGACCTTGATGCCGCGGAACATGCCGCCGTAACGGGCGAGCACGATGTGTCCCTTCACGTCGATGCCGAGCGCCTCGAGTCGATCGAAGTCCGCTTCCGAGGCACGATTCGCGTACACGACCGGCGCCCGCACCTCACCGGAGGCGGAGTAGGCGTTGAAGCCCGACGCGGCGTCCTGCTCGAACGTGTCCTTGTCCGTCGGCTCGCCTTGCTCGCGAAGACTGAAGAGGACCTCGGTTGGCGTGACGAGTCGGACCTCGATCGACTCGGGTGTGCTGAGGAGCACGTGATACTCGTCGAGCTCGACCTCCCATCCGAACTCGCGAAGTCGCTCTCGGGCCCACTCGGCGGCGCGACGCATGCCCTCGGTGCCGGCCATGCGCGGCTTCTCGGTCAAAGTCTTCAGCCAACGCCGCGCCTTTTCCGGTTTCGGGATCGCGAGAAAAGCCTGCTCGTGAGCGTGCTGACGCACCGCTCCCTTCTCGGAAAAACCCCGCATCCGATCGGGGCTGTCCTGCTGGGCGCGGGCGATCGGACCGAGTAGACCGACGAAGGCGAGGAGAGCGACAAGGCGCATCACGGCGTTCCTCATTTTTTTGGACGAACCAGGAGGTCTGGGAGCGAACGGACAGCAGCCTAGAGGCTGCCCGCGGGCCTTGCAAGCGGCACGCTTCGCGCTCTGCCTGCTTGCAGTGCGCTCGGTTCGCTCAGGACGTTGTCATGCGGACGCGCGTTGGGTTCGCCGTGAGCGAGGGGCCCCAGCCCTTCGTCAGCGAGTGCCGCTGGCTGCGCGGGCGGTTCCTCCCATCGAGAAAGGACTTCGAGACTTGGTTGTCTTGGGACCCATCGATCCGGTCGAGCCGTTGCGCCTTTCGTTGGTCGGCTGCTCTGTTCCTTCTCCTGGTGCCCTTCGGCCGTCCTCGCCTCATTGGCTGGGGGCGGTTGAGATTCGGGGCCACCTGCCCGAGGAAACTCCATGCGCTTCCGTCACCTTCATCTCGGCACGCTTCTCGTCCTATTGCTGCTCAGCACGCCGTCGATGCCCGTTTGGGCTGCCGACGATGCGCCCTTTCCCACGGCGAGCCCCGAGAGTCAGGGGATGGACTCGGCCGCACTGGGCAAGCTCGCCGACGTCGTGCGCAACTGGGTCGAGAAGGAGCAGGCCATCGGCGCCGAGCTGCTCGTGATCAAGAATCGCCGGACGGTCTTTCACGAAGGCTTCGGATGGCGGGATCGCGAAGACGAGGTACCCATGGGCACCGACACGATCTTCAACATTCGCTCGATGACCAAGACACTGACCGGCGCGGCTGTGCAGATCTTGATCGACGAAGGGAAGCTGAAGCTCACCGATACGGTCGCCCAGTACCTGCCGTCTTTCGGTACCGAGAAAGCGAAGACGATCACCCTTCAGCAGCTGCTCGAGCATCGCAGCGGACTTCCCTTGAGCATCATGAAGCTAAGTACACGCGACCATCCCAGCCTGCTCGCCATGGCCGATGCCGCCGGAGAGCACGGCCCCGACTTCGAGCCCGGTAGCAAGTTCTGGTACAGCGACGCCGGCAGCGATACGCTGGGTGCCGTGATCGAGAAGGCCTCAGGGCAGACCCTCGAGGCCTTCATGACGCAGCGCCTTCTCGAGCCGCTCGGCATGAGTGACTCGTTCTTCCCGTCCGAAGAGGAAGACCCGCGTTGGGATCGAATAGCGAGCCTGTACTTCAAACCGCGCGGCGAGTGGGGGCGCATCTGGCGGGCCGGTGGCCGTCCTTTCTATCCCTTCGCTTGGGGATCGCAGAGCCTGTACTCGACGCCCAGTGACTACGCGCGGTTCTTGGCGATGTGGATGGACGGCGGCCGGGTCGGTGAGGTACAGCTCCTCTCCAAGGCCTCGATCGAGCGGACGCTGACGCCGGCCTCGAAGATGACGTCGCTCGGCTCGGACAAGCCATTCCCGACCGGCTTCTCGGGACTGGAGGTGACCTACGGCCAACTCGCCGTGCTGCACGTCCCGGAGGGGACCGGGACAGAAGGCCAGCCACTCATCTTCGGACACAGCGGGTCGGACGGCACGATCGCCTGGGCCTGGCCGGACCACGATCTCATCGCCTTGTACTTCACGCAATCTCGCGGCGCCCTGACTCCGATCCGCATCGAGAGCGACATCGAGCGGTTGCTGATCCATCCGGGCGTCGAAGAGACGGTCCCCGATTCTCTGCGTCCGTACCTCGGCCGCTACGCTCCCGAAACCGGGAGCCTGGAGGTCAAGGTCTTCGGCCGAGGCGGCCGCCTTTCGATCGACATCCCGGGAGAGCTCGTCTACCAGCTCCTGGATCCCGATGCCGACGGCCGGTGGAAGTTCAAGGGCATGGAAGCCGCCTCCGCTTCCTTCCAGCGCGATGAGGATGGGAGCGTCACGGGGCTGACGCTTCATCAACCAGGCCGCGACTTCGAGCTCTCGAAGAAGGACACCCAGGTTCCGGCGAAAGTCGGAGGCTCCGTGAAGGACGGCTGAGCAGCCACGGGGCGGAGTCGATTCGCTCGATCCGATCTTCGACGTGGGGGAACTCAACCGAGCTCGACTTCGACTCGGTGCTCGCGTCCATCGTCGTTCAGGGGGATGAGCGAACCGGGTGGCAACACCTCGCCATCCAGGCTGATTCGCGAGACGCCCCGGCTCACGCCTCTCGGGTTCTCGACGAGGATTCGGTAGGGAGTCTCACCCTGGCGGGTGTGGATCTCGAAACGCTTCCAATCTTTGGGGATGCACGGGTCGATCCTGAGCCGCTCTCCCTCCCGCCGGAAGCCGAGTATCCACTCCAGGCCGGCGCGATGCAGCCAGCCGGCGGCTCCCGTGTACCAAGTCCATCCCCCTCTGCCGACATGAGGTGCTTGGGAGTAGACGTCTGCTGCGATCGCATAGGGCTCCACCTTGTATCGGTGAAGGGCCGCGCGCCCGCTCGTTCTCAAGATCGGGTTCAGGTGCTCGAAGAGCTCGAATGCTCGGTCGCCATCGCCGAGCTCGGCCCAGGCGGCCACCGACCAAACGGCGGCATGAGTGTACTGTCCACCGTTCTCGCGGACTCCGGGAAGGTAGCTCTTGATGTAGCCCGGATCGAGAGGGGTGCGATCAAAGGGCGGAGCGAAGAGCAGCATCAGATGGTTGTGGCGGTCGACCAGCATCTCATCGACCGACTCCATGGCCTGCCGGGCTCTTTGTTCGTCGGCGACGCCGGACAGCACCGCCCAGGATTGTGAGATCGAGTCGATTTGGCACTCCTCGCTCTTGGCCGAGCCGAGCGGGGTTCCGTCGTCGAAGAAGGCGCGCCGATACCAGCTGCCATCCCAGCCGTCTCGCTCCAACGATACCGAGAGAGCCTCTGCCACCTGCCGCCAGCGACCGGCTCGCTCGTCGTCCGAGCGCGACTCAGCAATCTCGGCCTGCTCCTTCAGGTTCACGATCAGGAACCACCCCATCCACACGCTCTCGCCACGTCCCTGGACCCCGACGCGGTTCATGCCGTCGTTCCAATCCCCGGCTCCCATCAACGGCAGCCCGTGGGCACCGACCTCGAGGCTACAGTCCAGGGCCCGAGCGCAATGCTCCCACAAGGTCGCGGTCTCCTCAGTCGCCGTCGGCTCGAAGTAGGCCTCCTGCTCGTTCTCGGCGAGCTCTCGGCCATCGAGCCAGGGGATCTCGACGTCGAGCACCGCTCGATCACCGGTGACCGCGAGGTATCGCGCCACGACATGGGGCAGCCAGAGTCGGTCGTCGGATATTCGTGTCCGCACTCCGCGGCCGGTGGGTGGATGCCACCAGTGCTGGACATCTCCGGCCTCGAACTGCCGAGCGGCGGCTCGGAGGATCTGCTCGCGGGCGATCTCGGGTGCCGAAGCCATCAGGGCCATCACGTCCTGCAGCTGATCACGGAACCCGTAGGCTCCTCCGGATTGGTAGAAGGCCGAGCGAGCCCAGATCCGGCAGGTGAGTGTTTGATAAAGCAGCCAGCGGTTGAGAAGAAGATCCATCGCGGGAGACGGCGTGACGACTCGGGTCGTGCCCAGCAGGCGATCCCAGAACTCCCCGACCTGCGCGAGGATCTCTTCGCAGTCGTTCGCTCGATACTGATGGATGAGTGAGCGTGCCTGGGTCGGGCCACTCGCCTCGCCCAGCAAGAGAAGGACGTGGGTCGTTTGGCCGGGCCCGAGCTCGATCTCCGTCCGAAGAGCGGCACACGGATCGAGGCCCGCTCCGACTCTTCCTGACAGAAGGACACCGGGCTCGAGGGAAGCTGGACGATCCGGGCTCGCGTTCCGACCGAGGAACTCTCGGCGATCACAGGTCCAAGAGGACTGTCGTCCTCCCAGGTCGGCAAAGGCGGTGCGGTTGGCGAACTCCCCACTCCACGGGTTGCGCGCAAAGAGGGCTTGGGTCGCCGGATCGCTGTCCGTGACCACGTGCGATGCCGACGTGGTGCGAGAGACGCCCAGCACCCACTCGAGATAGGCCGTCACCGAAAGGCGCCGTCTCCGGCCGGAACGATTCTCGAGCGTCAGGCGAGAGATCTTGATCGAGTCCTCGAGTGGGACGAGCTGAAGAAGCCGCAGCGCGATGCCATGGGCGGTGTGCTCGAAGCGGCTGTAGCCTTGACCATGCCGGATGACATAGGGGGATTCTTCGTCCCGGATGGGGAGGCTGGTCGGCCCCCAGAGTTGCCCGGTCTCCTCGTCGCGCACGTAGAACGTCTCGCCGGGGGTGTCGGAGATCGGATCGTTCGACCAGGGAGTCAGCTTGTTCTCGCGACTGTTCTCGGACCAGGTATGCCCCGATCCCGATTCCGAGACTTGGAATCCGAAGCTCGGATTGGCGATCACGTTGATCCAGGGTGCCGGGGTGTGCTGTCCCTTACCCAGGATCGTGACGTACTCTCGTCCGTCGGGTGAGAAGCCTCCCAAGCCGTTGAAGAAGTCGAGGTCGACGGCGAGTGCGGGGGCGAAGACCTGCGGCATCTCGCGCGGGCGCGGCGGCGGAGTCGGAGTGGGTCTCGTCCTCGGACTCTTGGGGCGAATGAACTGTTGGGCGAGTGAGCCGTGACGAGCTTGGATCTCGGCCCGTGCGGCAGCCCGCAGGAGCAAACGAGCCTCGCGCGGCAAGTGATCGGCGCGCAGCACCTTGATGCTCCCGTGCTCGGCATGCTGATCGTGGTCCACCGAGGATTGGCTCGCTTCCACAACGCCCTCGAGGTCTTCCTGAAGACCCTGTGCGTATGAGCTCCCTTCCTCGTTCAGGATCACGAGGTCGGTGGACAGTCCCTTGAGGTGCCAGTACTCGTGCGCGCGGACCAGCTGTCGGATGACCTCGCGCTCCTCCGCGCGCTCGGTCCGCACGAGCACGATCGGAAGGTCACCCGAGATGCCGTATGGCCACAGGCCAGGGGCACCGCAGCGATTGCGTGCCTGGATCTGAGGCGCAGCGCGGAGAGTCGCGTCGTTGAAGATCAGCCGGTTGGCCAGGCCTTGGAAGAGATGGGCCTCTTGCTGGCTGATTCGGAGGTGATGAAGCTGAATCTGAGCCTGGGTCCAGGCGAGTGAGCTCTCGCGACCGAAGGTCGCTACCTGCCGGTACTTCTCCGCCTTCTCGAGCGCTTCCTCCCGGGAGCTGGCCGCGAGAGTCGTGAACGTCACGTGGGCGCTGTCCTCGGCTGGGAGCACGAGGCAGTATCGAAGACTCAGGATGGGGTCGAGGACCGTCCCGACCGTGTCGGAGAGCGGACCTCCATCCACGATCGACAGCGGTGCGCGTACGCTGCGACCTCGACCCAGAAACCGTGCCCGGTCGGTTTCGTACTGGACCGATCCGCGGGTCGTGCCCTCGATGGTCGCCAGGTGGGCCAGCCAAACAGATGGCTCGTCGACTGAGCGTGGCCGACGATGAGCCAGCAGCGTCTCCAGATGGGGAACGAACTCCGTGGCCACGAACAGATTCGAGAAGGCGGGGTGGGCCTCGTCGGCGGCCTGTCGAGTCAGAACGACCTCGGCGTAGGAGGTGACATCGATGGGGCGCTCTCGGCTCTCCAAGTTCGTGACGGTGAGACGCCGGATCTCGGCGTCGTCCTCGGGAGAGACCACGACCTCCAAGGCGGTCGCCAGCGAGCGATGCCGCTGGAAGATCTTGACTCGATCTTCCGTGTAGACGACGTCGTAGTCCTCTGCCTGGACTCCGGTGGGCTGGAATCCGCCGGACCAGCAAGAGCCGATCTCAGGGTCTCTCAAGTAGACAAAGGTGCCCCAGCAATCCCGGGTCGAATCCTCTCTCCAGCGGGTGACCGCCTGTCCCTGCCATCGGCTGTAGCCGGCGCCCGCCGCCGTCATCATGACCGAGTATCGGCCGTTGGACAGGAGATGGGTGCGGGGCGTGTCGTCGTGGGGTGAGTCAAACCGCCGGAGCGTGGCGGGAATGAGGTCGCGCACGAGCGCGGCTTCTCGAACCTCCTCGCCTCGAGGCCGAGTCACGGCCACGGCTCTCGGCGTGCGTTCTTGCAGAAGCAGCTCGGCCGCTTGAACGAAGGGATGGGCGTGGAATTGCCTCTGAGTCAGGCCGCCATGGACGACGTTTCCCAGGGAGACGAGAATCATGCCTTGGTGGTGAGCCATATAGGCGCGGACCACGGCGAGGTCGTCCCCTTCCGGCAGGCGCGACGGCGTGTAGTCGAGCGCCTCAAAGAAGCCGTATCGGCCTCGACCACCCGCTTCCTCGAGGCGAGTGAAGTTGCTCAATGCCGCCCGCGCATTCACCATGGCCGCGAGACCCGTGGCATAGGGTGCGACCACGACGTCTTCGAACAGACCCCGCTTGAGACCCAGGCCGGGGACACCGAAGTCGCGATACTGGTAGGTGAGGTGGACGTCGCGCACGTTGTAGGCCGATTCCGACACGCCCCAGGGGACGCCTCGCTCGGCGCCGTAGCGAATCTGTTGCGCCACGACTAAGCGACAAGTCAGATCGAGTAGGCTCTGCGCCGGCTGGTGCATGACGATCAACGGCATCAGGTACTCGAACATCGAGCCGGACCAGGACACGAGAGCGGCGCCTCGCCCGACAGGCGTCAACGAGCGGCCAAGCAAGAACCAGTGTCGAGGCGGAACGTCCCCCTTGGCGATGGCGATGAAGCTCGCGAGCCGCGCTTCGGAGGCCAGGAGGTCGTAGCTGCTCGGATCGAGCGCGCCATCCGCCACGCGATAGCCGATCGAGAAGAGCCCGCGCGACGAGTCGAAGAGGAATCCAAAGTCCATCTCCTGCACCAGCACTTCGGCGAGCGCCGCGAGAGCCGAGAGCCGTCGCTCGAGGCCTTTCTCGGCCTCGAGGCCGCTCACGGGCATGTCCCGAGCTTGACTCCGGATCGTCCGCCAGATGGCACCGGCCCAGTACAGGACATCGGAATCGGAGCCGTCACTCGCCAGAGTGCGAGCGATGTCCAAGAGATTGTCGGCTTCTCGCTCCAAGAGCTCCAGTCGCTCGAGCCAGCTGCGCTCGGAGGTCGGGGGGGGATCCATCGCCGACGCCAACGACTCGGCCGCCTCCCGCAGCTGGACCACCGTGACCGTTTGGGTGCGTTCGGGGTACTGGGTCGCGTTGACGGATTCGAGCATCAGCTCCAGTGCGTCGCGCACTCCCTCGAGGGACTCGGGAAGGATTCCCTTTCGATGCTCGAGCTCGCGGCAAGTCTGAGCCAGCGCGATCAGGTGGCCCGCGAGGTTGCCGCTGTCCACGGTGGAGACATAGACGGGCTCCAAGGCCCGAAGGTCCCCCGTGTCGTACCAGTTGCAGAAGTGGCCTCGGACTCGACGCAGCTTTCCCATGCTCTCGAAGGTGGCCTCGAGCCGGTCCGTCATCTCGAGGATCCCGATCCAACCGAAATCATGGGCGACGGTCGTACTCAAGAGATACAGGCCCAGATTGGTGGGAGAGGTGCGCTGAGCCACGACGGGCTCGGGGTCCTCCTGGAAGTTGTCCGGAGGGAGAGAATGACTCTCCTGATCCACGAACTTCTCAAAGAAGCGCCACGTGCTTCGGGCGATGAGCCGGAGCGAACGGCGCTCCGGGTCGGACAGGAGGTGGGCCTTGGCCAACTCCGTCGGAAGACTCATTCGCCAGGCGAGGGCAGGTGCCAAGATCCAGAGAAGGACGAAGGGGCCGGCGACGGGCCAAGCGCTCGGCTTGCACACCACGAACAGTGCGCCGGCACCCACTGCCAAGACCAGGCCATGTCGGAGGCGCCAGTAGAACACCTGCAGCCGGAGATCGACGCCTCCGGCGGCTTGGGCTGCCGTCACCCACTCGAGCAAGTTCCTCTTCGTCAGATAGAGGCGCCCGAGGGTACGCACCATGGCATCTGTCATCAGCCAAGCCTGGTGCGCGAGCATGGTCACGGCCAGGAACGTCTTGGAGAGAGCGACCGAGATGTCGTGTCCGACGGCGCGCAGGTGGCTTCGCTTCGAGATTCCCCAGCGCCGAGGCAGCAGGCCATCGAGGACCGAAATCAGAGTTGTCGCGCCGAGGGCCCCGATCATCAGGCCGGTCCAGACGAGCGGGGGAGCGAGAGGCAAGCTCCACCCCGCGACCGCGACCGCGAACGAGAACGGCGCCACGAGGCTTCGGCGCAGATTGTCGACGATCTTCCACCGGCCGAGGGCGGGAATGCCGCCTCTCGGCTTCCGGCTCGCACCGTCGCGCGCCCGACCCAGTAGCCAGGGGAGTAGCTGCCAATCCCCTCGAGCCCAGCGGTGCAGCCTCCGAGCGGACTGCTCGTAGTTCGAGGGAAACTCCTCGAAGAGATCCACGTCACTGAGGAGTCCCGCGCGAGCGAACAACCCCTCGAAGAGATCGTGGCTGAGGAGCGAGTTCTCGGGCACCCGGCCCTCGAGCGCTTCCTCGAATGCATCGACGTCGTAGATTCCCTTGCCTGTGTAGGACCCCTCTTCGAAGAGGTCCTGGTACACATCGGAAGTGGCGGCCGCGTATGGATCGACGCCCCCGGGACCCGAGATGATCCTCTGATAGACACTGCTCGCCGGACCCGTCGGAAGGGACGGAGTGATCCGGGGCTGCAGCACCGCGTATCCCTCGACGACTCTCGCCTGCTCGGCGTCGAAGCGAGGTCGATTCAAGGGATGTGCCGCGGCGCCAACGAGTCGATAGGCGCTGTCCTTGGGCAGGCGCGTGTCGGCATCGAGAGTGATGACGTATCGCACATCAGGTGGCGCTAGCGGTGATTGACCATCGCTGCCGATGAAGGTGGTGTCCCGAGCTCCGCGCAGCAGACGGTTGAGCTCGTGAAGCTTGCCGCGCTTCCGCTCCCACCCGATCCAAAGACCCGCTCTCTCATTCCAAAGCCGTCGCCGGTGGAAGACGAAGAAGCGGTCCCAAGCTCCGGGAGGACCGGCGTAGATCGCGTTCAGCCGTGCGATCCCCTCGACCAGGACCGCGAGTCGCTCCGCGTCTTCCGGCATGCTCTCGGCTGGGGCGTCGACCCAGTCGCTCAGGAGAGCGAAGTGAAGGTACCCTCGGGGGTTGGCCAGGTAGTGCACCTCGAGTCGATCGACCATCGACTCAATGTCTTCGAGGCTCGTCAAGAGCATCGGCACGACGACGAGGGTCCGGAGCTCGGAAGGTACGCCCGCGGCGAGCTCGAGCTTGGGAAGACGTTTGGGGCGCAGCAGGCTCGGAATCAGTCGATGGACAAGGGTGACGGCAATCTCGGACGCCGGCACCAGCCCCAGGATCCCCAACACGACGAGCGCGACTGGGCTGGCTCCAGCCGACCGCGTGAAATACAAGAGGGCGAGGAGGAGGAGAGACGTGAGGAGCACGATCGTGCCGAGGAAGCCTGAGGTGGCATGCTCCGCGATGATGCGACTGAGGCGGAGGCGCCAGGGTACTCGAAAGCCCAACGAACGCTCGAAAGCCGGCCGGCCGCGAGAGACGAGGTAGTAGCCCGGGTCTTCCTCGGCGCGCTCGGGGACACCCAAGAGCCCTTCGCTCGGAGCTCGATCCGGGGACGATGCGTGCCGGGCGGCGGCCTCCTGGGCCCAGGAGACACAGCTCCGGGCAACCTCGATCTCATCTCGCGGCGAGCTTCGGGCCAGGAGCTCGATCTGGGCTCGGTACTCATTACGCGTCTCGAAGTCGAATGCTGCGAACCCAGGCGCGGCGCGCAAGAGGTCGTCGACCGTGCTCACGCTCTCGAAGAAGTCGGTCCAGTCGATCGAAGACATCCAGCGCATGCTGGTGATGATGTTGCGAAATGAGACGTTGGCTGCGGCCTGGGCGTGGTGCTCGAGGGAGACCATGTCCTCGGCCGACGAACCCTGCTCGCGCAGCCTCGCGTTGAGCCAGGTCAGCGCGGGCAAGATCGACGGGCCATGGTCGCGCAGCCGCTGGACGAGCTGGACAGCGAACGGGCGCGAAGGAGCGGTCTCACCGATGCAGGCGAGAACCTCTTTGACGTTCTTGGGTCGTGGTCCGCTCAGGCCCAGCAAGCGGTCTGACAGTTCGTCCGCCTTGGCTCGCTCGGCACGGGAGTACACGATCAGCTGAGACAGTCGACGGAGGTTCTCCACCAAGGCGACTCGCAGGTGGATGGCGACGGCCCAGAGCTCGCCGATCGTGAGTACCTGGACGCTCTGGTAGGCACGGACGTATCGGCGGAGCGTCTCCAGCTCGAAGCGGCTGTCCGTATGGGCGACATAGGCCCAGGCCAAGCCGTAGACTCGCGGGCAGCCGGCCAGGTGTCCCTTGGCAATCTTCGGGAGCAGGCGGTAGTAGCTTCCGGGAAGGTGGTGGCGAATCCCCCAGACCTGCTCCTCCACGATGTGGAAGTTGTCCAAGAGCCACTCGGCTTCGGGGGTGATCTCGCCCTTGGCCCGGACCGTCGTCGCGATGCTTCGATAGGCCGCTAGGAGTACCTGCGCGTTCTCTCGAACTCGTGGGAGCAGGTTCCGACCCTTGCAGGGCTCGGGCGTCACCTCTTGGGCCGCCGCGAGGCTTCGGGCGTGCTCCTCGAGGCGCTCGACGCCGAAGAGCTCGGCACGAATCGGATCTTCGGAGAGAGAGGGAGCGAAGGCCTCGAGGTCGGTGAGGCTCAAGAATCACTTTCTGGGACACCACCGCTGCCGGACGTGAAAGCAGCAGTCGTCACACCGGGCCACTCGAACACTTGGGAAACCTCACGGTCTCACCCGGAGAGTCCCAGCTTGCGCTTGTTGGTGCCAGAAGTCCAAATCCGCCCGAGAATGCAGCCGCGGGCTGTGCGGCGGGGACCTCGGGCCGACTGGGCGACTCCGAGACGTGGTGCGTCTCGGTCCGGCTGAAGCCGAGGAGCCGGCTCGGGGGGGCCAAAGGGCTGTCGTCAGATCGCTTCGCGGGCGGCCGCGGACCCGGCCTGCACCGCGGCTCGCGCCTGGGGATGAAAGCAGTTCTGGGGCGGGAGTCCGCAGTGGGCGCAGGGGCCGCGTTGGCATTCCTCGGTGATGGCTTCGGCGTTCGCCTTGAGGCGCTCGTCGGTCAGGAATCGCTTCGAGACGCCGGCCTTGATGTGGTCCCAAGGCAGGTACGCGTCGAAGGGGATCGAGCGGTACGCATAGAGGTCACCGTCGACGTGGCACTGCTCGAAAGCGTCTTTCCAGCCCTGGAGGCTGAAGCGGTCCGACCAGTTGTCGAAGATCGCACCGTTGCGATAAGCCTGCAGGATCACCGGCCCCAGGGCGCGGTCACCTCGGGCGAGGATGCTCTCGATCCAGGTCTTGTCGACGTCGTGGAAGGTGATCTTCACCTGCTTCATCGAGAGCTGGCGGCGCAGATACTGCTGCCGATCGAGCGTCTCGTCGCGGTTCATCATCGGGTCCCACTGGAACGGCGTGAACGGCTTCGGCACGAAGACCGACACCGAGGTGTTCACGCGCGCCGGACCTCGGCCCAGCGATTGGCGCAGCTTCGAGACGTGCTCGGACATCACCACCATGCCGTCGAGGTCTTCGCGCACCTCGGTCGGCACGCCCATCAGGAAGTAGAGCTTCACGTGCTCCCAATCCTGCTCGAAGGCCGAGAGCGCGCCCTTGTAGAGATCGTCGTTCTTGATCGGCTTGTTGATGACGCGGCGTAGGCGGTCGGTGGCCACTTCCGGGGCGAGGGTGAGGCCGGTCTTTTTGGCCGTCTTGAGGATGCGCGGCAGCTCTTCGACCTGGTGATCCACCCGCAGGCTCGGCAGGCCGACGTTGATGCAGTCGGTCTTGAACTCGTCTTCGACCTTCTCGACCACCTCGCGCAGGTACGGATACGCGCTCGACGACAGCGACGTCAGCGACATGCCCGCATAGCCGGTCTTGCGATACGACTCCTTGGCGATCTCGACCACCTTCTCCGGCGAGCGCACGCGCAGTGGGCGCTTGATGTAGCCGGCTTGGCAGAAGCGACAGCCCTCGACGCAGCCGCGCATGATCTCGATCGAGATGCGGTCGTGCACCGTCTCGAGGCTCGAGACCGGGAAGTCGGTCGGAAACGGCACCGAGTCGAGGTCCTCGACGATGGCCGCGTGCACCTTTTTCGGGACCCAGTCGTACTTGCGCGTCAGCCCGTTCTGGAGACCGTCCGGCCCGAACGATGGCTCCCAGTGCTCGGGCGCATACAGACCGGGCACTCGGCGCACCAGCTCCGCGATGATCGCGTGCCGATCGCGCTCGCCCGCTGCCTTCAGCTCGCGTTGCACCTCGAGCATCTGGATCATCACGTCCTCGCCGTCCCCGATGACGAAGATGTCGATGAAGTCGGCGAGCGGCTCGGGACCGTAGACCGAGTGGCCGCCGGCGATGACAATCGGGTGCTCGTCGGTGCGGTCCTGGGTCAAGAGCGGGATCTGCCCCAGGTCGAGCACGTAGAGGCTGGTGGTGTAGAGGAGCTCGGTCTGAAGGCTCAGGCCGACGATGTCGAAGTCTCTCAGGGGGGTGTGCTGCTCGACGCCGAAGAGCGGGATGCCGCGCTGGCGGAGTGCCTCCGCCATGTCCAGCTCGGGTGCGAAGGCGCGCTGCGCCTGCGCCCACGGCAGATCGTTGATCAGCTTGTACAGGATCCGGAAGCCGACGTTGCTCATCCCGAGTCGGTACTCGTCGGGGAAAGCCAAGCACACCTGGATGTCGACCTGGTCGGGGTCCTTCTTGACGACGTTGAACTCGTTGCCGAGGTACTGGCTCGGACGTCGAACCGACGTGAGGAAGGGCAGAATCTGCTCTTTGACCGTCGACATGCGGACGCTCTCCGGTTGCAACGCGTTCGTGGGCCCCTCGTCGCCGGACGAGAGTCAACCGCCGGTTCTAACGCATCGGCCGGGCGCGGGCCAGACGCAGGCGCGGTGAGGAACCACTGAGGGCACGAAGAGCACGGGGGGTGAGGAACCACTGAGGGCACGGAGAGCACGGGGGGTGAGGAACCACGGGGGACGGTGTGAGGGACCTTCAGGTGAGCTCGTCGCGACGGGGGAGGCGGATTCGAAAGACCGCGCCGCCTTCGGGGGGGCAAACCACTTCGAGTGTGCCATCGTGGCTCTCGACGATCTTCTTGCAGATCGGCAGCCCGAGACCGGTGCCCTTGGCCTTCGTGGTGAAGAAGGGCCGAAAGATCTGCTGCCGCTGCTCGGGCGGAATGCCGGGCCCGTCGTCGCGGATCTCCAGGATGTCTTCTTCCCGCTCCGCCCGCGCGGCGATGGCGATGTGACCTTCGGGCCCGATCGCTTGGCCGGCATTCAGCAGCAGGTTCAGGAGCACCTCTCGCATCATCGACTCGTCGACGTCGATCTCCAGATCGGCCGGGACCGCGGCGAGGTCGACGGGGACGTCCTGAAGAACCGGGCTTTCGCCGATCACTTCGAGGATTTGCGTGAGGTAGGCGCGCAACGGAATGGGCCGCCGCTGGGGCGTCTGAGGCTTTGCGAACTGGAGCAGGTCTTTGACCACGTCGTCGAGTCGCTTGATCTGGAGGAGGATCTCGTCGCTGACCTGACGCTTGGGGTCCTCGGGGGGGAACGACTCCTTGATGATGGTCATCGCTCCGCCGATGCCGGCCAGCGGGTTCTTGACCTCATGGGCGATGGCGGCGGCCATCTCTCCGACGGCGGCCAGGCGCTCGGTGCGAATGAGCTGCGCTTGGAGGGCCTTGGTCTGGGTGATGTCGCGGATGATCGCCGAGCGGCCGATGTAGGCGCCCGAATCGTCCGTCAAGGTGGTGGCTGTGATGTCGACGATCAGGGTCCGGCCATCGCGGCGCAGGCGGCGGGTCTCGAAGCTCCGCAGGAAGCCATGCTCGCGTACCTGTGCTTCGATCCAGGCGGCCTCGCCGGCCGAGCGCAGATCGTCCGGCAGGATCGGGTCCAGCGTCTGTCCGATCATCTCGCCCGCCTCCCAGCCGAAGATCTCCTCGGCCCCGCGATTCCAGGTCTCGACCACGTTGTTCTCATCGATCGTCACGATCGCGTCGACCGTGCTCGTCAGGATGTTCTCGAGGAAGTCGCGGCTCGACCGCACAGTCTGCTCGGACCGCTCGCGTTGCCGGCTGAGAACGGTCAGGGCGGCGAAGGTGGTCAGCGAAGCACCCAGGATCCCGCGCACCAGGTAGATTCGGTGCAGGACGTACTTGTCCTTCTCGTGGAGAAGAAACAGGTGGTCGAACACCTCCCAGACCGCGAAGAGCACGGCCACGATGGCGGCCGCCAGGGCCGCGATCCTCCAGATCGAGGTGGGAGGCGACCCGAGGGGAAGCGGGTGCGGAGGCGGTTTCCAAGTCGGGGGCGGCTTCAACGGTTCGGGTCCGGAAAGAGGGGAGCACGAGGGGCGAGCACCGACCGACGCGACGATTCGGTGCCTCCCGGAAGAGCGATGGAAGCCGTCGGCGGGGGAGGCCGTCCGGTCCGATGGATTTCCGATCTTGCATTTTCTCCATCGCGCGGCAGCTTGAAAGCCGGACTTCTCGACCGGGGCGGATTCCGGAGGTGACAGCGTGAGCGATCGGCAGCGGGCCCGCCTGACGGCGTTGATCCCGTGCGGCAACGAGGAGCAGGTCATTCGGGGCTGCCTCGAGTCCGTGCAGTGGGCGGACGAGATCCTCGTCGTGCTGGACGCGGCCAGCCACGATCGCAGCCGTGAGATCTGTGAGGAGTTCACCGATCGGATCTTGGTGCACGAGTACGTCGACTCGGCGAGCCAAAAGAATTGGGCGATCCCGCAGGCGGCCGAGCCGTGGGTGATGGTCGTCGATGCCGACGAGCGCGTCACTCCCGAGCTGCGCGACCGGGTCCTCGAGATCCTGGCCGAGCACGGCGGCGGCTGCGACGGTTACCGGGTGCGCCGGGAGAATCTCTACTACGGGCAGCCGATTCGACATGGCGGTTGGCATGCGGATTATCTGCTCCGCCTGTTCCGACGCGACGTGGGCCGGTATCAGGACCTGCGCGTGCACGCGGACGTCGAGGTGCCCGGAAAGGTCGGTCGCATCGAGGCGCCCTTTCTGCACGACACACACCGGGGCATGCGCCTCTATCTTCAGAAGTTCGATCGGTACACGACCTGGGCCGCCGAGGATCTCTACCGGCAGGGGCGACAGCCGACCTGGTGGCAGCTCTTCTTCCGGCCTTGGTTCCGCTTCTTGAAGATGTACTTCCTGCGGCTCGGATTCCTCGACGGCATGCGCGGCCTTCTGATCGCCGGCTCGGCCGCGATGGTCGTCTTCACGAAGTACGCCAAGCTTTGGGAGATGCGGTATCTGGATGGCCAAGGCCGCGACGGGCGGCAGGCCACCGACGTGCGGGGCGTCGCCAGCGAGCCGGACGAGGTCGAGCCCGAGCCGACGCATCCGAGCGGCTGAGAGGGTTGACGAGTCTCGATGAGTGCGAGTCCTCTAGTGTAGTGAGTCAGATTCTTTGAAACAAAAAGTACGTCTGCTTCGTCCTATCAATTGAGTTTTAACTCAAATGGAGGGCAGAGCATGCGTCGAGCTCCTGAAATCGTTCTGAGTGAGAGTGACCGAGAGTCCTTGCTGACCTGGAGCCGCTCGCGCACGGTCTCGGTCCGCTTGCAGCAGCGATCCCGCATCGTGTTGTTGGCCGCCGAAGGCCTCACAAACCTTGAGATCGCGGCCGAGCTCGGGGTTGACCGCATTCTGGTCGGTCGCTGGCGAAAGAGGTTTGCCGAGAAAGGCATCAAGGGCATCGAGAAGGATCTTCCCCGCGGAGGCCGAAAGCCGTCGGCACGGAGAAAGATCGAGTCTGCGATTATCGAGGCGACGGTGAATGGCGCTCCCAAGAACGCGACTCACTGGAGCACTCGCACTCTCGCGGCCCACCTGGGCACGACACAGTCCATGGTGTCTCGTGTGTGGAGGGCGAATGGACTCAAACCCCACCTCGTGAAGACCTTCAAAGTCAGCAACGATCCGAATTTCGAGGAGAAGCTCCTCGACGTAGTCGGGCTGTACATGAACCCTCCCGAGAAGGCCATCGTCTTCAGCGCGGATGAGAAGAGCCAGTGCCAAGCCCTCGACCGAACTCAGCCCAGTCTGAAGATGTATCCAGGGCGATGCGGCACGATGACCCACGACTACAAGCGGAACGGCACAACGACGTTGTTCGCCGCCATTTCCCAGCTGGATGGGCATGTCATCAGTATGTGTCAGCCTCGGCACCGACACATCGAGTGGATCAAGTTCCTCAACAAGATCGATCGAGAGGTGCCAGCCGGCTTGGACGTTCACCTGATCATCGACAACTACAGCACTCACAAGCACGAGAAGGTCAAGAGGTGGCTGAGGCGTCACAAGCGATTCCATTTCCACTTCACCCCGACGAGCAGCTCCTGGCTCAATGTCATCGAAAGGTTCTTCAGAGACCTCACAGACAAGCGGCTGCGTCGAGGAGTGTTCAAGAGCGTGGCAGGTCTCGTCGAGGCGATCGAGTCCTACATCGAACATCACAACGAAAGCCCAAGGCCGTTCATCTGGACCGCGACCGTCGAGAAGATCCTCGAGAAGGTCGGCCGCGCTCGGGCTGCCCTCGATAAGATTGAAACAGACTGACTCACACCACTAGCTAGCTATCGCGACATGCCCGAGGAACCGTCTGTAGCAAAGACAGTTCTGAGGCGGCGCGTAATCCGGTCGCAGAGACTGCGAGCAGTTCCATCTGAAAGGCCTAGTCTTGCCGAAACTTCAGCATATGTCCAGCCGTCTCGATGGTGTGCCTCGTATATCCGACGTTCGATCGGTGACAATGCACCGAGGGCATGGTCAATAGTATCCAGAATCTCAAGTCTGGACTCGACACTTTGTCCCTGAGCTGGCCGCGCGGAGAGGGTCTTTTCGTAATCTCGAGCATCACCGCTTGAATTGTTGCGGAGATGGAGATGTCGTTTGGATTCGCTTCTTACAACCGACCATATCCAGGCACGAGCCTTGGTCACGCTGTTTGCTCTGCATCCCGCTCGGCAGCGCCACGCTTTCGCAAAGCAACGAGAGGCGATCTCGTCCAACTCGTCTTCACACATCCACCGGAAGCGTCTGGCGAGGGACCTCTGCACTCTCCGCGATGTGAGCACTTCGGTCAGGGCCTGAGCGACCAAGTCGGGTTCTGAAGGCTCCTTGTTCATCCCACACTCCTCCACGATGACACCCGTTGTTTCTTGTTCGAGTGGTGTTCAATTTGGAGACTTCCCCAAGTCTTCCGTGTAATGAGAACACTCAAGTGATCCCGTGTCAACGTTGCTGCTGGTGACCGCCTCTGCGTTCATTGCTACTCCGTCGCGTCGAGCAAGTGGCTCCAGAGGCTTCGATTGGGGTGAGTCTTCGAGGAGCTCTTTCGCGCGCTGCCAGTTGCCGCGCAAGACAGCTTGGGCGGTTTTCGGGAGTTCGCCGCGGCGGGTGAGGGCTTGGGACAGAGCGGGTCCGGTCCCCCGGACCGGACCGGTCCGAGGTTGATTTGCGGACCCTTGAGACCAAGTCATCCTGACCTGGCGGCGACCGTTTTGGCCGGGGATGGGAATAGGCGTCGGCTGCCAGGACGCTGAGTTTATCGGCCGACGAAAATGGAAGCGCAGACTCCAGAAGCAAGCGCTGACGCTCGACGGTGTATAGGCACCGAGGGACCGAGGCTAGGACGAGCGACTTCACTCGTCACGGGCCCAGGCGATGCGGTGGGCAGTCGTCGGGCATCGTCGGTCCGCGGCATTGGACCTTGGCGAAGACCCGTAGACCGTAGGTCCCGTGAGGAAAGAGCACGTTTCGGGCGCCATCTCGCCAACGTCTTCGGGCTTCTTCATAAAGGGACCAGAAGGACTTGAGCCGGCGAATCGCCGCGATCCGGGTGCTCTCGAGCGCACCCGCCACTCGAGGGTTGAGGCCTCGGCGAGGCTCTCGGGATCGAGGGCGATCAAAGGGCCGCACTTGGCGACATCGTTTCGCGCCCAGGAACTTGCGTCCCCGGCGAGCCGCTTCCCGCTGATACACCGCTTCCATTTCGGCCGATCGGTGCTGAATGGTCTCGGTCAGTTTCCTCTGGCTGATCTTCATCTTCGGTGGGACCGTGAGCACGAGGTCCAGCTCATCGGGCATTTCGCCATCCTCCCGAAAGTAGAACTTCGGGCGGCGCGCCTTGATCTTGGCTCCGAAGGGGATCCCAGCGGATGTCAGTCCCGGCCACTGCGTAGCCCTCTTCACGAGCCCCGCCTCCACCGGGTTGAGCAACGTGTAGAGGATCTTTCGAGCGATGTCCGCTACCGTGTCGAGCTGCACGTCGCTATAGGAGCCGGCTGCCCAGAAGTTCTCCCACCGCCCATAGCGGGCGTTGAGCGCGTTGGCGATGTGCCGGTGGAGCAGATGGGCGAACTCGGGCAGCTTCCCGTAGGGGTCGGTCACCACCAGGTGAAGGTGGTTCGACATCACCACGAAGGCATGCACCTTCACCCCCGTCTTCGCCATGGCGTAGGCGAGGCAGTAGAGAACGACCTCTTCCACCGCCTTGGACGGCCGAAGCAGGTAGATCCGTTGCGTGCAGCGTCGCGAGACGAGGTGGCACGCGCCCGGAAGGATTTGGCGTGGCTTGGTCATACCTAATCAGTCGGGGCTCGTCGCCGGGAGGTTACCCACTCGGGCGTTTTTCTGGCGACGCAGGGATCGCGCCGGCTGGGACACTCGAGGCGCCTGCCTGGAACGGGATCCCGTCGCTGGAGCCACTGAGGGCCGGTCCCGAATCAACCTCGGACGGGGTTCGCGCCGGAGGCCTAGCTCGAGCACGGGGAGGATGCGCTCGTCGACGGCGATGGCCAGAGGCTTGACGGTGTCCCCGACGCCGCCGCGACCCAAGCAAGAAGTTGCCCGACTGGGTCGTCAGGTCTTCGAAGTCGGGCTCATTGCCCGACTGGGTCGTCAGGTCTTCGAAGTCGGGCTCATCGTAAGAGCGCTCGCGGTTCGCACTCCACTAGAAGCGCCAATGATCGAAGCCGTCGCCGGCAGCCGTATTGCGTCGACCCGTACCCGGGCTGCCGGGAGTCGAAGGCCCGACGGCCGCGGGACCAGGAGTGGTCGCCGGGATCGGCAGGGACGGAGCGCGGTCGCCCGGCTTCGGCGTTCGGCCGGGCGGGGTGCCTGTGGTGGGTGGGATCGGCGACCTCGGAATGTCCAGCGGGACAGGGCTCCGAGTGATCTGGCCGCCGTGACCGAACACCGCGGGGCACAGGAGACAGGCCAAGGTCATGAGGAAGAGGGTGAGACGTATTCCGGTCACTCGAATGCGCATGGATCTTTCCCCGAAGCGCGTCGTCGAAGCGGGCGGCGGCACCTTCAAAGGAAGCAAACCACCTTCGCGGGCGACGCGAAGCACTCTCGGACAGGCAGGTCCCACGGGCTGGCAGGGTCAAAATCGACTCTAACAGGCCGAGCCCGGGAAGCGAGCGCAAAGGGGGCAGCGAGATTCGGGCAACGCTTCAGAGAGGTTACCGGATCATGATCCCGTACTTCCGGGGCGGAGGAGCGGGACCGGGATCGAAGGGAGCCGTGAAGAAAGAGGACACCTCATTGAAGAACGCGCGATGAGTCTCTCTTTCTCTCTCGGCCAACGCATCGAGGTCCGGGTAGTCGCCCGGGTCGATGCGGACGGCACCCAAGACGCCATCCTTCAGGATATAAGCCGTCATCTGTCCGGGAAACTCGGGCTCCGGGCGTCCACCGGGTCTGCCTTCGACGGCCTCGAAGTCGCCCACGCTCCGAAGCTCTCGAACGTAGTGGTGCATCCGAGTCTGAACGTCCTTCCAAGCCTCGTCGATGTGAGCATTGTTGATTGCGACCAGCTTCTCGAGCCACCTCGTCTCCATTTCCGTGAGCTCGATCGCGTATGGGTTGAGGAGTTCCCATTCGCAAAGCTCTTCGACGGACATCCCGACGATACGTGCGACCACAAGGTTGGAATCGACCAGCCCTTCTGTCGAGGCAGCCTGCTGCGGCGCTGAGCTCCCGGGCCCCTTGTAGGCGCTAGCATCGGTTTTCAGGGCTGCAACCGCTTCGTTCCCGAACAATGGGAGGGGCTTCTCCGGAGCAGCGAGGCTTCGGTGAGGGCTAGCTGTTCGCTCACTAATGTCCACGGCCTTCCCCGTCGCAGGGATATCCTCCTTGTCAGGCACCCACCAAAGAACTGCAGCGGTGGCGATTGAAAAAAGCACTGTAACCGCAAGAGTGTCCCGTTTGAATCGTGGCATGAATAACTCCAGCAAGGGCTAGGTTTCGCTGGCGGCGCACTCGCCGACGCGTAGCCTGGGGGCAGGAGGCCGAGTCTATTGCAATTGTATTCACGCCGCCAATACGATCGACCCCCGTGTCGAGCATCGGGCGAAGCCTAGAGTCCTCCACCGCCACCGAGTGCGAGGCACATGCAGCACTCCCAAACAAGGCTCCAGACAAGGTCGCCGCCTGAATCCTGCTTCTTGATGTATAGCTCCGCATTGTTACCACACTGGATCGCAATGCCACTTCCACCAGTTCCCCAGTTGAAGCCGGTGTTGGACGAACCGCACTCGGAAGGATCTACGTTCGTGCCGCAGAAGTAGAACTCATCATTCGGGCAGGCCTGACTATCAAAAGTGATGTACACCGTGCCAGTGTATTTGCAGCTTTTCTTTGGAGTGCAGGCTATTCCTGACTGTTCGCACTCTCCATGTGTGCCGGAGAAGTTCCAACTAATCTCCATGCACGCCCACTCTTCGTAATCGGAGAGTGAGAAAATCTGGCAGTAATCAAGGCAGCCTGATCCAGGATCATTATACAGCTCGGTGCAGTTTGTAGGGTCGTCGAAGGGTGCCGGTCGGTAGCTTGCCTCGGGAAGCCAACCCGCGGCTTGTGTCGCAAGTGTCAGGATGAGACCAGTGAGCCCAGCAATCAAGGCAGCCATGCGTGACATTCGCGGTATCTCCGTTGTGAGTTCAGTGCACAGGAAGCGATCCTTGCCTCACGCCAACTCTCGGGAGCAGAAGCCTCGAACCAGAGAGTGCTCGGAAACTGAGACCGTGATAAACGATCGGGCGCAGTCTTTTTTCTTGGTTTTCTGCACAATAAACCGAGTCTCCGGGGACCCGGGAAGGCACATTGGTCCCACGGGGGATGCCGCAATCTAACCTGGGCGTGTTTGGGGTTCATCCGGCTGATGCGTACGGAGGCGGGTTGCTTTCCACCGGCGGCGAGTCGCGCCCCGAAAATCGATGCCTGAGATCTGAGATCTGCCTGATCACGATATCTGATGGGCGGGGTGCCTGGTGTGAGCACGCTGGCTGAGGGAGAGGGGTAAGGCCCCATCACCGGCGCCGGACTCACGTTGACACACGGGGCGTTTGGCCAGGGCCTCTTCGAGGCGCGCGCAGGCGGCTCGATAGAGCCGTGCGCGCAGGTGTTCATCGTATCCATGGGGCAGCGCGTTGTCACGCGCTTCGATCGTGGGGTAGTCGCCGGGTCGACGGCGCTGCGTATCGAGCCGCCAGGCGGCCTCGCCCAATTGCGCGATGGCTTCTGACACGACTCCGGCCAAGACCGTGTGGTTCGCGATGCCGCTCTCGCGGCGGAGCGCGCTGATGCCGCGCTCGGCCCACGCATTGTGCTGGGGGGTCCGCGGCAGGGTCTTGAGGTGGAGCACCTGGTGGCGCTCGAGGTAGTCCGCGACGGCCTCACTGCAATACGCGGGGCCATTGTCGCTCGAGAGCACGAGCGGCAATCGTCCGCGCACGCGGCTGGTGTAAGGAAACTCTTTCCGGTTTGAGGATCCCTCGCGGGGCGTGCTGACTCGCCTCCCATCGCTCGGAATCAGTCCGAGCGGAAGGAGGATCGATGGAGCCCAAGGGATCGGATCTTGAGCGTACGGCGTCGGGCCAGCCACCTGGGCCGCCCG
>JAJDCO010000065.1 GCA_029260795.1 Planctomycetota bacterium | reverse complement strand
CAAGGCCAGGATGGTGGCCTGGCAATTGGGAAAGGGGCTGGGGAGCACGTCGTGATTCGGTAGCCATCAGGCAGGTCAGGGCCGGGGTTCAGCGAGGTCGATAGGCAAGATCCGATATGCCAGCGGTTGGGCTCTCCGCGCGCACTCACGCCGCCAAAGACACGCGCTTTCCACCGCCGACTCCGCGCGGCTTGAAACTGCCGTCAACACCCGCTCCGGCCGTGTCCATGCAGCCGGCCTCAGGGTGAACGGCGGCGTCCTGGCCATCGGCGGCTCGCCCTTCACCGCCAACCTCGACGGCGTCGTGCATGTGCTTCCGAGCGGCGGCTCTGCGTGGCAGATCGGCCCCGACGTCGAGGGCACGATCATCCCTCATGGCGTCGGAGTCGACTCGCTCGGCCGCATCCACGTCCGACCCCGAAGTCTTGGTGCTCACGAACTGAGGTGAACAAGCCGCGCCTCGCCGTCTCCGGACATCAGACGAGCCACGTCCGATTCACGTTTCCCAAGCCGTTGGACGACCCGAGCCACGTGTGGCTCGACCGGGACTTGAAGGCCGTGAAGCTCCCGGCGCTCGGAGAGAGCCTCGAGCTGGAGGAGTGAGCGCGACGCGACGCCACTCGACGGCGCTGGCTTGACAGTGGACCCGAGGCGAGGTGATCGTGTGCGCGAACCTCACTGGAGCTCTCGATGTCCTCACCGAAGTCTGTCGATGCGAAGCGGCCGTTTCCGCTCACGGCGCTCTTCACGAGCGTCAGCTTGGTCGCCATCGTCGCCACCACGGTCGCGATGGTCGTGTTGATCGGCCAGCAGGAGCGGCGCAGCTTGGTGGCCCGCGGCGAGGACTACGCAGTGCAGGTCGCAAACCATCTCGATTCCGTGTTGCTCGACGAGGTCATCGGGATCAACGAGGGCTTCGATCGCACCTCGCCGCTGAGTCGACACTTACTCGACGACGTCATTGGCCGGCACATCAAGTCGTTTCGCGTCTCCACGGTCGTCCTGTTCGATCCGACGGGGCAAGTCGTGTACTCGACCGATTGGAGGCTGATCGGGCAGCGAAAGAGCGAAGACGAGGGCTTTCAGGCTGCGGCCGAGGGGCGAGGCCCATTCTCCGAGCTCAAGCTGGCGGGGAGCCCCGCCCACATCGGTGGACTCCCGGAGGATCGCGACCTGCTGGAGGTCTACTGCTCGAGCCGTGCCTTTGCAGAGGCGCCGGACGAGCCCGGAGGCGTGTTGGAGCTCTACATCGACGCCAGCTCGCTGACTGCCGAGCTCACGACCATTCGGACGCGGATCGCCTTGATCACGGCGACCAGCATGACGGCTCTCTTCGGAATCCTCTACTTTCTGATTCGACGGGCACATCGCATCATCCGTGCTCAGACACAAGAGATCGAGAAGTCGAATCGCGACCTCGAGCAGACGGTCGCCGAGCGGACCGCCGAGCTGATCCGAACTCAAGGACAGCTCATTGAAGCGGCTCAGCTGGCGGCCGTGGGAACCCTGGCGGCCGGAGTCGCCCACGAGATCAATAACCCACTGGCGTCGGTGGCCGCCTGCGCCGAGGGGATGCTCTCGCGCGCACAGACGGCTGCCTTTCGCGACGATCCAGACTTCGCCGAGTTCCCCGAGTACCTCCGCATCATCAAGGACGAGGCCTTCCGATGTAAGGAGGTCACGCGCCAGCTCCTCGACCTGGCCCGACCTCGGCCTCGCCTGTCAGAGGTCGTGCACCTGCAGGAAACGATTGCCGACGTGATGGTACTGCTCTCACAACATCCAGCGCTGAAGAACGGGAAGATCCACACCGATCGATCCCAAGCCACGCTGGTGGGCGATCCCGGCGAGATCAAGCAGGTGCTCTTGAATCTGATTCAGAATGCACTCGATGCGATCGCGGAGCGAGAGTGCGGCGAGGTCTGGCTCTCCGCGACCGAGGAGGGCGAGTTCGTGGCGGTGCAGGTAGAGGACAACGGAGCCGGGTTCACGTCCGAGCAGGCGACGCACCTCTTCGAGCCCTTCTACACGACCAAGGAGGCAGGACAAGGAACGGGTCTCGGCCTCGCCATGAGTCAGGTGATCGCACGACGCCATGGGGGACGGCTGACGGCTTCCAGCCCCGGCCCAGGCGCTGGGGCGAGCTTTGAGCTGCGCGTTCGACGGGAGCCCGCCGCATGAGCACCGTCATCCGCCTCCTCATCGCCGACGACGAGGCCACCTTCCGCTCCGTCCTGGCGCGGGAGCTGAAGCGCCGGGGCTTCGAGGTCACCGAGGCGGGAACGGGCCAAGAGGTCGTTCAGCTCGCGAGCCAACGTCGGTTCGACGTGATCCTGCTCGATCTGCGCATGCCCGGCGGGGACGGCCTCTGGGTGCTCGAGCGTCTGAGCGAAGAGGACCTTCCTGGAGAGGTCGTGCTCTTGACCGGGCACGGCTCCATCCCGACCGCCGTCGAGACCATTCGAGCGGGCGCCGTCGACTTTCTGACGAAACCGGCCGAGATCGACGCCATCGAGGCCACCTGCCGGCGGGCCTTCGAACGATCCCGGCTGGGTCGCGAGAATCGGTTGCTCAGGCGAGCCGTCGAGCTCGGGCCGACTCCGGAGATGATCGGCGAGAGCGATTCGATGATCGAGCTTCGTCGCCTGATCGATCGGGTGGCTCGCTCGGAGGCGCCCGTCTTGATCCTGGGTGAGAGCGGCACCGGCAAGGAGCTGATCGCCCGCGCGATTCAACGCAAGAGCTCGCGAGCGGAGCTCCCTCTGGTCACCGTCAATTGCGCGGCCTTGAACGCCTCCCTCCTCGAGAGCGAGCTCTTCGGGCATGAGAAGGGCGCATTCACCGGAGCCGATCAGGCCCGCGCCGGGCTGTTCGAGTCGGCCGATGGCGGCACGCTGTTCTTGGACGAGATCGGCGACATGTCGCTCGACCTCCAGGCTCGCCTGCTCCGAGTCGTGCAGTTCGGAGAGGTGCGGCGCGTCGGCAGTGACCGAGGGCACACGGTGGACGTGCGGGTCTTGGCGGCCACACACCGCGAGCTGGGTCGTGCCATCCGCGAGGGGAGCTTTCGAGAAGACCTCTACTATCGTCTCCAGACTCTGATCCTGTCGGCGCCCCCGCTTCGTGAGCGCGGCGAAGACATTCGACGCCTCGCCAGAAGCTTCCTCGAAGAGAGCGCGGCGCGCATCGGTTGCCCGGTCAAGCGCTTGTCCGCGGGTGCTCTCAAGGTCCTCTCCTCGTACCGGTGGCCCGGGAACGTGCGCGAGCTGCGCAGCCTCATGGAGCGATTGACTCTGCTGCATGAGAGATCGGACCTGCAGGAGGTCGACCTCATCTCGGCGCTCTACTTGGCGTCGGGGCAGGGGGACGACGGAAGGGTCGAGACTTCGGGTGAGGCGGGCGAGACGCTCGAAGATGTCGAGCGCCAGCAGATCGCGCGGGTTCTCGCGCGCTGCGAAGGCCGCAAGCCGGAAGCCGCCGAGCGGCTCGGGATCTCCCTGAAGTCCCTCTACAACAAGCTGAAGAAGCACGGGCTTTGATGGATGCGGTTCCGTTCGGTGCTTTTGCCGGACCTTACACGCTCGACTCCGTAAGAGCGGGGAATGGTGATTGCGGCGCGGCGGCGTGGTCTCGAGGCTGCGGCTCGCAATAGGTTGCAAGGTAGTGACTTGCGCCTTCGGAGCTTCTCCTTGGCGGCCTTGGCCCTCCATTTGTGATCGCTCGTCGTCGGAACCTGCCATCTCGGTGAGATCGCCTCCGAGCGACGGCACTGAGAAGACCCGATAGAAGAGGGCCATCAAATTGAACCAGCCAGCGCGCACGGTTCGACGGGGGAGGATCGTCTGGGGGGCCTGGCTCGCGGTCGTGTTGCTGCTGCCCGCTTGCCAGACCGTCGAGTTCTACGAGCGTCGTGATCTGAACGAGCCGATCATGGCCTTGAGTGACGACCCGCTCGAGACACACTTTTATCAAAAGTGCTTTTACTCGCGCGAAGGAAGCGCGGGTGGCATCGGAGCGAGCGCCGGAGGTGGCTGCGGATGCTACTGAGGTCGCGCGCATTCCTGGTGCTCGTGACGCTGGTCACCTTGTCGGGCTGGCTCTCGGCACAGGACGAGGAGCCGACGCCGACCATCCCGAAGGACCCGGTGCGAGCCGCCGAGGGTGGGGGCAAGCCGCACGGGGCCGGGCACGGGTCGTTGGGCTTCCAGCTGGGCTATTACGACAACTCCGACAGCGGCGACGGCAATCCCTTCTTGGATGAGGCGCTCACCGTCATCGAGCCAGCGGTGATCTTCAACTACAACGTCTCGGACTCCTTCTCGTTCAATGCGACCGTGTCGTACGACGACGTGTCCAGCGCGTCGATCGAGCGCCTCAGCCGCTTCTCGGAGCAGTCCGGGGCCTCGGGGGACAACTACGTCGGAATCGATCTCGGCATGCAGGTCGCCTTTTCCGACGACTGGCGAGGCGGGCTGCATCTCCACCAGAGCTCCGAGTACGACTACTCCTCGCTGGGCTTCGGAGTGAACCTGGCCACCGATCTGGCCAACAAGAACGCGACCTTGAGCTTCGACCTCTCGACCTTCGCCGACACGATCGACGTGATTCGGTTCAACGGTAAGGAGGAAGGAACCGATCAACGCAACTCGTTCGCGCTGACCTCGAGCTGGTACCAGATCCTCTCGCCGACCTGGCACTCCGACCTGGGCCTGACTCTCGCCCAGCAGTCGGGCTTCCTCGAGACGGCCTACAACTCGGTCGTGATCGAAGATCCGTCTCTGCCCCCCAACCGGTTCCTGGAGAACCTGGCTCGCGGAACCGAGGTCGCCGAGGAGCTCCCGGACAGCCGGCAGCGCATCGCGCTCTTCGGTCGCGCCCGGCATCATCTGTCGGCCAGCACGGCCATCGAGCTCGGAGGGCGTCTCTACACCGATTCCTGGGGGATCAACAGCATCGCCTTCGAGCCCAGGCTCTACCACTGGCTGGTGGACGATGCGCTCGTCGCGCGTGTTCGGTATCGCTACTACACGCAGACTGAAGCCGACGACTTCCAGGATCACTTCCTGCTCAACGCGCCGAAGAACCGTACCCAAGACTCGGACTTGGCGGCCTTCGACTCTCACACTTTCGGTCTACGATTCGACTGGTACACCTCGCCGAGCTCTCGGATCGGACTGGCAGGTGACTACGTCCTCCGCAGCGACGGGATCGATCAGATCCTGCTGGCGGTCAGCTGGACGTGGACGTTCTAGGAACACTCAGGAAATGAGATCGATGAAGACAATCATCAGTGGACTCGGCTTCAGCCTTCTCTTGGTCGCGTGCTCGTCGGTGGAGCAGTCGGCCAGCCTCGGTTCGAAAGCTCCCGCTCGGCTGCAGGAGCCATTGTCCGTCGTCACGATGGACGGCCAGGCCATGGATCTCGATCAGGCTCTGGACTCCGGACAGAGTGTCGCCCTCGTCTTTTGGCAGACCTGGTGTACGAGCTGCCTGGCCGAGATGCCCCACCTGGATCAGGCGGCACGCGAGCTCACGGGGCGAGTCCAGTTCGTGGGGATCGTTCCGGGACCCGACGACCGGGTCGACGACGTCGAGGTGCGCGATGTCGTCGGAAGGCACGCCTTGAGCTACCCTCAGGTCCGAGATCGTGATCTGGTCCTGACTCATCGATTCCAGGTCGAGGGGACTCCGACCATCATCGTGATCGCTCCTGACCGGTCCGTCGTCTTCGAAGGGCATCGATCCCCGGACTGGACACAGCTGGTGCCGACGGAAGCCGTGTCGGTCGATCAGGGCAAGGACTGCGAAGATGGTGTCTGCTCGGTCCGATTCTGAGACCTCCGGAGCTCTCTCCATGACCCATGCTTGCCTGGCGTCGCGCTGGACACTGCCGCTCGTCACGGTGACGGTCGTGTTGCTCTTGGGCTCGGAAGCGTGGGCGCAGGACGAGCGCGCTCCAACGCTCGAGCGAGTGGAGCGCAGCTTGGCCGTCATGGGAACCGATCTGCAGATCGCCGCCGAGGGGCCCGATCGGGGCGCCCTCGAGAAGGCGATCGACGCCGCGGAAGCCGAGATCCGCCGCGTCGAGGATCTCATGACGGATTGGCGTCCTTCGCCCTTGATGGAGCTGAACGAAGCGGCGGGAGAAGGACTCCATGAGACTCCTCCCGAGCTGGCTCGCTTGATCGCGCGCGCCCTCGACATCGGCCAGCTCACGGAGGGCGCCTTCGATGTAACCTTCGCATCGGTCGGTCAGCTGTGGCGCTTCAAGAAGGGCCGCGAGAAGCTCCCGGCGGCCGAGGAGGTGCGAGCCGCCTTGACCCACGTCGACTACCGACGCGTGACCGTCGAACTCGACAACGGACGCGTGGACCTGCCGCTCGGCATGCGGATCGGCTTGGGAGGCATCGCCAAGGGCTACGGCGTCGACCGAGCCATGTCCGTGCTGCTCGAGAAAGGCGTCCAGCACGCCATCGTCAATGCCGGAGGCGACCTCAAGGTACTCGGCAAGAAGCGGGGCAAGCTCTGGGAGATCGCCATTCGACATCCGCGAGATCGGGAGCGCGCCATCGCCCTGTTGAAGGTCTCCAACACCTGCGTCGTGACCTCAGGGGACTACGAGCGATTCTTCGAGGTCGATGGGAAGCGGTACCATCACATCATCGATCCTCGCACCGGCTACCCGGCCACCGGCTGCATGAGCGCGACCGTCGTCGCGCCCGACGCCGCCTTCGCCGACGCGCTGGCCACGGCTCTGTGCGTGCTCGGGTCCGAGCGAGCCCTCGCCCTGGTCTCTGGCCTGCCGAGAGTCGAGGCACTCGTCGTCGACATGGAGGGTCGCGTCCAAGCTTCGGAAGGGCTTCGAGGTTTCTTGCGCGTCGAGAGCTCTGACGACGGCTGAAGCTCTGGATCTCGCTCGAGAAGATTGCCCGTTCTTACAAGGGCACGCCTGTCATCTCGGGCAGGCCGCGCCGGGAACCACGAAAGGGCGATCGGGGACCGCGAGCTCAAGAGTCTCTCGAGTCGTGGCTTGTACGATTTGCTTGCGCCCGCCGCGTCTTTGGTGCGGCGTTTGTTCTCTGAGTGCGCGGAAACGTCAGTGAGGTTCGTCGGTCTGGTCGACCCTCGTTCATCCGTGCCGGGTCGTTCGAGGTCGCCGACTGGACCGGCGAGCCCCTTTCATCACTCTCCCTCCTTCTTCCCCTTTTCCCAACGCCTCACCGACGTTTCCGCTTCCCGCCTCCGATCCTTCTCCCGGCAACACTCAACCGGAGCACTCCATGATCGTAGTCCTGCGGCTAGTCCCCCTTCTGCTGCTCGGTCTGACCTCGACACTCTCGGCACAATGGATACCGGGCCCGTCCTTTCCCGACTCGGCGTCCGGTCGGATCGACGCTGCCGGCTTGACCGTCGAGGGTGACGTCCTCGCCCTCGGCGGATCACCATTCACCGCCAACCTCGATGGCGTGGTCCACGTGTTTCCGGACGGCGGCTCGGCCTGGCAGGTCGGGCCGGTGGTCGAGGGAACGATCGTCCACCATGGCGTCGGGGTCGACTCGCTGGGGCGCATCCTGGTCTTTGGCGGCGCGGCCGCGATCGGAGATGATGAGGGCAAGGCCTATGTGTACGATCTCATCGAGGGCAAGAAGGGCACGATCGCACCGCGGGGAGCAGCAGCTCCGCTCCTGCGCTTCGGTTGGGCGACCGACGAGGCCGGGCGGCTGTACTCAGTCGGCGGCGGGCCCGGGGCAGCGGCCACGCCGAGCGATCCGAATAGCGCTACCGTCGAGCGCTACGACGCCGGCTCGGACACCTGGAGCGTGCTGAGCCCGCTGCCGGAGCCGCGGGCCGGCCAGGCGGTCGTCTCCGATCGAGCCGGTCACGTCTTCGCGTTCGGCGGCTATCCCGCGCACGGGGGGGCACCGCTCAGCCAGACCTTCCGCTACGACATCGCCACCGACAGTTGGTCCGACCTGGCCGTCGCCGACTTGCCCGTCGCGGTCGCCGGGGCGCGTGCCGCGCTCGGGGCCGATGGGCGAATCTACGTCGTCGGCGGCACCGATGGCGTGGGCTCCCTGGCGTCCACGTGGGTGCTCGACCTCGCCACCGACACCTGGTCGTCGGGCCCGAGCCTCGGCGCGCCCCGGGAGCGCTTCGCTCTCGCCCTCGGTCCGGACGATTACCTTTGGGCGATGGGCGGTGAGAGCAGCGGCGTGGGGCTCGACACGGTCGAGAAGCTCTTCACTCCGCGCTGTGCGACCTTTCCCGAGTTCCCTGAAGACCTCTCGGCCTGGCAGCATGCAGTCGTTCAGCTTCCGGCCGTCGTCAGCGGAGGAGGCATGTTGTCCTTCCAGTGGCGGCAAGACGGCGTCGACCTCGTCGATGGCCCGAGCGGCGACGGAGGCTGGATCAGTGGCACAACGACCGACACGCTCACGCTGACGGACATCGGCACCGCCAGCGCCGGAGTCTACGACCTCGTCGTCATGAATGCGTGCGGAACGAGTGTCAGCCCACCCGCTCGTCTGACCGTTCGGACGCCGCCCTCCTTGGCCGGACCGTGGGTGACGACCGGGCTGCATCCTGCCGGCTCGACCGGATCGCGGGCGTCGAGCTCCGCCGAGGATCAGGTGGGCGGGAGCGCGACGTTCCCCGATGCGACGTATGGCTCCCTCGAGCATCCTTGGATCTGGGATCTCGGGACGGGGGCGTCGACCGATCTCACGCCGAGCCAATCGGTCGGAGGGGGCGTGGCGGCCGTGGCCGGAGACGAGGCCTGCGGCTGGTACTGGTGGCCGTATCAAACCCCTCAAGGAACGGGCTATCATCGTCACGCCTCGATATGGAATGTCTCGACCCAAACGCAGGTCGACATCCAACCGAACGGGTGGGAGTTCGGCAGTGCCGCCGACACCGACGGCGTGCAGATCGTGGGAACGCTGCGGCGGGACGAGAGCAGCACCAACTCCGACGGCGTCCTGTGGAATGCTCCCGTCAAGAGCGCGATCAACTTGACCCCGGCGAGTGCCTGGGGCTCGAACGCGACGGCGGTCGAGAACGGCGCGCAGTTCGGATCAGTCCATCTTGGCTACGGCGTCGTGCATGCGGCCCGGTGGGAGGGAAGCGCGGCGAGCTTCGTCGATCTGAATCCGGCCGGGAGCACTTGGAGCCATGTCAGCGGTTCCGGTGACGGCCAGCAGGTCGGACGCGCGACGTTCGCCGGCGTGCATCATGCCGCGCTGTGGACGGGGACGGCGATGGGGTTCCTGGATCTCCATCCGGCCGGCGCGAGCAGCAGCGAGGCGGCGAGCGCCGGTGGTGGCGTCCAGGTCGGTCGGGTGAGCAATGCCCAAGGGCTGCGGGCGGCGGCGTGGGCCGGCACGGCCGCGTCGCTCGTCGATCTTCAGACTTGGCTGCCGGGCGAGTACACGTCCTCTTTCGCGCAGGGTGTCGACGTCGATGCCTTCGGCACGATCGTGATCTCCGG
>JAJDCO010000064.1 GCA_029260795.1 Planctomycetota bacterium | reverse complement strand
CCCCCTCGCAGGTCGAGGTCCTCAAGCAACAGGGAGCGCCGAGCGGCGAACGCCTGGCCCGCTTGCGCGAAGATGTCGAGGCACCGATAGCCGCGATCCTGACCGTCAACACGATCGCGCATACGGTCGGGGCCGCCGGGGGCGGCGCGCGGGTCGGCCCTGGGGCTGGATGATGTTGCCCTTCGGGACGCAGAGAGCGCGCCGCCGGAACCGGGGGCCGTGCTCAGTAGTCGTATCCGTTGACGCCGCCGCCCTCGCGCTTGTCGTACCAGGAGTCGAGGAGCTCGAACCAGTTCTCGACGCGGCCATTGCCGGGCTCCGCGCCGTCGCGGCACCAGGTGTAGCAGCCGAAGGAGCGGCTTGGATCGCGGACATCGAGGGCGTTGTACCAGCGGAAGCGTGACCAGTGTCGGGTCGCGTTCGCCGTCGCGGCGCCGTCGGGGAAGACGACGTAGATGCCGTGCTTGCCATTCTGGAAGCCCGGGAAGTACGCCATACCGAACGAGCGGGCGACCAGGGCGTCGACGGCATCGGCGAGGGAGGAGCCGAGAGAGCGCGTCTTCTCGGGGAGCGCCTTCTCGTTCGCGATCCGATTGCCGAGGTCGTACAGATCGAAGTAGGGGGCGTTCAACCAGCCGTTCTCACCCCGATGCATGTAGTGGAGCATGTTGGTCTCGCCGGAGCCGCGGATCGCCTCGACCGGAGCACGCGCTTCTTCGGCCACCAGCTCGCGGGCCAGCGCATCGAGTGCCTTCTTGACGCCTTCGACTTGTCGGAGGTCGTAGCAGCCCCACGATTCCTCCGCGATCCTGTCCTTCATGCGCTCGCTTCGAGCCGCAGTTTGATGGCGGTGTGTTTCGAGCACGTCGACGATCGCGTTGCCCAGGTCGATCGGCGTCTCGGGGAATGCGGGTTGATCGGCCGGGACCTTTTCGGGGAACAGCCGGCGCACGAGATCCGGATAGCTCCAGGGGTAGGTCGTGCTGCCCGAGGCCACCATGACCTGCGCCTCGAACCCTCCGTTGCCGGGGCGAAACTGATAAGCGATCTCGACGCCTCCCATCGAGCAGACGTCGAAGCCGATCAGATCCACCGAGTCTTCCTTCTTCAGCACCTGGCTGAGCTCGCCCGGGAACAGGCCGTCATTGTCATGGCTCTCATCGGGACACCAGGTGCAGCCATTGCCGTGGCTGTAGAAGATCAGCGCGTATCGCTTGGCGGGAAAGTGCTTCTTCCCGTAGCGGATGAATCGCTGCAGCGTGTTGGCGTCTCCGAGGTTGCCTTCCCAAGCCGATTCCTTCGTGATCTCGGGCATCTCCTCACCACCGCTGAGCCGTTCGGCCGGTCCGCGACGCAAGCGATAGAGGCGGGTGTCCTCGAAGTCCCCCCCGAAGACGCTGGGGACCGTCGTGTACTTCGGCGAGCGATCGATAAGCACGATGATCTCGACACCGCGATCGGTTCGAAAGCCCTCGCCGAGATCGGCCAAGTCGGGGAGGAGGCTCTCCTCGGCGCTGTTGTCACCGGCACCGTAGAAGAGGATCGTCCAGTCGGCGACCTCTTGAGCCTGCAGCGACGGAGACAGCATCAGCGAGAGAGCGGCGAGCACGGTCCAACGGGTCATGGGTCACTCCGGATCATCTCGGGACGGTTTTCAACCAGTCGACTCGGTGTCGTCGACGGCGATCGGAAGCGCGCTCGTTTCCTTGAACGTCTTCAAGACGATGACGGTGCTGGTCGAGCGCACATGAGGGATCTGAGCGATGGTGCGGCGAAGCAGCTCGTGCAGCGCCGTCGCGTCTCGCACGCGGACCTTGGCGAGGTAGCAGTCCTCACCCGCGATGTCGTGCAGCTCGAGCACCTCGGGCAGCTCGGCGAGGGCGGTGGCGACCGTCGGGTCACCGAGTGGCTCCTCGGTCTTGAGGGAGACGAACGCCATCAGCCCGCGACCGACGGATTCGGGGTCGAGCTGGGCGCGGTAGGCCTGAATGACGCCGCGGTCCTCGAGCTTTCGGATGCGCTGGAAGATCGCGGAAGGAGCCATCTCGAGCTGTCGCGCGATGTCGGCGTTGGACACGCGCGCGTTGTCCTGGAGAAGCTCCACGATCTGTCGGTCGGTTTGATCCATCGTCGACATGATTGCACCATACGATCACGATCTTTCTCTTGTTGGGCGATTATTGTGAAGTAGCTTCTCCCTTGCAGCTGTTCGAGCGATGTTTGTTTCTTGCCTTGAGGTGTTTCGGCAAGCCGACTCGCCGACCCCGGTCGGATGGCGCCGGGGCCGGCTCGATCCTCACCTCGATCACAAGCGGTCGTACATCGCTCGCCAAAAGCGGTTGAGATCGCCGCCCTTGTGGCGAAGGATCTCGATACCGGCGAGGAGGCGGCAGCGGTTGCGGACGATCGCGGGAACCGATTTCATCGCCTTGCCGAGCATGTCCCAGTCGGTCGGGAGGACCGTGACAGCCGCGTCGAGCGGCTCGCTGGCGAAGACCAACAAGAAGGGGCTCGCGCCGAGCATGGCCTGGAGCGCCCTGCCGATTTCCTTCTTGTCTCGAATCTGCTCGAGCGTGTCCTGGCAGCAAGGCTCGAGCTTGAGCTTCTGAAGAATCGGTCCCTTGGGCTTCTGTGGCTTCTTGGCGGTCTGGGTCATCGGTCGCTCCGAGTCTGGGGTGAGAGCCGTGATTCGTCACGGCGGTGGATATCGGAGAGAGCGCAACCGGTTCGAGTCGCGTGGCAGTGCAAATCGCTCTGTTCGTGACAAGGTCTCGATAACGTCGTCTCCCGAGACTCCGGAACGCGCGTTCGCGGCCTCGGGCGACCGACGCTAGACTGTCGAGATGAATCGGCCCCACGACCCAGGTGACGAGACGACGGTGGGCGCTACTCGACCGCCATCCGACGACGCGTTGTATCGGCAGGCCGGCGGCGAGCCGGTGCTGCGCGCTGTCATCGCCGAGTTCTACGAGCGTGTCTTCGCGGACGCGATGATTGGCTTCCACTTCCAGGGCACCGACAAGCAGCGCCTGATCGACAAGGAGCTCGAGCTGGCGTTGGGGATCCTGGGTGCGAGCGTTCCGTACACGGGCCAGCCTCTTCGCGCCGCCCACGCGAAGCACCGGATCTTTGGCGGTCAGTTCATGAGACGTCTGCAGATCCTGCGCGAGGTGATGGCCGAGCACGGCTTGCCCGAAGAGGTGCAGACCACGTGGGTGGAGCATACGATGCGCTTGATGCCGCAGATCACCGCCGATGCTCCGACGGAGTGTCGCATGCCCGAAGACGAACAGGACTGACGTGCGCTACGACGACAAGATCACGATCGTGACCGGTGGGAGCAAAGGAATCGGCGAGGGCTGCGTGCGAGTGTTCGCGGCTGCCGGCGCCCAGGTCGTGTTCTGCGCCCGTGGCGTGGCGGCAGGACGAGCGCTCGAGAAAGAGCTGCAGGCGTCGGGTGCTCGCGTGACGTTTCGGCGCTGCGACGTCTCCAAGACGGAAGAGGTCGCTGCCTTCGTCAGCGGCGTCGCCGACGTGCACGGTCGCATCGACTGTCTGATCAACAATGCGGGCTGGCATCCACCACACCAGCCGATCGACGACTTCAGCGAGCAGGACTTTCGCGACCTGTTGGACCTGAACCTCGTCAGCATGTTCACGGCCTGTAAGACGGCCCTGCCTCACCTGCGCCTCGTGCAAGGGAACATCATCAACCTCTCGAGCCTCGTCGGCATGATCGGCCAGCTTCACGCCACGACCTACGTCGCGACCAAGGGCGCCATCACCGCCTTCACCAAGGCCTTGGCCGTCGATGAAGCAGCACACGGCGTTCGCGTGAACTGCGTCTCGCCCGGTAACGTCTGGACGCCGCTTTGGGTCGAGGCGGTCGCGCAGTCGCCCGACAGCGCAGCCGCTCGCCGCTCCGGCGACGAAGCACAGCTCCTCGGTCGCATGGGAACCCTCGAGGAGGCCGGCAAGCTTTGCCTTTTCCTGGCCTCCGAAGCGACCTTCACGACCGGCGTCGACCACTTGCTCTCCGGAGGCGCCGAGCTCGCGTACGGACGCAAGACGCGTCGGGGTTGAGAGGCGGAATCGGTGCCGGTTTGATCGCGCCTGCTCTCTCGGCTTCGTCGTGCCGATGTGGGAAGGCCCGACATCGTGAGATGGAAGAAGAAGACGCCGCGTGACGGACTTCGTTCGCGCCTCTGATCCTGGCGTGGACGCGCGCGTGCTCCTTCGAAGCTTCAGCGCATCTCGCTCATGAGCTTCTTCCACTTCTCGAAGTCGTCGGCTGAAAGCCACGCAACGCCTGCGGCCTTCAAGGCCCTCCACGCACTGGCGTCGTTCGGAGTCCCCCAGAACCGCAAGGGCAGCTTCCACTCCTGCGCTGTCGCGACCAATCGGGTGAGCTCTTGGTGTTGTTCTGGACTCAGCGCGTTCGGGGCAGTCCGTCCGAAGTGATCCGACCAGCTGGCGCTGATCAGGGCAAACCGTTGTCGGTCGAAATCAGGGCGTTGCGGATCACCGAAGCGGCCGTCGAGCAGGGCGTCGCAGCTCGTCGCCTCGAGAATCGCGCGCGTCGGCCGATTGCCGCTGATCGCGATCGTTACGGCTCCGCGCCGGACCTCGCCTTTTACGACGCGGGTGAGCATTCGGCGATAGGGGAGGAGCTTCTCTTGAAGGGCCTCCCAGGTCGGCTCGGCGTCGGTCTTGAAGTCGATCAATAACTGGAGTGCCGTCCCGTCGCGGAAGATCTTCTCATCGGCTCGAAAGCGCTGCCAGAGCGGGTCGAGGTACAGCGATTCGAGCGAGCGCCCGCGGAGCGCATCGGGCCACGTGTGTCCGACGAGCAGCTCACCGTTACGAAGGAAGACGTCCGCTTCGATGCTCGTGAACCCGTGATCGAGCGCATCGAGCAGTGGCCGGGGATGGACGTAGTCGTTGTGCGCGTGTGCGGTGGAGCTCGGCTGCACGGCGACGGGCGGCCCGAAGTCGAGACGGCGGTCGATGCGAAACGCGACGTCATTTCCCTCGCCCACGACCGAGATCAGCACGGGCGGTGCGATGCCACCCTGGTCGACCTGCACCCGCAGCAGGTTCCGGGGCCCGAAGCTCGGGTCCCAGGTCCAGCGATGTCCGTCGCCATGCAGGTAGAGCACCGGCTTGCGGAATGCCTCGACAGCTGGAAGGAAGGCGTCGAAGAACGCTCGGTGCTTCGCGCTCGGCAAGGCATGCCCGAAGACGACGGCCGCGACGAGACCATCCGTTTCCTCCGACAGGGCTTTCTGCACCCAGGCGAGGTCTTGAGCCAAGCGCGCGCGCCATTCGTCGGCGTCCTGCTGCCGGCCCCCGACGAGGTTGATACCCACGAAGCGGACGCCTCGTCGGTCGCAGGCGAAGTTCTCATCGCGGATCGGCTGCCGCGCCACCTGCCAGTCCTCGGTCCAATGAGCGTCCAAGCGGGCGAGGTGCTTTGTCCAGAGCGCCCAGGCCGTCGCCGGTTGGAAGCAGTCGTTCCACTCGTTGTCGCCCGGAATGATGAAGCACGGCACCGGGCTGGTCTTCAGAATGCGAGCGACCTCGGCATAGATCGACTCGACGCACGGCAGCACCCCGGGCTTGATGTCGCCCACGTGCACGGCCAGCTCCACTCGGCCCGCCAGCGACGCGAGCTGCTTCTCGAGGATCGGGTACTCGGGCTCGCTGTAGGGGAGGTCGCCGAGTGCGGCGAACACGATGCGCGGAGCCGGAGGCTCCTCTCGAGCCAGCGCGGGGCTCGCGAGTACCAACAAGATCAACCCGAGACTCCAGCGAAGCATGATCGAGACTCCCCGCGAATCAGAATCGGACCGAGCGTGAATGAAGCGCATCGCGAAGAGCATGGTCCGTTGCTAGTCTGGAGATGGCAATGGGGAGACTCGGCGGGAGGTTGCCATGAGAGTCCTCCACAGACTCCGGTTTTCCTGCCGTGACCCGTTCGGATGCCGGGAGATCCGGGCATCGAAGACGACATTCAAATCCACCGCGAGGCATCGACGATGTCGGGCGACGCGACCGAGCAACTCGTGACCCTTCGCACCTATCCGACCCTGGCGGAGGCGAAGCTGGATCAGGCCTGGTTGGAGAAGGCGGGACTCCCGAGCTCGGTGTCGGGCGAAGAGCTCGAGAGCGTCTCGACGATCTTCCCCGCCGGGAGCATCGAGCTCCGCGTCTCGCCGGCCCTCGCCAAAAAGGCTCGAGCGTTCTTGAGCGCTCGGCGATCCGAATCGAACGAGGAGTCGAGCTGGACTGCCGATCTCCGGTCCTCGGTCTACCCGCCCGCGCTGGAACGAGGCTCACGGGCCCTGCTGACGGAGCGCGTGAAGGCCGGTTACGGCGTGCTCGTCTGGGGAGGCGTCCTCCCGGTCATCGTTTGCCTCCTCCTGCTGCTCCTGGGAGCGCCTCCGGAGTTCGTGCTCTTGGGCGGCCCCGCGGCTTGGGTCCTCTTCTTCCTCGTGCGCGCGGAGCTGCGGAAACGATGAGTGGCGAGACGACGGATCGGGGCCGTGTGGACGAGCGTCGTTCGATCCGGAACCTTTCGAAGCCGCCTCATGTCACGCGGATCGAGGGCGAGCGCTCGATGTTGCCGGAAGGCCTTTCCGAGACGTCGGCGGGCCGAATCCAGGCTTGGGCCCGGGCTCATTTCTCCTCAATCGACGTCGGGTTTGCTGCCGAAGTGCCGATGAGGTAGAGTTTTGGGCTCGCCGGCGGTGCCGGTGCGGAACCGAGAGCCAAGCCTTTGACTTCGAAAACCTCGGCCCACCTCAATGAAGGCGGTCGATCAGTCAGGAGAGGAGCGGATGCCAGCCAAGCGCGTGAGCGCGGTCATCTCGACCTGGAACAAGAAGGACGACGTCTCAGCGAACGTCGACGCCCTGCTCGCGCAGACCCGGCCGCCCGACGAGATCATCGTGGTGGACAACTGCTCGAGCGACGGGACGGCGGAGCATCTCTACGAGCACTATCCTCAAGTGCGCGTCATCGAGATGCCCCACTCGCGCTACGGCGCTTGTGAGACGTTCAACATCGGCTTCAAGAACGCGCGCTTCGAGTACACCATGATCCTCGATGACGACGTCGTGCTCGCGCCCGACTGGATCGAGCTGATCTTGGCCCGCTTCGAGCAAGAGCCCGAGTCGACGGCCTTCATCTCCTCGAAGGTCATCGAGCCCGAGATGCCCGAGTCGTATCTGAGCTCGCCCAAGGTGAACACCGAGCGCTACATGGCCACCTTTCGCGGCTGCGGGACCATGGCTCGCTCCGACATCCTCGCCCAAGCCGGCTACTACGATGAGCGTTTCTTCATTTATGGAAATGAGCGGGACCTGTCCGCGCGCGTGCTCACGCTCGGATACCGTATCCTCCAGTACCCGCAGGCGACTCTGAACCACTCGACGCCCTTCGGCATGAAGAAGGGCAAGCGATCGCTCTACTACCACGTGCGCAATCTCTGGTGGTACCTCTTCAAGCATTGCAGCCTCGGTGACATCTTCCGCTTCTTCTTCCGGGCATTTCGCAATGCGATCGGCAAGAAGGGGCGCAAGGGCGAGATCTCCGACGCGGTGGGCACTATCGGCGCCTTCGGTGAGATCTTTGGAACACCCGGCGGCCTCTGGGTCGCGATCAAGGCGACGCTCAACGCCTTCTGGGGGCTGCCGTACTGCCTCAAGCAGCGGAAGGTCGTGCGCGCCGCCGACTTCGAGCTGCCGATCCAATGACGAGCGCGGAGGGGGCACTGCGGGGTGCACCGCCGCCGATCACGGTCGCGATCACCAACTTCGATGGCGAGCAGGTCCTGCCGGATCTCCTCGCCGCGGTCGCGGCTCTGCGACACCCCGTCGAAGAGGTGCTTCTGGTCGACGATGCTTCCCAGGATCGCAGCCTCGAGGTGGTCGCTGCCGAGGACCTCGAGGTGCGCGTGGTCGTCATGGAAGAGAACTCCGGCCCCGGCCCCGTGCGCAATCGGGCACTTCGAGAAGCTCGCACGCCCTGGGTGCTGCAGCTCGACAATGATGCGCGACCGCTTCCCGATTGCCTCGACGAGCTGGTCGAGGTGATGCAAGCGCATCCCGATGCCGCTGCGGTGCAGGCGCGCGCGGTGTTTCAGGACCGGCAGGACACGATTCACTATGCGGGCGCCGACCTGCACTACGTCGGCATCCCGATCGTCCGCGACTTCCACTGCCCGCTCGCCGAGGCCTCCGAGGAGCCGGTTCCCCGCGACAGCTTTCAGGCGCTCGCCCTGCTCGTCGACCGCGAGAAGCTCCTCGCCGCTGGCGGCTACGACCCACGCTTCTTCTTCTATGCCGAGGACAGCGACCTCGCCCACCGGCTGCGCCTACTCGGGCACGAGCTGTGGCTGGCACCCCTCGCCCTGGTCGTCCACGGCGAAGGCACGCCCGGTCTCAGCCAACGCGGTGCGAGCTACCCGAGTCGCCGCGTCTTCTTCCTGACCCGCAATCGCTGGTTCTTGCTGCTCAAGTGCTACCGTTGGCGAACGCTGGTCCTCGCCGCTCCCGGCATCGCCCTCTACGAGCTCGCCTGGCTCGTTCTCGCCTGCGGCCGGCGCGGCTTCTGGGCCTACGTGCGGGGTCGCTGGGACCTCGTCCGGCAGCTGGGAGGAGTTCTTCGAGACCGAGGAACGGTCCAACGCGGGCGGGTGCTGAACGACCGCGACTTGCTGCGTGCGGACGACATCATCTTCCTGCCGCATCTGTCGTCCGGCTCGTGGGCGGCCCGCGGTCAGCGGCTCTTGAACTCCGGGTTGCGTGGTTGGTGGCATTGCGTCCGGAGGTGGGTGGGATGATCGGCGGCACGTTGGCCGAGCCCAAGCGCGTCGGGACCGAAGAGGACGCGCCACGTGTGGTGTGGATCGTTCTGAACTGGAATGGTCGCGACGATACCCTCGAGTGTCTCGCCTCGCTGTTGGTGGCCGGCATCTCCCCGCGCGACATCTGGGTGGTCGACAACGGCTCCGACGACGGTAGCCTGACCGCGATCGAGGGCGCCTACCCGAGCGTCCGCCTGTTCGTGAACGAGGAGAACCTGGGCTACTGCGAAGGCAACAACGTCGCGCTGCGTCGGGCCGTGCGCGACGACGTGGACTACATCGGCGTGCTCAACAACGACACGCGCGTCGCGCCCGACTTCGTGGAGCCACTGCTCTCCGCACTCGACGACGACACGGTCGGCGTGGTGGGACCGCGCATCCTGTTCGCCGATCCGCCGCATCCGATCTGGTGCGCCGGAGCCCGGCTCGGCTTTCATCAGAATCTCTCCGAGCTGCGCGGGTTCGAGGAGCCGAACGATCACCGGTACAACGTCCCCGAGGACGTCGACTACGTGCCGGGAGCCGCGCTGCTGGCACCCCACGAGACCTGGGAGCGCGTCGGTCTGTTCGAGCCGATCTACTTTGCCTACATGGAGGACGTCGACTGGTGCTGCCGCGTGCGTGCGGCGGGCTGGCGCGTGCGCTACGTGCCGACCTCGGTCGTGTACCACAAGGCGAGCGGCTCGACGGGGGGCGGCTACTCGGCTCAGCGCAAGTACATGACGGCCTGCAACGAAGTGCACTTCTTGCGCCGGCACGGCACGCTGAAGCTGTGGGCCGCCTTCTGGCTCCTCGATGTGGGACTGTGGCCGCTCGTCTTCGTGCGGGCGATTCTGACCGGACGCGGGCGCGGCGCGCTCGGCAAGCTCAAGGGGCTGTGGGACGGTCTGCGTGGTCGCCGCGTCGCGGCGCCTCGGCGAGCGCGTCGGCGGTCGAAGTCATGAGGATTCTCTTCGTCGCGCACCTCTTCGTTCCGAAGCACCGGGCGGGCGTCGAGCTGTACACGGCGGCCTTGGCGAAGACGCTGGCCGGGCGCGGTCACGAGATCGCGGTCTTTCACGCCGAAAAGGAGATCAGCCGTCGGCATGGCGAGATGCTCGAGGAGAGCTTCGATGGACATCCGCGCTTCCGCCTGATCAACAATCTCGTCTACCGAAGCTTTGACGAGACGACTGCCTGGCCGGCGGCCGAGCGACGCTTCGCTGAGGTGCTCGCCTCCTTTGCCCCGGACGTCGTACACTTGCATCATCTCCTCTTCTTATCATGCGGGCTGCCCCGCTTGGCAAAGCAGTCTGGCGCGCGAGTCGTCTTCACGCTGCACGACTTCTGGCTTGCTTGTCCGCGCTTCGGGCAGATGCGGGAACGAGGCACGAGCCTGTGCCCGGGTCCCGAGCCGGAGCGTTGCTCCCGCTGCCTCGGTGACTTCAAGCTGGGCCAGACTCGATCGGAGCGGCGCGGGATCACACTGCTGGGAGCCGTGCGGCGCTGGACCGGTGTCGACTTGGCGTCGCGGCTCGAGGGACGTCGCAAGAAGCCGGTCGCTGTGAATGACGAGCCCTCGGCCGCGCCGCCTGCCGTCGGCCGACCCGATGAGCTGCCACCGATTTCCGCGGCGGACGTGGCGCGGCGCCGGGAGCGCCTGCTGAAGGAGCTGGAGTGCGTCGACGTGTTCTTGTCGCCCTCCGAGACCGTGCGGCGAGTCGTGACCGACTTCGGCATTCCGGCCGATCGAATCGAGATCGCTCGTTACGGACTCGATCCGGCTCCTTTCGCTGGCGTGAAGCCAGCCCGCCCGCGCTCGCCGATGCGCTTCGCCTTTGTCGGCACCTTGGCCGAGCACAAGGGCATCCACGTTGTCGTCGACGCCTTCAACCGTCTGCCCGAGCTACCGGTGACGATCTGGGGCGCGGATCGCTACTACCCCGACTACGTCGCTCGCTGCCAAGCGGCCGTCACCTCGCCGAACATCACCTTCGCGGGTGAGCTCTCGCGAGCAGACTTGCCCAAGGCACTCGCCGACGTCGACGCCTTGATCGTGCCGTCGATCTGGTACGAGAACTCCCCCTTCACGATCCAAGAAGCCTTCCTGGCCGGCATTCCCGTTATCGCGAGCGACCTGGGCGGCATGGCCGAGCTCGTGAAGCACGAGGTCAGCGGATTGCTCTTCGAAGCCGGTGACGCCGAGGGGTTGTCGCGAGCCGCGCGCCGACTGACCGAGGAAGTCGGCTTGTACGGGCGGTTGCTCGAGGGTCTGCCGTCGGTGTGCTCGCTCGACGAGGACGCGAGTGAGCTGGAGCGTCGGTACGCCAAAAGTTGAGTCGGCCCGCTTCGCTCGAGCCGGCATCCTACAGAGACGCGAACGGAGTTCGGGAGTCGGTCGTCATGCTTCGTCGGGCAATGTGCGACACGATCCTCGTCCGACAACGTGACGCGAGAGAGCGGACGCGTCACGCGGAGGCGGGTCCCTTCGCGTCCGCTCTCTCACGGACCGACGGATCACACTTCATGGCCCGCCAGCGCTCTCGTTACGCGTTCGCTCATCGCCGCGAGCTCCGTTCGCGTCTCTGACACGCGCTCATCGCCGCGAGCTCCGTTCGCGTCTCTGTTCCTTGCGTTCTGGGCTCCGCTTCGCGGACGTCACTCCGGCACGGGGGTCTGATATGATGTCGGGCCCCCAGAACTCGCCCGCATTCTCTTTCCTGGAGAGCGCCCTCCCATGATGCGCATCTTGCAGCCTCTCGTTCTCATCTTGCTCGGCGCGTCGCTCGCACTGGCGCAGGATCCGGGTGATGCCCGTTGGATTTGGGCTCACGGGGCGACGCAGCCGCGGCCCGAGGACGAGTGGGTCCGATTTCGCAAGACCTTCACCTTCGAAGGTGACGTGGCGTCTGCTCAGGCGACGGTCTCAGCCGACAACCACTTCGTCCTGTGGATCAACGGTGAGCGAGTGGGGCGCGGTGATTCTTGGGAGCGGGCCAGCCGCTTCGAGGTGACGCGACGCCTGCGGTCCGGTGAAGAGAACCTGATCGCGGTCGAGGCGTGGAACGACGAATCACCGGCGGGTCTCCTGATGTTCCTCGACATCGAGCTGACGAATGGTGAGCGACGTCGAATCGAGACGAATGCTTCGTGGGTGACGAGCGTCGGCACCGAGGACTGGACCCTGCCCGAGTTTGCGCCGGGCTGGATGCCGGCCGCGGAGTTCGGCCGCTACGGCGAGCAGATCTGGCAGGGCATTACGTGGTATGTGCCACCGCCTCAGATCGAGACGTTGCCGGGCTTCCAGGTGGAGATGATCGCGGATGGTATGGGCTCGGTGATCGCGATGGGGCTCGGAGAGGGCGACGAGATCGTCTTCTCCGAAGAGGGTGGGCTGCTCCAGTCGCTCCGCTTTGATGAGCGCGGAACACCGAGCTGGACGCCAGTCACCGAGGCACTGAAGAGCTGCATGGGAATCTGCTGGGCCAAGGGCTCTCTGTGGGCGGTCGGCCAGGGTCCGGGTGGCTGGGGTCTGTATCGCGTCGATCGGGACTCGGGCGAGGTCGAGCTCTTCGGGCGACTGGAAGGCAGCGGTGAGCACGGTCCGCATGCCGTGATGGAAGGGCCCGATGGCCGGCTCTACGTGATGATCGGCAACCACACGAAGCTCCTCGAGCCCGTCGCGGACTCCTCGCCGTTCCAGATCAGCTACGAGGGCAACCTCCTGCCGCGCTACACGGATCCGCGGGGCCATGCGCGCAACATTCGAAAGCCGGGTGGGCTAGTGGCGACCGTCGACGTCGAGACGAAGCAGTGGGAGATCTTCGGCGCCGGGTTCCGCAACGCCTACGACATGGCCTTCAACGATCGAGGCGACCTGTTCGCATTCGACTCCGACATGGAGTGGGACGTCGCGCTACCGTGGTATCGGCCGATTCGTTTGAATCACGTGCTTCCGGCTGCCGAGTTCGGTTGGCGCACCGGCTCGTCGAAGTGGCCGGAGTGGTATCCCGACTCGCTGCCGGCTGTCGTCGACGCGGATCGGGGATCGCCGACGGGAGTCGCCTACTACGGCGCGCGGCCGACGAATCGCACGCGCTTCCCGGGCCGGTTCCTCGGCTCGATCCTCGGGGCCGATTGGTCCAGCGGGACCATCCTCGCCTTTCGGATCAGGCCGACCGGGATGAGCTACGACGGCACCGTCGAAACGCTCGTGCGCGGCAAGCCCCTCAACGTCACCGATCTGCTTTCGATGCCCGATGGCTCGGTGGTCTTCTCGGTCGGCGGGCGCGGCACGCGCGGCGCGATCTATCGACTGACCTACGCCGGTCCGCCCGAGCCGCCTGCGGTCGGGGACCCGATCGCGCGTCCGTATCCCATGTCGCTCTTCACGCCCCAGTCGGATCCCGCCCAGCTCGTGGACGCACTCGATTCCGACGATCGCGCGGCGCGCTTCCTGGCCGGTCGCACGCTCGAGCGCATTGCTCCGTCGCGCTGGCGAGAGCGCGCGCTCGGGCATGACAGCCTCCGCGTGCGCGCCGAAGGCCTGCTCGCACTGGCGCGCCTCGGCCTCGAGCGCACCGACGTCGCGGCCTGCCGTTTCCTGGTGCGTCAAGCGGCCGCCGTCTGGGCAGCCGGTCCGGTGGAGGATGCGCGCATCACGAGCCTGCGAGTGCTGGAGCTGCTGCTTCAGGACGAGGACGCTCCGGATCGCGACGACCTGACCGAGCTGGCCGGCTCGCTGCTGGACGCGTTTCCCACCCGGAATCGCCCGACCGATCGACTCCTCGCGAATCTCCTGGCGCACCTCGCCCCGAGCGGAGCGGCGGAAGCGCTGGTCACGGCGCTCGAGCAAGAGCCGTCGCGCGAGGAGCAAGTCCAGCTCGCCTACGCCCTGCGTGTGGTCGACCGTGGCTGGACGAAGGACTCGCGCGTGCGGTTCTGGTACTGGCTGGAGCGGTCGAGCCGCTGGCGCGGCGGCATGAGCTACGAGGGATTCCTGAGCGGTATCCGCAAGGATGCCGAGAAGCAGTTCCCGGCCGACGAGCTCGAGATGCTGCGAGCTTCGGTGACCGCTCAATCGGACGAGACGGCGCCACGGATCAACGCGGGGCAATCGGGAGAGCCCGTCGACTACGACAAGACGCTGATGTTTCTCCAGCGAACGCAGACGGCGTGGCGACGGTCCGCTGCCGAAGGCGCTCGCGTGTACCAGAAGGCCGCCTGCGCCGACTGTCATCAGTACGGAACGATCGGTCGCGGTCTTGGTCCGGAGCTGACGACGCTCGCGAATCGATTCTCGATGGCCGAGATGCTCGAGTCGTTGGTCGAGCCTTCGCGCCAGATATCCGATCAGTACGCGTCGGTGATCGTCGTGACCGAGGACGACATTCCCTATCACGGAATGCTGGCCGGCGAGGACGACGAGAAGATCGTCTTGATCGACTCGCAGGCGAAGCAGGTGGAGATCCTCAAGTCGGAGATCCAAGAGCGCGAAGCATCGGACCTGTCGGTCATGCCCAAAGGGCTGCTCGACGGGCTGACGATGGAGGAGATCGGCGATCTGTTCACGTTCATGCGGAGCGCGCCGCTCGAGGCCATTCCCGAGCAGAGCCAATGGCAGCCGCTCTTCGATGGCACGTCGCTGGCCGGCTGGGAGGGCAGCGATCGCTGGAGGGTCGAGAACGGTGTCCTGGTCGGGAAGGCCGAGAACCTGGCGGCGAGCGATTTCCTCGTCTCACAAGCCGAGTACGGCGACTGCGTGGTCGAGCTCGATGCGCTGGTGACTTCGGGTGGCAACACCGGCCTGCAGTTCCGGTCCGAGAAGCTGCCCGCCGGCCAGATGCGCGGCTACCAAGCCGACATGGGACAGAACTACTGGGGCTCCCTCTACGAGCAAGAGGGCCGAGGCATGCTCGCCCAGGGAACCAACGAGATCTGGCGCGGCGCCGTGGACGAGGCTGGTTGGAATCATGTGTTGGTCGAGGCGGTCGGCGATCAGATTCGCATCGAGCTCAACGGCTCGACGATCGTGACCTTCCGAGACACCGAGCGAGCCCGTGGGTTCCTGGGTCTCCAGCTCCACGGAGGCATGAACATGGAAGCGCGGTTCCGGAACCTCCGGGTGCGAGAGATTCAGCGGACGGACTAGGGGCTAATGCTTCCCGCTTACTCGCGGGATGTTTTCTGTCGTTCTCCGGCCATTCGCTGACGCTCGCCTCCAGGCATCTGACGGTCGATTGCCGTGCGCGGCTCTTCGCCTACCGTTCTCTGCGTTCCTCAGTTGCCCCAGGTTCCGCCGCCCTCGAAGTGGAAGAACAGGTTGCTCGAGCCTTCGGCGGGAAGTGTGAACTCGATGGGCTTCGACATGCCGCCTCCGCCGGTCCAGCACTGGATCGAGTAGCGGCCGGGCTTCATGCCCGCGAAGGTGAACGCGCGCTCGTCTTTCTTGACGCTTTGACTTCGGCTGAGGCGAGGTCCGTCGCCCGTGGAGCGCACCCAAAGATAGACGAAGTCCCGTCCTTGGTCTTGCTCACCGGTCAAGAGGGCGGCGTCGAGATCGAAGCGGCCTTCACACGGGATCGACTTGGACAGCATGAGCGGGATCGGCTCGCCGCGGTTGCTCGAGAGATCGATCTCTTGCTCGAGCAAGTCGCTGCCTTTCTTGACGGTGACCTCGGCTTGGTGCCCGATGATCTCGAGCGAGACCATCCCTTGGGCGTTCGTCGTGCCGCGCACTCCGCTTCCTCCGCGTCCCCGATTCGTCAGAACGTTCACGTTGGCACCCGAGACCAGCGCTCCCGTAGCGTCGGAGACCTGGAAGCTCACCTCGCGCTGTGAGAATTCGATCTTCGGCTCATACGTCTCGCCCGGCATGAGCTCGTGCCAATCGCTCCAGGCGGTCGAGTTGTCGGCACGACCGCTGGGGGCGACCGGGCGCTTGATCTCCAGGTACACGTTGCCGGGGGGCACGTTTTCGATCACGAAGTTCCCCCAGGAGTCGGCGGTCGTCTCGATCTTTCGTTCCTCGTTGTCTTGGTTGCGAGAGTTGATCTGTCCCCGCACTCGCCACCCGACCCCCGCATCGCCATTGACGACGATGGTGCCCCGGACGGCTCCCGGCGCCGTCAGCCCGGACTCGCTGACGTCGATCTCCAGGTAGTTCTCGCCGTCGGGCGAAAGCTCGAATCGGCCGCGTGTGACCTCGTTTGGCTCCTCGAAGCCTTCCTGGAACATCGCGACCGGATCTCCGCCGAGAAACTGCACGAAGAGCTCCCACCGGAGAGATCCGGCCGGGAGGTTGGTGAGGCGAAACGTGCCGTCTTCTCGAGACGTCAACGCGAAGCGCGGCATCTCCCTCGCCGGATGATCGCCGCCTTCGTCGTTCAGATCGGTGACGACCAACCAGTAGGACTTCTCGGGGACGGAGCCTGCCAAATGCACGACTCCGTTGAGATCGACGCCTCGCACGAGCGGGATCTGAATCTCTTCGCCCGGGCCACCGATCTCGACGTCTCGTCCTGCATAGGCCGGGTGCTCGACCCAGATCCGATTCTCGACGCCTTCGACGAAGCTGATCGGACCGAGCGTGGCACGGCCCTCGGCATCGGTCCGACCGCGATCGAAGACGTTGTCGCGACGCCGGCCATAGGCCTGGACGATGGCTCCTTCGACCGGCTCCTGGGTGAGGGCATCGACGACTTGGAGCGGCACCTGAATCCCACCGAAGAGGGTGATGACATCGCGCCCGGCTCCGTCCTCCGTGACCCGGATCTCTTCGGTGGCGGGCGCGAACCCGGGCGCGCGAACGAGGAGCTCGTACTTGCCCGCCGCGAGGCGGTCGAAGTGATACTCACCCGGCGCAGCAGCCTGGGCGACCTCGGGGGGCGGTCCAAAGTTGTGGAGCCCGGCCAGGGGCAGCTCGGAGAGGGGGGACTCCTCGCGCAGGAGGATCTCGGCCTTCTCGATCGGGACCTCATTGACGTCGCGGACGAACACCACGAACGGCACCCGCGGCTCGAGAACGATCACGATCTCCTCGTCGTCGATCGGACCGACGATCTTCCACGGGTCGGAGCGCGTGGCGCGGGCGGCGGCCAAGTAGGACCCGGACTCCGGCAAGCCTCGAACCTCGAATCGCCCGTCGGCATCGGTGGGCTTGGCGGCGACCCCGATCGCGACCGGACCGAGCTGACAAGCGGCTCCGACCTCGACCTGGGCGCCCTTCACCGGCTTTTGATTGACGTCGACGACGCGACCGCGGGCGATGCGTCCCGGGGCGAGGGTCAACGTGCCGACGCTCCGCTCGCCCGAGCGACCGCTCGGCGTCGGTCCTTGGATTCGCGAGCTGTAGCCCGGCTTGTCGACGACGGTCGTGATCAGCCCGATCGGCACTCCGGCCAGGCGGAACTGCCCTTCGGCATCGGTACGCGTCGTCGGGAACGGGAGCTTGCTCTCCCACTTCATCACCTCGCGGGGCAGGCGCACCAGATTCCTGACGCCGCCTTCGGCAATGATCAGCGAGCTGTCCGATTGCAGGTACTGGACGTTCGCCTCGAAGACCAGCGCCGGTACGTTGGTGGCCCGTACGCGAGCGCCCGCGACCGGATTGCCGTCGGCATCGACGACCTCACCCACGAAGGTCACGAAGGGCGACAGCTTCACGTCTCCGAGATCGTACGACTCTCCCGGATGCAGCGTCTGCTCTACGACGCGCAGCGTTCCGCGCTCACCGCCGAGGTCGATGCCCAATCCGTGCCACGAGGCCGCGTGTGCACCCGCGAACCGAAACCGCCCGTCGGCATCCGTCAGGGCGCGGCCGATGTCCAATCGGGGGAGGCGCGGCGGGGGCCCGAAGGACGTGTTGAAGTCACTGAGGAATCGCGAGACGTTCATCTCGAGGAACGTCACCTCCATTCCCTCGATCGGCTCGTCTTCGTGATCGACCAGCCGGCCCGTGATTCCCGACAACGCTTCCCGATACGCTTTCGGGAGATGATCCACCGAAGGCTGCTCACCCTGGCGGCGTTCGGTGACGTCTTCGGCCTCCCGCGACTCGCTCTCGGATTCCGTCTCGCCTCCGTCCGGAGACAGCACGCTGAGAGAGACTTCAGCGGCGGCCTCGGAACCGATCAGCTCGGTGACCGGTTGAAAGTCCTCGCCCGTCGACTCAGGCTCGTCGCTCTCGAGAAGCCACCAGGCGCCGCCCACGAGCAGCGCGATCACCAGCAGGGGGAGCCAGATACGCATGAGATCGACCTCGAATGATGGGGACTTTCCAGAATCCGGCTTTCATCGTACACACCCGAGGCCGATTCGACAGCGGTCGAGAGTCGCCCGGCTCCGGCGAAGGGGGCCCGGAGCTCGGAGTCCAATCTCCTCAACGTCGTTTGCTGAGCTGTTCCACCGAATCCCCCCGGAAAAAGCCCGTTCGGTCGAGGCGGGCTCCACGCTGAGGGTTCCGTGCCTCGAAGGCCCGAAAATCCGCCTTCAAATGAGCTTCCGATGTCGGGTAAGGTGGTGGGGCATCGTGTTACCCTTGTGAACGAATTGCACATGCGCTGGCGGGGCAGGGCGGCGTCATGCAATCTTCGGAGAACACCGTTCGATGTGGATGTCCTTGTGGCTCCTGGCTCTCAGCCTCCCTGCCGGTTCGAGTGAGACCGTTCGACCGGCCGAAACGATCGTGGTTCTCGTCCATGCGGACTGGAACGAATCGACCGCTTGTGAGGCGAGGCTCCTTCGGGGCTTCGCGCTCAGCGAATCCTCTCCGGCCGACGAAGCCGCGGCTGAGGCGGCGGCGCCCGCCGAGCCGCCCGCGCGCGACGCCTTTCGTCAGTTCACACGGGCCGAGCTCGATCTCCTGATCGGCGATGGCAGCGGCGACCCGCGCATCCGGATCGGCATCAAGCGCGCGGCCGAGGCCTTCTGCCAGAGTGTCTTTCAGCTCGACTTCCCGCCCGACTTTCCGGTTCTGCGCGGCGTCGAGGGATTGCTCGACTCCTCAGGAACCCTTCCGGCCGAGCGAGAAGAGAAGCTCTGGGTGCTGGTGTTCGATCCACGGTTTCGGGTGGCCGAGCGCGGTCGCCGCGAGCTCGAGAGCCACTTGACGGTCCGGCTGTTCCGAGTGCAGCGCGCCCTGGAGAACGGGCGGTGGCGATTGACTCGCAGCGAGCTGGTCTTCGAAGATCGGAGCGTTGGACGCCCGGTCGCGATTCCACGTGCCGAAGGCCTGGCACCCGACGGAGTCTGGACGCTGGTCGAGTCGGTCCTGGCCGACGCCGCGGAAGCGGTCGGCCGCTCGTTCCGGGCCAGCGGTTGGAGCCGCCTCCGTGGCGAGCACCGGGCGATCGGCGAAATGGAGGCCGGACGATGAGCCGCTGGTCGTCGATCCTCGTCCTCGTCCTCTTCCTCGGTGCGGCCGCCTGCCAGCCACCTCAGCGGCAGCCGGCGCCCCCTCCCAAGCCGCAGCTTCCGATCCTGACGCCCGATCGACTCGGGATGTCGGCACCGATCCCGCTCGACGTCTTGTTCGTCGCGAATCCCCCGGAATCGAGTGATGTGTTCGGTGGTGAGCAGGCCTATCGCGCTCTCACCTCGAGCATTCTCGGAAGTGCCTTCACGCGCTCCCTTCCGGCTGGGCGGGAGGATTGGCTCGCGGTGCAGCGTCTTCGAGCCGGGGGCGAGCGCATGCGCATGCCTGAGATCTTCCGATTCCCGAGCTTGCTCGTCACGGAGCTCGATCTCGCGGAAGGAGCGGCGCGCCTCCGACTCCGGCTCTTCGACTTGTCGTGCACCGACTATCGCGATCTCGATGGAACGTTCGTTCCGAGCACTTGGGAACGAGCGCTCGTATTCGAGGAGACGCGGGAGCTGAGCGCTACGGCGTCCGACAGCACCGATGCGTGGGGCTGGAGCTTGATCGATGCGTGGCAGGCTGCGCTGACCGATCTGCGTGTCAGCCGTCGGTTCCAAAGCTATCGAGAGCGCCTCGAGCGGGGTGCCCTCGCGACCGAGTCCAACGGCGCGGCCTTGCTCGGTGTGCTGTCGCCGCAAGCAGACATCGTGGAGTCGACCGGGCTGCTCTTCGCCGATGGTGTCAGCGATCTGTGGTCGCCGTCCGAGCAGAAGGCCGTCTTGCCGCCCGCAGCGATCCCGAAGCCTCCCCTTCCGACCGAGGTCGAGGACGTGCCCACACCGGGTGAGGGCGACGCACCGACCCCCGAACCCGACTCGCCCGAGGTCGAAGACGGCGGCAAGCCGTCCTCCACCGAAGGGTCCGAGGAAGGAGCCTCAGGAAGCAACCGATGATCAACACACTCTTCCATGGGGGGAGGGGACGGCTCATCGGCGGGCTGATCGGCGGGATCCTCCTGGCGTTCACGGGGTCGGTCTCCGCCGCCGACGAGGAGCTCGATCACCTCGTCCGGTACCTCGATCGATTCGAGCGCTCGGCTTGGGCGAGCGATGACGACGCGGTCGCCGCGATCGATCAGAGACTGCGGGCCAGGTTAGTCGAAGCGCTCGCTCGAGCCGATTCGCCGTCGCCGTCGGGTGCCGAGCGACTCTGGACCGTCTACGACCGGGCCGTGCGACGGTCGATCAACGACGCCGAGGCCGTGGTCTTGGCTGCCGGAAACGACCTCCGCCTCGCCCGGCAAGGTGCGGCTCCGGACGCGAACCGATCCGCGACCGAGAGGAGCTTGCTCACGAAGCTCGAGGAAGCGCAACGTGGGGCGGTCGCCCGTGAGCTGGCGCAGATCCGGGAGCGCGTCTGGGTTGCCGATCGCCTGCGCGACGTCGGAGGACGCACCGATGTTCATCTCGCCCTCTGGCAGCGGTGTTGGGACCACAAGGCTCGAGACGTGTTGGCGAGCGACTTCGAGGACTTCCTCGGATCCGAGAGCACGGATCTTGGCCCCTTGCTCGTCCAGCGCTCGGCTTTCCTCGATCTGCTGACCCGCATCTTCGCCAGTGGCAGCCCGAATTCGGACACGGATCCGTGGCGTGAGCGACTCGCCCAGCGACTCTCCAGCCTCGGTCCCCTCGCCGAGCTCGGGCTTCCTTCCGAGGTCGAACGCTCGATTCGAACCGCCCGCGCCCGTGAGCTTCTCCAAGAGCTCGGGACGATCGAGAAGCTCAACCTCCTCAGTGAAAGGGCTGCCAGCCTCAGTCGCATCCTCGCCGTCGAAGCGGGGCTGGACTCGAATGGTGCCACCGAGCGCGCTGCGCTCCTGGTCGAGCACGGCTTGTGTCACTTGCAGATCGAGTCGATGGACTGGACGAAGGTGGTCGAGCTCCCGGGCGAAAAAGTCCAGCGAGCCGGCATCGTCGGGGCCGAGCTGTGGCCGGACGAGCGAGACGTCGAAGGACCTCAGGCACTGCGCACTCCCGATGGCGTGCGCCCGGTCGAGGTCGATTGGTGGCTCCTGGAGGGACAGCGTTACCGGCTGACGATCGAGGCCGAGCTCGAGCGCGGTGGTGCGACGCGCAGGGTCCAATGGAAGCTCTTGGTGAAGATCGAGTCCAGCACCCAGCTCCGCCGGGTGATCAGCATTCCCCGCTTCCTGCCCTCGGGAACGCGACCGATTGCCGACGCGATCCAACCCAGCCGGCCCGGGATCTTGCTCACCGATCGGCTGACCGAGCTCGACTGGGTCACCGGCTTCGGGCGATGGTTGGAGAAGCAGCTCTCGGTCAATAGCTTCCGCGGGCCGGTCGACAATCTGATAGCGTCCCTGGTTTCCCAGGGCTCCCCGGCGCTTCAGGAGGCGTTGGCGGGCCTCAAATCGGGTGCTCCACTGGCCGAGCTTCAATCCGCTCTGAGAAGGGCCAGCAGCGTGGCCGCCGCGAAGCCATGGAGCTTCTTGCCCGAGCCCGAAGCGACGACCCTGATCGCGGAGATCCTCAAGGAGGTGCCCGCGGGCTCGCTCGAGTCGCGCCATCTCAGAGCCCTCGACAGCAGCATCGGGGCGCACCTCGATGTCGAGGCATTCGGCGACCCGTACGAGGTCGCCCAAGAAGGACGCCTGTGGTTCGATCGTCGTCGATATGACCGAGCCGATGCGGAGCGTCCGCTCGTTATCCGGCTGGTCGTGGAATGAGGAGCGCGGCATGAGTGATCGCGATTCGCGCGTCCCCGATCCGGAGCAGACGCTCGGCTTCGTCCCGGAAGAGGACGAGATCGATGCCACCGAGATCGAGCCGCTGAATGAAGAGGTCGAGCAGGAGGCGGTGGATGCGAGCGCTGCCACTGCGGACTTCGATCTCGATCAGACCTTGATCGAGGTACCGAGATCGTCATTGCGTCCGCCGGCACCCTCGAAGGGATCCCCGGCCGAGAGCTCGCCTCCGAAGCCCGAGCCCGGAGGCGACGCGCATCCGCTCGAAGCGACGGTGATGCTCGATGCGACGACGCGCTTGGCATCCGAGCCGAGCGAAGGTCCGCGGGAGGACAGCGACGCGCCGAGCGCCAGCGGGTCGGTTGGCGATACTGGGACGCCCAGCGATCTGTCGGGCTCGCTCGATTCGAGCAGCGATGCCGGGCCGCGCGAGGAGCGCCCGGTGCTGCGCACGATCGGGCTGGCGGGATCTCCCATTCGCGGCAAGCTGATCCGACGGCTAGGTGGCGGCGGCTTCGGCGAGGTCTTCGAGGTCGATTACGCCGACTGCGTCGAAGCTTGGAAGTTCATCCCGAAGGAACGCACGCAAGACAACGCCGTCAGCGAAGAGGTGCGCAACGCGATGCGCCTCTGCCGCGAGAACCCGGGTGTCGTGAAGACGTTCGGCGTTCACATCGACATCGAGCAGAAGCACTGGATCATCCGCATGGAGCGCGTGCCTGGGCGCGATCTCCATCGGATCGTCCAGGAGGACGGCATCTTCGACGTGGCGCGAGTGATCGATATCGGCTGCCAGGTGGCCGACGCACTGCACTTCTCTCACACCCAGTTCGGCATCGTTCATCAAGACATCAAGCCGAAGAACTTGGTCTGGGACGAGAACGAGCATCAGGTGCGCATCACCGACTTCGGCATCAGTGTCTCGCTGGTGCGGAGCAGCGGTGAGGCCGGAGTGCGTGGCACCCCCGTGTACATGGCCCCCGAGCAGCTCGACGGGAACGTGTTGAACGACGGCCGGGTCGATCAGTGGGCGTTCGGCGTCACCTTGTACTTCCTTCTGACGGGCCGCTTGCCGTTCGACGTCACGCGACGACGTCGGCGCCCGTCGGTGGTGTATCGAGAAATGCGTGAGCAGGGGCCGGTGCCGCTGGTCGATCGGCTGCCGATCATCGATCCGGAGCTGGATGAGATCCTGAGCCGTTGCTTCGCCTGGGACCCGGCCGATCGGTACCCGAGCCTGGGCGACGTCAGTGCGGCCCTCACTCACTGGTGGGAGACGTTTCCGAACGGCGCCGATTCGTCGATCGGGGCCGAGGCGAGGTCGGCCTATCGGGCGGGCCAGATCGCCTTCACCGATTGTCGCTTCGAAGAGGCACGTCGAGAGTTCGAGCGCGTGGTCGAGCTGGAGTCCGACCATCCGACGGAGCTCTCGGAGCGCGCGCGCGTGGGGATGGACCGAGCCGAGAGCACGGCGAGCGATCTCGAGGACGAGCTGGCCGCGATTCGGGGCGTGTTGGAAGAGGGGGACCTGTCGGAAGGCTATCAGCGACTGACCCGCATCGAGCCGCGCTTCTCCCGGAGTCGCCGTCGCAAGGAGATGATCGGGCAGGTCGAGGTCCAGATCCAGCACCGGTGGGAGCACGCGCGCCCGGAGGTGAAGCGCCTGGTCGAGCTGACCGAGTTCTCGCGGGCCAGCCACTACGTCAAAGAGCTGCGGCAGTTCCTCGACCATCGCTCGCTGAAGTGGAAGCTCTTGGGCTCCGACGCTAGCCGAGACGAGACGGGGTCGCAGACGATCTTGCACGAGCTGGACGATCTGATCGATGAGCGGCAAGCCGACTTCTGCGAGCAGTTCGAGTCGATGGAATCGGCCATCGAGCAGCAGCGGTTTCGAATCGCTCAGGAGGAGCTCGGCAAGCTGCAGAACCGGTTCCCGCAACGCAAGAGCGACTTCGAGCGCTTCGGCGAAGCGCTGGCGCGCGCCGTCAAGAATCGCGAGCGCCTGACGCCGATACGCCTCGAGCGATTGAAGGAGATCCGCGTCCATCCCGACCAGCTGTCTCCGAGCGAACGCTTGGACTTCGGCCCATTGATCCAGGCCTGCGAGCAGTTCCTCGAGGACTTCCCACCCGAGCGCTACGAGAACATGCTCGAGTACGCCCGGCTCCGAGACGAGCTCAGCCGGCTGCGGGACGAGCTTGGCGAGAGAGTTCGGGCGGGGCTCGAAGAGGCTCGCCGTCAGAGTGGCGACCTCAAGGCTGCGCGAGACATCGCGGCGCGCTTTCTGCCGATCGTGCGTCAGACCGACCTGCTGAGCTCGGAGGAGTCGTCGGAGGTCGAGGCGATCGTGTCTCGCTTCGAGACGCGGCACGAGCTCTGTCGAGAGCGCGAGGAGCAGGCGCGCGCGTCGCTCGAAGCCCGGCGTTGGGATCAGGCGTTGATCCAGCTCGAGGAGTGCGAGCGCCTGGGACCGGACGACCCCCAGACCATTCAGGCCCTGATTCTGCAAGCTCGTCAGAACGGCCTCAAAGCGCGCGAGCTCGAGGATCGATTGCGCACGCAGCGCTACAACCTGCTCAGCCGGACGCCCGAAGGAAGCACGGGCGCGTGGGAAGGCTACCTGCAAGAGATCGTGCACTACCTCTACGACGCGCGCGAGCTGACGTCCTTGCAGGACGAGGACTCGGCGGCGCGCACGCGCGAGAACGCGAGGCTGGTGTTCCTCGCACCCCTCGACTCGGTGCGACGAGAGCTCGAGCAGGCCGGCACGTTTCGAGCCTCGCTCGAGATCCTCCAACGCATCGGCCTGATCGTTCACGATGGAGCACCGCGATTCCAGCCGCGCCCGCCGCTCGCGCTGGTGCGCGAGGACGGCACGCTGCACGAGAAGCTGGTCGAGCTCTTCGAGGCTCTTGCCGGGAATCTCCGCCAAGGGACTCTCGACTCCGGCACGCTGGCGATGTGTGAGACTCTGATCGAAGAGCTGACGCCTTGGGCCGAGCTGCTCCGCGAGATCGAGCTTCCCGAGCGGCATCCGATCGTCGTCATCGCGGCCTCGATCCGCGCCTGGGCTCCTCCAGAAGAAGAGGACGGCGAGGTGCTCTCCTTCGAGGAGCGCTGTCGTCGGCTCGCCTGGCAAGAGCAGATCATTCGATCACTCGTCGTGCTGGGGCCGAACTCGATTCAGCCCGGACTCCAGAGCATCGCCGACGCCGTGGCTGGCGATCGACGGCGCGAGGTCGGCAGCCGACGGGCAAGGCGAGCCATGCGCACCGTGCGACGTGTCGTCTTCGCGGTCGCGTTGATGTTGGTCGGTGGAGCCACGGTGTGGCTTCTGCGCGACGGTCTGGCCGGTCGTGAGCTCGGGTCGCGATTCGAGACGGCGGCGCAGGCGGCGAGCGACTGGTCATCGAGCGAGGTCGATGCGCTGCGTTCGCGCTTCGATGCGCTCGAAGAGGTGGCCGCCCAACGCTCGATCGTCGGGTACCTGGAGTCCCTCTCCGCCTCGATGACATCCGAGGCACGGCTCGATGCTTGGCTCGGTGCCCGTCGCGACCTGCCCGCCGTCGAGGCCGCCTGGGAGCGGCCGATCGAGGACGCGCTCGACTCGCTGTGGGAGCAGCGGTTGAGTGACGAGCGTCCGGACGTCGATCCGGAGCAACGGCTGGCGATGCTCGAGGATCGGATCGAGACCTTGGCCAACGTCGCCGAGCGTCCCGGGCTTCCCGCTCGACTCGTCGATGCCTGGCGCACGGATGTCGAAGGACTCCGCGCGCTTCTGAGCGACGTCCGCCAGAGGCAGGCGCAGCTGAGTGCGCTTTGGATCCAGTTCGAGCGCGCGCCCGCTCTGAGCCGCGACGGAGACGCCGACTCACGTCTCCAAGAGAACGCGCCGACCGTCGACTCCGAGGTCGTCGTCCGCCTCGCCAGCCAGATCCGTCGTCGAATCGAGGAGTGGCCGAGCGAGGTCGGTGAGGCTTCGGAGCGCGCGAGTGACACCCATGCCGAGATCGTGGGACTGGGTCGGGAGTGGCTCGCTCGCAAGCTCGATCACGTGCTCGAGGAGATCCTCGCGGCCCCGGGATCGGTCTCGATCACCAGCTTGGACCGCTGGCTGTACTACCACGCCGTGTGGAGCGCTGCGCTCTCGAGATGAGGGCGCGGCGGTGACGACCGGTCCAATCGGCCGTCACCACCGGGCTGGGATCTGCGCCTTAGAAGATGTTGACGTAGATCAGATGCTTGGTCGGGAAGACCTCACCGGTGAACGGCGGGTTGATGCCTTGGGTTTTGGAGTAGTTGCTCGCGATGTCGAGGAAACGATCCGACGACTGCCATGGCCGCGCCGGATCGGGATTCACCTGGAAGCCCCGCTCCGTCAGTGAGCCATAGCTGACGTCGATCGAGAGCTTCGACGAGCAGCTGTCGTAGTAGCGGTAGAAGCCCTCGTTGACAAAGACGACCTCGGGACCCGGGTACGGGCTGGCGGCCGGCGATGCCCAGAAGCCGACGTGGTGCTGAATCGTGTACAGCCAGGGGAACAGCAAGCCGGGCAGGAAGGTGTTCAGCGCCTCGTAGTTGCTGACCTGTCCCGTCGCGTCTTGGCAGCTCCCCACGCCGTGTTGGAACTGAGCGGTCACACCGTTCTTGGTGCGGTCGAGCGGACAAGCGCAGGCCTGACCGATGTTGTTGACGAGACCCTGCTGGAGCCGCTCTTCTTTGATGCAGTCCGGCGTTCCGGGTGCGGGCGTGAGACGGACGGCACCTAGCTTGCCGCCGGGAGTCGGCGCGATCGCGCTGACGGAGGTCGCCGGCACGAAGGGCTGGGCGGCGGTGTCGGGACCGACGAGGGCGAAGTAGTCACCGGGATGGTAGACGCCGGGGCGAGAGGAGTGCCGCGGGTCGTGGATGAACTTGTCGCAGGGGTGGAACAGCACGGCGACGTTGAAGAACTGCTGGCTGTTGCACTCGAGCGCGTAGTCGACGTAGCCGTAGTAGAAGGTCGTGGGCTGCTGGAACATGCAAGGCGGTACCAGGCAGCTGGGGGCATTGGCCTGACCGAGCTGGAAGTCCACCTTGGTCAAGAAGCGCCAGACCTGGTAGGTGCGGCCGCTGGGATCGACCTCTTCCCAGGTGCGCGTGTAATCCATGCGGGCGCGACCGATCATCACCGGGACGCCGGCGGCGTCGGTGATCGTCACGAGCGAGTCGTAGACGCCACATTGCAGGCGGTTCGGCGTGTCGAAGCGGATGACGCTCGCCACCTTCTGGGGATCGCACTTGCTCCAGCAGATCCCGCTCGACTCCAGACCGAATGAAGGCAGGTCGGGCAGGTTGGCTGGAGTCTTCTCCCAGCAGTTGCCCTGCAATCCATCGGGACCGAAGCAGAGCTGAGCCTGTGCTGGATGGGCGATCCCGAGCACGAGCACGACGACCGCGAACAGAGCAAGGGCTCTGAGGGGACGGATCATGGCATTCCTCCTCCTGGCCGAACCGGTCGGAGAGAAATGAGCGCTCCCTCCTTGCGAGACTCGGCAGGTCTCCCGAGGACGACTCGAAGCGCCACCCCGATCGGCGAGTTTGGGTTTCGAAGAAACGGGCTCGCCGTGAATCGTCGCACTTTTCGGAGCGAGATCAAGTCCGTGAGCGGAGGAGTGCGCCTACGACTGTGAATCCGGGGCGCTTTGGAAGTCCGGAGCGCGTGCGCGAAGCGTCCCGGTCGTGGGCGTTGGACCTTCAAGAAGCGGGAGTGCGTCCGCGAAGCGTCCCGGTCGTGGGCGGTAGGTTTTCAAGGAGGGGAGGACGGGCCGCGAAGCTGACGCCGAACGACGTGGGCGTCAGCTCCGCCTCGCGGCTGGCTGTGGCGCACACTGAGCGCGTTGAGCAGCGAGGCTCCGCGGACGCACTCCATGCGCCTCACGTAATTCACGCGCTTCACGCCCCGCTCCGCTTCGTCACTCGTTGCGCAGGCGTTCTTCCAGCCACTCGATGTGCTTCGCCTTGCGGGCGTCCTCGTCTCGAAAGTGCTTCAGCTCGCCCTCGAGGTTGGCCAGGTGCTCGTCGAGGCCTTCGCGCTCGAGGAGGCTGCGGAAGTAGCTCTCCTTCCAGGCGAACTCGACGCGCTCGCGCTCGGCTTCGAGCTCGTTCTGGCCAGTCAGCGTGGGGGCGCCCAATGCGATGGCGCGGTCGTAGGTGGACATCACGCGCTGGAGATGGCTGGCGAGGTCG
>JAJDCO010000063.1 GCA_029260795.1 Planctomycetota bacterium | reverse complement strand
GATGGCAGCTCCGCCGGCTGCCCCTTCCATGCTTCGCTCGACGGAAGTGATCAGGTCTTGAAACGCGTCAGCGATTCCCTTGAGTTCCGCCGGAATCTCGATCAAGATCGTCGTCTCGGACATGGGGTCGCCCTCCCTTGGCTTGTTGGTTTACTACCAAGGTTCTACGGGGCGGTCCCCTGTCTTCTCAAGCCGAGAAAACCCCGTAAAGTTGTCCACAAAGATATCCACACCCGCTCACCCTACCTCCTCGGAGGTGAATATGCCTGTCGGACTTCGCCATGCTTGGCTGAGCCCTTGGAAACTTGCATCTGTAGCTATTGTCTCGATCGCCGGGCTTGTCGCACTTTGGTCCATGAGCGGCAAAGCGGATCCTTCGCACAAGGCGGAAAACGTCGAGATCAATCGGCCGGCCTCCCACCAGCCTCAAGCGACAGCCGCGCTTCGAGACGAAGCATTTTCGAGAGCTGTTGCTACCGGTCCACTTGGGGTTGCTCTCGCGTCCAAAGTCGACGCCAATAGCGAGCCAGAAGGTTCCGAGCCGCGCTCGGGGGCGCCGGCAAGTGAGGCGCCAAGCTCCGACCAGCTCATCGCGAGCATCGTCGGAAAGTCTGTTGAGGAACTTTGCGAATGGGACCTCGTCAATCCCTACAAGATTGAGCTCAACGAAGTCGAGGCGGCGTGGCTGAAGAACCTCATTGCGATCCACGGCTCTCAACTCGACGATGCCTGGAAAGACGTTCAGACTCGGATGCACCACTACGTTCGGGAGCTTCGGAGTGTGGGCGACTTCGAGGTCGTTGAGGGCAGACCCGGAGGACGTCCGGAGCCCGAGTTTCCCGGGCAGATGACGGCCTACATCTTGAAGGGCGGCGTCTTGGGCGCCGTCCGCATCAGCCCAGGCGACTTCCCAGATCTCGATGCATTCGCGGAGAGGGAAAGAGATACTCAGAGAGCGTTCTTCAATGAGATCGCCTCGTTTTTCACGGCTCCCTTCGACCCCGGTCCCGCACCTCCACCCCGGAAGTACGGAATCATGATCAAGTAAACTGGCTGCGGCGCCGCTCGAATCCCTCGCCCCCCTCCCCCCTTTGCGCTCGCTTCCCGGGCCGGGTCTGATTAGAGTCGAAGTTGACCCTGCCAACCCGTGGGACCTGCCAGTCCGAGCGCTTCGTGTCGATTTGGTGCTATCGTCGCCCGACTTCTCTTCCGAAGGCGAGCGTCGTTGCACGGTTCTTCGACAATCTCGGAAAGGGAATCGGACTCATGCGTAACCCATCATCAGGCATTGGACTCGCCCAGCTTCTCATCGCCTCGGGCTTCCTGGCGGCGACGGCTTTCGGTCACGGTGGTCAGAGGAGACCTTTTCCCAAGCCGATCGCCCCCCCGATCATCCCGATTCCGAGCTTCGCTGGGCCGACGGACACCACTGGTCCCGGGAATCACAGCCCCGGAGCGGCCGGCTCGACTGCAGGTGGTCCCGGAACGGGCCGCCGGAACTCGACGGCCACCGACGGCTTCGATCACTGGCGATTCTGGTGGACCGCCAATCGCGAGCGATTCTACGAAGTGCCGCAGCAAGATTCTCCCGCAACCGAGACCGGCCGCTTTCTCGGCCGCGGTGGAGGCGACGCTCTCGTTCCACTCTCAGCGACCGGGCGAGACCAGATCATGCCTGTCCTCGAGCGCGCCCTGATGAGCGAGGACTTCGACACGCGAGCCGCGGCATTGATCGCGATCGGTCGCGTGGCCGATGCTCCGATCTGGAGCCCCCGGCTCTTGCGCTCCCTGCGCGATCCAAACCGCCAGGTGCGGGAGTCGACCGGCTTGGCGCTTGGAATCTTGGGGACACCGAACAGCTTGCCATTGCTCCTCGACGCCCTGCACGATCGCACGTCGGCTCGTCGTCTGGCGGCACGCCCGAATGGGCTCGAGACGCGGACACGCGCCTTCGCGGCGATCGGCCTCGGGTTGATCGGTGAGCAACGCGCCGTCCCGGACCTCATCGAGGTCGTTCAAGCGCACCGCTCCTTTGCGAGCGATGACGTGCCGGTCGCAGCCGTCCAGGCCCTCGGGCTGATCGGCTCGGCTCGCGCGGTCCCGACGCTGATGAAGATCATCGAGGACCGCTCCGCCTCACAGCGCCTTCGGGCCGCGGCCCCCACCGCACTCGGTCGTTTCGGCGACGCGAACGCCTCCATCGAGCTCCGAAAGCTGCTCTCGAGACCCGATCTGGACACGCTCGTCCTGTGGTCAGCGCTGCTGGCAACGGGTCGACACTGGGCGGGCACGCACGACACCGAAGCCGTGCAACGTCTGACGCATTGGATGAAGGACCGCAATCCCCAGACGCGCCACTTCGCGACCATCAGCCTGGGACAAGTCGGCGGGCCAGAAGCGCGGCGTGCTCTTCTGCTCACGTCGCTCGATGCGGCGGACACGCACCAGCCCTGGATCTCACTCGCGTTGGCGTGGCTGGGTCGCGAAGGGGAAGCCGATGTCACGCTGGTCGCCCGCGTGCGCAGGTCGTTCCAGGAGGCCGGATCCGCAGACGCCCAGAGCGGGCATGCTCTCGCCTTGGGCTTGCTGCGCGACACGGCGAGCGCAGCGGCCATCTTGCGATCCTTGCGGGAGACCCGCGAGGTCAACGCGCGCGCCGACCTCGCCTTGGCCGTCGGGCTGCTCGGGGACTCTTCGGCTCTCGCGCCACTCGAGGGACTCCTGACCGAAACGATCGCCGAGCCGCAGGTCCAATGGAATGCCGCCATCGGGCTGCGTCTCCTGGGGGCGAGACTCCCCGAGCCCCGCCTGCGCGCTCTGTGGCAACGAGCGTCGACCGGGCTGCATCGGGGCACGACCGCTGTTGCGTTCGGGCTCGCTCGACAGCCGGCCGCCATCGATCTCCTCACCTCGACCGTCGACGACGAGTCGGCGCCCGATCTCAGCCGCGCCCTCGCCACGGTCGGCCTCGGCCTGCTCGGCGAGAAGACGTGGAAGAGCTGGCGCAGCCACTTGGTCGAGGACGCGAACTACCGGGCACTCGCCGATTTCCAGAGTGAGCTCTACACGATTCATTGAGCCTCCAAGCCGAAGGGCCCTGCCATGCGCCTTGCCGCTCTCCTCATGGTGCAGGCCCTCATCGCGTCGTTCCCCTCGACCGCTTCGTCGCAGGAGCCGGGCCCGTTCGAGGGGATGGACGACTACGTTCAAGAAGCCCTCGAGACGTGGGAGGTGCCGGGCCTTGCGATCGCGGTGGTCCGGGACGGTAAGCTCGTCCTCGCCCGCGGATACGGTGTCTGCACCCTGGGTGACGCGCCGGCCGTCACGCCCGAGACCGTGTTCGCCATCGCCTCGTGCACCAAGTCCTTCGTGGCGGCCTGCATCGCCTTGCTGGTCGAGGAGGGGAAGCTCCAGTGGGATGATCCGGTTGCAGCTCACCTCCCGGGCTTCAAGCTCGCCGACCCGGTGCTGACGCGGCAAATCACACTCCGCGACTTGCTGTGCCACCGCTCGGGTCTGAGACGATGCGATCCACTCGTCGAGCGCGGCGACTTCGGACCGGCCGACATCCTGATGCGGCTCGAGCATCTTCCGATCGACGCACCCCTGCGCACGCGACTGACCTACAGCAACCACATGTACGTCGTCCTCACCGAGGTGATCGCCCACGTCAGCGGGCAAGCGTGGGAGCGCTTCGCGAACGAGCGGCTTCTCGAATCTCTCCAGATGAAGTCGACGACCTTCGACGTCACTGAGATTCCGCCCGCGCGCTTGGCTCGCCGTCATTGGCGCAGCGATCTCGGGATCGTCCCTCGACCGATCGATTCGTTGGGGGGTGGATTGTTCTCCAGCGTGCAAGACTTGTCGCGCTGGGTTCGGTGGCATCTCGACGACGGCCGAGTCGCGTCTCACCAGCTCCTTCAGCCCGAGTCGATCCGAGAGATGCACGCCCAACAATTCGCCGTGCCCCTCCGGTCGAGGCCTACCGACAACGATTACGCGGCGCGCTTCTACGGCAGCGGTCTCGGCTGGTTCGTGCAGGAGTATCGGGGACGCAAGATGGTGGTCCACGGTGGCTCTTGGGGAGCGATGGTCGCCATGATGCCGGAGGAGCGAGTGGGCGTTGTCGTACTCTCAAACCTCGATCTCGAGACCTTGCCTGCACTCCTGATGCACGATGTCTTCGATGCCTTCCTCGTCGGTCCGAAGGCGACTTGGGATTCAAAGAAGTGGTCGAAGTCGTGGCTCCGTATCGAGCCTCCCGGTGGTGCCAATCGACCCCGCGACGCGGCGAGGGCTCGTCTCGAGAAAGAGCGGAAAGCCGGGACTCGACCGACGCGTTCGCTGGCGGATTTCGCCGGCACCTACGAGTCAAAGCTCTACGGGCCGCTCGAGGTGCAGCATGTCGATGGCCAATTGAAGATGACGTTCGGCCGATTCACGACCGAGCTGACGCACTGGCAAGACGACGAGTTCATCGCCCGATCCCCGACACGGTTGACGTACGACTGGCTGCTGATGTTCGAGGTCACCGCTCACGACAGCATCGATGAGGTCGTCATCCGCCACATCGGTTGGGACGCGATTGAAGGCGATCAGCAGTATCGCCGCGTGAAGTGACTCTCCGGGCCGGAGAGAGAGGTGGCACCCTCTCAGGGCGCCGGGCGACGGAATCGGTCACCCGAGACCGCCCTTCCGGCTGGAGGCGGGCGAGCCGCCTGGCGAGCCGCCCGCGGTCCCAGGAGAGACGCCCACGAAAGTGATCGGAGTGCCCGCGGTCCCAGGGGGGGGACAACCCGTGACCCGTGGCGGGCGGGCCTCCTACACGTCGGGGCAGGCGCTGAAGGCGACGACGTCGAGACTCGTCTGCAGGTTGAGATCATGCGGCTCGCGGCGACAAGCCTCGGGCAGCTCGAGCTGCTGGCGGAGGCAGGCGGCGACCCGTGCGGGGTCTCCGTCGGGATGGAGCCCGAAGGCCAAAGCGGCCGCCCCGGCGAGGGCGGCGACATCGGCGCCCGAGCCTCGCAGGCTTCGCACGAGGGGTGTCGTCGTATCGCAGGCGAGCAGAGTGGGTGCCGCGGTGCCGCAGGTCACTGGGCATTCGGCACCGACGTCTCGGGTGAACATCGACTCGCCAGCGATGACGACCAGGCCGGCGCCGACGGGTTCGAGCACGGCTTGAGTCAACAGCTCGCTGGGCGCCTCGATCGAGACGCCGATCTGGACGACGCGAGCGCCGCGTGTCCAGGCGGTATGCAGACCCTGAACGACTTGGAAGACGTCGCCGAACCCACGCTCGTCGACGACCGGCACCCACAAGATCTGCGAGCGCGGCGAGAGATCGTGAATCGCGCGCGCGGCCCGGCGGCCGTCAACGGACTCTCGTGGCGAGCCGACCCAAGCGACGACGATGGGCTCACCTTCGGTCGATCCTGGCTCGACGTCGGTCTTCGATGTCACAGCGAGTGGATGCCGCAAAGAGGAAGTGGTCCGCACGAGGTAGTTCGGCTCGGCCCAGAGCACGTGGGGATCGTTCCGCAAGCTCGCGAGAAGCGGCTCGACCGAGCCCGCCTCCTCTCGCTCGTACAGAAACGTCCGGTCGATCGACGCCTCGGCGAGAGGGCGCATCTTCCAACGCGCTCCGAAATCGACCGGGTCAGCGACGGGACTGATCTGCACGATGAGCTGGCCGGCGCGGTAGCCCGCGAAGCGGGAGTCGGCGAGCTGGAGGAGCGCGACTTCGAAGTATTGACGAGGGGACTCGTCGGCGGGTCCCGAGCGTCTCAGCAGCCAGGTCCCGAGTCCGATCACGCCCAGCAGGAGCGCCGCTGCGGCCACGCGGCGCCACCGACGCTTGCGGGCGCGCGCCAGATCCAATCCCAACGTTTGCCCTTCGCGTCGCCGAACGAAGGCGATCAAGTCATCGACCTCTGCGTCGCTCCAGGTGACGTCGTCCGCGAAACGGCACGCCGCGTCGGCATCGAGATCACCGAGCCGCAGGCTCTCGGCTAGCTCGTCCTCGGCGGCGTCGCTGGGCAGCGCGCTCACCAGTCGGTTCCAAAGTCGATCCTCGGGTGCGGTCATCGATTGCGATCCTCGGTCAAGAATCCGAGCGCTTGAAGCTCGCGGGCGAGCCGGCGGCGCGCCTTGGAGCGGGACACGTAGATTGAGTTGAGGCTCGTCCCCAGCTCCTCGGCCAGCCGATCGGACTCTGCCAGACCGCCCGCTTGGAGATCCGCTCGGAGGATCTCGCGCTGCAGCCGGGGGAGCCCTTCGACGACGTGGTGAACGAGCTCCTGCAGGCGTTGAGCCTCTGGGCCGATCGGCGCCGGCGTCGAAGACCTTGCCTCGCCATCGATCGCGGACCCGAGCAGCTCATGACGCTGACGACCCTCGCGGCGAAGGAGGTCGATTGCGACATTGCCGGCGATCCGTAGGAACCAGCCGCCCAGCGAGCCCTTGGTGGGATCGAAGCGATCGGCTCGCCTCCAGACGTTCCAGGCCGACTCGTGCAAGATCTCCACGATCTCGCTCTCGCCTAACCGCCCACCGAATCGCCCGCGAAGCCACCCCCGAACGCGCCCCCCATACAGCGACAGCAACGAACGCAGCCCGTCCTCGTCGCGACGACGCAGGGCCTCCACGATCGCACGGTCGGTGCGGGCATCGTCGCCGGCCTCCCCTTTGGCACGGGTCGAAGACGGCACCGCCCCGATCACGAGGGCCGGGTCGGAGAAGCTGGCGGGGAATGGAAGGGAATCGCTCATCGAGCTCTCAGGGCGACACGGCGGAGCCCGGTGCCGCTTCGCGGCTCCGGAGGGGACGGCCTGTCCGAAAGAGGATACGTGTCAGCCTTAACCCTAGCGGATCGCAGGCCGAGAGGGAATTCCGTCAGGATCTCCCACCCGATTGTGTGCGAATCGAGGCGCGCGCGGCGGAGCCGGTGGCGCCCGGAAGGGGCGGGTGAGCCGCAGTGCTCAGGACGACGTCTCAAGCGGAGATCGCAGAGACTTTCGAACGAACGCGGATCCGCCCGGGTAGGCTGCCGTCACGAATGTCTTCCTTTCCTGGATTCGACTTGGCGCCAGCGAGACGCGAAGCCAACATCGTGGCCACGGAATCGAGGACCCTCCGACACGGAGCGAAAAGCGATGTCAGGTCAATGGCTTTCGGGACGCGGAGCGTTCATCACAGGAGGGGGCTCGGGTATCGGTCGCGCGACGGCGTTGCGCCTTGCGGCGGCGGGCTGCTCGGTCTCCGTGGCCGGTCGACGTCCGGATCCCCTCGCCGCCGTCGTGTCCGAGATCGAGCAAGCCGGGGGTCGCGCCTCAGCGATCGTTTGCGACGTGACCTCCCTCGAGTCGGTCGAGGCGGCGGTGCAAGGCACGGTCGAGCAGCTCGGCTCACTCAGCATCCTCGTCAACGGAGCCGGGATCGCTCCCAGCGGCAAGCTCGAGCATACGGACGAGGAGACCTGGCGAGCGGTGTTCGCTACCAACGTCGACGGGGTGTACCGAGTGACGAAGGCCGCGCTTCCCCATCTTCGGGCCGCTGGTTGGGGCCGCATCCTCCAGGTCGCGTCGACGGCCGCTCGCACCGGCTTTGCCTACGTGAGCGCCTATTGCGCCTCGAAGCACGCCGTGCTCGGCTTCACACGCGCCCTCGCCCTCGAGGTCGCCCGCGAGAGCATCACGGTCAACGCCGTGTGTCCGGGCTACGTCGACTCTCCGATGACCGATGCCTCGATCGCGCGAATCGTCGCCAAGACGAGCCAGACGACCGAGCAAGTTCGACGCACCTTGGAGAGCACGAGCCCCCAGCGTCGCTTGATCCAACCCGACGAAGTCGCCGCCGTGATCGCCATGCTGTGCACGGACGAGGCACGCGGAATCCACGGCCAAGCGCTCCAGATCGACGGCGGAGCGATCGTCAGCTGAAGCCTGCCCCTTTGCCCGCCGGGTCGATCGAGCCCGGATCGGTGACGAGGCCTCGATGTTTGTCGATTGCAGGCTTCAGAGCCACGACTTAGAATCCCCGCTCCGAACGGGGCCGCTAGAAGCCTGTAATTAGAAGACTTACCGTCACAGAGCGCCCAGATGCCCGAGAAGGTTCAATCGGCCGACGTCGTCATCATCGGCGCCGGTATCGTCGGTGGCTCGATCGCCTATCACCTCTGCCGAGAACCCGGTTTGAAGGTGGTTTGCCTCGAACGCGAGGGCGTGGCGGCCGGAAGCACGAGCCGCAGCGCCGCCGCCTTTCGGCATCAGTTCTCCTCGCGCATCAACGTCGAGATGTCGCTGTGGAGTGGGCGAGCGTACTGCGACTTCTCGGAGTCGATGGGCTGCGAGCCGATCTTCGCGCAGCAGGGTTACCTGTTCCTCTACTCGGACCCCGCACAGCTGGAAGCGGCCAGCCAACGCGTCGCACATCAGCGTGCGTTGGGTGTCGAGAACGTTCAGGTGCTCGACGGCCCGGCGGCCTGCTCGCTTCCGGCCCTCGAGGACACCCTTGCGGCCGACAAGATCGCGGGCGCGACCTGGTGTCCGGGCGATGGCTTCTTGCATCCGACCACGATCACCCAGGTCTACTACGAGCGCGCCAAGGAGCTCGGCCTGATCAGCCGCATTGGCACTCGTGCTACCACGATCGAACGCCAGAACGGCAAGGTCACCGGCGTCCGCCTGGCCGATGACTCGCTCATCGAAGCGCCGATCGTGATCAATGCAGCGGGTTGGTGGGGCAATGAAGTCGCGCGCATGGCGGGCGTCGAGATCCCGCTGGTCGCGGTGAAGCGGTACCTGTACCTCACGAACCAACTCGAGCCGCGGCGCGTCTCGCACTTTCCGATGACGGTGTTCGACCTCGGTCCCTATTACCGCCCCGAGAGCAACGGCCTCCTCTTCGGAAGCGACGATCGCCCGAAGAAGCCTGGGGGCTGGCAATCGTATCCGCCGCCGAGCCAAGACTTCGCCGCGCTGCTCGAAGCCCAGGACGGTGTGCCCGAAGACTTCGGGCGCAGCCTCGACGGCTACGGTATCGAGGTCCTCGCCGAGATCGCCGAGTTCGTGCCGTTCTTCGAAGAAGAGGTCGCGATCGAAAGCATCGTGTGTGGCTACTACGAGATCACGCCCGACGAGAAGGCGTTGATCGGCTGGGACCCGCGCGTGGGTGGCCTCCTGCACGCGACCGGATTCTCGGGGCACGGAGTCATGCACGCGCCGGCGACCGGCGAGATCGTGCGCTGCTTGGTGCGCGACAAGGAGCCCCCGTTCGACATCGGCCCGCTTCGGATCGATCCGCTCCTCCGAAACGAGGAGCGCGACGACCCCGAAGTCATGGTCATCTGACCGGTGACGCGCCCCGGGGCCGGCCCCAGGGTCCACCTCGCCCTCGCCGCGGTCTCGGTGATCTTCGGGTCCAACTACGTCGTGGCGAAGGTCGTGATGGACGACGTGCCGCCGATGGCGCTCTTCGCCGTGCGCACGGCCGGCGCCTCGCTGTGCCTGTACCTGCTGCACCGCATCTGGATCCACGAGTCGCTGCAGCGGCGTGACCTGCTTCCGGTCGCCGTGTACAGCTTCTTCGGCGTAGTCGTCAACCAGATCCTCTTCCTGTGGGGACTCGAGCGCACGACGCCGACCAACGCGGCGATCCTGGTGTGCACGATCCCGGCCTTCACCTACGGGTGGGCGGTCTTGCTGCGCCGGGAACCGGCCGTGCGCATCCGACTCATCGGGCTCGCGATCGCGTTCCTCGGGGTGGGGTACTTGATCGGCATCGAAGAGTTCGATCTCTCGAGTGAGCTCGTGCAGGGCAACCTGTTCATCGTGATCAACTCGAGCTCGTTCGGGCTGTATCTGGTCCTGACGAAGCCGTTGGTCAGCCGCTATCGCAACCCGGTGACCGTGCTGCGCTGGACCTTCGCCTTCGCGATGCTGGCGATTCCGTTCTCGATTCCCGCGCTCAGCCGACTCCAGGCACCCGCTTTCTCGCCGACCATCCTGGTCGCGATCGGCTTCATGATCCTGTTCCCGACCGTGCTCACCTATCTGCTCAACAACTGGGCCCTGCAGCGCGCCGACGCTTCACTGGTGGCGGTCTACATCTACCTGCAGCCGATCGTCGCGGCGTCGCTGTCGATCGCTTTCCTCGGAGAGCAGCTCACACTCCGAATGCTGCCCGCCGTGGTCGCGGTGTTCCTCGGAGTCTTCTGCGTCACACGCCCGACGACCCGGCTGCCAAAGCGCGACGTGACTTCGTAGCCGCGCGAAGCGCGTCGAGAAGTGAGATCCATTCCTCGCGTCCGCTCTCTCGTTCATGTTCTTCGAACGCGAGAACGGCCCGACCGCGTGCGCCGTACTGACTCGACCGATGTGACGAAATCCGTTCACGTCTCTGTTTCTTGAGCGCGAGAACGGCCCGCCGGAGGGCGCCGCTTTGACACGACGGACTCCGTTCGGGTCCCGGTTACTCTAGGCGAGCTTTCTGGACGTGAGTCCCGCCTTTTTGGGATCGGAGCTCGACCTCGAAGTCACCGCCGCCCCGCACCCACCAACGGATGGTTCGTGGGTTGGTACGCGACACGCCCTGCTCGAGGGCCAGGCGACCGGGTTCTTCGTCGTCGAGTCGATCGTAGGTGTCCGGGAAGCGGCCGGTGCGGGACGCCGCGACCACGACTTGCAGATCGTCACCGCGAATCTCGAGGAAGTCGGGCAGGCCGATCTTCTTCTGCGCGGCGAGCTGAGAGACGCTCGGTATCGGGCGATCGTTGCGGAGCGTCACCGTCACCGTGAAAGCTCCGTCGCCCACCGCTTCGACCACGGGAGCTTCGAGAGTCAAGAGCGGCATCTGGTCGGCATGGTAGAGCGAGAAGGCCGTGTTGCGATGCAGCATCTCCTCGATCAGGAAATGAGGCGCCACGCGCGAGCTGGTCTTCTTCCAGCCCCCGATCTCGATCGGGCCGAGCGTGGGGTGATCGAAGGGCTTCCAATCGACGAACTGATCACCGAGCTCGAGGTGGTCGTCCCAACGTTGGCGACGCACCGAGCTGGACTCTCCCTCGTCCCTCGCCTGTAGGTTGTCGTACTGATCGCGCGCAAAGAGCTCGTTGGTAAACGAGAAGATCCCGAGCCCCTCGTAGGTCCAGTTCACGAAGCCGCCGTGCACGCTGTACAGATCCTTCCAGATGATCATGTAGCGGTAGAACGGCAGCATCTTCTCACCGTCCCGCCCCATCTCGTCGTACACGGCGACGTCGCCGCGCGGATACTCGCCGTAGCTTTCCGCGCCGGGCCCGCGCAGGATCATGCCGCCCGTGTTGTGGTAGGACTGCACACCGGCAATGTTGGGCTTGGAGAGGATGAACTCCGCGATCGACCGGGTCTCTGGCCAACACAGCGGATACGCACCGGCACCGCCCTGGATGTAGTTGGGCTGCCAGTCCGACGGCCAATTGCGGTTCATGTCGTAGCCGCCTGGACCGTCCTCGTTGACGCGGCCGTCGCCATCGTTGTCGATTCCCTCGGACCGCAGCAGCGTGTACTCGCCTTTCTCACCGGCTCGCACGGGCACCATGATGCGCGGATCGTCCTCCGAGGGCTTGTAGCGTCCTTCGGGATCCTTGATACGCATCTGCGTGATGTGCCCGTCGCCGTCGAGATCGTCCGCGCCGTCCTCGTCGGCAACTCCGTCGCGATCGCTGTCCATCGGCGCCTTGCCCGAGCGAGAGCTGCTCGAGGTGTTGGCGGCGTCGAACCAATGATCGCGTCCATCCGGGTTCACCATCGGCAAGATGTAGAACACTCGCTGGTCGACGAGCTCCTTCACCTTCTCGATGCGACCGTAGTTCTCCATCAGGTACCAGATCGTGTACAGGCAGGTCTCGGTGCCCTGAATCTCGTTGCCGTGCACGTTGGCGTCGATGTACATCGCCGCCTTGCCTTCGGCCGCACCCGTCTCCGGGTTGTTGATCGTGAGCATCCACATCTCACGGCCCTCGAAGCTCTGGCCGATCGACTCGAGCTGGAGGAACCACGGGTAGGCCTCCTGCAGGCGTTTCAGCAGGACGGTCGTCTCGTCGTAGTCGTAGTAACGATTCCAAGCGATCGAGACCTTGGGCTCTTGCGCGCGGGCCGCCGGGACCGCGATTGCCCCGCAGACCAGCCAGGCCGCGAGGGGTATCCAGGTGCGCTTCACGAATCTCGTCTCCAGTCCATGGACCGTGTTTCTCTTGTCCTCGATGCGCGACGGGCTGTCTCAGTCGGTCAGTCGGATCTCACGTCGGTCGCGCCCCGCCTTTTGGGAGCGCACCTCCAGTGACAATCGTGAGCCCGGCTCTCCCCGGAGGGTCCAGGTGAGCTCGCGGCGAGCCCCCTGACCGGCCAGGCTGCCCAGGGACCTTCGCGCGTCTCCGAGCACGAGAGTCTGGCCATGGAGCTCGAGCTCGAGCAGCACGGGCAGCACTTCGCGATTGACCTCTCCCTGACGCACCGCGGTCGGCAAGTGGCCTTCGTTGGTGACGACGGCGGTCAGCGTGAACAGACCGCTTCCGTGACTCTCGACCGTGATCTCCGACAAGCGCACACGCGCGAACTGCTGTCCCAAGTACATCAGAAAGTCCGTGTGCTGCATCACGAGCTCGCCGATGCGATCGACGGGCGGATTGGTGCGAGCGAACGGCTTCCAGCCCCCGATCTCGATAGTGCCGAGCTGCGGGTGCTCGAACTGCGTCCAAGGCACGAAGCCGCGGCCACTCAGGACTCGCTCGTTCCAGTCCAGCCACTCTGCCTCGCGATCGTCGCCGGCCTTCTCAGTCGGCTTGCGACCTCGCCGTCGCTCGGATGGTTGCGGCGTTTCGAACTCCCCACCCGCCTCGCCTTCCGACTCGTCTTCACTCGCCGGCTCCCCATCGGGTCCATACCAAACCTGTGAGGCCAGGCCCGGAACACCGAACTGGAAGTAGGCCCAGGCATGGAAGGCGCCATCGGCGTCGGCGGCCTCCGCCTTCTCGACTCCGAGCAGCTCGCGGAACTTCTCGCTCGCCTCCTCGAAGAAACCGAGGTCGTCGGACTGAATCTGGGTCGCGGGTACCGAGCTGCGCCGGAAGCCGCCCCGTCTACCGGGCGAGCCTTCCCCGGAGCTCTCTGCCCGACTGCTGGATGAACCGCTGCCCTTGGGAACCTCGACCAGGTTGTCATGACGGTCCAGCACCCAAATCATCGCAATGTTGCGGTGAGCCAAGACCCAGTCGATCAGCGCTCGCGAGACCGCTTCGCTGTTGGGATACGGTCCCACGCTCCGGTCGTGCTCCTGCCAGGCATGAGCAAAGTTGCGGGCGAGGTCGACGCCCCCCGGAGGGTCCTCGTTGTATTGCCCGTCGGCGTCGTCATCTCGACCCTCGATCCACAGATGATGGGTACCGCGCTCGCCTTTCTTCGGATCGGCCTTCTTCAACCGGCGCGAATCCTCGGGATCGATGAGCCACTCGCCGTCGGGATCCGGCACGCGCATCTGCGTGATCAAGCCGTCTCCGTTGAGATCGTCGGGGCCGTCCTCGTCGACTCGACCGTCGCGATCCTGATCGGTCGGTCGTCCCGTCAGTCGCCGCTCCACTCGAGGGGCGGTGAAGTACGACCGCGTCGCCTCGGGGTTCGGGCGCGGGATGAAGTACAGCACGTGCTCGTCGAGCAGGTGGGCGACGGTTTCGTCGCTCTCGGCCCGATCGAGAATGGACTTCACCATTCCGACCAGAACCTCATCACCAATCGGTCGATCGCCACCGAGGTTTGAGACGACGAGTAGACCGGGACGCTGCTCCCGCGGCACTCCCGAGGCGCTTCCGAGCTCGACGGTCCAAATCGGTTGCCCGGGCGTCGCCTCACCCAGCGAGCTCAATCGCGCTCGCCTCTCATGACCCGCCACGGCTTCCCGAAGGGCGCGCGCCAGTTGATCGTCGTCTGGGTAGCCGCGGTCCGTCTGGGCGGTCAAGGATCCCGCCAGCCCGACTGCGACTCCCAGGATCCTCAAGATGGTCCGCATGCGGCTCCTCCTCACGGTTCTGGATCCAATCCGGGGATATCGTTCTGCTGGCCCGGCAGGACGAAAGGTCTGGGATTATACGTGCTCAAGCCTTCCCGAGATACCGCGGCCCCAACGGCGGCCGCTTCGGGCACCCCGTTTGGTGTTCGACCCGAGCGACGAGGTTCCTTACCTTCCGTCCCATCGTTCATCGATCGAGATCGGCGGATGAACCGGACCAGATTGCGAGGCAGGACCGTGAGCGAATCCGAGCGGCGACCGCTACTCGAGCGCTTCCCCGAGCTGAAGCGGAGCGTCCCTTGGCTCCGGATCGCCCGTCTGCCGACTCCGGTCACGGAGGAAGCCGAGCTCGGTCGAGCGCTGGGCTGCCCACAGCCGCTGTGGATCAAGCATGATGAGCGCACGGGTGAGCCTTACGGCGGCAACAAGGTACGCAAGCTCGAGTACCTGATCGCGGCGGCGGAGCAAGCCGGAGTCGAGCGCTGGATCGTCTACGGTCCTCTGGGATCCAATTGGGTGCTCGCGACCTGCGTCTACGGACGGCAGCGTGGGGCCAAGGTCGAGGCAATTCTCTTTCGGAGGCCCCTCCACGAGCAGGCCCGGCGCAACTTCTCGATCGACCGCGAGCTCGCCGACCGCGTGCGTGTCGTCCCGCACGTGAGCCTGGTGCCGCTGGCAGTGGCCTGGGCGCGTTGGAGGGCGAAGGATCGGACGACGGTGCTCCCGCCGGGAGGCACGTCTCCGCTCTCGACGCTCGGCTACGTCAACGCCGGGCTCGAGCTCGCAGAGCAGGTCCGCGTTGGCGAGCTCCCGGAGCCGGGTGCCGTGATCGTGGCGGGTGGAACGGGTGGCACCGTGGCCGGGCTCTGGATCGGACTGCGGCTGGCCGGGCTCTCGTCGCGCGTCGTTCCCGTCCGAGTCGCGGACACGATCGTCTCGAATCGGTGGGTGCGCACCCGCATCGTCCGCCAGACCCTCGACTTCATGCGATCCCACGGGGCAACGTTTGAGCTAGAGCCGCCGAAACCCCGCGAGCTCGCAAGCGTGCGAGGGTTCCTGGCGCCCGGATACGGTAAGCCGTCCCCGGCCGGTGAGGAGGTGGCCGAGCTGGCGCGACGTGACACTGGCCTGAGACTCGACCCGACGTATACCGCCAAGGCCTTGGCGGGTTTGCGACACTGGGCGGCCGAGCATCCTGAGTCGGGGCCGGTGCTGTTCTGGAATACGTATCATTCACAAACACTGGACGGCCTGGCGGAACGGTTCGGTGAGAAGTTGGCGGGTCGGTGATGAGGAGTGAGGGCTTGGAGATCCACGGGCTCACTCAGCGCAGCATGCTCGCGTTGCGGTCATACCAGGCTTCGAAGAACTGATGGAACTCTCGGACGCGATCCATCGAAAGTACGCCCTGCCGCTGTGTTCCTCTGACGATGGCTTGATGGTGTAGGCCGCCGTCCGTGTCTTGGGAGAATTCAAAGGATGCGCCCTCTCGATCGTTGGCACCGAGCCCCATGGACAGTAGAGACAGCCCAGTGCTTTCCCGATGCCGCTCGGCCTTCAACATTATTCGAGTACCGCCCAGTGACTCCGGAAGGGACATTTGGATCGTGAGGAACTCGAGTGGAACGTTTGCGCCGGAGATACCGTCGTTGGCCGGGCCCCGATCCAATTTGACTTTGGCTCGAAACGGGCCGGCTCCAGGGTCTTCGAGCGGTACGACTCGCTGGCCCCTCGAAGTCACTGGTGCGCTCGGGAGCTGGGCGGCGAGCATCGCCTGCTCAACGGCGTCGAGGAATCCCTCCGGATCTTCGGCGAGGAGCTCGGGAGCGACCAGGTAGTCGAGGAACGGACGGTAGACCTCGGGGTGATTCAGACCTCCGTCGGCGAGTACCGCCTCGAGCTCTGCGGTGCGTCGAACGCGATCCAAAGACAGCCGCTCGAATCGCGACAATCGTAGGCGCAGACCGTCAAGCTCTCGCTGGAACGCTCGAACTCGCCCTTCGCAGGGATCTTCGAGGGGCGCTCGGTTCGGGATCCGGTCCGCCGGTGGTCCCTGCTGTGGGCGGAACGGCGCCAGGCGTCGGGCCGTCGACACCGACCCGGGTTCGACGGCAAGCTCGGCGACGCCACCACCCTCGGCTCGTCGCGGCCGCTCGAAGAAGCCGGTGATCAGCCAGATGGACACCGAGACACACAAGATCGACAGAATTGCGAGCCCCAGTCGCATGGCGGTCCTCCTTTCCAGAGTGAGCCGAGGACCGTTCCACTCTATCAACCCTCCGCCGGCGCCGCTTCCATTGGCGCCGGCGGAGGTGATCGGGCGACCCGGGGCTCGAGTGGTCGGACTTCGCCCGCGGTCCTCTTTCAGTTCACTCCCCTCTTCTCCCCTGCTAGGATGAGAGCGCCCGAGAAACACCTGCCGGGAGAACCTCTCTCAGGGAGCCCCCCCATGCACCTATCCACCACCCGTTCGATCGGGAGGGCCGTCCTCGGGCTCTCTCTCGTGCTGGGATTGGCGGCCGCGGTACCGCCCGACGACTGGAAAGAGGTCCAAGACCAGTTCACCGCGTCAGGCCGTCAGCCGCTCGAGCCCTGGCTGAAGTTGGTGAGTCGCCTACAGGCCTTTGATGACGAGCGAGCGGCGGCTCTTCTCGTCCAAGGCTTGTCGGGCATCGATCAATCGGTGCAGACACTCGGCCGGCAATACGAGCGGGTCGTCCAGGAGCTGACCCCGCTTCAGAAGGCGCAGCACACGCCGACGGAGCGCAAGAAGTACGACGACCTGAATGTCAGCCGCAAGGAGCTCGGCGATCAACTCGATCGCGAGCAGCGCGCGGCGACTGCGATCGAGACGGCATTGGGATCGTTATCGGGCGCGGAGGCGCAAGACGTCGTTCTGAAAGAAGCCCGACGAGCGAAGTCGTGGCGAGTGCGCGTCGCCGCGGTCACGGCGATCAGCCGTTGGGAGAGTCGTCCCGCGGACGCGACCGGCGTCTTGGTCGAGGTGCTCGAGCGCGACAAGGAAGCACGGGTGCGCGTCGCGGCCCTCGAGGCGGCCGGTAGTCTGAGCGATGCGGCGCTGATCGAACCCGTGATCGACCTCCTCGATGACAAGTACCCCGAGGTGCTCGTCCAAGCCGCGAAGACGCTCGGACAGCTCGGATCCAAGGAGGCGGTTCCCGACCTGATCGATGCCCTCGCCAAATCGGGCGGCAACGATGCGGTCGCGATCGCGGGCGCCCTCACCAAGATCACGGGCGCGACGCTCGGCGAGGACGCGAGCACGTGGAAGCGCTGGTGGCGAGACACGAGCTCAGGCGGAGGCTCGAAGCTTCCTCCGTCCAAGGGGCACACCGTCAAGCGCAAGGACGTCATCAGCTACTACGGGATCGAGACGACCTCGCAGCGCGTTTTGTTCATCATCGACATCTCGGACAGCATGAACGACTCGGCGCTCGAGGAAGCGCTTCCCGAGGACGGGTCGCAGCCGAACCGCGAAGGCAACGAGCGCTCGAAGCTGAGTGTCGCCAAGGACGAGCTGGTGAAGGCGATGGTCGGGCTCAGCAACGAATCGACCTTCAACATGATCTTCTACAACCACACGGTCACCGCGTGGCAGAAGAAGATGGTGCCGGCCAACAAGAAGTACAAGAACGAGGCGCTCGAGATCATCCTGGGATTGAAGGCCGAGGGCGCAACCAACATCTTCGAGGCGCTCGAGCTCGGGTTCAGCATGGCCGGCATGCACCTGGCCGACCGCTACTACCCGGCCGCCATCGACACGATCTTCTTCCTGACCGACGGCGAGCCGACGGCCGGTCGCCTCACGGACAAGGCGGCCATCCTCGAGGAGATCAGTCGGCAGAACCGGTACAAGAAGGTCGAGCTCCACTGCATCGGCATGGGCATCCTCCATGACCGCAACTTCCTCCAAAGCTTGGCGCGAGCCAGCGGTGGCCAGTACGTCGCCATCAAATGATCACGACCGAAGGGAACCTCCCCATGATGAATCGCCTGTCCTGGATCCTCGGAGCTTGGTTGCTCTTCGGTGCGGCACTGACTCCGAGCGTGCTCGCACAAGACAAGAAAGACGAGGCCGACGAGAAGAAGGAGCCCGAGGTTACCTTGACCGATCGGGAGGCCAAGGCCGAGGTCGACAAGATCCTCAAGGCCATCAAGACCTACAAGCGGGAGGAGTTCCCGGTCCTCGAGATTCACTACAAGAAGCAGCAGATGCAGGAGCTCGGGAAGCTCGTCCATCCCTACACGGCAAAGAAGCTGCGCGACCTCTTCCTCAAGGAGAAGCACCCCGAGCTCCGTGGCCTCGCCGCCGAGACGCTCGGCAAGATGGGATTCGAGCGCCAGAAGAACACCGCTTTCTTCCTGAACGTTCTCGATCGTTACAAGGGCGACGACGAGCTGTTCATCGCCGGCTGCCTCCGCGGCATCGGCTACCTCGGCTTGCCGCAAGCCTATGAGGAGGTTCCCCGCTACTACAGCCACAGCAGCGACAAGGTCTTCATGGCGGCCGTCTTCGCGGCCGGTGAGCTCGGCAACAAGGACGCCATCCGCACGCTGATCGAGATGTACCACATGAATGCCGGCACCAAGGGCGTCTCGGTGCGCGTCGACACGAACACGGCCGGCTCGGGCGACCAGATGGCCGCTCAGCGCGCCGGCAAGTCGATGCAGAAGAAGAAGCGCAAGAATCGACAGAGCGCGATGGCGGCGACGCGCAAGGCGTTGAAGAAGCTCACCGGTGAGGACTTCCCGACCGCCGAAGACGCCGACACCTGGTTCGCCGCCAACAAGGAGAAGCTCGACCTCTGAGTCGATCTCGCGAGCCCCCTCCGAAAGCTCGATCGATAATCCTATGCACGACGCCAGGCGTCACACGGCCCGATCGGCTGGTGACGCCTGGTCTCGTTCGTCCCCGACATCGACCCATCACACCCACTCTCTCTCACCTCCGATCTCACGGCCCCTTACCCCCATTCCGCGGGCTTTCCCCAGCTTCTCGCGACGGCTCTTTGCATCGTCGTTGGAGGAGTGAATCAGATTTTCGGCGTTACGGGATCTGCATCTGCACGTCTGGTCATTGGTGAGTCGAGCTCGTCGATTCGGCGGACCACTATCGCCGACGACGTTCCTTCCGAGGCGGCGCTCCCGAAGTGAATCCGTACGGAGAATGGGACGTTTCGCGAATGAAGGGTTGCCTTCGATTGAATTGACAAAAAGTTGACGAACGAATTTCCGAAGGAAACGTCTCGTACGGGACGTCGCACGCTCTCGCCAACCAGCACGGAAGGCTCGAGCGACACCTTGAGCCAGACGAGTCCCAGCCCGATAGAGAGGCGATCGCTGTGTCACACGGGGAAGGTGACCCAGCTCGCGATGTTGAAAGGAGAGTGAAGGATGAAGAGCCTGCTCAGAATCGCGGCCGCCCTGCTCGTGAGCGCGGCCTCGCTGCTCGCGCAGCCGGCGCAACGCCACGCCGTGGGCGATCGAGGCTTCTCCCTCGAAGCTCCGGTCAGCTGGAAGCCCGGTCGAGCGGCCGGAAGCATTCAGCTCCTCATGCGCGAGTATCCCTCCCAAAACGTCGTCGCCATCCTCTCCGTTCAGCTCCATCCCAAATCCGCATCGCTCTCCAGCTGGGCAACCGACTACAAGAGCCGCCAAGTCCCCGTCATCTACCCGGGCGCTCGCTTCACACTCGATGAAGAGACTCAGATCCTGGGTCGCCCGGCTCACCGCTTCCAACTCGTCGATCTCCCCGCCACCTACGAGAAGTACTCGGCCTTCGAGACCTTGATCGCCTTCGACAACTACTTCGCATTCGTCTCTCTGCACTTCGACGAGACTCGGCCCCGCGACTACGGGCCACTCTACGAGTCGATCCTCGGCTCCATCGAGACGGATGAGGCCGCGGTGCCAGCGAGCTCGATGAGCGACCTCTTCGACTCCCGGCGCATCGACTACGTTCCCGTCGACCAGATTGAGTGGATCGAGTCCTACCCGCAGGCTTTCGAGATCGCTCGTCAGCGCAACGTGCCCGTTCTCATCGCGTTCAACCGAGACCAAGAGCCGGCCTGCCAGCGCTTCGCCGATCGACACTATCACGATCCCGAGATCGTCGCCTTGTCCCGACGCATGGTGTGCCTGATCGCGAGCACGTTCGATCACGAGTCGGCCGGCAATGGCCAAGCGGAGTGCTCCCGCTTCGGATGGGTCGACTGCGCCACTCACCGAGACGTCGACATCCGCGCTCGACAGAATCTCCTCGAGGGGACCGAGGTCGCGATCGCGCCGCAACACATCCTCTGCCGTCCCAATGGCGAGACCCTGGTGCGCAAGGAGTACGAGATCTCAAAGAGTGCGCTGGCCGACCTGATGCGCGAAGCCATAGCGGTTGTCTCCCGCGATGCCCAAAAGGCCGAGTCCGACGACTTTGGCGAGCGCTACTCGGTGGCCAACAGCCGAGAAGCGAAGCGCACCGTCCTTCACGATGCCAGCCTCGCCCTGGACGCCCGCGACTTTCGCCGCCTCGGTGAGAGCCTCGTCAAGCAGGCGAAGACGCCGGCCGACGCTCTCGACCTCATCGATGCCCTGGCCGGAACCAGCCACCCCGACGCCGCGGAGATCATCGAGCGTCAGCTTCGTCACAAGGTCGCCGAGGTGCGTCTGCTCGCCGCTCGCTCGCTGCGACAGATCGCCAGCGCCAGCTCGGCCAAGTCGCTCCTCACTGCGCTCCGCGGCGAGAAGAAGGCGGCGGCCGCTTGCGAGATGATTCACGCCCTCGGACAGTGCGCTCCCGGTGACACCAGGGTCGCCGCCGCGCTGACCCGCGAGCTGACGGGTCCTCCGCTCTGCCGTCGCCTCTCGGCGATCGTCGCCCTTCGCCGGTTCCCGGACAACAGCCGCGTCAACAAAGAGCTGCGCAAGCTGCTGGGGAGCACTCGCGAAGACGAGAGCATCCTCGTCGCGGCAGCCTGGACCCTGGGCTACCTCGCGGATGTCGAGGCCCGAGAGCTCATCACGGCGCGGCTGAGCACTGCCTCGGCGGAGGTCTCCGAGATCCTTCGCGGCGCCCTCGCCAAGATCGAAGGCTCCTGGCAAGGCGACTACGAGGGCCTCGTCCGCCATTTCCAGCAGGCGATGATCGCTCCCCGCTGAGCCGCAACCAAGTCACAAGTCAACCCGAGCACGCCGTCGGACCCCCGCCCCCCTGGGGGCTTCGACGGCGTGTTTCTTTGGTTCGGTCGGTCTGTCACCAGCCGGCTGCCCGCCCCGTATGGCACGGGAATCACATCAATCGAACATCGATCGGATGTCGGCCCGGCCGGCCTGAAGAGCCGACATCATCCAGCCCCAGGATGGGCCGGCATCGGACATCGACGTTCGCGAGTCCTGGGGGACGCCATCGGCCACCGGTCGTCGCGGCGATGCGGAGCGGACGCCCGGACAAGAGCGGGCGGGCCGCCCGCGCTCCCAGGGATGACGCCCCCGAAAGTGACCGGAGTGCGTCCGCGACTAGCCGGGATGGGTGCTTCAGCGGCGATCCCGATCCGGCTCATGCACGATCACGCGTCCACAGTCCTCGCCCGACGGATGGCCATCGCTCCTTCGGCGTGTGCGCACACCAGCCGCGTGCAGCGCGGTCTGCAACGACACGATGCCTTGCCTGATCTCCTCGGCCCGGCCGGCCTGAAGGGTCGACGTCCCTGGGGTCACTGCGTACCCCACGATCCCCAGACACCGAGCACCGCGTGCGCGCGTCCTGAAGGGACGCCATCGTCTAACGCGCGCCACAATGACGAGCCGCGCGCGCAGGCTCCCGATCGTTCACGCCCATTCCGGCGTGCGACCTCAGGCGAGCAGGCCGTCTTCTTCGCTGACCTTGAAACACGCCGACGTCTCTTCGAACGCCGAGGAGAGATCTCCCAGCGAATCGATCGCCATCTCCAGCGAGTGGGCGTGTTGGCTGATACGGCTCGAGATACGCGAGACCTCGCCGACCGCTTGCACGAGCTGCGAGGTCGCCTGCTCCTGGCTCTTGGTCGATTGCTGAATGTCGGTGGTGGCCGCAAAGGTCTGCTGGATGCAGAGCACGATGCCATCGAGCCATTCCGCCGAACGCGACGCGAGGTCCACCTTGCTCTGAGCCGTCGTCAGGTTGCGCTGGACCGAGGACACGAAGGTGCTCACGGTCGCTTGAATGTGCTGAACGGTCTCGTGCACTTCGCGAGTGGAGAGCATCGAGTTCTCGGACAGCCTTCGAATCTCGGTCGCCACAACGGCGAAGCCGCGGCCCGCGGGGCCCGCTCGTGCCGCCTCGACGGAAGCATTCAACGCCAGGAGCTGCGTTTGATCCGCGATGTCGTCGATCAACGTTGCCAGCTGCTTGATCTTCTCGCTGTCCCGCTCGAGCTCCTGCACGCGCACGGCGTTCTCGAAGCTGGCATCGTGGATCTCGCGTACACCGTCGATGAGCTCATCGACGGACTGGCGAACGTCTCGCGTCATCGTCTCGGCGTGCTCGGCCGTGCTGACCAGCTCGGTCGAGTTGGTCGCGATGGTGCGGGCGAGGCGAGCGAGCTCGTCGGTCATGTTCTCGGTCCGCTCGACCGTCGTCACCTGCTCTTGGATCCCCAAGCCCTGTGCGATCGCGGTCTGCTGGATCTGCTCCGACACCATGCCGAGACGTAGCGACGCCTCGTGAAACTGTGCGAGAAGGCGCCGGAAGGTCTGCACCATCTCCTGGAAGGATATCGCCAGCTCGCCGATCTCGTCGAACCCGGCCTCAGGGACATCCTGAGTCAGGTCGCCGGCGGCCAAGGAGCGAGTCGCCCCACTCAACGTCGCGAGTCGCAGCCGCAGGGACCGCGTCGTGAGGAAGATCACGATCGCAATGAAGACGACCGCCGGGAGCGCGACCGTGAAGGCCGTCCAGCTAGCCTGACGCTGCTCTTCGGCCACTCGGCTCATCGAAGCGACGACGTCACTCTGCAGCGAGATGCGGGCCGCCGACAATCGACGAGCCACGTGCCAGACTTGCTGATCGAGCTGCCCGCGGAGCACGGAGGCTCGCTCGGGATCGTCGGAGCTCGCCAGCAGGTCGTTCGCAAGCGTCTGGCAGTCTTCCAAGGCGACCTGGACGTTGGCGATCTCCGCGCCTCGCTCTGAAGCCGCCAACCGGTCGGCGAATCTCCGGATCTCCCGGTCGAGGCTCTCGAACGCTCTCGCCCAGGCTCGACCGACCGCCGCCGTGTCCTTGGCGCCGATGCTCCATGGCTCGATGAGGTCCCCGAGACGCTGCGAGATCCCCTCGAGAATCTCCAGGTCTTCCTGCCACACTTCGGCGCGCCCCGCCGCCTCCATGCTTCCTTGGGCGGCGACGAATGATCCCCGGGCGAGCCACACCAAGGGCACGATTACGAGCACGGCCGCGAGGAAGATCTTCCGCGTGACGGGCAGGCGTTGGAGAATCCGGGTCATCCACCGAGCTCACAAAAGCGACGAGCGCCACGGACCTCGACTGATCCATGGCGTTCTTCACTATCGGCGGAATCCGCCCCGAGCTGGTGTCCCGTTGGTCCTACTCAGGCAGGTACTCGCTGAAGACCCCCATATCCTTCGTGACCTCGATCGCCTTCTCATCCTGCCAGAAGTGAACCGCGTCGGGTCCGACCTCCTTCTCGCCATTTCCGCTCAGCTTGAGACCGCCGAAAGGCAAACGCGGATCGGCGAAGACGATCTGGCGGTTGAAGAAGATGGAGCCGGCCTGAACCTCGAGCGCGTATCGGCGAGCCAGCGCCGCGTCGCTCGTCACGAGGCCCGAGTGCAGCCCGAATTGGTTCGTGCGCGAGATCTCGAAGATGCGGTCGACCTTGTGGGCCGGATACGTCACCAGGTGGGCGACGGGGCCGAAGATCTCGGTCTGCCCGAGCACGGACGAGGTCGGATCGACCTTGCCAAAGAGCGTCGGCTCCATGTAGCAGCCGTTCTCGGCGTCTCCGATGAACAGCAGGTCCGTTCCGTGCTCCATGCTCTCCGTCGGCGAGATCGGGGAGCCACCGATCAGCAGCTCGCCCTCTTTTTGGCTCACGGCACGCCAGGTCAGGGAGGCGATCTCCTTCAACCGAGCGGGCGTCGTCAGCGGGGTGATCCGCGTCTTCTCGTCGAGCCCGTCGCCGATCGGATACTTTCGGATGAGCTCGACCATGGCACTCGCCACGGCGTCGTATCGCTCCTCGGGGACGACGATGCGACTGACGGCCGTGCACATCTGGCCACCATTGGCGAGCATGCCGTCGACTGCATACTTGACGAACGATCGAAACAGATCATCGTCCTCGGCGATGTCCGGCCCCAGAACGATCTCGTTGAGACCACCGAGCTCGGCGGCGTAGCGGACGTTTCGCTCCGCGGCGAGGGCGCCGATCTTGAGGCCGGTCTCGGTCGAGCCCGTGAAGGACAGGCGCGCGAAACGGTTGACGAACTCTTGCGTGAAGGACGATCCCAGACCCGCCCCGTGGACCAGGTTGACGGTACCCGCCGGGAACTCTCCCGTCTCGTGCAGCAGCTCGACCATGCGATGGGTGGCAGCCGGTGCATCCTGCGGAGACTTCATGACGATCGGACAGCCGGCGGCGAGGGCGGCCGCCATCTTGATGAGCGGCGTCCAGACGGGGAAGTTGAAGGGGGTGATCAGTCCCGCCACGCCCGAAGGCACTCCGATGACGAGGCCGAAGTCGCCCTTCTTCTTGTCGACGACATGCCGCACGCTGAAGGCGTCCGCGCCCTGTGCGATTTTTCGCAGGCAGCTGATGAAGTAGGCGGATCCCAGCACCTCGCCGGTCGCGTCGCCGATCTTCTTGCCGTTGTCTCTCGTGAGCAGATTGGCGAGGTCGTCCTTCTGATCGTTCAGTCGTGCCGCCCATGCCTGGAGCTTCTCGACTCGTCGGTCGACGGACTCCTGCCCCCAGGTCTTGAAGGCGGTCTCCGCGGCCTCGACTGCGGCCGCGACATCGGCTGGCGTCGACGAAACGAAATGACCGATGACCTGGTCTCGGTGCGCCGGGTTCCGGCTCTCGAACGGCTCGCCGCCGTCCTTCGGCTCGACCCAACGCCCCGCGATGTAGTTCTTGTGCAGCATTGTCCGCTCCTGTTCCTTCTCAATCGCGCGGAGCCGCGCCGTCTCCCGACAGCTCGCGGAGCGCCCCTTCGACGTAGCGACGCACCATGTGCTTGCGCCAGGTCATGTGAAAGTCCGTATTGTCCAACGGCTTCGCCGGTCGATATGCCTGCGCGGCCGCCGCCTGAATCGTCTCCTCGTCGAGCCGCCGACCGACCAAGACGTCGCAAGCACCGGTCGCCTCGATCGGCCAGGAGCCCACGCCGCCCAGGTAGAGGTGCGCCTCGCGGACGACGTCGCCGTCCAGGCGCAGGCAGGCCGCCACTCCCAGCACGGGGAAATCGAACGCTTCGCGGCGCCTCAGCTTCCAGTAGGTCGCTCGCCAGCCGTCCCGCGCCGGAAGCCGCAGGTCGGTCAAGAGCTCGTCCGGTTGCTTGTTGAGGTAGTCGATCCCATCGTCCCGGTAGAGATCGCGGAAAGCGAGCTCCCGTTCGCCGCGTGGCGATACGAGGCGAACCGATCCTCCGATCGCGCAGAGGAGGGGCACCAGGTCGCTCGACTGCACCGCCCAGCAGCGAGGGCTCGAAGGCGCGACCCAGCAGATCGTTCCTTCCTTCTTCATGCAGAAGTCGATCGAGCGCCGCCACTCGTAGGTCTGGTCGTAGTAGTTGCAGCGCGTGTCCAGCAGGACGTTGCCACCGATCGTTCCCATGTTGCGAAGCAACGGCGTCGAGATCGTCCGCGCGGCTCTCGAGACCTCGGGATAGTGCTCGACCAGGAACGGATCCTCGCAGACCCGGGTCAACGTGGTCGTCGCGCCAACGCGGGCTCCCGTGTCGGAGTCTCCCGAGATGCCACGCAGCTCCGGGATGCGTCCCAACCCGATCACGATCGGCGGCGTTTGCTGACGCCGCTTCATGTTCGGATAGAGATCGGTCCCACCCGCAACGAAGGCCGCCTCGGGCCCCCCGTCGGTCCGCCAGGCCACTGCCTGCTCGACCGATTCGGGACGGAGATATCGAAACGTGGGTAATCGCAGCATTCGACTCACCTCGAATCGGCAACTCGTGAGGGAGTGCCGACCTTGCATTCCTACTTCGTGACCTCGACCCCTTCGCGCGGCAACGCCTCGCCGGTGCCACCCTCCCAGGGTGGCGGCACACGCATCGGCGGCCTCCAAGCGACCTCCGGAAGTCGCGTCGGTCCGGTGCGCGGATCGCGCCCCCGGGCCTTGGCCTGCAGCGCACGCAGCACCTTCTCCGGTGTGACCGGTACCTCGTCGACGCGCACGCCGACCGCGTCGAAGACCGCATTCGCGACCGCCGGCATCACCGGCAGCAGCGGTCCTTGTCCGACCTCCTTCGCCCCGAAGGGACCGTTCGGATCGGGATCCTCGATCACATAGCTGATCACGTCGCACATCTCGTGCGTCGTGGGGCTCTTGTACTCGAGCATGGAAGGATGGTGGTGCACGACGTTGCGGTTGCCGCGATACGTCATCTCTTCCATGAGCGCTTCGCCCAGCCCCATGTAGACACCGCCTTCGATCTGGCCGATCACCAGAGCCGGATTGATACACTTGCCGGCATCGTGCGCGCACCAGATCCGAGGCACCTCCACGATCCCGGTCTCCGGGTCGACGAAGGTCTCCGCGACGATCGCGGTGTAGGAGTAAGCCGGCGACGGCCCCACCCCCGCGCCCTTGAACTTGCCGGCCGAAGCCGGTGGCGCATAGGAGCCGACCGTCCCGATGGTGCCGAACTTCGCCTCGGCGGCCTGGACGGCTTCGGCAAAGGTCATCCCGCGCTCGGCATCCTCCACGTCGAAGACGCGCCCTTCGGCGAAGGTCAGTCGCACTGCGGGCACCTCGAGCTTCTTCGCCACCGCCTGTGCGAGAAGCTCCCGCGCCCGCTCAGCCGCCTGCAGCGCAGCGTTGCCGGTCATGAGCGTCACCCGGCTCGAGTAGCTGCCCAGATCGACCGGGGTCAGATCGGTGTCGGCCGTCACGACGCGAATCGCGAACGGATCGATCCCGAGCACCTCGGCCACGACGTAGGCGAGCACCGAGTCGGAGCCCTGACCGATGTCGGTCGAGCCACAGAAGCACGCGACGCCGCCTGAGCGGTCCAGCTTGAGCTGCACTCCCGAGTGCGGCATGCGATTCCAGTAGATCGGCAATCCGGCGCCCGACAGGTACGAGCCGCAAGCCAGACCGAGGCCGTGCCCTTCGGGCAGCTTGCCGTAGCGCTCTTTCCAGGCGGAGCCCTCGACCACCTTCTCGATGCAGGCGCCCAACCCCATGCTGCCGACGCGCAGGTAGTTGGCCGTCAGCGAGTTCGGCGGCACCAGGTGATCGAGCCGCATCTGCGCCGGATCCAGTCCAAGCCGATGCGCCACTTTGTCGAGATGCACCTCGAGGGCAAAGCGGGGCTGGGGTGTCCCGTGCCCGCGCTTGGGCCCGCAGGGCGGCTTGTTCGTGAACACTCGCGCGCCTTGGAACTTGTAGCGTGGGACCGGGTACGTCACCGTCTGCAGCGCGCCCGTGTAGAACGTGCTCGCCACGCCGTAGCTCCCGTAAGCGCCTCCGTCCAGGTAGGAGCGGAAGTGCATGCCTGTCATCGAGCCGTCCTTCTTGAAGCCGGTCTTGACCCACATGAGCACCGGATGCCGGCCGCGATGGCAGTAGAAGACCTCCTCCCGGGTGAGGCAGATCTTCACCGGTCGTCCCGTGATCATCGAGAGCTTGGCGACCGCGATCTCGTGATTGAAGGGATCGCTCTTGCCACCGAACCCGCCGCCATTCGGGCAGGCGATGACGCGGATGTGCGAAGCGGGCAACGGTGCGAGCACCTTGGCGAGGGCGCGGTGGACGTAGTGGGGTGTCTGAGTCGACGACCACAGCGTCAGCTTGCCGTCGGGATCGAACGCGGCGAGGGCGGCATGCTGCTCCATCGGCAGATGCGTGTTGCCCTCGAAGTAGAAGCTGTCCTCTTGGACGAGGTCCGCTTCCTCGAACGACTGCTCGACGTCACCAAACTCCAGGTTGACGTACTTGTGGACGTTATCGTGAGTCCCGTAGTCGTGAATCCGGTCGGCGTCGGAGCAGGGTGCGAGCCCATCGTCGATGGAGGCCACGTGCTTGAGCGGCTCGTACTCGACGACGATGCGGCGCACCGCCTCCTCGGCCGTATCCTCGTCGATCGCAGCCACGGCCACGACCGGGTCACCGACAAAGCGCACCTTGTCGATGCAGAGCGTGTGCTCGTCCTGGCTCACAGGCAAGATCCCGAACGGCTCGGGCAAGACGTCGCCGGTCAGGATGGCGCGCACGCCCGGCATCGCCTCCGCCGCAGAGGTGTCGATCCGAACGATGCGGGCATGCGCCTCGGTGCTGCGAAGCAGCTTCGCATGCAGCATCCGGGGCAGCGTCAAGTCGTCGGCGAAGCGCGTCTGGCCGGTCACCTTCGCGCGCGCGTCGACCTTACGCAGTGGGTGGCCGATGACCTTCAGCTCGCGCGGGGCACCGTTCTCACTCGTAGCCATAGAGCGTCTCTCTCTGGAACTCCGCGTCCTCTCCGCGCCCTTCGGCTGCTGCCAGCTCGATCGCTTCGTAGATCTTCAAGTACCCCGTGCAACGACAGAGATTGCCGCTCAGGGCTTCCTTGATCTCCTCACGCGTCGGCCGAGGATTCTTGTCGATGAGCGCTCGCGCCGTCAGTAGGAAGCCGGGCGTGCAGTAGCCGCACTGGGCCGCGCCGTTGTCCGCGAATGCCCGTTGAAGCGGATCGAGCTCGGGTCCGTCTGCCATCCCCTCGACCGTCACGATCTCGAGACCTTCGCAGTCCTGCGGCATGAGCAAACAAGAGAGCACCGGCTCGCCGTCGACCAGCACGGCACAGGTGCCGCACTCGCCGAGCTCGCAGCCATGCTTCGTTCCCGTCAGCCCCAGCTCCTCACGCAGCACCTCGAGCAACGTATGATGAGCCGGAGCCGCAACCTCGTAGCGCTCGCCGTTGACGTGCAGCGCCAGGAGCGCCCGATCCATGCGCGGATCGGTCGATCCGGAGGATTCCGTCATGGGAAAATGCCTACCTTCCTTCGGCTTCTTGGGGGCGTTTCGCAGTCACGTTACCGCTCACCTCGGGGGAACGCTATAGTTTATTCGCCCCTGCGGAGCCTGCCTGCCCGCGCTCTCCGAGCCCGCGTCATGACCCCCCGGACGCTTGAAAGAACTCCTTGCTGGAGACCTGATTCCGATGCTTCGCTCGCCGTCTCGGATCCGATTCGCCTCCCTCCTCGTCTGGCTCGTGGTGCTCGTCACCCCCGCCGTCGCCTCCTCCGACAGATGGACCGTCCGCGGACGAGTCCTCACGCACGCCGGGAAACCGGTCGCAGGAGCCCGTGTCGCATGCGATGCCGGCCTCGGCTTCGGCTTTCCTCCGCTCGCCGCACCCATCGGCTGGCGGCTGCTGGTCCGGGAAGGAGAGATCGCTCCCGGGCTCCGGGGCTTCGAGCAAACGACCGTGCGTACCGACGCCGAGGGACACTTCTCGCTCGAGAATCTCGACGAGCCGACCTTCGGCCTCTTGGGCATTCATGCCGCGGGCTACCCGTTCCACGAGCAGATCATCTCCAGCCAGGACGCCAATCTCGAGTCGCGGACCATCGACGTGGGCGACGTGCGGCTCGAGACCGGTGGCGCGCTGCTCGGCCGCGTCACCGGGCCAGAATCCAGCCAGGCGACGATCGCGATTCAGCCCCTTCCCCCGATCACGATCGGCGGGGAGGCGCCGCCTCCTCGACGTCCCGGCGAGACCCGCTGGAAGCCGGTCGACGGGCAGGGGCGTTTCGAGCTGCGTGGCCTACGGCCGGGTGGTTACGTCGTCGCGGCCTTCGGACCGACCAGTCGGGTCACGACTCGAGAGGTCGTCATCGCAGCCACCGAGGAGGCTCCGACGGAGGTCGCCTTGACGCTCGTGCCCGGTGAGCCTTTGAGCTGCCAGGTCCTTTCGCTGGCGGATCGTGCCCCGGTTCCCGACGTCCAGCTCACGCTTTGGCCGATCCCCGATGGATCGCCGAGCACCGTCTCCGTCTTGGACTCGGTTCGGACCGACGAGCTGGGCAAGGCGTCATTCGTCGGACTCGGCCCGCGTCGCTATCGCGTGGTGGCGATCCCGGCGGATCGAGTAGAGAGCGCGGGGCCGGTGCCTGCCTTCTCGATCGCGGCTGAAGCCCGCGCCGGTGAGGAGCTCGAGCTGATCATGAGCTTGGGCCGCGATCTCATCATCGAGGTGCGCGACCCCGAGGGCGAGCTCGTCCCCACGATCGAGACGGCGCGCCTCACACCCGTGCGCAGCGCGATTGCGCAGCAAGCCTATCAAGCTCGACACGGAACACCCGGCGGCTTCGCATTCCGATCCGACGGCAGCCGGCTCCGCGCACACCACGTTCGCCCTGGCCTCTACCTCCTCACACTTCATGCACGCGGCTTCTCTCCGGCCTCTCTCGAGCTCGAGCTGAACGATGGCTTCGAGGTCCCTCGATTCGCGGCACTGGACGAGAGCGGTCACGACTTCGCGGCCCGATTCGAAGAGGGCACTCCTGTGCTCGAGCTCCGCCTGCCACGGGCTCTCGGATTGATGGAGGGCTTCGTCGTCGATGCCAAAGGGAAGCGCGTCGACGGTGCGACGGTTCGCGCTACCGAGTACCACCGCGACCTGAAGATCCATGCCATCCAGGAGACCGCCACCGACGACCAGGGTCGATTTCTGGTCACCGGCCTGTTCGATCAAGGCGCCCACCTACGCATCGACGTCGAGGCCGACGGCTTCCTACCTTCGTACGGAGTCTGGACTCGATTTCGTGACCAGACCCCTCCGGCGATCGTGCTGACCGCAGAGGCCCGACTGTACGGGCAGCTCGTCGACTCCCGAGGTCGTCCCATACCGTGGGGGCGAGTGGAGCTCCTCGACGGCGACCCGAAACCGTTCCACAACCCACAGCTCAGTCGACAGGTCACGGACCGCGACGGTCGATTCCGATTCGACCTCCTCGCGGCCGGCCCCTACCGACTCAAGGCAGAAGAGACCGAGATCCCGGTCGACCTCGAAGCGGGCGAACGTCGCGAGATCCGACTCGAGAGGCGTTGAGGCTCTCGGCCGATGGGTCAATCCCGCAGCAGGAAGTGCTGCCACGACTCCTTGCGCTGGTGCATGCCGACCAGCAGTCGAGGATGCCAGAGCGGTCGACGCGGGCGACTCCGCAACTGGAGGCCGGCCTCGCGAGGTGTCCTCGCACCTTTGCGGCGATTGCAGGTGAGGCAGGCCAGAACACAGTTCTCCCAGGTCGAAGGACCACCCCGTGAGCGCGGCATGACGTGATCCACCGAGAGCTTGGAGACGCCGGGCTGCTCGCCGCAGTACTGGCAGGTGTAGTTGTCGCGTCGGTAGATGTTGCGGCGCGAAAACGCGACATGCTGCGCCGGGATCTGCGCGTAAGCCGAAAGCACGACGATGTCCGGGCAGCGGATCCGGAAGGTCGTCGTCTGAACGTACGAATGACCCGGCAGGATCGATCGATCTGCCCAGCTCCAGAAGGAGTGCGTCGAGTAGTCCGTCGGATCGACGGCTCGGGCAATGGTCTGATACATCAAAACCAATGCATGCCGAACCGACGTGACGTTGACGGGTATCCAGTTGCGATTCAGAACGAGAGTCGCGTCAGCAAGGGCCATGACGAGGCTCTTTCAGACGGAGGTGAAGTACGGTTTCTTGCCCGATCCACCGCTGCGGAGGCCCTACAGATCGTAGCCAGAACGCCCGGTTTTGGCCAGCGGGCAAACGAGAGCCTTCCCGGTTCTCGAGATTCTCATCCGCGGCTTGGATTGCCTCCCTCGCTTGGTCGATGAACCCAAGAGCCTCCGTCCAAGAAGAGGGCAGCCACTCCGACCGCCACCTGGCCCGACTGCGTCCTTTGTCTCGAGGCCTCCTCCGTAATGTCAACGACGCCCCATCCCTCGACTCGAGCCGGTCTCCGATGATCTCGAGGCTCTTCACCTTCTTCATTCTCGCGGGGACCTGCGTCGGCTGCAGTATCTACGCTCGGTCCGAACCAGACCGTGCTCCGCGGCCGTTGACACCCGACATCCTGTCAGCCTTCGCCTACGTGGCCGATGAGGCCGACCCACAGGTCTCCGAGTTCGAAGACGCGGGCGATTACCTGACTCGTCTCGTGGAGTTCCCCCCCCGTCCTGATGAGGTCGGGGACGGGCCAGCCCGCGCGATCGAGTATCGACCCCAGTCCCGTCCCGATGCCGTTCGCCCCGGCATCGTCGTCATGCCGATCTTGGGGGGCGACTACGCCATCTCGGCCTACCTGGCCGAGTACATTGCGGCCCGCGGCTTCGCCTGCCTCCGATTCCTTCGGCCCGGCCGATTGCTCGATCGCAAGCAGGGGTTGGGACGAGCGCGAGCCATGTACTGTCGCGCCGTCATCGACGTGCGCCGCGGTCTCGATTGGTGGACGGAGCAAGATGGCCTCGACGTCGATCGCCTCGGCATCGTCGGCATCAGCCAGGGCGGCATCCTGAGTACCGCCACCCTGGCAGTCGAGCCTCGCTTGAAAGTGGGCGCCTTTCTCCTCGCCGGCGGCGGCATCGCCGAGCTCATGCTCGAGTCCGAGGAGCCCTCCGTCGTTCGCTTTCGTAACACGGTGATGGAGCGAGAAGGCTGGAGTGAAGCGGAGTTCTACGCTCGAGCTCGAGAATCGATCGGGCCGATCGATGTCACGCGACTCGCCGAGGCGATCGAGACCCGGCGAGTGATGATGGTCCACGGGCGCTATGATCGGAGCGTCCTGCCCCGACACGGCGATGCTCTGTGGAGAGCCCTGGGGCGCCCCGACCGCGTCGTGTACCCGTTTGGGCACTACTCCTCGATCCTCATGCTCCCGTTCGCGGCCCGGTTGGTGGTGGAGCACCTCCGAACCGTGCTGCGCGAAGAAGGGAGGTGAGCGGAGCTCAGCTGGCGTCCAGCTCCGGATGCTTCAAATGATGGTCGGTCGCTTCCTGGAAGCGATGGGCCGCCGCCAGCAGCTTCGCCTCGCCGTCGAGCGGGCCCAGGAACGTGATGCTGGTCGGCGAGCCGTCGTCGCGGAATCCGTTCGGGAGGACCACGCACGGATGCCCGGTCAGGTTGGACGCCACCAGACCGGCGCCGGCGAAGGCGGGAGTCACGATCACGTCGTAGGGTCGAAAGACGGCATCGACCTGCTCGATCACTCGCGTCCGAACTCGCATCGCGCGAAGATACTCGACGGCGGGAATCAATCGGGAGGTGCGGAACTGATTGGGCCAGCTCCGGGGACCTTGGGAGACGAGCTCGTCGTCGCGACCGTCGCGTGTGATGTCGTCGAAGGCCGTCGCGGCTTCCGCATCCAGGATCACGAGCAGCTCACGATAAGGCAGGTGCGGAATCTCGATCGGCTCGAGCTGGGCGCCCTGCTGACGAAGGATCTCCAAGCTCTGTTGATCAAAGCCGCCCCCTCGACGATTGCGGCCGAAGTCCTTCTCGGTGAAGGCAATCCGCAAGTCCTTCAAGGAGAGGTCGGGGTCCCAACCGAAGGTGGCGGCACGCACGTTCGGGTCCTTGCCATCGGGCCCTTGGATCGCCGCGAACACCAACGCGCAGTCCTGGGCCGAGCGAGCGATGGGACCGATCTTGTCCATCGTCCAGCTCAGCGCCATTGCGCCATAGCGGGACACGCGGCCGAAGGTCGGTCGCAGTCCGGTCGCACCGCAACGGCTGCACGGCGACACGATCGAGCCCAGGGTCTCGGTGCCGATCGCGAATCCGACCAGGCCAGCCGTGACCGCCGATGCCGAGCCAGCCGATGAGCCACTCGATCCCTGCTCGGGGTTCCACGGGTTGCGGGTCATGCCCCCGAACCAGACGTCACCCATGGCGAGAGCACCGAGGGTGAGCTTGGCGAGGAGCACGGCTCCGGCTCGATCGAGGCGCTCGACGACAGTCGCGTCGATGTCGAGCCTCTGATTCTCGAACGGCTTCGCGCCCCAAGTGGTGCGGACACCCTTTGTGGCAAGGAGGTCCTTGGCGCCCCAAGGAATCCCGTGGAGCGGGCCGCGATATCGCCCGTTCTTCAGCTCCTCGTCCGCGCGTCTCGCCTGAGAGCGCGCCGCGTCTTTCATCAACGTCACGACGCAATGGAGCTGCGCGTCGAAGCGCTCCAGCCTCGCCAGGTACATCTCCGTGAGCTCGAGGCAAGAGACCACCCGATGGCGAATGGCCCGCGCCAACTTGCTCACCGGCCAGAACGCCATCTCCTCGAGATCGTCGGGACGAGACGGCACCGGGCCGGCCGGCAGGCTCACGGGCCTCCAGCTCTGATCGGTAGCGGAGCCGGGAGGTCGCGGGTCGAAGATGAATGCCGGCGGTACCCCATTGTCGATCGGAAACTCACGGAGACGGGCGTAGCTGCGCAAGTGGTCGTTGAGGCCTCGCACCATCGATTCCCGCTCTTCGCTCGTGAACGTGAGCCCGGCGATCGTCTCGGCCTGCGCAATGTGATCGGCGGTCACCTCCGCCTCTTGGGCAACCGCAGCGTAGAGCGCCCCCGGCAGGAGCGTGCTGCCGAGCCCGGCCACGGAGAAGTACTCGAGGAAGCGGCGGCGATCGATCGCAGGGCGCATTTCGAATCTCCCGGGTGAAGCGGGAGCGGCCTTGCGCCGCTCCCGCTCGAGCTCAGTTGCCGCTCGCGTCCGACCAATCGATCGAGACGGTAATCCGCTCCTGCTTGCGGACCACGGTGATCTGCTTCTTGGGCTCACCATCGCGCAGGGCACGACGGAGCTCCGCGGCATCCGCGATCTTCGTCTCGCCGATCTGCACGAGCACATCGCCGACCTTGAGTCCCGCTGCTGCCGCCTTGCCACCCTCGGTCAGATCGCTGATGGCGAGGCCTTCGAGGCGCACGCCCAAGAGACGACGCTGTTGCCGGCCGCCACGCGCCGCGCGCGCCTCGGCCTGCATGTTCTCACGCGAGAGCAGGTGATCCAGGTTGGCGATCCCGAGTGCGCCGATCGCAGCCACCATCGAAGAATGCTTCTGGTAGTCGACGATCGCCTGCTCGTAGGTGTCGTGCTGAGTGTGGTGCGTGTAGCGATAGACCGCGTCCCCGCCTTGGTTCCAGAAGAAGCCCGGCACGCCCTTGGCGAGGTAGGAGTTGTGATCGCTGCCGCCACCGCGCAAGCCTTGGACCTCGCGGATCCCGAACGGGAATCGTTCATCGAGCGTGCGAACCGGCGTAAAGACCTTCTCGAAATCCTCCATCATCGCGGCGGTCGCCGTGATGCCCGAGAGGTAGTTCGTGCCGCCGTCGTGAACGAGCACGGCCGAGATCTTCGGCATCAGATCCTCGTGAACCTCACACCAAGCGCGCGAGCCGAGCAGACCTTGCTCCTCGCCACTCCACAGCATGAAGCGGATCGTGCGCTTGGGCTTCGCGCCGGCCGCCATCAGGAGACGAGCGGCTTCGAAAGTCGTGGCGCAGCCGGTGCCGTTGTCGGTGGTCCCGGTCGCCCCGTCCCACGAGTCGAGGTGCCCACCCACGATGACGAACTCGTCGGGCTTCTCGGTACCCGGGATGTCGGCGATCACGTTGAAGAGCGCGATCGGGCCTTCCTTGAAGTAGTTGCGAATGTCGAACTCGAGCACGACCTCTTGATTGGCGTCGAGCAGCTCCTCGATCGCCTGGTAGTCCTCTCGCATCAGGTTGATTTCGGGAAGCGTCGGCAGATTGTCCCAGTCGATGCGGTAGCGCCCGCCCGTCAGGATCAACGCGTCGCGCGTCGCTCGAATCTCGCCCCGGATCCCGCTCCCGTTAAGAGCCTCGCGCAGGTCTCGCGGAATCCGTCCCAGCACCCAGGCGCCCTCGAGCTGATCCCCGAGCGCCTCGATGCCCGCCTCGTCCTCCGGCACGCGCACGACGCGCCCCGACTCACGTCCCACCGTTCCCGCCGTCCACGCGTTGGTCGCAAAGCGAAGCGGACGCTCGATCGGAGACACGATGCGACCCGACCACGGCCCCCGATTGAATCCCACCGGCACCGAGCCCCAGCGCTCGAGGCGAGCATTCTTGATCCCGAAGCTCTCGAAGCGCCCGACCGCCCACTCGCTCGCCGTCTGCAGGTTGTCCGACCCCGTCAAACGTGGTCCGACTCGATTGACGAGGTGATCGAGGTGGTCCATCACCCGATTGTCGGTCCGACCGATCTCGATGATCTTGTCGACGACGGCTTCCTCGGACGTCGAGGTCCAAACCGACGTCAAGAGCAAGAGGCAGGCGGTGAGTACGGTCATGGAATCGTTCTCCAGAGTCCGGGGAGCAAGTGCGCGACAGGCGCCTCGCGATGGGTAGGAACCGGCGCCGCACATTGTAGGGAAAGCCACAACGCGATCCCACTTTCCACTTCGGACCGATACCGAGCCGCGACTCGAGCCGAAGAACGTCTCTCTCGCAACACGACGGATCACGCCGCACGGCCCGCCGGCACTCTCGTCACGCCTTCGATGGACGCCGCGAATTCCGTTCGCGGCTCCGTTTCACGATTCGTGCCGACGAACGTCTCTCGCGACCACACGCCTTCGATGGACGCCGCGAATTCCGTTCGCGGCTCCGTTTCACGATTCGTGCCGACCAACGTCTCTCGCGACCGCACGCCTTTCGATGGACGCCGCGAATTCCGTTCGTGGCTTTGCACCTCGCAGCTCGGTTTGACTCAGGTCACCAACCGGTACCCGACACCGTGCACCGTCAGCAGGTGTCTGGGTGCCGCTGCGTCGGGCTCGATCTTCTTGCGGAGGTTGCAGACGTGGAAGTCGACGGTGCGGGTGGTCGGGAAGCTGTCCAGGCCCCAGATCTCGTTGAGGATCTCGTGCCGCGTCACGGGACTCCCTTGGGCCCGAAGCAGCAGCCGCAGGATCTCCCGCTCGTAATGGAACAGAGGCTCCTCTTGCTCGCCGCGTCGGATGCGCGCGCGCTCGAGATCGATCTCGGCGTCGCCAATGCGCAGGCTGCTCGTCGGGTCGGAAGCGCTGTCGCCCAGCCGGCGGAGCAACGCTCGCACGCGCGCTACGATCTCGCGCACGCTGAACGGCTTCGTCACGTAGTCGTCCGCACCGAGCTCCAGGCCCAGCACCTTGTCCACCTCCGCAGCGCGCGCGGTCAGAATCAGCACCGGCATCTTCGACCCACGCGCCCGCAGCTCGCGGCAGACCTCGAACCCGTCTCGCCGCGGGATCATCAGGTCGAGCAGCATCAAGTCGGGGGGCGGCGTCGCGAGCGCTCGAGCCAGGCCCGAGTCTCCGTCGGCCGCCTCTTCGACCGTGAAGCCTTCTGTCTCCAAGACCGTGCGCAGCCCGGCTCGCACGTCCGCCTCGTCCTCGACGATCAGAATGCGTCCTCGACTCATGCCTCCCCTTTCGGCTCCGGCAGCCAGAGTGTGAAGATCGATCCGCCGCCCGGGCGAGCCGTGGCCACGACGCGACCGCCCTGCTCCTCGACGATCTGCCGGACGATCGAGAGGCCGATCCCGGCTCCTCCGATGTGCGCCTGAGCGGGATCGTCGCCGCGCGTGAAACGCTCGAACAACGCCTCGCCATTGACCGGTAGCCCGGGGCCCCGATCCGCGACCCGCAGCTCGACACCCGCGTCGACCCGAGCCACCTCGATCGACAACGCCTTGTCTTGCTGCGAGTACTTCACCGCGTTCGAGATCAGGTTGCGCAAGGCTTGCTCCAGCTTCGTTCGATCCAGGCCCACGGTCGCCGGAGTCTCCGGAAGCACGACCGCCACCGTGAATCCCTGCCGCTCGAGCGACGGTCGCTGCGCTTCGACGAGCCCTCGAACGACCTCGCCCGCGTCCACCGACATCGCCGCGCTCTCCGGTCGCGTCGACTCTCGCCTCGCCAGCTCCAAGACGTTGTCGATGAGGAGCTCGAGACCATCCACCTCGCGGGCGATGATCGAGAGGCTTTGCTCCACGTCCTCGGGCCGTCGCTGGTATCCCTCTCGAAGGATGTCGGTGAACAGCCGAATCTGGGTCAACGGTGTGCGCAGGTCGTGCGAGACATCCGCCACGAAGCGCGCGCGCGTCGCCGCCAGCTCGAGCTGCCGGCGGACACCGAGCCGCACGGCCCAGCCGCCGCCCGCGAGCACGAGCAAGGCGACCGCCGCCAAGCCACCATACGCCCGGGCGCGGCGTCGGCGCTCTCGGGCCACCGCCTCGCTCCAGTCGATCTCCACCCGCAAGGGCGCTCGACCGAGGGGACGCTCGATCGCGATCACGTTCTCCGATGGCCAACCGGCGGCGTGGCCCGTCGCGGCGAGCACGGTCCCGGCCGGCGAGACGAGTCGGGCACCATCGGGAACCGCGGGATGCGCGTCGAACGATTCGAGGGCAGACGTCCAGTAGAGCGTTCCCGCCGAGGCCGGCGCCCGGAAGCCCACGATGCCGTCGTCCGCAATGGCCTCGTCCGAGCCGGCGGCGCGCTTCGGACTCCAGCGGCGCCAGGCGGTGATCGAAGGCGGCTCGTCGCTCCATGCCAGCGCCGTCGCCCCATTCTCCGCACCCAGCTCGAGCGCCACCCGAATCGGCGAGGGCATCCCTTCCGTGAAGATCGCCTCGCGCTCGAGCTGCCCTTGCCGCGCCCGCAGCGCGTCCGCTTGGAGCTCCGGGGGCCACTCCGCACGCAGCTCGGGTCGCTCCAGCCTTCGCCAAAGCTGCTCGATCACGAAGCCGACCGCCGGCCCGCCTGCAAAGAAGACGTCGTCGCGCAACGCGAGCGTGAGCGCCTCCCCGGCTACGCGAGCCGCGTCCTCGGGACGACCGTGATCGCTGAGCAGCTCGACCTGGCGCAAGCGCGCGAAGAGCTGCAGATCGGGCAAGCCGGCGTCCACTGCCGCTCGGGAAGCGCGGCGACACCAGGTGATCGCGACATCGAGACGCTCCGGGTCCTCGGCGAGGAACGAGGCGAAACGCAGCGCGTTGCGGGCGAAGGCCTCGGGTGGGAGCCTCTCTTCCAAGAGCGTCGCGAAGGTCCGCTCGGCCAGCACCCGATCCGAGCCACTCGCCCGCTCCTGTGCTCGCCGCTCAGCGCGCAGCAGGCGCTCCGACAGCGGCGTCGATGGGAGCTCGGTCGGGTTGTGTCGCGCGCGCGACGGCGGCCAGACGAAGGCTCCGCCGACGTGTTGGAACGGCATCTCGACGAGCGGCGTCGCCTCTTGAAATCGGCGCAGTGCCCGGGCGTCGCCGACCTCGATGGCGGCGAGACGATCGAGCGCCTCCTCGATCGATCGATGCAGATCCGCGTGCACGCCCTCGGTCGCCTCCTCACTGATCGAGACGAGAGAGCTCCGGAAATCCTGGGCATCCCGATCGAGCTGCAGCCGGATCAGCGTCGCCAGCAGAACCGCGAACGCGCCGACGATGCCGATGAGGGCGAGCGTCGTGCCGAGCGAGTATCGGGTTGGATTCGGTCGAGGCAAAGGGCGGCTGCTCCAAGTGAGGTTCGCTTCCATGGAACCCGAAAACACGCGGGCCGCCTAGTCGGGTGACGACGACTTACACCGGCTCACAACTTCAAACAGCGATCTGACATCACAGGGAGACGATCTCGGTAGGGTCGAGCGCATTGGCTCGATCCCTTCACTGTTCAGGAGCACCGTGATGTCGAAGCGATTCCCCCTCGTCGTGATCGTCGGAATGCTGCTGGCTCTCTCGGCCCGCGGGCAGACGCAGCCGCCGGCCGAGACCTCCGCAGACGACTCCGTCGAAGCCCAGCTTCAAGAGGCCTGGTACCTCGAGGTGGCGAGCGGTCGCTACGAGGAAGCGCTGGCGATCTACCGGCGCGTGCTGGAGGTCGATCCCATCGGCCCGATCGTTCGCGCCCTCACACAGCTTCGGATGGCCCTGACGCTGAGCCGCCTCGGGCGACTCGAAGAGAGTCGAGCGTTGCTGCGGGAGCTGCTGGCGAAGTATGCGGTGGCAAGCGACTCCGCATCGAATCAAGAGAAGCACGCTGAGCTCGTTCAGAAAGTGCGAGACCTCGAGCGGACGCACGAGCACAACGCGAAGCTCTACACGGCCAACCATCCCGTCCTCCGGCGAACGCAGGGTGAGCTCGAGAAGGTGCGTGCCGAGATCGCGGCGCTCACGATTCTCACCGACGCTCAGCGAGCCGAGCTCCAGCCGATCTTGGACGCCGCCCAGGAGGCGCTCACGGGATCGGATACCGAGCAGGCTAGCCTGCGCCGCAAGGTGGTGAGCCTGATCGAGCGCCTCAATGCCGAGGACGAAGCCGTTCGCAAGCAAGCGGCCGAAGCCCTCATGGGGATCGGATCGGACGTCGCGCCCTTCTTGGTCGAAGCGCTCACGACGAGCGACTACTTCGCGAGCCAAGAGGTCGCGCGCCTCCTCGTCGACTTCGCCGGACGCGACGCGACCTTGCTGCCCGTCCTGCGGAATGCACTCCGGTCGGCCGACACCGTCGTGCAGCAAGCGTTGCAGACCTTTCTGAAGAAGAAGCCCTGGAACGCCGAGGTGGTCTTCTCCTTCCTCGAAGACGAGTCCGCCGCCGTTCGCGCCATCGGCGTCGACCTGTGGCCCGGCAGCGAAGACGCGCAACGCTTTCCCGACCGACTGGCGCGACGGATGGACGACTCCTCGGCCACCGTGCGGGCGCAGACGGTTCAGCTCCTGCTCATGTGGGAGTATCGATTCCCCGAGTTCCGCGCTGCGTCCTCGAAGGCCTTGAGCGACGACGACCCGCGGGTCCGAACCGCCTTCTTCGAGAAGGCCGCTCAGCGACGACAAGGATTCGATCAGTGGATCGAGGCCGCCGTCGACGCGCTCGACCCGGCCCAACCCGACGTGGCCAGGGCTGCCGTCGAGGCACTGAATCGATGGTCCCAGCACCGACAGCCACTGTTCGAAGAGCCAGCCGTCCTGGCGAGCTGTGTCGAGCGCCTGATCGCCTTGTCGGAGGGCGCCCCGGTCGAGCTGCGGCAATGGGTGATGTCCACTCTCGGGCAGCTCCCGACGGAGCGAGCCCGCGACTTCTTGCTCCGAAACCTCGATGACCCGCTGCCTTCGGTCGCGCGGTCCGCATTGGGCGCCCTCGATGGCCGCCTGAGCGACCCGCTCGTCGCCCAACGCTTCATCGAGCTGGCCTCCGATCCCATTCTGGGGTCCAACGTTCAGAGCCGATTGGAGCAGCACGTGCGAGAACCGGTCGTGCGGGATCTCTTGTTCGCGCACCTGACCGAGCTGCCGGACAGCCTGATCGACAAGGCGCTCGTCCAGAGCGACCGCGAGAGCGTCTCGAAGACCATCGGCTCGCTCGAGGGCTTCGAGAGACTGTCACCGAGCGTCCAGGTGAAGGTGCTCCGCATCATCGGCAACCTGAAGATCGAGGCCGCCGTGCCGGCCGTCGCCCAGGCGCTCCGCTCGGACGACCGTGCGGTCGTCGATCAAGCGCTGTGGGCGGCTCAATCCGTGCACTCACCGGTGCTGGCTCCCGCCTTGGCACAGATTCTGAACCGAGGGGACTCGAAGCAAGTCAACACCGCACTCTACATAGCCGACAAGCTGGATGTCCCTGAGCTGATCGAGCCCATCGGCCGACATGTCCGATCCGAAGACGGTCCGACGCGAGACCGAGCGGTGAGCGCGCTGGACGACATCGAAGACGCGCGCGTTCTTCCCTACTTGGTGGAAGCCTTGACCGATCCGAACACCAACGCCGTCAATCGGGCCAGCAATGCGATTGACCGGCTCGTGAAGAACGGCGTCGGAGTCCGGTTGGCCATCGACACGATGTTGGAGCGGCTGCCGGACCTGAATGTGCAAGCCTGGAAGACCTTCCACAGAACGCTCAATAGGTCTGCTCAGGCAGAGGATTCTCAGCGCCTCATCGCGGCACTCGAGCTCGCCCCGACCGGGCTGCAGGTGCAGATTCTCCAGCTCCTGCGGGGCCTCGCCGGGCCGAGCGCCTTGCCATCCGTGCGCCGCTATGCCCAATCCGGCGACGAGCAGGTCCGTCACAATGCCGAGCTGCTCCTGCTCCAGATCGGCGAGTTCGACGACCTGGTCGCACTCGTCCCGGGGCAAGGCAGCAAAGCGATCCATTCTCTCGGCGCGAGTGGGGATCCGCGGGCGTTCGACGTTCTTTTGAGTCTGCTGAAGGAGGGGAGAGAGAATGGACAGAGGCATGCCGCGGCCATGGCCATCGATCGCCTGGCTCGCCCAGAGGCCATCCCGGACCTGGTCGAGTTCACGCTGAGCCAAGTCTGGAAGAACAACAACCAGATTCCGATGGTGCGGTCGCTGGCGAAATATCCCGCCGAGGCCGCGCTCGACGGGCTTGCCGAGCTCCTCTCACGTGCGAAGGAGCCGATCGTGCGCATCGAGGCCCTCGAGACACTCACCCGCTTTGCGGAACCGCGCGCGAGACAGCTCGTGCTCGAGCAGCTCGAGGCCGACGACGCCGACGTCCGCGCCAAGGCGATCGAGGCTCTCGGCACCTTCTTGGACGAGGACCTCCTTCCTCGCCTCGTCGAGCTGCTGCGACACCGCCTGCCCGAGGTGCGGCAAGCCGCCCAGGGCTCGATCCAAAAGATCCGGTTCTATCTCGACCAGAAACGGTTTGCCGAGAGCGTTCACGGAGGGTCGTCGTCACCCGAAGCGTTGCAGGAGCTGACCGCGATGCTGTCCGATCCCGCGTCGAGCGTCCGAATCGCGGGTGCCCAAGCGCTGGGCCGATTGGGAAGCGAAGCCGCGCTGCCGGCTCTGCTCCGCGTCCGTAAGGACGAAGACGCTGCCGTGCGAGCCGCCATCGAAGCGGCGTTGGATGCCATCGTGAAGTGAGAACTGAGCCGGCTTCTCACCGCTCCGCTTCGAGGGCTCGCGGCGGGGCGTCGGGGGAGGCTCCCAGGAGCTCGAGGACATCGAATAGGCGCCACGGCTTGCTCAAGTATTCGGTGATGCCGAGGCTTCGAAACTCGTCTCGCCGATCGTGAATGCTCGTGCCGACGAGACGAGTTCCCGGACGGAGGGCGCGCAGCGTCATCGCGAGCTCCTCGCCGCGCGCCTCCACGGTCTCCCAGTCGAGCACGACGCGGCGGATACCCGGCTCGCGCTCGAATTGCCGCAAGACTTCGGCGGCCTGGGTCGCCCAGCGTAGGCTGCCTCCGAAAGCGTCCAGGCTCGCCTCGAACATCTCGGGCGAGCTCGCGTGGGCATCGGCGACCAGCACGAGCTGGCTCGTGCGCTGCGTGCGACAACCTTGGAACAACATCTCGACCAAGGGATGGTCCATGAGCGTGCGCTGATCCTCCGACAGGATGGCCAGAAGCGACCGCTCGCGCTGCGGCCAATGACGGCGACGCACGTACCAGTGAATGGGCGCCGCGGCTTCCGGGAAGACCCGGTGCCAGCGATCCGTCGATCGCTCGAGCCCGATCTGATGCTCGGGGGGAATCAGGGCATCGAAGCTCGTCGTATGAAGACCGGCGAAGGTGGCGGCGAAGTGTCGCTGCGCCATTTCGTTGGCGTGCAAGATGGTGCGATCCGGACCCAAGATCGCGAGCCCGACCGGGAGACCTCCGAAGTCCCGCGCCCCATCGGCGAGCCGCTCGATGGCGCACGCCAATCGCGTCGCATCGAAGGGCGCCTCGAGCAGCTCGAGGAATCCGCCGACCGCCGCCGGCGAGCTCCCGGACTCGGCCAGCAAGAGAACGCGCAGCTCCGGGAAGAGCGTGCGCAGCGACAGTGCCGCCTGCAATCCGGTGCGGGGACTTCGACTCGACCCGTCGGCCACGAGCAGGTCGGGCTGCAATTCAACGCCTTCGGCAATCGCTTCGTCCAGCGACGCCGCGGCACGCACGGTGCCTCCGAGGCGTTCCAAAGTTCGGCGCGCGACGGCGCGCAATACCGGATCGGCGAGGACTACGAGCTGCCTCGTCATTCGAAGCCCTCTTGCACCGTTCCCCGGTGAGGGCTCCCCCAGATTCACCCATTCGGATTCCCACCCGTCGACTTCGAGAAGCCGACGTCCCGGACATTCTCACGCGTCTTCGGTGGGAATTGCAAGCACCGCGATGCCGCGATCAGTGGGGGCGAAACTCGAGACCCGGGTACAGTAATCCCAATGAGAACCGAAACACCGGTCCGAAGACGTGCGGGAAGACCTGCCAGGCGATCAGGATCCCGACCAGCCCGACGTAGGGTCGATGAAAGAGCTCCTGCAATCGAAGCATGCGCTCTTCGTCGAGGAAGAAGCCGAAGAAGCCGCTGCCGTCCAGGGGTGGGATCGGCAGCAAGTTGAAGAGCATCAGCACGAGATTCAGGGTGAACGCGATGCTCAGCAACACTCCCAGCCCTTGCGCCAAACCCTGCCCCGGCGTCACCACCAAGCCAGTGTAGCTGAACGCGCCGACCGGAGGCTCGAAGAGCCCGGCCGACAGCCCGATTCGAATGCCGAGCGCCGCCAGCAAGAACAGCGACAGGTTGGCCAGGGGACCGGCGGCCGCCATCAGCGCGGCGCGCTTGGGAAACTGAACCGCCCAAGCCGGGTTGTACGGCGTGCTCGCCCAGCCGACCATCCAGCCCATGCCGCCGACGGCCGTCATCAGGTACACGACCCAGGGGATCACGACCATCCCCATCGGCTCCCGCTGAACGTGCGGCCGAGGGTTGAGCGTCACTTGGCCACCGTAGTAGGCGGTCCAGTCGCCCCCCCACTTCGCGACCAACGCGTGGGCCGCTTCGTGGCACACCGTCGACACGACGAACACGAAGTACCAGGCGATGCCCAGGGCCAGGATTTCCATCGGAAGCGTCTCGAATCACGCAGCTCACCTCCTCGCACTCCGGCCACCGAGGGAATCCCGCAGCTCCGACGAGGAGACGCGCCAGGTGTATCCGCTCCTCCGATTGAAATCAAACGACAGCTGAGTCCGATCACTTCGTGTGATCAAACGGCATCTCTCCTACAATCCCGGCCTCGGCAGACGAATCCCGGCCAGGAGGCCTGTGCATGTCACCGGACACCGCTCGGCGCTTTCGCGATGCGAAGATCGTCGGCATCGTCAACATCACGCGCGACTCGTTCTCCGATGGCGGGCGCTATCTCGATCCGGCTCGCGCTGTCGAGCATGCGCGTCAGCTCGTGGCCGACGGGGCGGACCTCCTCGATCTCGGCCCGGCGTCCAGCCATCCCGATGCCGAGTCCGTGCCGGCGTCCGAGGAGATTCGTCGCCTCGAGCCGGTCGCCACCGCCTTGCTCGCCGACGGCATTCCTCTCTCGGTCGACTCGCCGCTGCCCGAGACGCAGCTCTGGGCTGCCTCCCACGGCTTCGCGCAGCTCAACGACATTCGGGGCTTTCCCGATCCCGAGACCGTGCGGGGTTTGGCCGAGGCATCGTGTCAGCTCGTCGTCATGCACTCGATTCAAGGCGACGTGCGCGCCGACCGCCGAGCGGCGGACCCGCAGACGGTTCGCGACGGTGTCGCGCGCTTCTTCGAGCGACGCTGCGCCGAGCTCGAGGCGGCCGGCATCGCTCGCTCACGACTGATCCTCGATCCCGGCATGGGCTTCTTCCTCGGCAGCACTCCGGCACCTTCGATCGCCGTGCTCCAAGAGCTCGACGTGCTCGCCGAGCGCTTCGGCTTGCCGATCTACGTGTCCGTGTCGCGCAAGTCCTTCCTCGGCGTGCTCACGGACCGACCGACCGACCGGCGAGGCTCGGCGACGCTCGCCGCCGAGCTGTTCGCGATCGAGCACGGCGCCTCGTTCGTCCGCACGCACGACCCAGGCGCGCTCCGCGACGGCTGCCGCGTGCTGGCGGCACTCCACGCGCCCGCCGGCTCGCACTGACCGACACTCCCCGACCTCGAACCACTCCGGAACCAGAACATGAATCGACCGCCCACGGGCTGGCGCCTGCTCCTGCGCCGCATTCTCGGATTCGGGATCGTGGCGGCCGCCATCGGTGTCTTCGTGGTGCTTCGGCTCACGAAGCCGGATCCGCCTCGGGCCGAGCGCGGCGAGGATGCGCTGGCGGTTCGCGTCGTGACGGTCGTCGAGGCGCCGGTCCGTCCGCGGGTCCTCGGCTACGGAGAAGCTCGCCCCGAGCGCATCTGGCGAGCGGTCGCCGAGGTGGACGGGCGAATCGTCGAGCGGCACGACGACCTCGAGGAAGGCGGGCTCGTCCCGGCCGGGACCGTCCTCTTGAAGATCGACCCGACCGAGCCGGCCTTGCGCGTCGCGCAACAAGAGGCCGCGCTCGAGCAGACTCGCGCGCAGATCGCGGAGCTGGACGTCCGCGCCGTCACGACGGCCGCCGAGCTCGACATCGAGAAGCGCTCGCAAGCCCTCGCCAAGCGCGAGCTCGAGCGCCAGCGTGGCCTGCTCGCGAACGGCACCGTCTCGGAGACCGACGTCGACCGCCAAGAGCGGACGGTGCTCGATCAAGAGCGCCGCGTGCAGACGCTCACGAGCACGCTCGACCAGCTTCCGAGTCAGCGTCGCGCCCTCGAGGCCAACGAGCGGCGCGTCGATGCCCAGCTCGCCGAAGCCCGAATCGATCTGGAGCGCACGACGATCGCCGCGCCCTTCGACTGCCGCATCGCCGAGGTGGACGTCGAGCGCGACCAGTTCGCGACGCGCGGTCAAACGCTGGCGGTGGCCGATGCGATCGACGTCGCGCTCGTCGAGGCGCAGGTCCCGCTCGAGCACATGCGCCGTCTGGTGCAAGCCAATCCCGCGAGCGGACGCGACGAGGCCGTCGACCTGCAGAAGCTGGCGTCCCGCCTCGATCTGACGGCGGTGGTCCGGCTCCGCTCGGTCGATCCGCCCATCGAGTGGCCGGCGCGCTTCGTGCGCTTGAGCCCCCAGATCGATCCCGAGGCGCAGACGCTCGGGTTGATCGTGGCGGTCGACGACCCCTACACGAGCGCCCGAGCCGGCATCCGGCCGCCGCTCGTGAAGGGGCTCTTCTGCGAGGTCGCCATCGAAGGGCCCACCGAGCAGCGCTTCCGCTTGATCCCGCGGGCCGCGGTGCAAGGCTCGTCGGTCTTCGTCGTCGACGATGAGAAGAGGCTCCGGCGCCGCGCCGTGACCATCGCCTTCACGCACGACGAGATCGCCTGCGTCAACTCGGGGCTCGTGCCGGGGGAGACGGTGGTCGTGTCCGATCCGGTGCCCGCGATCGAGGGGATGCTGCTGGTAGCGATCCCCGATCCGGTGATCCAGGCGCGCCTGGCGGCGGCGGTTCAGGAAGCCGAGCGACGATGATCCGATACTTCGCCGAGCACCCGACCGCGGCCAACCTGATGATGGTGGCCTTCCTCTTGGCGGGCGTGTTCGCGTTGCCCGATCTGCGCCGAGAGACCTTTCCCGACTTCACGTCGAAAGAGGTGCAAGTTCGAATCGTCTATCCCGGCGCGGCCGCCGACGAGGTGGAGGAGGCGATCTGTCAACGAGTCGAGGACGCGGTCGACGGCGTGACCTACGTGCGCGAGGTGCGCTCGGAGGCACGCGAAGGCCTCGGCACCGTCACCGTCGAGATGCAGGAGGTCGGCGACATCCGCACCTTCCTCGACGACATTCGCACCGAGGTCGAGGCGATCGACGACTTCCCAGCCGAGATCGAGCCGCCCGTGATCGAGCGCTTGGGTCGCACGGACGCGGTGGTCTCGATCGCGGTCACCGGCCCGATGCCAGCAGGTGATTTGAAGACGGTCTGCGAGCGGTTGAAGGATCGACTGGTCGCGCTGCCCGAGATCTCGCTCGTGAAGCTCGACGGATTTTCGGACCGCCAGATCCGGGTCTCGGTGCCGGCGTGGGTCACGCACCAGCACGGGCTCAGCGTCTCGGACATCGCCCAGACGATTCGCAGCCAGAGCCTCGATCTCCCGGCCGGCAGCCTCGAGACTCGCGATCGCGACATCCTGGTGCGCTTTCGAGACGAGCGTCGAACGCCCCGAGAGCTCGCCGATCTGGTGATGATCGGCGGCGCCTCCGGCGCGGAGCTGCGCCTCGGGGACCTCGCCACGATCGAGGACGTGTTCGAGCAGGACGAGGAGAAGATCCTGTTCGATGGCGAGCGCGCCGGTCTGCTGCGCATCGAGAAGACCAAGGCCGAGGACGCTCTGACGGCGGTCGATGCGGTTCAGTCGTTCCTGGATCGAGAGCGTCGGCGCAGCCCGCCCGGCGTCCTCTTCACCGTGACGCAGGACGTCTCGTCGATCGTGCGCGACCGCCTGGACATGCTGGTCGTCAATGGCGTTCAGGGTCTCGTCCTGGTCTTCCTGACGCTGTGGCTCTTCTTCAGCTTGCGCTTCTCGTTCTGGGTGACGGCCGGGTTGCCGGTCGCGTTCCTGGGCGCGCTCTTCTTCCTGCCACCGCTCGGGCAGTCCATCAACATGATGACGATGGTCGCCCTGCTGCTGGCGCTCGGCCTGCTCATGGACGACGCGATCGTGCTGAGCGAGAACGTCGCGACTCACCTGCGCCGCGGCCGCACGCCGTTGCAGGCCGCCATCGAAGGCGTCGGCGAAGTGAAGGCCGGCGTGCTCGCTTCGTTCGCGACCACCATCTGCATCTTCGCCCCGCTGACCCGGCTCTCGGGACGCATCGGCGACGTGCTCGAAGTGCTCCCGGTCGTCCTGATCCTGGTGCTGGCCGTCAGCCTCGTGGAAGCCTTCTGGATCCTGCCCCACCATCTCGCCCATGCGTTGCGCGAGAAGGACGCGCGTCCGACCGGCCGGCTGCGGCGCTTCATCGACGACCGACTCGAAGGCGTCCGCGAGCGCTTCGGCCAACTCGCCGCCCACGCGGTCGCACGCCCTGGGCTGGCGGTGGCCATCGCCCTCGCCCTGATGATCGTCGCGATCGGCACAGTCGCCGGCGGGCGCTTGAAATTCCAGGCGTTTCCCGAGATCGACGGCGACGTCATCGTGGCTCGCCTCCTGCTTCCCCAAGGCACGCCCCTCGCCATCACCGAGGCGCGCGTCGCGCGGCTGACCGAAGCCCTCGCCACCGTCGATCGCGAGCTCACGCCGCGACAGCCCGGCGGTGAAGCCTTGGTGCGGCACGTCTCCGTCCAGTTCAATCAGAACAGTGACGCCTTCGAGACCGGTCCCCACGTCGCGACCGTGAACGTCGATCTGCTCACGGCCGAGCGGCGCACCTCGTCGATCGACGAGATCCTCCAGCGGTGGCGCCGGGAGGTGGGCGCTTTGCCCGACGTCATCGCGCTCCGCTTCACCGAGCCCTCGCTGGGCCCGGCCGGGCTGCCGATCGAGATCCGGCTCCAAGGGGACGACTTCGCGGAGCTGCAAGGCATCAGCCGCGAGGTGCAAGGCTGGCTCGGCGAGCGGGCGGGTGTGCTCGACCTCATGGACGATCTTCGACCGGGGAAGCCCGAGGTCGCGGTGCGTCTCCGGGAAGGCGCCAAGCGCTTGGGCATGACGTCGAGCGTCGTCGCCGATCAGCTTCGGTCCGCTTTCTATGGCACGACGGCTTCCGAGATCCAGGTGGGGCCCGAGGCCTACGAGATCGACGTGCGATCGGCGCCCTTCGATCAGGACAGCCTCAGCGATCTCGAGGATCTCTACGTAACCACGCCGACGGGGCGCGTGCTGCCGCTGTCGTCGGTCGCGACCTGGGAGGAGACCCGGGGCTGGGCCCGCATCGCGCGCGTCGACGGACGGCGAACGGTGACGGTCCGCGGCGAGATCGATACGCGCATCACCAACTCGGCAGAGCTGTTGGCAGAGCTGCGCGCCGAGCTGCTGCCGGGGCTCGAGGAGCGGAATCCGAACCTGCGGGTCACCTTCGAGGGCGAAGCCCGCGAGTCCTCGACCACGCAGAAGAGCATGCGCACGGCTTTCCTGATCGGGATCACGGCGGTGTTCCTTCTCCTGAGCTTCCAGTTCCGGAGCTTGGTGGAGCCGCTCCTGGTGATGTCGGCCATACCGTTCGCCTTGGTGGGCGTGATCGGCGGGCACCTGCTCATGGGCCTCTCGCTCAGCATGCCCAGCGTGCTCGGGTTGATCTCGCTCATGGGCGTCGTGGTGAACGACTCGATCCTGCTCGTCGAGTTCGTCAAGCGTCGCCAAGCCGAGGGCCTCGACCTGGCCACGGCCGCCGCGCAAGCCAGCCGCGATCGATTCCGCGCCGTCCTGCTGACGTCCCTGACGACGATGGCCGGATTGCTGCCGCTCCTGGCCGAGCGCAGCTTGCAGGCTCAAGTCTTGATTCCCCTCGCGATCAGCATCGTCTTCGGAATCCTGGCATCGACACTCTTCGTGCTCTTGGTGCTGCCCGCCATCTACGGCCTCCTGGCGCGTTGGCGCGGTGAAAGCGCGCCGAGCCGCTGAAGAGAGCCGAGCCGCTGACAGCATTCGTCTCGAGGCGCACAGGCCGGCGTCCCTCCGCGGGCGACCCCGGGCGTGCGGAGCGGCGTTTCGTGAGTCCGCGGTGATGGAAGCCGAGAACCTGCCGCTCACTCCTCGGCTGCGGTCTTGATCCCGATGTGCCGTTGTCTCAGACTCGGCCAAAATCGAGGGGACTCCCGGAACACTCAACTCGAGGCCGACGGATGATCGCTTGGAATCGCGGTATCGCTCTCGCCACTCTGGCCGCGCTGACGCTCGGGCTGGTCGCCCCTTCGGTCACGGGATCGACCGAGGACTTCGAAGACTGGGCCCGCGAGCGCCGCGCTTTCCTCGAGAAGGACGCCTTCTTCTCCAAGCTGCCCAGCACCACGATTCTCGAATCGGCGCCGTTTCTCCTTCACGTCTCGGGGCCACCCGTCATCGCCGCTCTCATCCGAGACGAGATCGCGCCGCTGCTCGACGACCAACGGCGCTACTTCGAGACGGCGTTCGTGGAGCCCGGACGACTGGTCCGACGGGTCGGATTCGAAGGCTTCACCATCAGCGTCATCGCAGATCGCAAGACCTTCGAGCGCCACTTCGCCGATCGACAGTTCGAGATGCGCGCCGAGGGCCTCGTCGCGCGATACGACCACCGCCACCGCATCCTCGTGCTCTGTACCGACGGCACCGGGACTCGCCTCTCACCCGACCAGCAGCGACACCAGACCCTGAAGGAGTCGGGTCGATTCCTCCTCGATGCCTACTCGCCGCGCGGCATTCTGTCGGTCATCGCACACTGGCAGCGAGTCGGGATCCCCGATCACCTCGCCGAGGCCCGACCGATCCAAGTGGCCGGACGAACGCGTCATCGATTCGGTGAGGTCGCGGGCGGTCGAATGGCCGACCTGCTCGTGGGCGTCTCCGGGAGCAAGCCGCTCGTCCCGCTCGCCGATCTCACGCGGGTGCTCGACGATTGGGCACTCGAAGGGACCACCCGCGAAGCGGCACGAGAGAGCACTCTCAAGGACCGGCGCCTGCTGAGCGCCCAAGACGCGCTGCTGCGCTGGGGGCCCGCCGCGTACCACACCTTCGTCGGCTTCCTGATGAAGAACGAGCCATGGAAGAGCCGTTTTACGAGCGCGCTCTCCGAGCTGCTGAGCGCGGATTACACCGCCGACCGCTTTTTCGAGCGACTGAAGACGGAGCCGGCTGACCTCGAGACCGCCTGGCTCACTTGGGTTCAGAAGCATCCGGAGATCGGCCCGGCACGCGCGGCCGCCGACCGGATCTTGTCGGCACCGCCCCCCATCAGCCGAGCCGCGAACACCCAGGCGGATCCCTTCAGCGCCCTGCGCAAGCGGGACGAGAAGCCGGCACCGACGGCACCGACGGCGACGACCACGCGGTCGCCGCTCGAGAGCTTGGCGGCTGCGATCCGCGCCCTGCGCGCCGGGAGCACCGTCCAGTACCTCCAGCTCGTGAACGAGCTGGGCCCCGCCCATCAGGCGCACGGCCAGCTACTCCAAGCGTTCCGGGAGCGCTTCCTCACCGCCGTGGTGAAGCAGAGTACGCTGCTCGACCTGACGATCGCGGGCGACGCCATCCGGGGCACGGTCACGGCTCGACAAGGTGATGAGCTGCTGCTCGATCTGCGGGGCGGCGGGCAGCGCCGGGTTCCGACTGAAGCCCTGAGCTGGGACGAGCTCGTCGTCTTGGCGCGCAGTCGTCTCAAGTGGCGGGAAGGCGAGGACTACCTGGCCTTCGCCGCCGTCCATCTCGCGCTCGGAGACCTCGAAGGCGCACGCAAGACTCGCTCGAGCGCGCGACGCAAGGACGCCGACATCGCCACTCTCGAGGCCGTCTGGTCCGACTACGAGCGCGCGGCGGCTGCCGTGGTGTTCGAGAACCAGCTCGCCGAAGCACAGGGTTCTCCGGCCGCGTGGCTCGAGGTCTTCACCTCGACGGCGGCCGACAAGAGCGCTCGAGATATCCTCCCCACCTACGTCGCGCGCCACCGAAACGCGCTCCGAAAAGCGCTGATCGAGACCTTCGATGCGACCGAGGCCGTCCGGCCGCTGGTGCGAGGTCAGGTCGAGCCGGGACCGCAGCCGGGCACGGTGCGCGTTCGCTACGACTTCTCGACTCCCGATCAGGGTGAGGATTGGAAGGCCTACGGTGCGGCCCACCTGATGGAAGGCTGGGACCACGATTTCTCGAATCGTTCCGCGATCGAAGACTTTCGAGTCGAGGGCGGTCAGTTCGTCGCCGACCGCATCAGCTACGTGCGTCACTCGCTGCGCCTGATGGGTCCGGCCTCCCTCGAGTGGAAAGGCCGCATCGACGAGTACGACGACACCAGTCAAGACCTACTGATGCTGGCCTTCTACGGCATCCTCTGCGACGAAGGCACCAACGGGGACTTCTACGCCTTCACCGACAGCCAGCTCGTGCTGTGCCAGAAGGGCTGGTGGCGGGGTCGTACCGAGAAGGTGCTCCCGGCGACGATCGGGACGCAGTATCACGACCGAGTCGAATGGACGGGTGAGAAGGTGGTCGGTGTTCGCGACAAGCGCAAGCGCGTCGAGCTGGGCCGAAAGGAATACAGCGCCGGGTACACCGGCTTCTTCGTCTTCGGGGACTTCCGCTATCGTATCGACGACGTCGTGATCGAGGGGCGCCCCGATCCGAAGCTGATCGAGAAGCCTCTCGAGGATTGGATCGCGGCCCGACTGAAAGCGCTCACGGCTCGCTGACGTCTGAGAGAGGACCCGCCCCGCGAGTGATCGTGAGGCGGGCCCGTCCGTGCAGATACGGACATTGACGTTTCGAGTTGCCGTCGACGAGTCGCTCAAGGAAGCGTGAAGTCGAGGCGAGCGCTGACAGTGCCAGTCGAGTGATCGACGACCTGCAGGAGCACGGTTCTTCCCGACAGCACGGGCGACTCGAGACTGCGCCCGATGCACGGACTCCGTTTGCATCCTGGCGTCCTCTTTGTGTTTTTTCTCGCTCCGCGACGATCGAGTCCTTTTAGAAGGGGAGAGCAAACGGGTGCCTGCCCTGGACGCTCCTCGCGAGCGTCCCTCCCGAACTCTCAGAGCCAAGAGCGATGCGCTCTCACCTCGAGGATCGCGTGGCGGCCCCCCCCCGTTCCGGGAATGCGTTCCCGGCCACCTACGACGAGCTGCGTCGGCTCGCCAGTCGACCTCTCCGCCCCGACAACGACTGGACGCGCGTCGCACGATCCCAGCTGGAGCGCCTCGGCCCCTCGATCGACGAGAGCCGCTGACGAGGCCGGGCGTCGGCAGGCCTAGCGGTCGCCCTCTCCGGCGGGCTCTCGCCCCTCGGGCTTCAGCACGCGTGTCAGCACGCCTTGAAGGATCTTCCCGCGATCGCTCGAGACATTGGTGACGAGGGCGAGGGCGAGGCCTCGCTCGGGGAAGCGCCAAAAGAGAGAGGTGGCGCCGATGCTCCCTCCGCTGTGACTGACGCGGCGCGCCGTGCTGCCGTCCGGCAGCGGAATGGCGGGATCGACGCGCCAGCCAAGCGCCCAGTCGTGCGTCGATCCGTTGGAGAGCTGCTGACGAGTCGTCATTTGCTCGATCGTGGCGGGCTTCAGCAGCCGGCCGCGAGCGTACCCGAGGTGAAGGCGAGCCAGGTCCTCGACGGTCGCCGTCAGCCCACCTCCCGCATACTTGTTGCTGAGGTCGACGTAGGGCGTGTTGACAAAGTCATCGCCCACCCGCGCATACCAGCGAGAGCGGCCCTTTTGGATGCGCCCCCAGCTCTCGAGCCCCGTGTCGTTCATCCAAGCCGGCTCAAAGACGTGCGTGCGCATGTACTCTTCGATCCGTTGGCCGCTGACCCTCTCGATGATGTTCGCGACCAGATTGAAGCCGTAGGTCGAGTAGGAGAACTTCGTGCCGGGCTCGAACAGCAGCGGATCGTCTTTGAAGACTTCCAGGGGTGCGACGAGGTCGGTGTACAGCTCCCGGCTGAGGAACTCGGTGCCGCCGTAATGGCGGATGCCAGAGGTGTGGGTCAGCAGGTGGCGGGTCGTGATCGGCCAGCGCTTCTCGGGCCACTCGGGCAGGTAGGTTCGGATGTCGACATCCAGGTCGACTCGGTCCTGCTCGACGAGCTGCATCAAGCCGGTTGCGACGATCGGCTTGCTGATGCTGCCGATGCGATAGACGGTGGCCCCGGTGGCGCGGCTGCCGGACTCGATGTCGGCGAAGCCGAAGCCTTCGGACCACACGAGCTGATCCTCGACCACGAGAGCGATCGAGAGTCCGGGGATCTTCTGCGCGCGGCGCTCTGCCTCGACGAGCTCTCGGAGGCCGTCCATCCGCGACTGGGCCGTGACGTCGGGGGCTCCGAGCAAGAATGCGAGCGCCCAAACGAACGCGGTACGGACCATGGTCTCCATGCGGATCTCCTCAGTCAGAGGTCGTGATGAGAGTCGATTCAATCAGTCTCCTCGATGACCTGCACCGATCCGGCGGGAACGTCCCGCAGAACTTGGCGCCCGCCGCCCGGCCATTGCACCTCGAGGCGATCGATCTGGCTCGCGGTCCCGAGACCGATCAGGATACGAGGGTCGTGCGTGCTGAGGTAGCTCTCGCCCGCTCGCACCTCGAAGTGTTGGCTCCGACCACTCACCTCGGCGATCACACGGGCACCGATCGCGTCGCGGTTTCCGCTCGTGCCACGGAGGCGAAGCCGAACGAACCCGTGACGACGCGGCGAGTCGTTGCGAAGCAACGTCGGCGCTTGATTGCTGTTCGTGATCAGCAGATCCCAATCGCCGTCATTGTCCCAGTCCGCCACCGCGAGCCCCCGCGACGGCTCGGGGCGCCGGAATCCCTCGCCGTAACGCGCTCCGACCTCCTCGAAGGTCACACGCGTCTCATTCGGTCGAGCGAGGTAGAGCAGATTCGGCTCGGCGAACTCGATGTTCTGGTAGTAGAGGTTGACGTTGTCGAGGATGTGCCCGTTGGCGACGACCAGATCGAGCCAACCGTCTTGATCGACGTCGATCGCGGCGGTGCCGAAGCCCAGCAGCGGCAGCGAGCTCGTCGCGAGCCCAAAGCGAGCCGTGCTGTCTTCGAAGACGCCACCGCCCTCGTTCTGCCACAGGGTATTCGACTCGTTGCTGAAGTTCGTCGCGAAGAGATCGAAGTCTCCGTCGCCGTCGAGGTCTCCGGCCGCGACACCCATGCACGCTTCGGTCTTGCCGAGGGCGTTGTACCCGACACCGGAGATGAGCGTGGCGTCCTCGAAGGTGCCGTCTCCCCGATTGAGGAACAGGAAGTTCGGGGTCCCGTCGTTGGCGACGAACAGGTCGAGGTCGCCGTCGTCGTCCAGGTCGGTCGCAACGCAGCCGAGCCCTTTCCCGGGCTCTTCGACCACCAAGCCGGCCGCTTCGGTGATGTCCTCGAACGTCCCGTCTCCGCGATTGCGATAGAGCACGTCCGGCTGGGCTCGATAGAAGTCGATGGGGCAGTAGGTCCGCCAGCCCGGCTTCGGATCCCCGCAGGGATCGGGGCGGCCCATGACCGAGAAGTAGACGTAGTTGGTCAGATAGAGATCCAGCAGACCGTCGCCATCCGCATCGAACCAGCTCGCGGCCGTGCCCCAGAACTTGTTGCCCAGACCGGCCGAGTCGGTGACGTCACGAAAGGTGCCATCGCCCTCGTTCCGGTAGAGCACGTTCGAGCCCAGATTCGTGACGTAGAGGTCTGGGTCACCGTCACCATCGTAGTCGGCCGCGAAGGCACCCATGCCGTATCCGGTGTCGCCAACGCCGGCTCGCTCCGTCACATTCTCGAAACGCTTCCCCCCGACATTTCGGTACAGGTGATTCCGAGGCGGCGCCTTCGGCGCATATCCCGGCAAGGGTGCGCTGTTCACGAGATAGAGATCCAACCAGCCATCGCGGTCGAAGTCGAGCCAGGCAGCCCCGGAGCCCATCGTCTCCGGCAAGAACTTCTCGCCGCTCCCGCCGTGCTCGTGTCGAAAGTCGATGCCAAACGCCTGGGTGACGTCTACGTATCGTCCCTCGGCGGCGGCCATGTCAGTGGCTGGTCCCCCGACGTCCGCAGGCTCGCTGTCGTCGCCGCAGCCGGCGAGGCAAAGCAACAGCAGTCCGAAGAGCTGACGAGAAGTGCTCGAGTCAGATTGGGCGGGCCCAATCGCTCGCGTCCCAGCTGGCGATCTCGGCGGTCGGTCCAAGTGCATTCCTCTCTCGATGTTTTCAGATCGTGCGTTCGCAGAATACTCGGCAGGCCGGAGACGGCGCAACGGAGCGAGGAGCACCCGATGACGGATTGCCTGATCGTTTTCAGCACGGCCGAAGGTCAAACCGAGCGCATCGCCCACCGCATCGAGGAGCGCTGGAGGGCGCAAGGGTACACGGTCGAGGTCCGCCCTATCGAGGCGTCCGAGGCTCCTCGATGGTCGGAGCTCACCGCGGTCGTGGTCGGAGGGTCCATTCATGTCGGTCACCATTCTCCCGCGTTGACTGAGTGGGTGCGCCAACATCGAGAGGCACTCAATGAACACCCGAGGTCCGCGTTCTTCTCGGTCAGCCTCAGCGCCGCCAGCCACGAAGAGAAGGGGCGCCAGGCCGCCCGACGCCTACTCGAGGAGTTCCTGGCCGAAACCGGCTGGCGTCCGACCATCTCCACGACGATCGCCGGCGCGGTGCGCTGGAAGCGCTACGGCTTCTTCAAGCGCTGGATCATGCGGCGCATCGTTCAAAAAGAGGACCCCGAGGCCGATGTCCGCCACGACCTGGAGTACACGGACTGGGACGCCGTCGACGAGCTCGCCGACGAGGTGCTGAGCAACGGCAAGAAGCAGAGCCCCGCACGGTAGGCAGCGCAGCCGCACACGACTCTCGCCTTACTGGCCCAATCGCTCGAGCGCCTGCTGGGCTCGGCTGGCGTTCGGGTGGATCTGGAGTGCGGCTCGGTAGCGCTCGCGCGCGGCATCCGGATCCTCTCGGGCCTCGAGGACGGCTCCGAGATCTTCGAGAGCGCGCCAGTTCTCCGGCTCGAGGGCGAGGATACTCTCGAGAGTCCGTTGAAACCGGTCCAGCTCGGGGCGAGTCCGATCGACGACGTTGTCGGAGAGCGAGTTGATCAGGCGATGGATCTTCAGGTGCCGCTGAGCGGACTCACTTTCGCCGAGGTCCCGCAAACAAAGGCCGAGCTGCCACCTCGAACCGAGATGATAGGGATCGGCAACGAGCGCCGCCCGATAGTCCACGGTGGCCTCGCTGAGCCGATCACGCCGACGGTGGAGCTCGCCGGCCCCATAGATCGCATCGACATTCTGCGGCTCGAGGCGCCGAGACTCGGCGAAGGCGGTCTTCGCTCCTTCCCAGTCTTCGAGCTCCAGCAGCGTCAAGCCGAGCAACGCCTGGGCGCGCGCATGATCGGGCTGCAGCCGCAATGCCGTCTCGAATGCGTCCCGGGCTTGGATCCAAGAACCGAGATAGCGTCGGGCGATCCCGAGCTGGCGGTGGATCTTTGCCTGCTCGGGAGCGATCTCCGCCGCGGCGGCGAGCTGCTCCGCCGCCGCGCTGAAGCGATCCCCGTAGGCCATGAAGGTGCGTCCCAGCTGGAAGCGAGCTTCCCAGTCATCGGGACTCGCCTCGACGACCTCTTGCCAAGCCGGAAGCGCCTTCTGGTAGATCCCGCGCTCCATCCAGCGCTCGGCCTCTGCACGCTTCTTCTCCAAGGCGGCCGTGTCGACGGGGGTCGTCGCGTCCTCGGATCCACAGGCTCCGAACGAGCTCAGGAAGAGGAAGAGAATCAGGGCTCGGGGGCCGTTCGCTTTTGCGGAGTTCGTCATGAGCGTCTCGGTTTCAGCTGTCGCGTTGATCGGGATCGCAGATTAACGTCTCGGGCGGCGCCGAGACAGCCATCGATCGTCTGATCGCGGCCTGGTCGACCCGAGTCGGTCGCTTTCTGTCAGCCCGACGCCGACTCGAACACCTCGAGCCGATCGATTGCTCTCTTGCCGGATGACCTCCGCCCCGCGATCATCAGGCAGATTCGCGTCCCGATCCGTTCGACCTCAAAGGACTCCCGCCCGATGTTGGTCATGAAGTTCGGTGGCTCGTCCGTCGCCGATGCCGGCTGTCTCCACCGCGTCGTGGACCTCGTCGTACAGGCCCGACCGCGGCAGCCGATCGTCGTGCTCTCGGCGATGGGCAAGACGACCGACCGCCTCTTTTCGGCGGCGGCCAGCGCCGAGCGTGGCGACGAGAGTGCCGCGCTCGACGAGCTGGGCACCGTGCTCAGGGAGCACTGGGAGACTTGCCTCGAGCTCTTCGACCAGCATGTGCCATCCGATCTGGAGGATGCGCTCGCTCGACATCAGGATGAGCTGAGCATGCTCCTGCGCGGCGTAGCGCTGCTGCGCGAGCTGAGCCCGCGGAGCCTCGATGCGATCGTCAGCTATGGCGAGCGGCTCTCGACTCGGCTCTTCCACGCGTTGCTGGCCCAGCAGGTGCCTGCCACCTGGGAGGACGCGCGCCCCATCCTGAGGACGGACGGCCGCTTTGGCAAAGCTCGCCCGGACCGGCCGCAGATCCGGGTGCTGGCCGAGCGGCACTGGCGGCCACTGCTGCGGTCGGGCCAGATCATCGTGACGCAGGGCTACATCGGATCGACGGCCGACGGCATCACGACCACGCTAGGCCGAGGCGGAAGCGACTACTCCGCCGCGTTGTTCGGTGAGGCACTCGGTGCGGAGGAGCTCCAGATCTGGACGGACGTCGAAGGCATCCTCACCTGCGATCCACGTCTGGTGCCCGAGGCGCACCCGATCGAGCACCTGAGCTTTGCCGAGGCCGCCGAGCTGGCCGCGTTCGGTGCCAAGGTGCTGCACCCGGCCACGATTCAGCCGGCCATCGATGCCAATGTCCCCGTCACCGTGCGCCACACGCATCGACCCGTGGGCGGCTTCACGACCATCACCGCCGAGGCCCGCAGCGAGCGAGCCGTGACCGCCCTCGCCTGTCGCAGCCCGATCACCGTGCTGACGGTCGACTCGACACGCATGCTCGATCAACCCGGCTTCCTCGCCCGCGTCTTCGACGTATTTCGCACGCACGAGGTCAGCGTCGACTTGGTCGCGACCGCCGAGGTCAGCATCTCACTGACCGTCGAGCCGGACGCCCCGATCGGCCCCGTCTGCGAGGAGCTCTCCGTGTTCTCCCGAGTCGCCGTGACCGAATCGCGCACGATCATCGCCGTCGTCGGCGAGCAGCTCAAGCGAACGCCCGGTCTCAGCGCCCGCATCTTCAGCGCTCTGTCTCACCTCAACATCGAGATGATCTCCATGGGTGCGAACGAGATCAACCTCAGCCTCGTGCTCCACGAGGAGGACGCCGCTGAAGCCGTCCAGCGGCTGCATCGGATCCTGCTCAGCTGAGAGGCTCTTCTTGAGAGTCGCCGGACGACCGTCGCTTCGGACCGCTCTGGGTGAAGCCCAGGTTTGCGAAACGAAGTGTTTCCCGACCGTCCCCCTCGGAGGCCTGGCTCCTCGGAGGCCCGAATTCATTCGGGTGGGAGGTCGTCAACCTCGCCTCCGCTCGATCAGGCGGATTGAACGTTCAACGTTCAGATCTTCAAGTCGGCGCGCTGGAGCTTTTTCAACGCTCGGGTTTCATTTCGCTTCGCAGTCGGTCTCGCGCGTGACGATTACCGTCGGTGGCTCTGCCTTCTCGCACGTGCATGGGGTACAGAGACCCGAACGGAGTTCGACAGGTCGCGCCACTTCATCCTCGTGGCCTGTCGGCGGGGCGATTTGCCTTCGAAGAGCGTGGGTGAGAGAGCGGTGCGCAAGAAGCCCTCCCGCTCGACTGAATCCCAGCTTTGCAACACGAGACGGTGTTTTCTGGGGAGCGGAGCGTCGTGACCGAACGGGCTCTCTGGTTGCACTAAAATGAGGTAAATATCATATGATTACCAAGTCGGCCCGAAAAACCTCCCGCTAGTCGGGGTGGCGGCTAGCCACAGGCCTCCTCCCCTGACAAGGCTGGCCAAGACTGCCCCGACAGGCCTCGATTCTTGCAACCTCGGACTGAAGTCCGCCCTCCGATTCGGCTCGCCGAAGGCCGGCTGAACAACGACCGTCGGGCATCCGAGGCGGCTGAATTCAGCGCGACACCTTTTCCATCCGACGGGGTTTGAGGCTCGGACTTTGACGGCGGCGCGCCGATCCCGACTGGATACGGAGGCTTGCGACCTCCAACTCCTCCAGACACTCTAGAGGCTGCTTGAGGGGCGCGCCCGTCATCGGTCGATGGAGAGTGAGACGAGCGCAGAGCGGCGAGCGCGGATCGGACCCGTCGGACCGATCACGATTTCCATGCAAGGAGTGTCGAAGGATGCGAAGCCGACTTCTCTGGAATGGAACGGTCGTATCGATTGCGGCCCTCCTCTCAATCGGTGCCTGGGCGACCGGTGGCGAGGAGGGTGAAGCGATCTCCCGGACCTCGGTGAGCTCGCGGCCTCGCTCCGAAGCACTGGAGTCGGCACGCCGCATCGATCGCCTGGTCGACGCCCATCTCGGGCGTCAGGGCATCAAGCCCAACGAGGCGATCGACGATGCGACCTTCGTCCGGAGGGTGTATCTCGACGTGATTGGACGCATTCCGACGGCGGCCGAGACTGAGCGCTTCCTCCAGAACAAGAGCCGCGACCGCCGCGCGGAGCTGATCGACCTGCTCCTCGACTCGCCCGGGTACACCTCCCACCTCTTCAACACGTTCGCCGACGTCTTGCGAGTGAAGACCCGCCTGGCACGTCAAGTCTCGGGCGATCCGTACATTCACTTCCTCAAGGAATCGCTGACGCAGAACAAGCCCTACGATCAGCTCGTGCGAGAGCTGCTGACGGCCGAAGGGGCGGCCAATGCGCGCGACAATGGCGCCACTGGATACTTCCTCCGCGACCGTGAGATGCCCGAGGACAACATGGCGAACACCGTCCGGGTGTTCCTGGGAACGCGGCTCGAGTGCGCCCAGTGCCATGATCATCCGTTCGACCAGTGGACGCAGAAGCAGTTCTTCGAGATGGTCGCCTTCACGGGCGGTCTGCGATACCGCAACGGGGACCCACGCTCGCCCGACACCCGAGAGCTGAGCGCCTACGGCCGCGAGCTTCGCAATCAGAACCAGCAGGCCTACCGGAACTATCGTCGCCTCACGGCTCAGCTCAACAACGGGATCGCCGGCACGGGAAGCGGCCTGGCGCGCCTGCCGAAGGACTACTCCTATGAGAATGCGCGTCCGAGCTCGCTCGTGACAGCGCACACGCTCTTTGGCGACGAGCCCGAGCTGGACGTGCGCATCCCGGAGCCACCGCGAGGGCCGGCGCGCCGTCGTCGTCGCCCCATGAACGAACGTCAGCTTCGCGCTCGAGACGCGGCACTTCCCGAGGTCGACTCCCGAGCCGTCTATGCGAATTGGCTGACGTCTCCCGAGAACCCACGGTTCACCAAGGTGATCGTCAATCGGCTCTGGAAGCGCTTCTTCGGACTCGGGCTGATCGAGCCCGTCGACGACCTGAAGGACGACTCGCAAGCCTCCAATCCCCAGCTCCTCGATCAGCTCGAGAAGCTGATGATCGAGGTCGAGTTCGATTTGAAGCAGTTCCAGCGCACGCTGCTGAACACCGAAGCCTATCAGCGGGCGGCGAGCACGACCGAGCCGAGCGAAGACGAGGCGTATCACTTCCCCGGTCCGCTCCTGCGCCGGATGACTGCCGAGCAGCTCTGGGACTCGCTTCTGACCTTCGTGGTCGAGGACGTCGACGGGACGATTGGCGCCCCGGATGAGCGAGCCGAGCGCTTGTATGCCGAGTACGAGTCGATTGCCGATCTCCCGACCAAAGAGCTGATCGCTCGCATCGATTCCGAGGCGCGATCGGGCCAGAGCCCGCGAGACCGCGTCATGGCTCGCGCCAGCGAAGAGCGGCGCCAGCAGCTCGCCCAGGAGCAGGCCAAGCGCCGAGCCGCTCGTCCGCTGTATCGCCAGCTCAGCCAAGCACGCCGCAAGGGAGACTCGAAGACCGAAGAGAAGGTCTTGGCCAAGCTACGCGAGCTGGGCTTGGGTCCCGATGCGCGGCGCTCTCGAGGGCGCAGCGACCGGAGCTTGCGGCGGGCCTCCGAGCTGACGTCCCCCGCGCCGGCCGGCCACCTGCTTCAGCAGTTCGGGCAGTCGGATCGCGAGCAGATCGAAGCCGGGCACCAGGACGCCAACGTGCCCCAGGTGCTCACGCTGCTGAACGGGTTCCTCGAGGCCGAGGTCTTGAGAGATTCCCGATCCGCCCTCCGCACCGTCATCAGCCAGGCGTCTCAAACGCGCGCCAAGATCGAGGCCATCTACCTGGCCACCGTCAATCGACCGCCCGCTCGCGACGAGCTCGCACTCTGGAAGAAGGACGTCGACCGCTACGGCGACGAAGCGCTGCTCGACCTCGCCTGGACCCTCGTCAACTCCCACGAGTTCCGATTCATCCGGTAGGGATTGCCACGATGCGCTTTCAGAAGAACGCCCACCGACTCGACGACGTCACACGTCGCGACTTCGTCACCGGAGCGGCTCGCGCCTTCTTGGGCCTGGGGACGCTTCCTCTCCTCTCGGGCCTGGCGCGCGCCGTCGGTGACGACGCCATCCCGCTGCGGCCGACCACGGCGCGGCACGTGATCTACCTGTACATGAATGGCGGGATGTCGCACCTCGACACCTTTGATCCCAAGCCGGGCAAGGAGACTCAGGGGCCGATCGAAGCGATCGCGACGCGCGCCGACGGCGTCCAGATCTCTCAGTACTTCCCGAATCTCGCGCAGCAGATGGACAAGGTCGCCCTGATCAGCTCGATGTTCTCGAGCCAAGGGGCGCACGCGCAGGGGCAGTACTTCATGCACACCAGCTATCTGCTGCGAGGCACGATTCGGCACCCCAGCCTCGGAGCGTGGGTCAGTCGCATGCGAGGCCGCCTCAACCCGAGCCTGCCCGCGCACGTCGCCATAGGCGGCGGCAGCAATGATGCCTCCTGCGGATTCCTTGAGTTCGAGCACGCACCGCTTCCGATCGGGAATCCCGAAGCGGGCCTCCAGAACAGCCGACGTCCCCAAACTGTCGATGCCGAGACATTCGATCGCCGCCAAGCTCGCCTCGCGCAGATGAACGACGCCTTCGCCGACCGCTACGATCAAAAGCAGGTGCGCGCCTACGACAAGATGTATGAGCAAGCCGTTCGCTTGATGAGCTCGGAGGATCTGCTCGCCTTCGACATCAACCAAGAGCCTCCGTCGCTCCGCGAAGCCTACGGGGATGATCCGTTCGGGCAAGGCTGCCTGCTGGCGAGGCGTCTCGTCGAGCATGGCGTGCGCTACGTCGAGGTGGGCAACGGTGGTTGGGATACCCACAACGAGAACTTCGACGCGATGGCCGACAAGTGCCCGCCGCTCGACCGCACGCTGGCGACCTTGCTGGCCGATCTCGAGAGCCGCGGCCTCCTCGAGGAGACGCTGGTCGTGCTCGCCACCGAGTTCGGGCGGACCCCCACGATCGTGGCCGGTCGCAACGGGCGGAATCACTATCCCCAAGCATTCACCTGCTGGATGACCGGCGGCGGTGTGCGCGGTGGGCAGCGATACGGCCGAACCGATGCCGAGGGCCGAGAGATCGTCGAGAACAAGGTCACCGTTCCGGACATCAACGCGACGATCGCCCACGCGCTCGGGCTCCCGATCGACCATGTCATGACCTCTCCGTCGGGGAGACCATTCCAAGTGGCCGACAAGGGCCAGCCCGTCACGGCGCTGTTCGGATAGATGCCCTCCTGCACGGAATCTCCCATGCGCACGCTCCGATCCTTGATCCTGCTGCTCTTCCTCTCGCCCGCCGTCGTCGCGCAGGAGCGCGTCGATTTCGAAGCCGAGGTGCTGCCGATCCTCGAGAAGCGCTGCCTGAGCTGTCACCGCGCGCCCTACGAGGACAGCACCGGCCGCACGAAGAATCCCAAAGCCGGCCTGCGGCTCGACAGCCGCGGCTGGATGCTGCACGGCAGCGATACCGGCGCCGTGCTCGTGCCCGGTCAGCCCGACAAGAGCTTGATGTATCAGCTAACGGTTCTGCCCGACGACGACGCGGACATCATGCCGGCCAAGGGCAAGCCGCTCACGAAAGCGCAGACAGATCTCCTCCAGCGCTGGATCTCCGAAGGGGCCGACTTCGGCGCCTGGACGGGCCGCCCCGGCCCCGAGGTGACGGAGCAGGAAGAGACACCCGCGCCCACCTCGTCACCGCTCCCGGCGAAGCTCGCGGTGTGGAAGGCACTCGGCGAGGGAGTGCGCCCGGCTGGCGAGAGCGCGTTGACGAAGGCACGGCGGAACGCACAGATTCGCCTCGTGCTGCCGGATGGCCCGCTCCTGCGCGTCGAGTACTTGTCGTTCGAGGCCGACACCGATGACGATGTCGTCGCCGAGCTGACCGGCTTCGCCGATCGAATCGCCGTGCTGCGCCTCGCCCGCGCCCAGGTCAGCGACGCCGTCGCCGCAACGATCGTCCGCATGAAGAACCTGACGCACCTCGACCTCCGCGAGACCGAGTTCGGCGACGCCGGCCTCAACAAGATCCGTGGGCTGTCCGAGCTGCGATCGGTCAACCTGTTCGAGACCAACGTCAGTGACCGCGGCCTGCGCGCGCTGGAGAAGATGGAGTCGTTGCAGGACGTCTACCTCTTCGGTTCCAACGTGACCGACGAAGGCGTGGCTCGCCTTCGAGAGCACCTGCCGAACGCGAAGGTCCGCTACGAGCTGGAGCTGCCGGAAGGGATTCTGGAGACGACACCAAATCGTCGGCGGAGGTAGGGCGGCCTCTTGGGATGTGAGGCCCTTGGGATGTGAGGCCCGCTTACTCGAGCACGTGATTCATCGGGGGCCTCCCCCACCGGCAACGGCCTCCTCCAGGCACCCATGAGCCGATTGCCGTGCGCGGCTCGGTCTGAACCCTACTGCCGATCGCTGGCGCGCGGGTCTGTCTGAACCCAAACAGTCGATCGCTGGGCGCGGCTCGGCCTGAACCCAAACAGTCGATCGCTGGGCGCGGCTTTGATTCGTCCTCGTCGGTCCGGTGGCGAATCCCTAGAATGGCCGGTTCCCAGACCTCGCCCGGTCATTGACGAAAGCCACTCATCGTGCACCGATTGCTCTTCGTGCTCGCGATCGGCTGGAGTGGTGTCTCTCTCAGCACGGCACTCGCCGTTGTCGACGAGACACCGCTTGAGTTCAATCGCGACATCCGACCGATCCTGTCCCGCAAATGCTTCGCCTGTCACGGGCCAGACGACGCCCACCGAGAGGCGGACCTTCGCCTGGATCAGCGGGCCAGCGCACTCCTCGACCGAGACGGCACTCGCGCGATCGTGCCGGGGGATCGAAAGGACAGCGAGCTCTACTACCGAGTCACGACGCGGAGCGACATCGAGCGGATGCCGCCGGAGGGAACCGGCCATCGCCTGACCGCCGGGGAGATCGATCGCCTCGGGCGCTGGATCGATGCGGGAGCGCCCTACGCTCGCCATTGGTCCTTCGAGCCGCCTCGGCGCCCCGAGCTCCCAAAGACGTCGGATCCTTCGTGGTCCCGCAATCCGATCGATGACTTCGTCCAGGCGCGACTCGAGCAGGCCGAGCTGGAGCCCTCGGCCGAAGCGGACCGTCACACGCTGATCCGTCGATTGAGTCTCGACCTGACGGGCCTGCCTCCGACTCTCCAGGAGACCGAGGCCTTCGTGCTCGATTCACGACCCGATGCAATCGAGCGCGTGGTCGATCGTCTCTTGGCCTCGTCCGCCTACGGAGAGCGCTGGGCGCGCGTGTGGCTGGACCTGGCGAGGTACGCGGATTCCAGTGGGTACGGGTCGGACCCGCTCCGGACGATCTGGCGATATCGCGATTGGGTGATCGACGCTTACAACCGGAATCTGCCCTTCGACACGTTCACGATCCACCAGCTCGCGGGCGACCTGCTCCCCGAGCCCACGGTCGATCAGCTCTTGGCGACGGCATTCCATCGGAATACGAAGACGAACACCGAGGGCGGCACGGATGACGAAGAGTTTCGCGTCGAAGCCGTGAAGGACCGGACCAACACCACCTTCCAGGTGTGGATGGGTCTGACGATGGGATGTGCGCAATGTCACAACCACAAGTTCGACCCCATCGCGCAGCGGGAGTACTACCAAGCCTTCGCGCTTTTCAATCAGACCGAGGATACGGACCAGCCGGACGATCGTCCGCGCCTGGAGACACCCACCGCCGAGCAGTCCGCCCTCTTGGCCGCACTCGACGCGAGGCGAGAGAAGCTCGAACGGCAGCTCGACGACATCGACCTCAGTGATGGTCGACGCCGCTGGGAACGGCAACAGCTCGACGGTGCCTCGAGGTGGCAGATCTGGCACGCGAACGGCGAGACGGAGTCCGAGACCGAGATCCAGACCGAGGAGGATGGCACGCTCGTCGCCCATGGCCCGGCTGGGGATCGCGACACCTACCGCCTGAGGGGCACGACCGGCTTCGAGCGCGTAACGGCCCTGCGGCTGGAGACGCTCCCGGACACCACACTCCCGGGCGGCGGCCCCGGCCGAAGCCCCGGCAACGGCAACTTCGTGCTGAGCGAGATCCGCGTGCACGCCGTCCCCATCGTGCGCCGTCCCATCGTCGGCCGACGGGTTCGCATCGACCTTCCCGGTGCGAGCCGAATCCTCTCTCTGGCCGAAGTCCAGGTGATTGCGGAGGGTGTCAACGTCGCTCGCCTGGGAACGGCGACCCAGTCCAGCACCGGCTACGAGGCCGTGGCCGCCCGAGCGATCGACGGCAATACCGACGGTGAGTTCTTTCGCAGCCAGTCCGTCACGCACAACAACCAAGAGCCGGACCCCTGGTGGGAGGTCGACCTGGGCTCCGACCAAGCGATCGACCAGGTCGTGGTCTGGAGCCGCACCGATGGCAACCTCCAGAATCGCCTCGATGGTGCTCGGCTCTCGGTGCTCGACGAGGCCGGCGAGGTCCTTTGGCTGCAGACTCTGGCCAAGGCGCCGAAGAACGACGCGCTGATCGACGTGGCCGGCGGTGGCCGTGAGCTCTCGATCGCCTCGGCATCGGCCGACTTCTCCCAGAAGGACTGGACCATCGACGAGGCGATCGACGGTCGTTCCGAGTCCGATCAGGGCTGGGGCATCGGACCGGAGCAAGGCAAGCGGCACGAGGCGGTTCTGCACTTCACGCGGCCGGAGGCGCTGCAGCCCGGCGAGCAGCTCGAGGTGACGTTGGTACAGAGCTACGGCGGCCAGCACACGCTCGGTCGACTGCGGCTGTCGTGGACGAACGCCGCAGCCCCTCCGCGGGCCGTGACGCCCGAAGTGGGCCTCGCCCTCACCGTCCCCGAGGCCGAGCGCACCCAAGAGCAACGCGCCGCTCTCGCCGAAGCCTATCGCACTTTTGCACCCGAAATCGCGGAGCTGCGTGTTCAGCTCGGGGCTCTCGAGAAGGAGCGCGGACAGGTCTCCGTCGCGACGACACCGGTCATGCGCGAGCTGCCAATCGATCAGCAGCGCGAATCGCACGTTTTGATCAAAGGCAACTTCCTTCAAAAGAGTGAAACCGTCACACCAGCGGTGCCCGCTTCTTTTCATCCCTGGCCTGAGGACGCCCCTCGGGACCGAATCGGGCTCGCCCGCTGGCTCGTCAGCCGCGACAACCCGCTCACGGCACGCGTCACCGCGAATCGGTACTGGTCCAAGCTGTTCGGCCGCGGTCTGGTCGAGACCGAAGAGGACTTCGGATCCCAAGGCCTCCCGCCGACGCATCCGGAGCTGCTGGACTGGCTGGCCGTCGAGCTCATGCAGAGTGGCTGGGACGTCAAGGAGCTGCTGCGAACGATCGTCACGTCGGCCACCTACCTGCAGTCCTCCGACGTCCGGGCCGAGCACCTCGAGCGAGACCCGAACAACCAGCTCTACGCGCGCGGACCGCGCTTCCGACTCGAGGCCGAGATCGTGCGCGATCAAGCCTTGGCGCTGAGCGGTCTGCTGAGTCGAAAGATGCACGGTCCTTCCGTGTTCCCGGCGCAACCGGAAGGGCTCTGGCAGGCCGCTTTCAACGGAGAGCGCAGTTGGAGCACCAGCGAAGGCGAGGATCGCTATCGACGGGGACTCTACGTCTTCTGGCGCCGCACGGCGCCCTATCCGTCGATGGAGGTCTTCGATGCTCCCAGCCGCGAGACTTGTACGCTGCGTCGCATTCGCACCGCGACGCCCCTGCAAGCCTTCGTGACGCTGAATGATCCCGTCTACGTCGAAGCCGCTCAAGCGCTGGCGAGGCGCATCCTCGAGGAGGGAGGAGCTCGGGATACGGACCGTGCTCGCTGGGCCCTCGAGCTGGTCCAGGCGCGTCCGGCGAGTGCCGCCCAAGTGAGCGTGCTCGTGCGTCGCATCGAAGAGGAGCGCGCGCACTTCACACAGCATCGAGATGATGCCCGCCGCCTTGCCAGCCAGCCCCTCGGCGAGCTGCCTCCGCACCTCGATGCCATCGAAGCCGCCGCCTGGACCGTCGGTGCCAACGTCCTCTTGAACCTCGACAGCGTTCTCACGAAGAGCTGAGCCATGAACCCCCGCCAGCCGACCCACCACCTCGACCGCCGAGCCTTCTTCTCGAAGACGGGCGCCAGCCTGGGAGCGATCGCGTTGAACGCGCTGCTCGCCAAGGACGGATTCACCCGGCCCGACGACGACCCACTCCGCCCGAAGGCACCGCCCCAGCCGGCTAGCGCCAAGCAGGTGATCTTTCTCGAGATGGGGGGAGCGCCGCCGCAGCTCGACCTCTTCGAGTACAAGCCCGAGCTCGACGAGCACCATGGACAGAAGTGCCCCGACTCGTTCATCGAGGGGCGGCGATTGGCCTTCATCAAGGGACACCCCACGCTGCTCGGATCTCAACATCCTTGGAAGCGCTGCGGCGAGTCAGGACGCTGGGTCACCTCGCTGATGCCTCACTTCGAGTCGATCGCCGACAAGGTCGCGATGGTGCACTCGATGCACACCGATCAGTTCAACCACGCCCCGGCCGATCTCCTCCTGTTCACCGGCAACTCCCAGTTCGGGGCTGCCTCGATGGGATCCTGGATCACCTATGGTCTGGGCGCGTTGAACCAAAACCTCCCGGCCTTCGTCGTGCTCGGCTCCGGCGGCAGCGATCCGACGGGTGGCAAGAGCATCTGGGGCAGCGGATTCCTGCCGTCGTTCTACCAGGGCGTGCGCTGTCGGTCGGTCGGTGACCCGATCCTCTACGTGTCTGATCCCGACGGCATGAGCCGCGACGTCCGCCGCCGCAGCCTCGATACGCTGAACGAGCTGAACGCCCTCGACTACGAGCGCGTGGGGGATCCCGAGATCCAGTCGCGCATCGAGCAGTACGAGCTGGCGTTCCGCATGCAGAGCTCGGTCCCCGAAGCGATGGACATTCGCCACGAGCCCGAGGCGATCCGCACGATGTACGGCGCCGAGCCCGGAAAGGGCAGCTTCGCCAACAACTGCCTCCTCGCCCGACGCTTGGTCGAGCGCGGCGTCCGCTTCGTCCAAGTCTTCGACTGGGGCTGGGACATCCACGGAACCGGTCCCGGCGACGATCTCATGACCCAGTTCCCGAACAAGTGCCGCGACATCGATCAACCGATCGCGGCACTCGTGAACGACCTCGAGCAGCGCGGCTTGCTCGACGAGACGTTGATCGTCTGGGGTGGCGAGTTCGGTCGCACCTCGATGAACGAAGCCCGCAACGGCTCGACCTTCCTGGGGCGCGACCACCATCCCGATTGCTTCACGATGTGGATGGCGGGAGGCGGAATCAAAGAAGGCTTCACGCTCGGCGCCACCGACGAGCTCGGCTACACGATCACCGAAGACCCCATGAGCGTGCGCGACCTCCAGGCGACCATCCTGCACGCCCTCGGCCTGGATCCCTTCCTGCTGCGCTACCACTTCCAAGGCCTCGAACAACGCCTCATCGGCCCCACCGACGAGGCGAACATCCGCCACGAGCTGTTCGCGTAGGAAGCCGGGGGTCCAATGGAACAGAGACCCGAACGGAGCTCGTCACGTCGACCGTTGACTTCCAGCCCGTCCTGGCGGGCAGCGATGCGCTCGCATCACATCGACGAGAGAGCGGTCGCGTCCCACGGATCGGACGACACCTCGCCTGGAGAGGCCACGAATCACGAGGCGTAACGTGCCGGCTGAAAGCCGGAGGTCCGCAGAAGCGCGAGAGCGTACGTGCTCGTGCAGTTCTTGGACAGACCCTGATGCCTGGGGTCTTTCGAAGGGCGCACTCGAGGTCCAACGGCCCGGGTCGACGTTCTGGCCATCGTAGTGCACGTAGAAGCGGATCGTCGTTTTCGCGTCCGACTTCCCGTCGCTCGCCAGGAGCAGCGGTGGGCCACCGCGAGAGATGTCCTCGACCGTGAACCGCAGGCGCTCGAGCCGCTTCGTGAGGTACTGGGCGAGTCGAGCGACGTCGGCCGGGCGCTCGGACACCGACGGGATGGCGACCATCTCCGAGAGCTCCTGCACGAGTCGTGTCCGATGGGATCGGCACCATTCGCGCAGGCGGTCGACGTCGTCCTTCGCCGGTGCCCTCGGAGCAAGAGCCGCCAGCCCCGTCACGAGCAGGCACATCGTGGTCGCGATTCGAATCATCGAGGGGGCTCCGAAGGCGGCATCCAGGAGGTCAGCATTCAGTGCTTGCCGTGCAGCTTGTCGTAGGCCTCGACGTAACGGCGGGCTCGACGATTGTCGCGATCCCACTGGGGTACCTCGGGATCGTTTGCGAGACGCGTCAAGGTCAGCCCCACAGCCCGGAGCACCTGGCTGAGGTTGTCGTAGTCGACGAGGTCGGCGTGGTCACCCGGGCCATGGTAGTCCGGGAAGATGAACGCCACGCACACCGTGTGCGAGGGGACGCCCAAGTCGGCGAGCGCTTGATTGTCGCTTCGTCCGAAGAAGGAATCGCTATTGGCCGCGTGCTTGTAGATCTCGATACCGGTATCGACACCGGCCTGACGAAACACCTCGCCGACTTGCGAGTAGTCGAATCCGGTCAGGGTCGCGCGCTTGAGCTGGGGCCCTTCCTCGTCATCGGTGCGGCCCATGTGCTCGAGATTGATGTTCGCGATCGTCTTCTCGACCGGGAAGAGCGGATGCCGTCCGTAGTAGCGCGATCCGAGCAGTCCCTTCTCCTCGCCAAACACCGTCATGAACACCAAGCTGCGCTTCGGCCGCGGCTTCAGTGTCGCCAACGCATGGGCCAGCTCGATCACCGACACCGTGCCACTGCCATCGTCGTTGGCGCCGTTGAAGATGTTGTCGCCCTCCATGCCTTCCCGCGTCCCGATGTGATCGTAGTGTGCGGTGACGAGCACGTAGGTCTTCGACAGCTCGGGGTCGGAGCCTCGCAGAACACCGACCACGTTCTTCAGGGGCGCCGGCGTGACGTCGGGCTCGAAGTCGATCGAAAGACGCGCGTCGGTCGGGCCGGTTTCGGCCGCGCTCCACCACGCGAGGAGATCCGCGTCGTGCACCGTCATCACCGCCGGTCCCGCGCCGTCGCCGCCTTGGGTCTCGTCGACGAGTCGTCGTCCGTTGCCCCGACCGCGCCCGCGTTCATCGTTCGCCTGCCCGGGGGAGACGAAAAGCACGCCGCGCGCACCGAGCTCGGTCAGCCGCGCCAGCATCCCGCGCCGCAGGCGGCGGAATCGGAAGCGACTGCCTCGGTCGGCGGCCGGTCCTTCGATGACGACGACCTGATCGCGCATCGCGGCGGCCTGCTCTTCACTCAAGCTCTCCAGGTCGGGCACCGAAAGGCGGAACACCGCTGCGTCCTTCCACTCGAGGGCGACCAGCGGATGCTCCGAGAACGCCTCGGGCGAGAGCGAGCGCGACTTCTCGCCTGCTCGCCAGGTGACCTCACACCGCTTCGGCTCGGAGCCGACGGTCTGGAAGGGCGCGATCTGGAAGTAGCCTTCGTCGCCAGCGGGCTCGAGGCCGGCCTTCTCGAATTGCTTCGCGATGTACTGCGCGGCCTTCTCGAGTCCGGGCGACGGCGTGTCGCGCCCGCCAAGCTCGTCGGAGGCGATGTACGTGAGGTGCTCGCGGAGGGACTTCGGCGAGATCTTCTCGAGCGCGGCTTCGACGGGAGGCGTGATCGTGTCGGTTTGGGCCGAGGCGGAACCGACGGCCTGAAAGAAGACGAAAGCAATGGCCAAGCGCTGGAACAGGGACGCCATGAGGGATCTCTCCTCGAGCTGACGAACAAGGTGCGGCACGGTGGAACGCAGGACGCAATACCATACGGACGGAGCGCCTGCGCGCGCATGTCCCTTTCGCCTTCAGAGGGAGGACTGCCGGAGGCCAGCTCGACGCTCGACCCACACAAGCACAACCGTATCAATGCCCTACGCCGATCGCCTTTCGTTTTCAAAGGTCCGAATCCGGCTCTGACGTTCCAGCGAAAGCGGAGAGGAGTGAACAGAGCACTCTCTCGAGGCACCCCGGGGTCCTTCCCCATTGGCCTTCCGGCCCTGGGGTCCCTTCGCGAGTCCCCCAGGGCTCCCGACGTCTCTTCCCTGCACAGGCGGGTTCAAGGCCTCGGCTGCCATCGATGGCAGCCGAGGCTTCTTTTCTTTTTGGCGAGCCTGTCTTGTGGAAAGCTCGTGCGCCTTCCCGGGAATCGTGAGGAATGCGTCAGCGCTGCTTCGCTGATGAGATCGTCCTTGCTCGTTCGCGCGTCGGCCCGATGGGCCGACCTTGCGGGCGGGCCGCCCGCGATCCCAGGAACGAGGCGCCACACGAGCCGGCCAGTCGCCCTCGCTCCTAGGGTCTGCTCCTCCTACGGTTGGTACTCGATCACCCAGGTCGTCGATGGTCGGCTCCGCTTGCCGGAGGCGTCCTCGACGATTGCCAGCAGGTAGTGGATGCCGCCTTCGGGCTCGGTCTCGGTGAGGGTGATCGGGAAGTCGAGTGATCCCGACGTTCCGATCGTGCCGCTGAGCTCCTGCACCGCCAAGGCCGTGTTGACCTCGAATGGATCGAGGTCAAAGCCGCCGCCGGGAACACCCGCCGTAAACAGACCGCCTTCGAGCACCAGCAGGTGCACGGTGTCTCCGATGGAGCCCTCCACTCGCACGGTCTGACTCGGGTTCGAGACGATCGACGGATTGCTCTGCCCCAGGATGGACAACGCGGGGGCCGCGGGGGCCGCCGACCCAAGCTGGATCGACGAGCCCGTGACGCTGGTCCCCAGTCGATAGGTGCGGCTCGACAGAAACGAGCCATCGTCGAAGAACAGGCGCACCTTGGCACCCGTCAGCTCGAGGCCCGAGATGCTGCCCGTCTCATGCGGACCGGGTGTGCTTGCGCCTTGAATGCTGGTCGGATCAGTGTCGACCGAGAAGCGAAAGTTGTCTCCCGGGTCGAAGCTCGTGAAGTCGACGGAGAGCACGTCCCAGCCGAGGTCGTGATCGCCGGAGAAGGTGTGCCCCGTCCACCCGGTCCCGGTATCAAAGTCGACCGTGAAATCCTTGCCGGCCTTGTCGCCGGCCTGGCCATTCGGATCGTAGACGAGGTCGGGAAAGATCGCTTCCCGAAGATCGATCTCGAGCCGCGCGATGCGCTGCCCACCCCACGAGTCGTTGCGCACCGTGAAGGATCCGAAACCGTAGGTGCTCCCGTTTCGCAACGTCCCACCGGGCTCGATCTCGAGGTGTCCGGCTCCCCCCGAGCTGGCGAGCCGGCGGCGGACGACGTCGCTGGTGCGGCAAGTCACGAGCTCGATCGCCTGCAAGAACACCGTCAGATCGCTGGCCGCGGCCGGCACGTTCAACGACAGGCTCGCCCAGCCGCTCCCGACGCTGGTCTGGCTCCCGAAGACGATCGGGTTCCCCACGTCGAGATACAAGCCGCCGCAACCCGGCACGCGCAGATTGCCCGGCGCGAAGCCGTACACGAAGAACAGGCTTTGGCCCGGCGTTCCCTCGCGCGCGTTGATCGTCATGGATCCTCCGGGCGACCCGAAGGGACCCATGAGCTTGAGCGTTCGGTTGGGCGTGAACCGGAGCGACGACGGCGCCGTCAGCCCACCGCTGCCGGCGCTGACCAGGACACCGAGAAAGGCACCGGTCGTCCCGTCGTAGCGCAGCACCTCATTCGTCCCCTCGGATGCGACGACGAGGTCTCCGCTCGGGTCGACCGCCAGCGCCGTCGGATTCTGCAGCCCGCCGCTGCCACTCGCGATGAAGGTGCCCAAGAACGCGCCGGTGACGCGATCGTAGCGCAGCACCGAGCTCGCCGAGTACGACGCCACGAGGAGATCCCGCTTCTGCGTGAACGCGATCGCGCGCGCGTCGGCGAGGCCGCCGCTGCCGCTCGGCACGAACACGTCGACGAACGCTCGCGTCTGCAGATCGAAGCGGAACACCGACGCGTTGCTGCCGGCCGCCACGTAGAGCCGTCCGTCGGGGCCGATGCCGAGGTCGCGCATGTCGCTGAGGCCGCCGAGCTCGTCGATGCCGGGCGTCGCGGCATCGTCCTCGAGGAAGGGACCGACCGCAGCTCCCGTCCAGCCGTCGAAGTGCAGCACGCGATTCGCCGTGCGGTCGACCAGCAAAAGCTCGTTGGCCGGTCCCGAGATCATCGCGCCGGGTTGGCCCAAGCCGCCACTCCCGGCCGTCACGAACGCGCTCGAGAAGCTGCCGCTCGTTCGGTCGTACTTCAAGACCTCGCCGGTCGATTCGCTGACCAGCCACCAATGGCCGTCCAGGCCATACATCGCGTCACCCGGAGACTGGAGCCCGCCACTCTGCGCCGTGACGAGCAGGCCGAGAAAAGCGCCGCTCGAGGCGTCGTACCGAAGCAGCTCATCGGTGCCGGCACTGGCGACGATCAGCTCATCGGCCGCGACGAGCGGACCCGAGAGCACGAGGGCGAGGACGAAGGACTTCATGGGCGCAAGTCTCCGGGGGGATCTCAGAAGAGGTAGCGGAAAGCACGAGTCAGCGTCGCCTGCTCCCCACCGACGTCGATTACGATGTCGACCAGGTCGGAGGTGGGCGCCGGCTGTGGCGGAACGAGGCCGCGAATGCGGGTCGGTGTCACGGCGGTGAGCTGGGCCGCGATGCCACCGATGGTCACGGTCGTGTTGCTGAAGTTGCCGAAGCCCACGCCCGCGATCACGAAGGGATGACCGCCGGTGGCGGGCGCTCGCCAGGGATGGATATCGAGGGGCACGAGCCCCTCTCCCAGCGTCGGGTCGTTGGGTCGCACGATGTCGACGACCGAGCCCGACTGATGCGCCGAGAAGAAGACTCCTCCCGGCCCGGTCTCGAGCGCCAGGCTACCCAGAGTCAAGAACTGGTGCTCGACGGTGACGGAGCGTCCGTCGGGGGCGAGCTCGAGGCGCCGGGTGCCGCCGTTCCAGGTCTGCACGAGCAGGTTGCCGCGCATCGCGCCTTGGAAGGTCTCGGCCCGATACTCGACGATGCCGTCGGTCGATGACGGGAGCACGAGCAGCGTCTGCGCGAAGCTTCCCGGGATCTCGGGCTCGAAGGGGCCGTAGTAGAGGTTCTCGATCGGCACGGTCCGCCCGCGGTTGCGGTTGGGGTGCCCGTAGTAGAGGCCTTCCTCGATCAGCAACAGCTCGTCTTTTGCACCAGGATCGGGGTCCTCGGTGTCGGGACCGGTCGACTCGGGGCCGAAACCGACATTGGGTCCGTTGTCAGTCGCATAGACACACTCCTCGGTCGTGAAGACGAGGTCGAACGTGTTGCGGAAGCCCGAGGCGAAGACCGAGACATCGACTCCCGGAGCCACGTCCACGATGTCACCAAAGACCTGATCATCGTTCGGCGTGCCGGAGCTCGTCTCGACGTAGCTGATCGCTCCGTTGAAGCCCGCTTGGCGAATCGGGAGCTTCAAGATCGCACCCGAGAGCGGCGACTCGGGCAGGTCGCCCATGGCGCAGCTGGGGACGCCGGCGTTGGTGTTGCCGCCGATGCAGACGAGCAGGTTGCCCTCGTGGTCGAAGTCCATTCCGTTGACCGAGTGATCATGGTTGGAGACCGGGAGACCCGTCACCAGAGGCTCGATGACGTCGAAGTCGGGTCCGGTCAGGACGGAGACGGCACCGGTGTAGGGCGAGAAGCCTTGGAAGCACCAGCCGCCGTTGAAGAACAGCTCACCGACGGCCACGTACAGCCGGGGCGGATCGGCGGCGTCCCAGGGGCTGAAGGCGAGGCCGAGCACCTCGTTGTAGGGCTGATTCGCGATCGTGTGGATGACCTGCGCCTCGAGGACGTTGTAGTCGTCGTCGAAGCGATAGGCGGTGATCGTGCCCGCCATGCTCGAGACGTAGAGCCGCTCGTCGGGTCCCCAGGCGACCGCCGTGGGGCGAGACTGCGCGACCAAGAAGCTCTTGTCGAAGTCGATCGGCGGCGGCGCATCGTCGGTGTACTCGAAGGTGAAGCGATTGCTGGCGCCGTTGGGTGACACGACGAAGACATCGACGAAGCCCTCCGCGCCCGGGGGCACGAGGATCGTGATCTCGTCGGGTGTGACCGTGATCGAGGGCTCGACGAGCACCTGCGCGCCCCAGTGCACGACGACCTGGCTCTCAGGCGTGAAGCCGAGCCCGGTGATCTGCGTGAGGAAGCCGCCGGTCAGCGGTCCCTGATCGGGATGCTCGTTGATGACCGGGCGCAGCGCGGTGCGATCATGCGTCACTTGCTCGACCGGAATGCTCTCCGCTGGTCCGCCGTTGCTCGACCACATCACCGCGAGCGGTAGATCGGCCGGCGATGCCACGGCGAAGCGGGCCTCGATCGCGTGCAGCCCCGCGCTCAGCGAGGCCGGCCCGACCCACGGCTGCCCATCGACGAGCAGGCGCGTCGCTCCTCCCGCCACGAGCGGGAAGTCGTAGGTGTCGGAGGCGAGCACCTCGAGGATGGCCTGCACTTGAACGAGAATCGGTGTCAGCTCGAAGGGCGTGATGGACTCGTGACGCAGGCCCTCATCGGTCTTGATCCAATCCGCCGTCGCCGGAACGGCGTCGAGCAGTGCATCGGGCCCGCCCGGTCCACTGCCGTCGTAGTATTGGACCAACGCCCCCGGCACCGCGTTCGGTGCGACGACCCGGAACGTGCTCGTGTCGGTCAACGACTCCGGCGGATCGTTGTCGTCCTGGATCATCAGCGACACCGTATGCTCGCCGAGCGGAAAGCTCTGCACGACGTCGGCGGCACTGGAGAACGGCGTGCCGTTCTCGGCCCACTCGAAGAACACGATCGTGCGGCTGGGCTCGTGCGTGTGCGAGCCCGAGCCGTAGAGCGCAACATGGCCGCTGCCGTCCTGGTCGTAGTCGACGACGAGGTCGTCGTGGACGATCACCACGTGCAGGAACGGGTGCTGCCCACCGGCCGCGTGCAGGTCGGCGCCGATCGTCTGGACCTCACCACCGAGCTCGACGCGCAGCGAGTTCTCGGCTTCGACAGTCGGTTGATACGTGATCGGCACGTCGAGCGTGCCGCCCGGCGCGATCACGAGGCCGCTCAGCGAGTGGATCACTTCGTCGGCCGCCCCGGGATAAGCTTGCCCGTCCAGCTCCACCGAGAAGTCGAGACCGCTTCCGGACGAGACCGCTAGCCGCAGCCAGTCGAGGCTCGCCGGACGCGGCGAGCCGTTGGTGAGTTTCAACGTCTGCGTCACGGCGTTTCCGAGGACGACATGTCCCCAATCGATCTGAGAGGGCGCGACCGAGAGCTGGGCCAGAGCGTCGAGGTACTCCACCTCGATCGCGTTGACCTGGGTCAAGTCCACCTCACTGACCAGGCGCAGCTCGAGCTCGGCATCGCTCGCCACGTCGAACGACCGCGTCGTGGCCGCAAACGTCCCCACCGCGGCGGCGATGTCCCAGCCGCTCAGGACGGCTTGGCTCTCGAGCTCGACGGTGAAGACGCGCTCCCCGGGACCGCCCTTGAGAAACTCCGCGAAGTGCAGGATCACGCGGTAATAGCCACCCGCTCCGAAGACCGGCAGCGTCCACTCCTGATCCGGGTCGCCCCACTTGTCGCTATAGGCCGTCTGATACAGCGTGCTCTTGTCGGTGCCACTGATGGGGGCTCCAGTACCGCTGTTGAAACCTGCGCCATTGTGATAGGGATCGCCGACGCTCCAGGTATTCCCCTGCGGATCGACGAACTCCGGGCCGCCCGCGTTGATCCGATAGATCGTCGTCGGAGGCGGCGGCTGGTATCCGACTCCGTCGACGGCGATGACGACGAGACCGGCCGCATCATCCGAGGAGATCGTCACCGTGCCCGTGCGCGGTCCGGCGACGGCCGGTCGAAAGCTCACACCGACCGGCACCGAGGCACCGGATGCGATCACGATCGGGAGCTCGGGCGCCTCGACCAGGAACTCGGGTCCATCGGAGACGATCGCGTCGACGGTCAGATCGATCTCACCGGTGTTCGTGAGCGTCAACGTGCGCGGCGCGCTCTCGGCCGCGATCAGCACGCTCGAGAACGACAGCGTGGGTGGCGACACGTCGAGCCGCGGCTCGAAGCGCTGAGACAAGCCGATCTCGATGCCCGACAGCGTCGGCTCACCACCGCCCGTGTCGATCAAGGCGAGGTCGAGCACACCGTCCCAGAGCGTGAGCGCAAAGCGCTCGATCCAGGGGTCGTTCCCGGCCGCGGCGTATGGATCGAATCCTCGCAGCAGCGGCTGCCCGTCCTCGGCCTCGACGTCGAACACCCGCTCGCCCGGTGCTTGGGTCCGCCGATCGCGAAAGTGCAATGTCACGACGTAGATCCCGGGCCCTGACGCGACGGGAACGCGCAGGTCGTAGTCGCCATCGCGGCGGCTGAGGGTCGCATCCGGAATCGGTGGCTGCCCGGGGTTGCCGGGCTCGAGCGTGCGCCCTCCTTTCGCGAAAGGCGCGTCGGACTCCCAGGTGACACCGCCCCCCTCGACGAACGTCCGGCCGCCGACGTTGATCGATCGCTCGGCGACGGCGGTCGGCAAGCCGGTTCCGGTCAGGACGATGGTCTCGACTCCCGAGCCCTCGCCGCCCCCACCAGCGGTGCCGGTCAGGGTCTCCCAACTGAGGGACCAGCTCGCCACGAAGTCGCCCGCCGAGATCGGAGCGAAGAGCACTTGGACGGGCAGGGTCTGCTGTGGCGCCAGCACCAACGGCAGCTCCAATGTCGGCGAGACGAAATGCGTCGCGTCGTCGAGATCGGCGGCCGTGATCTGCAGATTAAGCTCGCCGATGTTGGTCAGTGTCAAGAGCCCGGGTGTTGCCGTTTCGCCTTCGAAAGTGGCCGCGAAGTCGATCTGTGCCGGCACGACGGCGAGGTCTCCTTGGAGGTCCTCGAGGTGGAAGACTTCGAGTCCCGAGATCTTCGAGAGACCCTGGACGGCTGCGAAATCGATCGTGAGCTCGCCGTCCGAGACGATGACCTCGAAGGTCTGAATGTCCGGTAAACGGAAGCCCGCGGCTGCGAAGATGTCGTAGTCGTCGAGGACGACCTGTCCTTCGATCAAAACGTCAAAGACGCGGGCGCCGATCGACGCGCTCCGAAGATCGATCTCGGCGAAATGCAGCGCGACCTGATAGCGACCCGGATGGGAGTCGACCGGGATACGATAAACGAGAGTCGGGCTGCCGGCCGGGTCGAAGCGCTCACTGTGATAGAGAGGATCCGCGGTGCCGGCGGCCGGGAGTCGACGCCGGTGGATACCGACGCCATTCTCGAAGAATCCCGAGTCGGAGCGCCAACGATTCGCCTGCGCATCCTCGAACGCGGGACCTCCCGCATTCAATCGGTACAGCAGTTCGGGGTGATCCGCCGCTGCAATCGGCCCGGCAGTCCCGAACCAGATTGCCGAACATAGTAACGGACCCCAAGCGTGACGCAGTGTCCCCATCACAGCGACTCCTTCTTCCGAGACGAGCACGAATAGACTTCTCTCGTGACTCGACCACCTCTCCCCAGAGAGACCGCCGCCAGGACAGTCCCGATCGAGCCGGCTCGATTGTCATCAGAATGGACAGTCGATGCAAGGCAGGGAATGGTTGAAGATCGGCTAACCGGTCCGAATCGAGCGGCAGCGCATCGCCATTGCACTCGCAGTCCGAGGGAGATCGCCGCAAGGTCGCCTTGGGTTCGAAGGGTCCTTCGCTATCGCTCGGGCTCCATGAGCTCCCATCGATTGCCAAAGGGATCCTCGGTGAAGCAGCGCCTTCGATTCGGTATGGCGTCGTCCCACCGAATGGGGAAGCCGGCTTCGCCGAGCTGTTGGGCCAGCGCTTCCAGATCGCCAATGACCAATCCGACGTGGGCCTTCCGGGCCGGACGGAAGTCGGGGTCGACGCCCACATGAATGCGCACGGACCCGGCTTCGAACCAGGCGCCGCCCCGACTGGCGAGAGCGGGCGGTTTGGTCACGGCGCGCAGCCCGAGCAGGTCCACGAAGAAGCGGCTGGCCAGAGGCTCGCCGCCTGCCGGCATCGCGACTTGGACGTGGTCGATCGCTCGAATAGCACCGACGGATTCGTCTCTTCGGTCTCTCGGTTCCACGTCGTATCCTCCAGCTCTTCGTACGATGCGGCGACGGAATCTCGGACATGATCGAACTCCAGACACGGCTCCCCGACAAGATGATCCTCGAAGGATCGGCCTGGGAGCCCGTCGACCCACCGCGCGCCGGCGTCATGATCGTCCATGGACTCGGCGAGCACGTGGGTCGTCATCGAGAGTTGGCGGAAGCCTGTGCGGAGCGCGGCTGGCTGGCGGTCGGCTTCGATCTTCCCGGTCACGGTCGATCGGCGGGTCCTCGCGGTCACGTGCGCTCGTTCTCGGCGCTGCTCGATGCGGTCGATGCTACCGGGAAGGCGGTTTCAACGCGCTTGCCGGCGGGCCATCCGATCGCGTTGTACGGCCACAGCTGGGGTGGCAACATCGCACTCAACTGGCTGCTCCAACGCCATCGTCCGGCGGTGGTGGCCGCCGTCCTCTCCTCGCCGTGGCTGCACCTCGCCCGACCGCCCGGCCTCTGGACCTTGGCCGGAGCTCGCCTAATCCATCGCCTCCTTCCTCGGCTAGGGCAGCCGAACGGGCTCGATCCCAACGACCTCAGCCGGGATCCGGCGGTCGGCCGAGCCTTCCTCGACGATCCCCTGACCCACCAGCGCATCACCTTGCGGACGTTCGTCGAAAGCGACCGTGCCGCACGCCGTGCGCTGGAGGAGTGCGATCGACTGAATATCCCGACGCTCGTGCTTCACGGCGACGAGGATCGCATCTGCGCCCTGAGTGGATCGCGTGCCCTCGCCGAATGCTCACCGCATGTCGAGCTCCGCGAGTTGCCCGGACGCCATGAGCTGCACCACGACCTCGACGGCCCCGCAATCCGCGCCAAGATCCTCGACTGGCTCGCCATCCACCTCGAGCACTAGAAAGCGTCGCGCGCGAAGCAAGCGGCTCCCGGCCGTGCGTCAGTCGTGCGGGAATCGTTTCGACCCTCTTGCTTCGCGCGCGGTTTCCGGCTCCGCGGGGGTCGGACGAACGTTGCCCTTTTTCGCTACTGCCAGAGAGTGACTTCGCGCTCGAGTGGGACGCCGGAGTGTTTCAGGACTCGGGCGCGCACGTCTTCCGCTAGGGCGATGACGTCGCTCGCGCGGGCGGCCCCGGTGTTGATGATGAAGTTGGCGTGTTGGGTCGACACCTCAGCCGCACCGATGCGCGTGCCCTTGAGCCCGGCTTCGTCGATGAGGCGGCCCGCGCACTCAGGAATCGGATTGCGGAACATGCAGCCGGCCGAGGGCAATGACAGGGGCTGCGTCGCGTCTCGGTGGGCGACGAGCTCGTCAAGCCGCTGGCGCACGACCCCGGGATCATCGGTGGCGAGCTCAAAGCTGGCCGAGAGGATGACGCCACCCTCGGCGAGGCGTTCGTCGAGCGTGTGCGCGGAATCGACGTGAAGATCGCCATTCGGGTGCAACGTCGTCACCGAGACCAAATGCTCATGGCAATCCCCGCGCCCGCCACCACTCCGCATCGCGACCGCGCCGCCGACCGTGCCCGGGATGCCTCCGAGGCATTCGAGCCCGGCGAGGCCGCGCCGCGCGCACGCGCGCACCAGGACCGGCAGACTCTCGCCGGCGCCGGACGTCACCGTTCCACCCTCTCCCCACTGGACACCGAGGAGGCGCCGAGTCGACAGGACGAGGGCTTCGATGCCGTCATCGGCGACCAGGAGATTCGTGCCGCCTCCGAGAATGCGCCTCGGAATGCCCAGCCGCACCGCGTCGGCGATTCGAGTCTGGAGCTCGGTGAAGTCGAGCGGCTCGACGAAGAGTGCGGCCGGTCCACCGATCCGGAACGAGGTGCGGCGGGCGAGCGGGCGATCGCGCTCGACACCGGTCCAACAGGAGGCGCGCCCGGCGCGGGAGTCCTGGAGCTTCATCGTCTTGCCTCGTTCGTGTTCCGTTCCGAGTCTCAGGTCCGAATCAGGCGTTGAGCCAGGTCGTGAGCGACACGGTTCACATTGCCCGCTCCCATGGTGACGACCAGGTCACCCGCTTGCACAGCGGATTCCAATCGGTCGACGACGCCTTCGAGCTCGGGCACGTAGTGGGCGCGTCCTCCGCGCGCTCGAATCCGTTCGACGAGATCCCCACTGGACACACTCGCCACGTCCTGGTCGCTGTCGCGCGCCAAGTAGATGTCGGGAATCGTGACCTCGACGCCACTTGAAAAGGCGACCGCAAAGTCCTCGAGGAACAGCCGGGTTCGACTTGCCTGATGAGGCTGGAAGACGGCGTGCAGGCGACGTCCGGGAAAGCCGTCACCGAGCGCGGCCAAGGTGGCGCGCACCTCGGTCGGGTGATGCGCGTAGTCGTCGAAGATCGTCACGCCGGCGAAGGTCCCCAGCTTCTCGAGGCGGCGCCCGGCTCCCGTGAAGCGCGGCAGGGCACGCCGGATCTGGTCGGGATCCACTCCGGCTGCCAAGGCGGCGCCAGTGGCGACGAGGGCGTTCAGCACGTTGTGTCGACCGGGCACGGCGAGGGAGAAGGCCCCGAGATCCTGACCGTGGAGTAAGGCTCGATAGACATATCGAGTGCCACGTCGTCTCAGCCCGGTCGCTGCCAATGCGCCACCGCCGATGCCGACGGACAGCTTGCGAATGGTCGGTCGTGGCTGCAGGAGCGGAATCACCTCCCGCGGCGCGACCAGGAGGCCGCCGTCGGGGAGGCGATCGACGAACTGCCGGAAGGCGTCCACGATCTCGGCCAGCGAGGCATAGTAGTCGAGGTGATCGGCCTCGAGGTTGGTGATGATGATGACGGTCGGGTTGAGATCGAGGAACGAGCGTGCGTACTCGCAGGCCTCGGCCACGAACATTCGTCCTCGCCCCCAGTGGGCGCCTCCGCCCAGCGACGGCACCTCGCCGCCGATCAGGAACGAGGGATCGAGGCCAGCCTCGTGCAACAGCTGCGCGACGAGCGACGAGGTCGTGGTCTTTCCGTGCGTGCCGGCGACCGCAATGCCGCGGACCTCGGCCATGAGCTCACCGACCACTCGCGAGTAGCGCTTGACGGGAATGTGAAGGCGCTCGGCACGCTGCACCTCCGGGTTGTCTGCCTGAACGGCCGCCGAGACGATGACGGCTTTCGATTCGGGATCGACGTGATCGGGATGCTGACCCAGCGCGACTCGGACTCCGGACTGCGCGAGGCGCTCCAGGCGCGGGGACGTGCTGAGATCGGAGCCCGTCACCTGGCAACCTCGCTCCTGGAGCAGATGGGCCAGGCCTGCCATGCCGCAGCCCCCGATCCCGACCAGGTGGACCTTGTCGCTGGCTCGCAGAGCGCTGTCAGTCACGGGAACTTCGGGCAAGACACTCATGAAGGGTATGCCCAGCGAGCCGAAGCGCCATGAGGGCCGGTTTCCAATCGACCGAGGGACTGGCAGATCGTCTGGGTGGCATCGCGGCGCATGACGTGGCGCAGCTTCTGCCCGATGAGGTTCCTTCGTTCGGCATCACGCAAGAGGCCCAGGACGAGTCGCTGGAAGCAGACGGGTGTGAGCGCGCTCTGGTCGACCCAGACATCTCCGCAGCTTTCGCCAAGCGATTGGGCGTTCCGGAACTGATGCCGATCCTTGTGCCACGGGTAGGGCACGAACACGGCCGGCAGCCCGAGAGCGGCCAGCTCGGCGCAGGTCGTGCCACCGGCTCGGGCCAGTACGAGATCGGTGAGCCCGAACAGGGACGGCATGTCGTGCTCGAATGCCGCGACGTAGTGCGGCAAGCCCTTCTCTCGGTAGGCGGCCCGCACGCGTTGCTCGGAGCCGGCACCGGTGAGATGGATGGCTTGCCAGTCCCGACCCAGCTCGAGATGCTCGAGGGCGCCGACGACCGCATCGTCGATCCCGCAGGCTCCTTGCGATCCCCCCATGACGAGCAAGGTCGGTCGCCCTGGCTCGAGTCCCCGCTGGCGGTACGCCTCGTCCGGGCGAGGACGATCGAGGTCGGGCCTGAGCGGCGTGCCCGAGGCGAAGGCTCGGCTCCGATCCGCCAGGTGCGCGAGCGTGTCGGGCCACTGGCAGTGAATCTCGGCCGCCATCGCAGACAAGCAGCGGGTGGCCCGGCCGGGCAAGACGTTCTGCTCGAGGAGGAAGATCGGCACGTGCAGACTCCGAGCGGCGAGAGCGGCCGGAATGGCCGTGTAGCCACCGAGCCCGACGAAGGCGAGAGGCCGATGGCGGAGGAACGCGCGATAAGCTCGGAGGAAGGCCGCCGGGACGGCTCGAGCGCCGGTGAGGGCGCGGCGCCAACCACTCCCGTTCGGGGAGGGCAGAACGTGCGACTCGTAGCGATCGGCCAGGAGTCGCTTCTCGACCGGCCGACCGCTGATGAAGAATGCGATGCGGGCCTCGGGCCAGCGAACTCGAATACCATCGGCCAGGTTGATGCCCGGCACCAGGTGCCCACCGGTCCCGCCTCCGGCCAGCACGACGTTCATCACCATCACCTCTCCCCAATCGAGAACCGAGCCCGAGACGATCTACCCACTCCGCCGGGTCGGCGGCACCGAGCCTAGTGAGTCGGGATCTTCAGCTCTTGACCGACCTTGAGGCGCTCGCTCTTCATGCCATTGATCTTCATGATCTCGCGCCAGCGCTTCGCGGTTCCGAGGTGCTTCTGGGAGATCTCGCCCAACGTCTCTCCCTTTCGGACCACGTGAGACCGAGCCCCGCTGACGGGTGCCGGAGTCGAGGACCCGCCACCGGAGCCAAGCGCCGGGAGCTGCAGGACGGTACCGACCTGAAGCGCATTCGGGTTGATGCCCGGGTTCGCCTGCGAGATGAGGTGGTGATACTGCGAGTCGCCGTAAGCCTGCTTGGCGATCTTGGCCAGCGTGTCACCGTCCTGGACCGCGTAGGTCTGAGCGCCGGCGACGAGCTTGGTCTCGATCGTCGTCTCGTTGGTCTCTCCCCACCGGTTCGGCACGGAGAGTGGCTTCTGCTGGAGCGGATCCCCCTCACCGGGACCCGGGTCGCGAGCGATCTTGACCTTGGTCGGATTGTCGACGGTGCCGTCACCGCCGGTCAGCTTGCCGCTGTCTCTCAGATCGAGGATCGAGATCACGACGATCATCAGGATGATGACCGCCAAAGCGGCAACTCCATACTTCTCGATGTTGCCCATCATACCCCTCCCAGGATGGATGGCCTCAGGATGTCGTCGACAGGTTGCGCCGGCGTGGAAGCCAGCGCCGCCACCCGCGAACGGTACCGCCCGGTACCGTTTCGCCGGCGAGCTCGGCCCGCGCGCACGCCCAGAGTAACCCGACGGCCAGTGATGTCGCCAGCAGCGACGAGCCGCCAGCACTGACAAAAGGCAACGGAATGCCCTTGGGGGGCACGGTGCCGGTAACGACTGCGATGTTCATCGCGGCTTGACCGGCGATTTGGATCACCAGCCCCGCACCGATCAGAAAAGCGAAACGATCGCGTAGCGAGAGCACGAGCCTCGCGCCGAACCAAATGAAGAGGCCGAACAGCAAGAGGACGATCGCCGTGCCGATGAAGCCCGTCTCCTCGCCCCAAGCCGCGAACACGAAATCGTTGGCCGACTCCGGCAGGTACCCCAGCTTCTCACGGCTCGCGCCGAGACCGACGCCGGTCCAACCTCCGGAACCGAGCGCGATCAACGACCGATCCATCTGATAGTCCGCTCGCAGGTTCAAGAAGATGTTGAAGCGGCGAGCGATGTGATCGAAGCGTTGGATCGCGACCAAGAGAACGAGAGGCGCGCCACACAGTACGACGGCCGCCAAGTGACGCCACTGCACTCCGCCGATCACGAGCAGGATCGAGCACGTCCCCCACAAGAAGATCGAGGTCCCGAAGTCCGGCTCGAAGAGAATCAGGAGCGTGAAGAAGCCCAGCACCAGGTTCGGTGGGAGGAAGCCCCGCCGAAAGTCGGTGAGTCGACCATGATGCCGCGTCAGGAAGTCGGCCGTGAACAGGACCAGGACGATCTTGGCGATCTCGGACGGCTGGAACCCGATCGGCCCCAGGTTCAACCATCGACGAGCGCCGTGCGAGTAGACGCTGAACGGCGGCACGAAGACGAGAATCAAGGTGATCGCCGTTCCGACCAGCAACGCTCTCAGGTGGCGCCGGAACCAGGTGAGTGGCACGCGGGAGACCAACAGGGCGAGGCTGAGGCCGACGGCGATCTCGATCAGGCGAGCGCGAAGCGGACTCCAGGCGATCGAGAACTCTCCCTCCGAGCGATCGGCACCGCGCACGCTGAACAGCACGATGGCGCCGATGGCGTAGAGACCGAGCACGATCCAAAGCAGACCTTCCGAGGACTGCCGGAGCTGCGTCAATCGCTCTCGCTCGCCCCCCAGCTTCATCGCGTCCACCCCTGACTGACGAGAGAAGGAGACCGGTTCGAAAACGAGGGTTCTCGGCAGATCCGATCGAACGCCGTGCCTCGGGAGCTCGCCTGGTGAGAGGCGAGCGTGTGAGACACGTCTCTAGGCTGCCGGCGAGCAATCGACCGCCCGGACGATTGCTCCTGTGAACTCCCCATTTTGGCCACCGAGGTGTTGTCGCCTCGGCGCCGCCCGCGTCGTTTCGGATCCGCGACTCCTCGCCTCGATCCGGTCTCCCAAATGCTGCTGATTCTCGTTCGGTGATCGACCGACTCGACCTCCCCTGCGCCGTGCGAGATCCGAAGACACGACTCCATCGTGTGATCAGATCGGTGCATGGTTTTCGGTGCAAGTGGTCGGGTCATGGTTCAGGGAATCTTCAACAAAGCGAGGCTGCACAGAGAGAGGATCACGCCGACGATCCAAAACCGGATCGTCACCGTCACCTCGTGCCAGCCTCCGAACTGAAAGTGGTGGTGGATCGGCGCAATGCGAAACAAGCGCACGCGCCGGCGCTTGAAGAACCAGACTTGGAGGATCACCGAGATCGCCTCGAGCACGAAGATGCCGCCCGCCAAGGCGAACACCAGCTCGTGATGGACGACCACCGCCACCAAGCCCAGCGCACCGCCCAACGGCAGCGAGCCCGTGTCCCCCATGAACACTTGCGCCGGGAAGCAGTTGAACCAGAGGAAGCCCAGCAGGCCGCCGACGACGGCCGAGCAGAACACGGTCAGCTCACCCGCACCCGGCACGTACGTCAGGTTCAAGTACGAGCTGAAGTCGGCCCGGCCCACGAGGTAGCAGACCGGGATCAGCGTCAGCGTGACAATGGCCACACAGCCCGCGGCCAGCCCGTCGAGCCCGTCGGTCAGATTGACCGCGTTCGACGAGCCCACGATCACCAGCACCGCGACGGCGAGGAACGGCAGCCCGAATCCCCAGCTCAAGGGGATCGAGGCCTCGCGAAACACCGGCAGCTGCAACGCCAGATGCTCGGTCCGTCCGTCGAGGTAGTGCAGGTACCACAGTGCGCCCGCCAGCACGACCGCCACGGCCACTTGAGCCTTCAGCTTGCCGCGCGCGGTCAGCCCCGAACGCTTCACCGCCGTGAACTTCACATAGTCATCGAGGAAGCCGATGATGCCGAACCCGACCAGCGCCAGACACGCGACCAGGACGTAGAAGTTATCCAGCCGTGCCCACAAGACCGTCGAGACGAGGATCGCCGCGAGAAACAGGATCCCGCCCATCGTCGGCGTCTCGCGCTTGAACTGCGACAGCTCGCGCAAGCGCTCCGAGTCTGACTTCTCGACTCGCTCACCGATCTTCGCCCAGCGCAGAACACTGATCAGTCGGCGTCCGATCAGCAGGCTCAGCAGCAGCGACGTCAGCGCGGCAAAGGCCGCACGGAAGGTGATGGTCCGGAAGATCTCCAGGAGCTCGAAGCGGTCGCTCAGCGGGACCAGCCACTCATACAACATGGCGACTGCCCTCCGCGACTCCCGAGCCCACCGAAGGCTCCCAGCGAAGACGCAGTGCCGCCACGATCCGCTCGAAGCCCATCGCCCGCGAAGCCTTCACCAAGATCACGTCCCCGGCTCGGACGCCCGCTTCCAGGTACGCACACGCCGCTTCGACGCTGTCGAGCGCCACGCCATCACAGCCCGCCGCGACCGCTTCGGCCCAGGTCCCGACTGCGATCACGCGATCGGCTTGCGTCGACGCGTGCTCACCCAGCTCGCGGTGAAAGCGCTCGCTCTCGGGACCGAGCTCGAGCATGTCGCCGAGCACCGCGACCCTCTGACCGGCAGCCGGGAAAGCGGCGAGCGTCTCGAGTGCGGCCGCCATCGAGAGCGGGTTCGCGTTGTAGGCGTCATCGAGGACCCACACGCCTCCGAGGCGTCGCGAGACCAGGCGCCCGCTGACGGGGCGACAGGCGGCCAACCCGGCGGCGGCCGCCTCGAGCGGGACGCCACAAACCTCCGCCGTCGCGAGCGCGGCGAGCGCGTTGCCGACCTGATGGCGTCCGCCCAGCGGCACCTCGACCGAGACGCCGCGGCAACGGAAGCACACGCTATCGGGACCCGCCGAGACGGCCTCGGCCCGGAGATCCGCCTGTCGATGCTCGCCGAACGAGATCACTCGTCCCGGAGCTCGTCGGGCCAGCTCCTCGAAGGCGGCGTCGTCCCGATTGAGGATCGCGACGCCCTCGCGATGGAGGCTCGCCACGAGATCGCCTTTCTCACGACAAACGCCCGCGACGTCGCGCAAGCCTTCGAGATGCCCAGGGCCGACGTTCGTGACCACGGCCACGTCCGGACGCACCAACGTCGACAGATTCGCGATCTCACCGGGCGCGTTCGTCCCGATCTCGACCACGGCCACCTCGGTGCGATCCGTCAGACGCAGGAGCGTCCAGGGCACGCCGAGATCATTGTTGAAGCTACGCCACGCCGCGACCGTCTCGAGCCTCGTCTCGAGCGCTGCGGTGGTCAGCGCCTTGGTCGTCGTCTTGCCACAGGTTCCCGTGATCGCCACGATCCGGGCCTCACTTTGCGATCGATGCCAACGCGCCAGCTGGCCGAGCGCTCGCCGACCCGAGTCGACGACCATGACCACCTCCGGCTCTCCAACGCTCCAGCGCTCCGGCAGCTCGGCGACCACGACCGCGCGAGCACCCGCACGCACGGCGGCATCGGCGTAACGATTGCCATCGTTCTGCTCGGACTCGATCGCCCAAAACGTGTCACCGGGCTCCACGATCCGCGAGTCCGTGGTGAGGCGACCGAGCGGTCGGTTGCCGGCGCCTCGGAGCACACGAGCTCCACAGGCGGCCACGAGATCGTCGACGGTCAAGCCGGCGACGGTCAACGGCGGAAGCCCCGGGGACTCCGCCCAGCCCGCGTGCGAGTCAGCCATGACACGCCTCCCCGACCAACGTCGACGCGGCGCCCTCGAGAAACTCGCGCGCCACGCGGCGATCGTCGAAGTCGAGGCGCTGGTCTCCGATGATCTGGTAGGTCTCGTGGCCTTTGCCCGCGATGAGGACGACATCTCCGCTCCGGGCCTCGGTCAGGGCGAGCTCGATCGCGCGCTTGCGATCCACTTCCACCACGATCGGTGCCCCGGCATCGATGCCCGACTCGATGTCGCGGAGGATGACCTCGGGGTCTTCCGTGCGCGGGTTGTCACTGGTGAGCACGGCGAGGTCGGCCCAACGCGCTGCCACCTTTCCCATCTGCGGCCGCTTGGTGCGATCGCGGTCTCCGCCGCAGCCGAAGACCACGATCAGACGACCGCGCATCACACGACGCAAAGTCGAGAGAGCTTGCTCGAGTGCGTCCTCGGTGTGGGCGTAGTCGACCAGCACGTCGAACGGCTGGCCGGCGTCGACGGGCTCCAAGCGCCCCTCGACCGATCGGAGTGCCGACAGTCCGGCCGAGATCGCCTGCGGCTCGATACCCAAGGCATGCGCGGCGGTGGCGGCGGCGAGGGCGTTGGCGATGTTGTAGCGGCCGGGAAGCTGAAGACGCACGGGAACGACGTGCTCGTTCGTACAGAGCGTGAAGGTCGAGTGTCGCAGGCCGGGCTTCGCGTCTGCGGCGAGGACCTCGACGCCCGCGCTCGCGTTGCAGCCGTAGCGCAGGGCGCGGCCCCGGGTGCGGCGCGCGAGCTCGGCGCAGGAAGGATCCTCGGAGTTGAGGATCGCGAAGGCCGAAGGAGTCAGCTCCTCGAAGAGCTGAGCCTTGGCGTCCCGGTACGCTTCGAAGGTGTGATGGTAGTCGAGATGGTCGCTGGTGATGTTGGTCAGGATCGCGGCGCGGAACGGAACGCCGGTGACGCGCTTCTGGGCCAGGGCGTGGGAGGAGACCTCCATCACCGCCGCCTGAAGGCCGTGATCGCGCATCTCGGCGAGAAAGGCCTGGATCTCGACCGGTCCGGGGGTGGTGTTGTGGGCCGTGACCCGGCGTCCGCCCAGATCGTGCTGAATCGTACCGAGCATGCCGGCCGGTCGATCGGCCGCACGGAAGATCGCGCGCAGCAGGTGCGCGGTCGTGGTCTTTCCGTTCGTGCCGGTGATGCCGACGCAGGTGAGCGATTGGCCCGGATCGCCGTAGAAAGTGGCGGCTGCCCGCGCCACTGCGCTGCGCACGTCGCAGGCCACACCGTGCACGGCTCCTCGCGGCACGCAGACGCCCGGTCCCGTCACGATGGCACCGGCACCCTGGGCGAGCGCATCGCCGATGTAGGCAGCTCCGTGAGCGGCCGTGCCGTCGATGGCGAAGAAGACTCCGCCCGGAACGACTCGACGGGAGTCGTCCGCGATGCCCGTGACCGGCAGGTCTCTCGCCTCCCCGACCACCGGCCGCACGCCGGCACGGCGAAACAGCTCGTCGAGGTGCAGGGGGTGTCGGGAAGAGATCATGGCGGGCTCCTGGTGAGACCGGGGACTATTGGGGTCCAGGCTCGGCCGCCGCGCTGCGGGGCAGACCCAGATACTCGAAGCTGTGGCGGACGACGTTCTGCACGGCCGGTCCGGCGACCTGGCCTCCGAAGTGACGACGGGGATTGGGACGCTCGACCATGATGACCGCGACGATCCGAGGGTCGGGCAACGGTCCGAAGCAGACGTAGGTCGCGACGTGACCCAGCACCTCGCGGCCAGCGCCCATGATCTCGAAGGTGCCGGTCTTGCCGGCCGTGCGGTAGCCGGGAATGGCGAGCTTGCGATTGCTCCCCTCGGGATGCTCGATCACGCGCGCGGTCATCTCGCGGATCCACTCGCCGGTCCGCTCCGAGAGCAGCCGATAGGGCGGTGCAACCGGCGGACGCAGGACACGGCCGTCTGGCGCGACGACCTTGTCGACGATGCGCGGTGCAACCTTGAAGCCACCGTTCGCCAGCACCGCATAGGCGAGGGCGAGCTGGAGCGGCGTGACGCCGATCTCTTGCCCGAAGCCGTGCGAGGCCGTCGAGTAGTTGTCGCTACGGCTCCATTGGGCGAGGGGGTTGAGCTTGCCCTTCTCCTCGAAGGGGAGATGGATCTCGGAGAGCTGCCCGAACCCGAGCGCCCGCTCGAACGCGTAGATGCGCTCGCGGCCGAGGCGAATCGCGATCTTCGCCATGCCGATGTTGCTGGAGTGGACCAAGATGTCGGTCGCGCTGAGACGCGCATGGGGATGTGTGTCTCGAATCGTCCTTCCGCCAAACCGTGACTGGCCGTCATCGGTCTCGATCGCCGTTTGCGGATTCACGACACCGGCCTCGAGCGCCGCGGCCATGATAATCGGCTTGAAGGACGAGCCCGGGCCGAGGCTGGAGGAGATCGCGCGGTTGCGAATCTGCGTCTTCGTCAAGGCGCCCCGGTTGTCGGGGTCGAAGTCGGGCAGGCTCGCCAAGGCCAGGATCCGGCCATCGCGCGGATCGAGCAGCACGCCGGAGGCGCCGGCGGCCTCGTTCTCTTCCATCGTCTGCCGCATCTCTCGCACGAGCTCACTCTGTAGGTTCGCGTCGAGCGTGAGGTGGATGTCCGCCCCCGGCTCGACGGCGACCGATTCGGCGTCGCCCGTGAACCGCCGATGCCCGACGGCGTCCCGCTCCCAATCCCATCGGCCATCGCGACCGTGCAGGATCGATTCGAAGTATCGCTCGATTCCCCAGAGGCCCTCGGCGCCAGCATCCGTGAGCTCGCCGAGCACGCCGACCACGTGGACGGCATCGCGACCGAGCGGATAGGCGCGCTTGTACTCGACCTCGAAGCGCACGGCGCGGTGGAAGCCCTCGCGACGCAGGGTGCTCCGAATGCGCTCGACCCGAGCCGCATCTTCGATCCGTCGCTCGAGGACGACGTAGCGGCTGCTCCGGTAGAGGCGCTCGAGCAACGCCTCCCGATCGAAGGGGATCCCGAGCTCGACGAGAAGATCGGCCAAGCCTTCCTTGCGAACGATCGGTCCGACCGCAATCGGATCGACCGTCAACGTCATCGTCTTGGTCGAGACCGCGAGCGGCTCACCATGCAGGTCGAAGACGCTGCCGCGCGGGGCCGGGTCGATGTCAGCGGTCTCGTGGTACCGCCGCGCGTCGGCCGCATAGACGTCGTATCGCACGACCTGGAGATCGAACAGCCGTCCCGCCAGAAGAAGGAAGAGCAGGCCGAGGCCGAAGCACATGATCCGGAAGCGTTGGCGCGCGATTCCGAGCTCGTCCATGACCTTCTCCTCCCCTGACCGGGACTCCGTCCGCTCAGCGGCTCGAAGCGCGCCGTGCCTCTGGATCCACCCACAACAGATCGCCACTCAACGACTCGACGGGCTCCTCGCCTTGCAAGTCCTTCAACCGATCCTGCATCGGTGCCGGCGCTCGTAGCCGGTTGATCTCGGCGCGCTGCTCGTCCAGGCGTCGGCGCCAGTCCTCACGCTGCTCGTAGAGGTCGTGTACCGCGTATCCGCGTCGCGTGGCGGCCAAGTTCAGCCAGATCGCCAAGCAGGTCATGACGAACAATCCCGCGATCAGGCTCGTGAGCAGCCAACCCTGAGTGCCCTTCATGATCGCCCCTCCGGGAAGAGAACTCGCTCGGCCACTCGGAGTCGGGCGCTGCGGCTGCGCGGGTTGCGCGCCGCCTCTCGATCGGACGGACGGATAGGCTTCTTCGTGATCGAGAGCAGACGCTCGTCGTCCCGAAAGGCTTGCTTGACGCGTCGATCCTCGAGGCTGTGAAAGCTGATCACCGCGAGCCGTCCTCTCTCGTCGAGCCGATCCGGCGCAGCGGCCAGGAACGCGTCGAGGGCGCCGAGCTCGTCGTTGACCGCGATCCGCAACGCCTGAAAGACACGCGTCGCCGGATCGATCCGCTGAGAACCACCTCGTCCGACGGCTCGGCGGACGACGCGGGCGAGAGCTTCGGTCGTCTCGAGCCGCTCGCCGCGGCGCGCCTCGACGAGGGCGTGTGCCGCTCGGCGCCAGTACCGCTCTTCTCCGTACTCGCGGAAGATTCGACCGAGCTCTTCTTCGCTCTCTTGGGCGACGAGCTCACTCGCCGGGCGCCCGCGGCTACGATCCATGCGCATGTCGAGCGGGCCGTTGGATCGGAAGCTGAATCCGCGGTCGGCATCGTCGAGCTGCAAAGAGGAGACGCCGAGATCGGCCAAGATGCCTGCGTACGTCTCGCCATGATCGCCCTCTCCGATGTTGGCAAAGTCTCGGTGCTCGAGTCGAACCCGTGCTCCGAACTCCTCCAAGCTCCTTGCCGCATGCTCCAAGATGACCGCGTCGCGGTCCCAACCGACGACTCTCGCCTCCGGCGAGGCCGACAGGATGGCGCGCGTGTGACCGCCCGCCCCTTCCGTCACGTCGAGGAAGACCCCGCCGCGCTCGACTGCCAAACCCTCGACGACCTCCTGCGCGAGGACTGGATCGTGAATCGCACCAAACTCCTCCATCGAGCTCGCCTCCGACGACTACGCGGGAGGCGGAGGAAGAAGGGCCGGATCCGACGGCTTGCCGTCCAGAATCTCCGCCGCAAACTCCTCGAATCCTTGCGACTGCTCCTTTTCGAATGCCGCCCACGTCGCCCGGTCCCAGATTTCGATCCGGCGGTCCACGCCGAGCACGACGACCTCTCGATCGATCCCGGCCGCGGCCTTCAGCTTCTCCGAGACGACGATTCGCCCTTGCTTGTCACAGTTGACCTGCTCTACGCTGGCGTACAGCAACCGTGAAAAGGTGCGAGCCTTCAGCTCACCGAGAGAGGTCCGTGACCGAATCTCGGTGACCACGTCATCCCAGTTGGATTTGCAGAAGAGGAAAAGGCAGCGGTCCAGTCCTCGCATCACGAAGAAGGACTCACGCTCGCTGGCTAGTTCGATGACCTCGAGACACTTTTTGGGCACGAAGAGGCGGTTCTTCACATCGAGCGTGAGCTCGAAGCTTCCGAAGAACGACATCGTCCTCTCCTTACGGCGCACCCATGCGGGCCCTGACCGTGGCGACCCAGGTCATCCACAGCTCCCCATTCGGCCCCACGCCGCCCCACCGAGAGCCAACACTACCCACGCTCACCCCTCCTCGCAAATGAATTCCACCCGAAGCCCCGCCATCCCAGGATGTTGAACCACCTCACCTCCCAATATCTCGCGCACGCAATGAAGCATGACCACGACATGATGGGTCAACGACCACTTCCGAGGATTTGACAGGGACGGTCCGTCCCGAGTCAGAATCGGTGGGGCGATGTGGAGGTCACGGGGAGCCCGGGGGGAGATGAGCGGTGGCCTCGTCGACCCAACAGCCACAAGCGACCATTTGAAAGCGGCTTACAGCTTTCAACGTGCGGTGAGGATGACCCGGTTCGCGCACCCTCGACTCGAAACGCCCCTCAGCTCGCCGTTTCCGCGGCCTCGGGCGAATCAGACTCCGCTGGCTCGTCCGGCGAATCCTCAGTGCGGGCCTCAGCCTCGGCTCGCTCGTCGGCCTCGGCATCGTCGGCTTCTCCGGGATCGAGGGCCGCGTGCTGTCGAAAGAGGTCCATCAGGTTGTTCTGGACCTCGGTGACGTCGGACTCGCGGAGCTCGGGAACCGGGATCTCGAAGACCTCGTCCTCTTTGGTGAAGTGCACGCGCAGGTAGTCCTGGCGACCTCGCGAGGACATCTCCTTGATGCGGAGCATCTTCTTGCGGACAAGGATCAAGGCGAGGACGTAGTTCAGCTGGAGGTAGGCGAGGCTGGTCTCGGTGCGGCTCTTCTTGAGGAAGGCCTTGACGGCTTGGAAGTCGACTCGGCGCTCACCGGCTTCCTTGGCGGCCGGGCGTCGTCCCTTCCAGAAGAAGACGTCCTCGGGACACTCTGCTCGGCGCGCAAAGCAGCTCGGGCACAGGTCGAGCCGATCGAACTCCTCGTTCGTCTCGGTGAGGACGGTGTAGTAATCCGCCTCCGGCTCGAAGGCCGCTTCGCAGGACTGACACGCCGGGGCGTGTCTGCCGAGTCGCCACTCCATGGGGTCTCCGTCAGTGGATCACCGAGACGTCGCTCAGCGCGGGGTTCCATACCGCTCGGACAGGTATTCTTGCCAAACCTTCGGGTCGTTGGGCAACCGTCGTCCCGAAAGGCGTCGCAGCTCTTGACCGAGCGCCCGCAGGAGCTCGAGGTCGTTGCGCTGCTGAGCGGTCGGCAACGCGGCCACCAGCGCCCGCTCCGAATGCTCGCCGCCCAGGATGCCAAGAGACTCGGCCGCCTTGAGGCGCACGAATCGATCGTCGTCCGAGGCGAGAGCGTTGGCGAGGGCCCCGACGGCGTCGGGGTACCTGCCGAGCACGCGTGCGGCTTCACCACGCACGGCCCAATCCGCGTCGGTGTTCAATCGCACGATCAGGACGCGCTGCGCTTCGGCCATCGCGTTCGGATCCTCGGCGCCGATGCGGCCGATGGCATGCGTCGCGACGATGCGCGGCTGCTGCTCCGACTCATCCGCGAGCACCTGCTCGAGGCGCGACAGCGCCGGCAGGCCGATGCGTGCGAAGGTCGAGGTCATGAGATCCTTGACGTCCGCATCACTGCGGCGAAGCGACTCGATGAGGACGTCGAGCGACAGGTCGGGAAGCGAGACGAGCTCGGCCTGCGCCCGGCGCCAGAGCCGCTCGGGATCGGGTGCCTCGTCGGTGAAGTCGACCAATCCCGCGCGCGCTCCCATCTCCTTGCGATACTGCACATGGTCGCTGACCATGGCCTGGAGCAAGTTGAGGGAGAGCAGATCGACGGCCGCCGGCTCTTGAGCGAGCCACCAAGTGCGCGCCTCGGGCCAATCCGGCGAGTCCATCACGAAGAGCTGCCAACGCGCCTTGAGCTCGTTCTTCTTGCTCTCCTCGATGGCGGGTCCCGCGCAGGCGGTCACGAGCAACAAGGCACCGATCCAGAGCCGCTTCGTCATTCCCATCCTCACACGCTCGTCCGGGCCGCGTCAGCTCGGACACGGCAATCGCGTCATTCTAGGTACCCCAGCGCCGAAGTGCCAGAACGCACGAAGGCCAGATACCGACCCGAGCGCGCGCGCAGCGAGCGGGGAGAACGGCAAGCGACGGCATCCACGCGAAGTCGAGTGCCGTGCGCGCAGCGAGCGGGTCCCGCACACGAAGGAGGAGGTCGCCCCCCGCTACCGACGAGGTCATCGCGCAACCGAACGAAATCGCCCTGAACGAACCGCGCGCGAAGCAAGCTCCACTCACGCTCGAAAGAACCGATCGCGCATTCGAACCGCCCGCCGCCCGAAGGGGCACCTCTCCCAAGTCACTGCTCCGCCCAACCTCGCTTTCGGTGCACTCAGAAACTATGCTGGGCGGGCTCGGTGAGGAGCTCCATGAAGACCAACCCCCAAGCCATCACCCAGATCCTCTTTGAGATTCGGGACGGTCGGGCGTCGATCTCCGACGTCCTCCCCGTCGTCTACGACGATCTGCGGCGACGAGCGAGAGCGCATCTGCACGGCCGGAACCGGTCAGCGTTGCAGACGACCGATCTGGTTCACGAGGTCGCCGGCAAGCTCCTGCGCGCGGCTCCGACCGATTGGGAGAGCCGGGCACACTTCTTCGCGATCGCGGCGAAAGCGATGCGCCAGGTCCTGGCCGATCAGGCCAAGAGGCGCCTCCGACTCAAGCGCGGGGGCGACTGGGAGAAGATCGGATGGGATGAGGTCCTCGTCTCGCAGAGCCTCCTGGCAGACGACGCGCGAAGCGAGACCCACACGCTCGATTTGGTCGCGCTCAACGAAGCACTCTCCAAGCTCAGTCTGCTCGACCCCCGCATGACCCGGGTCGTCGAGTGCCGGTTCCTCGTCGGGATGACCGTCAAGGAGATCGCCCATGTCCTCTCCGTTTCGGTCTCGACGGTCGAGGCCGACTGGCGAGCAGCGCAGGCCTGGCTGCGCCGGGAGCTCCGCGAGCCGTGATTCCCGAGCAGTTCCAGCAGGTGCGCAGGATCTTCCTCGAGGCGTGCGAGCTTCCCGAGGGAAAACGTCGTGGCTTCCTCGCCCGGACGTGCCGCGACGACATCGGCATGCTGAAGCTCATCCAGGAGATGCTGGACGAGGACTCGAACCCCCTGCCCCTCTCTGCTGAGGGCGCGATTCGGCCCGAGCTCGAGGTCTTGCTGGACAGCGAGCAGGAGCGGGGCGCTCGAGACGACGACGGGATCGGCGACCTGCCCGACCAGATCGGTGACCTGCAGATCGTGCGGCGCATCGGCGAGGGTGGGATGAGCGTTGTCTTCGAAGCGCGCCAAGAGCATCCGCAGCGCGTCGTTGCCCTCAAGCTGGTGCGGTTCGGTTTGGCCACCCGGGACATGCTCAAGCGATTCGAGCGCGAGATCGACATTCTCGGCAAGCTCCATCATCCGGGCATTGCTCAGATCTACGAAGCGGGCCGGATGACCGTCGGGAACGCCGACCTTCCGTTCTTCACGATGGAGCTCATCGATGGCACGGACCTCATCGAGTACGCGAACGGCCACCGGTTGGCCGACCGGGAGCGCTGCGAGCTGATGGCCCGACTCTGCGAAGCGGTGGAGCATGCCCACGCCAAGGGCATCCTGCACCGAGATCTCAAGCCCGCGAACGTCCTCGTGGAGGACTCGCGCGAAGGCGGACAGCCAAAGGTCCTCGACTTCGGTATCGCTCGCGCCGTGGCCACGGACGTGGAGGCGACCACCCTCTGCACGCACACGGGGGAGATCATCGGCACGATCCGATACATGAGCCCCGAGCAGGTCGCGGGGGACTCGACCCAGATCGACGCCCGCAGCGACGTCTACGCGCTCGGCGTGATCCTTTACGAGCTCTTGGCCGACCACCCCCCCTACGATCTCGACGGGCGAGAGATCCCCGAGGCGATTCACATCATCCGCTTCGAGGAGCCGACGCCCCTGCTCGCCCATGCTCGGCATCTGAAGGGAGACCTCGAGACGATCGTCATGAAGGCGATGGAGAAGGACCGTCACCGACGCTACGCTTCCGCCCTCGGGCTCGCCGAAGATCTCCGCCGCTTTCTGAACGATGAGCCCATCGTCGCTCGCCCGGCCTCGACGATCTACAAGCTGAAGAAGTTCACGCGGCGCAATCGATCGCTCGTGCTGGGAGCGGGCGCCACCGTACTCGCGATCGCCCTGGGCCTGATCGGTACGTTGACGTTCGCCTCGCGCTCGGCCCAGGACGCCGAGTCCGCGAGCAACAGCGATCGGATCGCCCGAGAGAGCCGAGAGCTCGTGCGGGACAAGCAACGGGTCGCCGAGTGGCTCTCCTATAAGTCGAATCTCCTGGCGGCGGCGAAAGCGATCGAAGAACAGGACTTGGTGATCGCGGAGCGACACCTGAACGAGGCACCGGCGCCACATCGTGGGTTCGAGTGGCACTACCTTCAGCTCCAGCTGAGGCAATGGGAGGGCGAGCTGAAGGCCCCGAGCCCCATCGTGGGCGAGATCGGATTCGATCCTGCGGCCAAAGAGATTCTCGTCGGCCTCGCCGAGGGCGGCATCGCCTCGTTCGACGCGGCCGACGGGCAGCTGAAGGGAGTCCGGCAGACTGCGCTTTCGATCTCCACCGTTTCGGATGGAGTCTCCTCACGCCGAGCCGGACTGGGGACTCGCGACGGCGCGATCGCGATCTGGAACCGAGAGGACGATACGATCGATGTCCTCGTCGAGCCGAACGGTCAGCCGGTGCACGTCGTGCGCTTCAGCTCGAATGGCGAGCGGCTGCTGTGCTCGCGTGGCCAAGAAGCCTTGCTCGTCGACCTCGGATCGCGATCGGTCATCCTTCGCGTCGAGAACACAGGGCCCTCGACACCTCTGCCTCTCGGCCTCGACGGAGAGCGCTTCGTCTGCGGCGAGGGCGACTCCCTCGTGATCTGGAACGCCACCGACGGGAGCTCGCAGCGACTCTCCGTCACTGGCCCGGCCTTGGGCATCGCCCAGAGCCCGGATCAGAAACACCTCGCCGTCGGTCTCGAGAGTGGCGCAGTGGTCCTGCTCGACGCGCAGAGCGGCACCGAGCTCCGGCGCCTGACGGGCCATCGATCCGGTGTTCATCGACTCGCGTTCTCGCCCGACGGGACACGGCTGGCGACGGCCGGCTACGAGGACGGGACGATTTGCTTGTGGAAGCTCGCGGACGGCGCTCTGCTGAAGGTTTACTCCACCCTCGATCGCCAACCGTTCACGCTGCGGTTCTGGCGAGAAGGACAGAGCCTCCTCTCACGGGCCGTCTCCCGCCAAGGAGAGACGAGCCTGCTCTCGTGGCCGGTGCGCCCCGAGCCCTCGACCTTGATCGGGCGCAACGCGGGCGCCGTGCACAAGCTGGTCGCGTCGGCAGATGGGAAGTACGTCGCCTCGGCGACCTATGGCCGCGGCCCCATCCGTGTTTGGCGGACAGACGACTCGCCCACGCTCGTGCATGAGATTCACCCCAAGCAAGGGGCGACCGTGTCGATCGCCACGGACGGACGGCATCTTTGGATGCCCGGTGCGCTCTACGACATCGAGGCGGGAACCCACATCCCGATGAGCGATTCCGAGTACTTGGCCCTCGACCGGAGCTCCCTCAAGGTCACCAAAGCGAATCGCTTCGGTCCCCGAGGCAAGCGGTGGGCACGGATCTCGATCGGCGACTACAACGGACAGGTGGGCTATCTCCAGCTGTGGTCTTACTCCGACCCCGTGGGAACCCTCTTCGAGCCGAATGGCGCACACGGCTGCGCGTTCAGTGCTGACGGCACTCGCCTGGCCGCGGCCTATCAGGACGGCCATGTGCGCGTTTTCGATACGGCGAAGCGGGAGGAGATCGCGACCTTTCTCGCACACTCGGACAAGGTCTACTGCGTCGAGTACAGCCCGGACGGAAGACGCCTGGCCACGGGCAGTCAAGACGGAACGATCCGGATCTGGGACGCCCACTACCACGAGCTGCTCCTCGAGCTGCCCGGGCAGAGCTCGTTCGTCTTCGACCTGGTGTTCTTGAACGACCGGATCTTCTCGGGCGCAGGCAACTCCGAGGTCCGCATGTGGGACGCCCGGCCGCTGGCGGGCGGTCCGCCGCGAAGCGGAGGCGGCACCAGCGAGAACTAGAGCCAACACGCACGGAGTGCGCACGCGAGCGCAGCGAAGCTTGCGCCGGCGAGGGCGGGAGATCGGGCACGGAGTGCGCACGCGAGCGCAGCGAGGCTTGCGCCGGCGAGGGCGGGAGATCAGGCACGGAGTGCGCACGCGAGCGCAGCGAAGCTTGCGCCGGCGAGGGCGGGAGATCGGGCACGGAGTGCGCACGCGAGCGCAGCGAAGCTTGCGCCGGCGAGGGCGGTGGCGAGCACACGTACGAGGCTCCATGCGTCGGGCCGAATCGGCGCCCCAACCTCATCCACGCGAAGGTATGGACCGCGCGCGAAGCAAGCGGCACCTCCCCGCCTGTTGACCCCGCCCCGACCGGGCGTACCCTGAACAACCGGGGAAGCGCACCAGCTACATCTCGACAGGATCCGAACGATGCTCACGCTGATACTGACCGCGTGCTTGACCGCCGCGCTCCAAGACGAGCCGACGATCCTGAAGCACGCGACGAAGCACGAATTCACTCTGAGCCCCAAGGACCCCGTCCTCGAAGGCATCGGACCCTCGAAGACCATCCGCTACGTCCTCGAGTCTGACGACTCGGTTCTTTTCGTCTACGCGGAGTCGCCCGAAGCGGACCTCGTCCTGCGCGCTCAGTTCGATTCCACCGCGACCGCCCCCAAGCCCTCCGGCGCCGCCGCCCTCATCGCCGGCAAGAAGCGCGTCGAGGCCTTCGAAGACGACGACTCCGGCGGCGGCACGACGCCCTTTCTCCGCCTCGAGCGCAAGGGTCACGGCACCCTCTTGATCCAAGCGGCCGCAAAGCGGGCGACCACCGAAATACGCATTACCGTGCACTGCTTCGAGGCGAGGGAGTCCGCCGCCACTCGCGCTGCCGCCGCCGCGTCCGAAGCCGCCCTGGAAGAAAGCCAGCAGCTAGCCCAGTCCGGAGATCTCGATGGGGCCAGAGCAAACCTAGCAGAGGCTCTGAACAGAATGCTCGAAACACCGGGCGCCGACCACAGTGCAGCGATTCATGGCGCCGCCGAAAACCTCGGCTTAGACGCCGACCGACTGAGTGATCTCCCGACGACTCGAGGCGCCTGGTCGAAGGCTCACGACTTTCACTTCCGCACGCTGCCCCCAGACCATCCCGACCTGCAGGTGGCGCGATTCAACCTCGCCGCGACGACCTACACCCTCGGCGATCTCGAGGGCGCGCGCGATCTCCTAGCCCGAGTTTACCGCGCTCGGGGCTGAACTCGGGGGAGATGCCGCCGCGCGGTGGCTCGGTGGAAGGGCGAAAATGGCCTTGACGTGGGCTTTTTCGGTGCGTCAGACCTCGGCGCTGGTGAGGAGGAGAGGCGTCG